>NZ_JH165158.1 GCF_000227315.1 Peptoniphilus indolicus ATCC 29427 | reverse complement strand
CCTATCAAGAAATCAAGCAAGCTCTTCTAACTGCCCCAGCCCTGGGGTTGCCAGATTTGACTAAGCCCTTTGAACTCTTTGTCGACGAGAAGCAGGGCTACGCCAAAGGTGTCCTAACGCAAAAACTGGGACCTTGGCGTCGGCCGGTGGCCTACCTGTCCAAAAAGCTAGACCCAGTAGCAGCTGGGTGGCCCCCTTGCCTACGGATGGTAGCAGCCATTGCCGTACTGACAAAGGATGCAGGCAAGCTAACCATGGGACAGCCACTAGTCATTCTGGCCCCCCATGCAGTAGAGGCACTAGTCAAACAACCCTTAAGCAGAATTTCTGTCATCATGGACAGCACGGAACGGGTGAAGCTGCGCCAGTTCTGCTCACTGCCGGTCAGCATCGCCGCCATATTCTGTGCAATACCATCAAAGGTCTGCGTGGCTGCACTTTTTACCTGCGACATACTGTCCGTGGCGCTCTCTTCCCACTCACTCCAGCCGGACTTCAGG
>NZ_JH165157.1 GCF_000227315.1 Peptoniphilus indolicus ATCC 29427 | reverse complement strand
AGTTTAAGGGTGATAGTGGCAATAACAAGTATCAGACTTCTCTTCTTAATGGTGATATTCATAGTGTTATTGATATTTTACTTTCTAGGAGTAAGGATTGTTTGTTTGAGTATTTTAAAAGGATTTCTAATATAGAGAGGATGAGTGTTAAGTTTTTGGTAAGTGATATGTCTAATTTTTTTAAGTCTGTTAGGGATAGGTTCTTTAGAAGTTCGATTCATATTATTGATAGGTATTATTTCATAAGACAGGTTTCTTGGGCTTTGGAGAATGTTAGAAAGAGGATTCAAAGGGATGTTTCTTCTAAGCTTAGGGTGTTTTTAAGAGAAGTAAGAGTTTAGTTACAAAGCCTTCTTCTATGCTTAGTTCTATGCAGGCTAGTGAGGTTTCTTTAATGCTTGGGTTAAGTGAGGATTTAAGGTTAGCTTATCAATTAAAGGAGTTGTTCTACCAATATGTTCTTACTCAGCCTAATAAAAAGATGGCTAGTATATGTTTGAGTGAGTGGATAAG
>NZ_JH165156.1 GCF_000227315.1 Peptoniphilus indolicus ATCC 29427 | reverse complement strand
AAAAGAGCAAAGGTAGAAATAAGTTAGAACAACGAATAAACATTACATAGGATATAAATTATTAATAATTGACTAAATGGGCTATTTACCACTAAATGATGGCGATGAAAGATTGATATTTCAACTTATTGATAAAAGATACGAAAAGAAAAGTACAATAATAACTACAAATTTAAACTTCAATGAATGGTCAAAGTTATTTTATGATGAAAAAGTAGCTGCAGCAATTATAGATAGACTGTTACACCACGCAACAGTCTATCTATTACTGGAAATTCATACAGACTTAAAGAGTATATAAAGGAGGAATAAGTGTACATTCTTATATAATCAAATTTGTACATTTTTATGTTGACATTAACAAATCCAAAAAGCGACTCGTCATACTACCTTTTCATTATATAAAAAAATAGTGCAAGTAAGAGTTTACTATTTCTTACACTATTTATGGTACTAAAGAGAGACTCGAAATTAACGAGCATCCCTAATGTTTGACATAGAGCCTTTTTAAATTGAGGTACT
>NZ_JH165155.1 GCF_000227315.1 Peptoniphilus indolicus ATCC 29427 | reverse complement strand
ATAAGGATTAAAGCCATAATACTAAAACTTAAAGGCAACAGTGCCAAATCCATATCTGAAAAATTAGATGTTGGAAAATCTACAGTATTCGCATGGTTAAAAGCATACAGAGAAGATTCTGTAAACGCATTAAAAAATAAAAAAAGACAAGGCAATCATAGAAATCTCTGCTTTGAAGAAGAAAAAGAATTCCTAAAGCAATTTGAAGAAAAAGCAGAAAGTGGACAAATAGTAACAGCCAAAGAAATAGAAAAAGCATATGTAAAGCTTGTAGGACATTCCATAGGAACGGGTCAAATATATAGAGTACTAAAAAGACACGGATTTAGAAAAATAATGCCAAGAAGTAAACATCCTAAGAAAGCAAGTAAAGAGGTCATAGAGACCTCAAAAAAATTAACAGCAGAGCAAAAGAACTTAGAAACGTTAACCCGGATAAAAAAGTAAGAATAATGTTCCAAGATGAAGCAGGATTCGGTCGCATAAATAAGCCGAAATACTGTTGGTGTAACCATAAAATAAGACC
>NZ_JH165154.1 GCF_000227315.1 Peptoniphilus indolicus ATCC 29427 | reverse complement strand
AATCAATACACAAAACCTCAGAAAACTTACCCCTAGGAACACTTAAACAATTTAAAATACGAAGAACAGTATTCGAAGAAACATTATACCTATTAGCAATAGAAGAAATAGAATAAACCACATCAAACTCATGAACAATAGCAAAAACAAGCCTCTTAGTCATAGTATGACCATTAGCAAAAAATCAAGATTCCTTTCAAAACGACACCCACAAGACTTACAATCATACCTAGTTTTCCTTAAATGAATTAAAGACTTCTTACCACGAATATGAGTATCTTTTAATCCTTTGAGTCCTATGACCATGAACCCAAATCCTTTTAGAACCACAATGAGGACAGACAGACATCTTAGAAACAAAAAGATGAACATGGACAAATTCATTATCCTCATTAAAACTATCAAAAACTACATCTTTAAAACCAAACAAATTCATGATATTATTTTGCACTTATATGTACCTCCAATCTTTGGTTTTGCTAATTAAAGTTTAGGACTAAATGCATATAAGTGCAATTTTTTTTACAAAAATAT
>NZ_JH165153.1 GCF_000227315.1 Peptoniphilus indolicus ATCC 29427 | reverse complement strand
AAATATTATCTACTATTCTGCCATTTAAAAAAGGAAACATAAATATATATGGTTTAAATCTTAAATCTAAAAATTATCGAGAAATTCGTTCTATACTAAGTTATATGCCTCAAAACTTTGATTTCTTCCCTAGATTTAAAGTTTATGAAGTATTAGAATATTTTGCAATTTTAAAACTTATGGACAAAAATATTGTTCCACAAAGAATAGAAGAAGTATTAACTGAAGTAAATATGTTAGACTATAAAAATTCTTTAGCAATAAATTTGTCAGGCGGTCTAAAAAGAAGATTAGGATTTGCAATTTCTATACTAAATAAACCCAAAATACTCCTATTAGATGAACCAACTGCAGGAGTAGATCCTAAAGAAAGAATCGAAATGAGGAATAGTATAAAGAAATATTCTAAAGAACATCTAACCTTAATATCTACTCATATTGTTGAAGATATAGAAAATTTATGTAGTGATGTAATTATACTATTAAACGGAGATATTAAATATGTTGGTAAAACAAGCGATTTTATAAAAAACTCTCCAAATGTATATATTTTTAAAGT
>NZ_JH165152.1 GCF_000227315.1 Peptoniphilus indolicus ATCC 29427 | reverse complement strand
GAAACTAAGTCTAAAAGTTCTTGATATGTTAATTTCCCTTGTTAGGCGTTAATTTCTTCTAATAGTTTCATGCTAGATTCTACTTTTCCTTTAGTCTGTGGTCTTTTGGCTGTACATGGTTTTAGATCAAAACCATAATCTTTCATAAATTGATAAAACTTATTGTTAACTTTTCCTTCTTTTCTACCGGTTCTTGGCTCATCCATAATTGTTTTCATATTATCAGTTACTAAGCTTTGAGGAACTCCACTAATTTGTTCAAAGCTAGAATTTAAAAAGTCAAATAGAGTACTTTGTTTTTTGTCTAGTGATACACTAAAAATCCTATATCTTGAATATGAAAGTATGAAAACAAAAATATTTAAATTAATTACCTCTCCATCAGAAGTTATGAACTCTATATTTTCTTTCCAATCAATTTGAGCTTGCTCTGATGGAGATGATTCAAATCTTATTTTAGCTTTGTTTTTCCTTTATTTTTATCAAAATATTCTTTGAAAACTTCATTATTGTTAATGTATTTATTGAAATTAGAAAGGCTTGTATCTAGAGCATGATTATCTTTT
>NZ_JH165151.1 GCF_000227315.1 Peptoniphilus indolicus ATCC 29427 | reverse complement strand
TAATATTTTTTTCAATGAAATGCTCTCCCTCAGTTACAACCCTAATTATAGTAGGATAAAATCATTTTTATTAAAATAACCATTCAATTAACTAAATACATAGATATGAAATTGGTTAATAGTTTAACAACTGCCATAAATTTATTTTCTAAAATGCCAATAAATATTGGCATTTTAGATATACTATCTATTCAATTGCTTTACTAAGTTTAAAACTGTATAATACGTCCCTATCTAACTATGACTTAACGATAAGCGTTTGTATTACGATATTTAGTCAGCGAACTTTTACATGAAGAATTTAGTATTGTCTCTAAGTAATAGTATTACGTATTTTATTATAAATTTTCTAATAATATCAATTACAATCAAATAAAGTCATATATTAAATCACAATTATCCATAAACCATTCATACCAAGATATTGGTTTTTTTAATACTATTCTATTTGAATATTCATATTCTATGAATTTAATTAAAATGAGACGAACATTATATACAATATCTTCATAATTATTCATATGAATCTCATTAAAATCCCACCATAAACTCTTAGCAGGGTGAGCACCAAAATCGC
>NZ_JH165150.1 GCF_000227315.1 Peptoniphilus indolicus ATCC 29427 | reverse complement strand
ATTTTTTATTCTCGTAAATTTATTTGCTCTATACAAGGCTAAAAATTATTTCTATGATACATCATTTTGAGAAATAAGAATGAAATGTGGTTTAAAGGTAAAATTATTAAAAAAAATAAATTTTTTTTCTGTATATAGGGGTTGTATCGTTTGTGACAAGTTTAACTTCTCCTTTATATCTCATCTATTTTAAGGAGAATGTAATTTCAGAAATTAATTCACTAGCATATTTATATTTGCCATCAGCAATTTTCATGATTTTTCTACCTAGTAAGCTGGGGAAATTTATTAGCAAGGCTAACAAATATGATAGTGTTTTTTACGGAATATTATTTACATCTGTACTGTATATGATGATATCATTAAGTAATTCAGGAATATTTTTTATAAGTATTTTTACTGCTATTTTAATGACAGAGGTATTTTATACTCAAGCTTCCAGCAGTATTTTAATTGAGATAACAGAGCCCCAAAAAATAGGTATAGCTTATGGAAATTATCGAAAAGCATTAGGAATTGGAAAGTCAATAGGTCCAATTCTAGGAGTCTATCTATATAGATTTTCAGGTGGTAAATTATC
>NZ_JH165149.1 GCF_000227315.1 Peptoniphilus indolicus ATCC 29427 | reverse complement strand
TAATGACGGGTCAAGACCTTCAATTGTAGAAGTAATGGATAGAAGAGAAGAAAGAGTGTATCAAATAAGACAACTTTTAAATTCTGAGAATTGTGTTGTGTGCTTGAAATTGAATATTCCTGGGGAAGTTAAAAACAATGATTGGATATTAAAAGTATTTGATAAAGCAGTTGAAAAAATAGATAAAAAGCTTTTAGAAAATGGAATAGACATAGAAAAAAAGTCAGTTCAAAATTTAAAGACGGGACCGGAATATATTTTTAGTGTTATAGAAGATTCTAAAATTATTAAAGAATATATGGTTGAAATAGAAGAAGAAACTCCGATAGGAAGGCTATATGATATTGACGTTGAGACAGCTGATGGAAGTGTTTCAAGGCAAGACATCAATAAAGAAGAGAGGAAGTGTTTTATATGTGACAAACCTTCTAAAATTTGTTCCAGCTCAAGAGCGCATAGCGTTGAGGAAATGTTAGCTTATATAAGTGGTTTAATTTTGAATGAGATTGAATAAAATCAAGTAAAGCTTATATATTTTTAAATATAAATTAATATACAACTTTAAACGGTCAGATATTTTATTGAGATAGAGTTT
>NZ_JH165148.1 GCF_000227315.1 Peptoniphilus indolicus ATCC 29427 | reverse complement strand
TTTATTAGATTTCCCCTCACTGACTAAAATAGCTATTTCATATTCTCTATTAGTTAAAATAGAAAAATTTTTATTTCCCTTAAAGTTCTCTTCTAAACTACCTCTATCAATAAAATTTACCATCTTTTTTGCAACTTCAGGTTGTAGTAATACACTTCCACTATACACCATTTCTATTGACTCAACTAACTTATCTGAATTTATATCTTTTAATAGATAACCATCGGCTCCATTTTTTAATCCCTCAAAAATATATTTATCTTCATTAAACGTAGTCAGTATCAAAACTTTAATTTCAGGATATCTTGCTTTAATAATCTTTGTTGCCTCTACTCCATCCATTACCGGCATTCTAATATCCATTAATATTAAATCTACGTTTGTTTTAGATACAAAGTCTATAACTTCTTGACCGTTATTAACTTCACCAACTACATCTATATTTTCATACAAACTCAATATCATTGAAATCCCATCCCGTATTAAACTTTTATCATCTGCTATTAGAACCTTTATCATTACAAATCCCTCTTATGTATTTTTTTAATTATACCATTTCAGATAAATAAATTTATTTCTTTTAATCTTAATCATTAGATAATT
>NZ_JH165147.1 GCF_000227315.1 Peptoniphilus indolicus ATCC 29427 | reverse complement strand
GTCTTCCCACCAGGTTTCACGTGTCCGGTGGTACTCTCTTGTGCCAACTATTTTCGTTTTCGCTTACGAGACTGTTACTCTCTTTGGTACTCCTTCCCAGAAGTTTCTGCTAACTATTTTCGTCTTATGCACGGTCGGGCTCTATCCATTTCGCTCGCCGCTACTTTGGATATCGAGTTTTCTTTCTTTTCCTCGGGTTACTTAGATGTTTCAGTTCACCCGGTTCGCCTCTATAAGCTATGTATTCACTTATAGATACCTCTTTTGAGGTGGGTTGCCCCATTCGGATATCTGTGGTTTGGCGGATATTTGCTCCTACCCACAGCTTTTCGCAGCTTGTCGCGTCCTTCTTCGCCTCTTGGTGCCTAGGCATTCACCTAATGCTCTTTTTTACTTGACCTTTGCTAATCAATTCTTATTGACTGCTTTTATTTGTTTTCCAGTGAAAAAGTGTCTTCTTTATTACTTCGTATTAAATTTGACTCTTCTTCTTTCTTGATATGATTGTTTAGTTTTCATGGTTCATATTGCTTTATTTAAAAAGCATGGTGGACCTGGGGGGACTCGAACCTCCGACCTCACGCTTATCAGGCGTGCGCTCTAACCAGCTGAGCTACAGGTCCAT
>NZ_JH165146.1 GCF_000227315.1 Peptoniphilus indolicus ATCC 29427 | reverse complement strand
GTTTAAATAAAATTTCATCCATAAAGTAAACCAAAACTGTCCTGCGGATCTTTCCCATCGCTCTACTCTTCCAGTCTCAAAACCTCTTGTATGCAAGGCTGGTCTATCAATGCACCTCTTGTATCAGGATTGCAAACTATGTGAGGTGTTGTTTGCTCCAACTCATTTACACTGCCACTTTCTGTAGTTCCTAAACTATAAGAATATCTCATCATATAACCTGTTTTATCAAGTGCAACTATCCTTGGATTTTCTGCTATGCCATCTCCACCGGTTCTCTCTCCAATCAAAGTGGCAAATCCACTTTCTTTTGAAAAAGATGCCATTGATTCTGCTGCGCTGTACACACCTCTATCTACTAATAAATAAATTTTCCCTTTGAACTTAATTGAGTCATCATTCGGTTCTAAATTTGTATCATATGTCATATAATACTTAAAATCTTTTATTAAATCATTTGTTTCTGAAGAAAATTTAAAAGACTCTAATATTTTTTTATCTAACTTATTATATCTATTCTCTATTCTATTTTTAAAAAAATCAGATTTTATAAAAAGGTATCTTTTTGTTGAATAAGGTTTATCCATTAAACTAGGATATAAAAATCTCAAATAGTAACTTTCATCTCCACCTCCGTTACCTCTTAAATCAATTACCAATGCTTTA
>NZ_JH165145.1 GCF_000227315.1 Peptoniphilus indolicus ATCC 29427 | reverse complement strand
AAACTTTCTTTTACAATTCCATAGGCAGAATATCCATCTTTAAAATTTTCAACTATTATATTTAACAAAGTTTTTTCTAAATTTACAGATTCTTCATAACTCAATTCAAAATTTTCTGATATATTTAAAAATAACATTGAATATTTGTACCTTAGATAACTTAGAAAATCTTCTAAATTTTCCTCATAAGATCCACCTTCTATCCTGTGAATTATCTTTATCAATAAATTCCAATAAAAATCTTTCTGTATTATCTTTTCTATTTCAGTTCCTATATTATTTGTGAATTCATCAGAAAAACTAAGTTTTCTATTGAATATAATTTGCTCCTGTAAATTCATATCAAGAGTTGAAATGTTATTTATTTTATCAATTAATTGAACAAAACTTTCCCCGTATGAAAGTTCTCGTTCTTTAGAAGCTTTCTCTTGTAAATATTCAACTATAATATCTGTTGTTTTTTTAAAGTTGAATACAAACCCTAATTCATCTTGTATTTTAGAGCTAAACACATCATGTATAATCTTTGAAAGTAGATAGTTCAATTGATTGCTTGCAGATGAAACTGCACTTGCATCAAATCTTTGTACATGATCAAATAAAATTTGTAATTGTTTATCTACCATATATAATGAATCTTTTATGGAAGCCATCATTTCTTTTATAAAATTTTCACTCATCATATAATTATAAT
>NZ_JH165144.1 GCF_000227315.1 Peptoniphilus indolicus ATCC 29427 | reverse complement strand
TTTTCGCACCTAAAATATAATTACTAAGTATTATTCCATTTATATAATCAACCAAAAAACCATCTGAAAAAATGTCAGCATCTATTCCTAATTTTTTGAGATCATTTTAATTGTTCAACAGTTTCAGTTTTTAATTCTTGAAATAAGTCTTCAAGCTCACTATTATATTTTTTAGCCTGTAATAAAAGTGCATAAACTTTTGTGTTTTCAGTATCCGACAAACATTTTTCAACTAGAATATTACTCATATTTTCATATTTGTCTTCAAATTTATATTTATCTAAATAATCATCAATTATGCGATTCCTATACTCGTTTCCATCTATCATTAAATCCTTAAGCATTTCAGTTGTGTTACTATAGTGATGATAAACACCTCCTACACTCATACCGACTTCTCTAATTACATCTTCCATCGTTGTATTTTCGAAACCTTTATTTAAAAAACATTTCATTGCCGTTACTCTAATTTCTTTCTTTCTAATATTTCCTACCTTCATTTTTATACTATTCAACATCAAACCTCCCGCATATTTCCCCGAGAATTCCCTCGGTTTTATTTTATCATAATTAGTATAGATTTTGAATATCATTATTAAATAAATTCTTCAAGTATAAATAAGAAAACTGAAAATTAAATGCTCAACTAAATTTGGAGTACAAAATAAAAATATCCATTTGAAGATTTTATGCTAATATCCGTTAAACAATAGATACAATTGTGTGATTTAATGTAGTATAATAATATTATGAAAGATATACAA
>NZ_JH165143.1 GCF_000227315.1 Peptoniphilus indolicus ATCC 29427 | reverse complement strand
TTAATATTAGTCCAAATAAAATCAAAATATGTTTTAAAAGTTCTACATAACTTTTTTCATCTTCAACATCTTCATCTATGCTCAAAGTTTCAACACCCGGTTCTGTTTCATCTACTATTTGTTTTACTTTTTTTGCAAGTTTAATTCTGTCCACATTTTCTTTTATTTTTAGAGTAAATATTTCATTTGAAAGATTAAAATCAGCTTCCTCCACTCCAACTATATTTTTTGTCTTGCCTTCTATTTTTGCAGCACAATTTGCACAGTTTAAACCTTTCAAACGCAATCTATATTCAAGATTCTTTTCCATAACCGCCTCCTATGAACTTATGAAAATTTATTCATATATTATATTTTCATTTTAACTTTTTGTTATTCGATAGTCAATATCAATTTAAATTTTTAAAACAAAAAATCCTACACAAGTAGGATAAATTTTCTATCATATTTCAAATAGATAAGTTTATCTTTCCTCGGTAGGATTTAAAATTTATATCTTATTTTCTAATGCCGCCTAAAATAGCTAACAATATAACTGCTCCTAAAACTGACAGCAAGATTGAACTAATATTAAGTCCTGTTACATCAACCCCAAGTAATCTAGTACCTAAGAAACCTCCAATAAAAGCCCCTATTACACCTACAACTATATTTGCTATAGCTCCCATTTGTTCATCACGTTTCATTATTCTACTAGCTATCCAACCGGATAAAGCCCCTAAAATTAACCAAGCTATCATAATTGTACTTCCTTTCTTCTTCAA
>NZ_JH165142.1 GCF_000227315.1 Peptoniphilus indolicus ATCC 29427 | reverse complement strand
TACCTATTCTTTATTATCGTGAATATTTGAGTTTGTTTTTTATATACTTGATCTATTATTTTTTGATTTCCCACATATTCAACTGCGTTTTTATAATATTCATAGCTATAAGGCATTGAATATATTTTTTTAAATTTATTGTCTTCGTTATATTTTATAAATGCTAATTTAGCTTCAATGTGTTGAGCCAATTTTATCTTTGCCCTTTTTATTTTTTCTAACACGCATTTTGTCATCTCAACTTCTGAGTCTTCTATAACCATTTTCCAAATATAATTTTTTCAAGTCTCTTCTATTATTCTTATTCTGTGCTCTGTGCTATTTTATAACTTTTGTAGCTGTGTGTTTCATTTTGCAGCTCAATGCTCGTCTGTCTTAAAAATGTTGTGTGAGTTCCCATTTCATAGATGTATTCATACTTTTTTGTTTTTTCAGGCAAGATATTTTATTGTTCTTTAAATATTTTTTAGTTTTATTTATGGGTCGTTGTCACGAGCAAAGCTGCAAATATCGGCTAATTACAATTTTAATTGATTAATTTTACTTGAAATATAAACAATGTATGGTCAGCACGTTTTTGTGATATTGGTTATGGAATTAAAATAAAATGGATGAATTGAAAAGTGGTTAAGAAAGAAATATAGGCCCGCCCGTTTATATTATTTTATATTTTAGAAATTTTATTTGCATTATATTCTTAACATAGGGGCGGCACGTTTTTGCAAGATAAATAATGAATTAAAAAATAAATGGACAAATTGAAAAAGA
>NZ_JH165141.1 GCF_000227315.1 Peptoniphilus indolicus ATCC 29427 | reverse complement strand
TCACTTCTAAAATAAGTTAATATAGATGGTAATAGAGTATTCTTATAAAGATTGCGGCTATTATCTAACAAATTAGAGTGTGATGATACCAGCTCTTCTTCCCAAAAAATATGTATATTTAAAATAGAATTAACTAATGAACTTTTTTCTGAATCTACAATGGGAAGAAAATTTTCAATTTCTTTATAATATAAATAGTCTGTTTCTTTCATCATATAAGCATATTTTTCAGTTATCAAATTTCTATCTTGAGATTTTGCTAATTCCAAATCAAATAAATAAGATTTTAGAATATTTTCATTATATATAGACCAGTAACTTAACCGAGAGTTTAAAAAAGTAGCCATATCTTTTTGGCAAGGTTCTTTACCTTTAATACTTTTTACTGATTTAAAAAATATCCATTCGGATACTAAAATATTTTTTAATAAAATTTCTTTATTCATATAATAACCTACTTAATCCAAGTATTTTCATTTTTTAAATTATTGTCATGTATATTTTCAACTATTTCAGAAGAATGTCTTAATAGAAAATTATCTGCAGTTTTTGAAATTTTATTTTCTCTTAAATAATTAGCAAATAAAACACATAACTCTTCTATAATTTTGATTTTTTTAATAGAATCTGTTTTATCATTTAATGAAAGCAGATCATCTATTTTACACTTACTTTCATATCCTAATAATTTAAGATTTTCTAAACTTCTATATTGCCATTTATAAAAAGGCATGAATTTTTTATTTATTAAATGTATTAATTCACAGTAGTTTTCTAAA
>NZ_JH165140.1 GCF_000227315.1 Peptoniphilus indolicus ATCC 29427 | reverse complement strand
AAAAGTCAATCTAATCTACCTGGTACGATGTTTTAAGCAAAATAAATAAACCAAGCGGAATAACTCAGCCAACTAAATTTACAATTAATCAACAAAAAACTTAAAGCTTAACTAATGAATCTACTGATAATAGTATTGCTAATTCCGTATTTTCCAAATTATTCAATCAACTGATGAAAAAAGATACATATCTTTAGAATGCCTCTTATTAAAGAAAGAGCAATATAAAATCCTATATAAATTGCTGTTAAAAACATTACTATGACCACTGAAATAATAATCTTACCCTTAAGAATTCCAAAATCAAAAGACAGAAAATTTTCTATATACCTATCAAAATATAACAAAGAAACAAAAAATAATTCTAATAACCTTATTAGACATGTATATTCAAAGTATCTTAACTAAAAATATCAAAAATAAGACTGTGTAAAATTTTGTGTATAGAACTTCCTAATTAGGGTAAGGAGAACTAATCCGGATAAATTTTTATTCCAAGAAAAATATCAGAAACAAGATCAAATAAAATATCAAAATGTTAATCCAAGAGTATCAACCGTAAACAGTACAGTACCTACAAGAAACTTAAAAAATTTTTAGGAGATACAATGGAGCGAATATTAAAAGCTGAATTAGGTAATCATTTATACTATGAATATGGTGAAAAATCCTTATCTTTTAATGCAATAAATGATTCAATTAAGAAAACCGTTAAATCATCTTATGGAAATGATATTCCAAGAGATAGAGAAGGATCCTTCGAACCACAAACTTTAAAAAATACGAAAAAT
>NZ_JH165139.1 GCF_000227315.1 Peptoniphilus indolicus ATCC 29427 | reverse complement strand
CACTTCCAATTATTATAAACCCTGAATTTTTATATAATTTAATAGCCCTTTTGTTAGATTCCCTAACCTTTAAAATTAAATTTTTATCTTCAAATCTATTATTATACTCTTTCAATATAATTCTCATAAATTTACTACCAAATCCCTGGCCGCAAAAATCAGGCTTTAAAGATAGTCCAAGAATTACATTTTTTTCATTCTCTATAAATCTGAAATTACCTATTAATTCTCTATTTTTATATAGAGACAGAAACTCTCTTTCTCTTGTCTCCTTAAATAAAATTCCCCATTCTTGCTCCCTTAAAATTTCAAATTCCGGATAATTATGCACGTCATAAGGTTCTTCATATCTCCAATTACAAATTTCAAAAATATCTTGTTCTGTAGTAATTCTTACTTCAAATTTATCCAAATACATCCCTAGTTGTTTAACTATCACTTCATATTAACTAACATTTTCTAAGCTTAATCTTTATTTATATTTTAACTTTTCTAAAGTTTCTCTAAAAATCAAAAAGACATCCAATTTAGATGTCTTTTTATGTATAGCTGGGAAGAAAAAAGATGATTGAAATATCCATTACTCAGGATATTTACAATATAATGATAGCACTTTACGAAACATATTGCAAGCCTTTTCATAAATATTTTTTGAAAAATATTTGTAATTTACCCAGATTAATTTAGTTCTATTTTTTTGAAAACACGTTTTCATTTTTTGTTGTTTTTATGTTAAACTAATCTATACATTCTAATCTTTCATTCAAATGTTGATTTAAATTTGTATTTTTTAAT
>NZ_JH165138.1 GCF_000227315.1 Peptoniphilus indolicus ATCC 29427 | reverse complement strand
ATTTTCTAAAATTTCAAAAGTTAAGTAAGGTTTATTTACATTAATTGGAGTAATAGAATTAAAACTTGAAAGATTTTCCTCTAAAATTTTTCTTTTAGAAAGAATTTCATCAGCTAATTTATTTGAAGATTTCAACATATTGTTAAATTGCTCTTGAAGTTTATATACAACAATTGAATTTTTATTAGAATTAAAAATTTCTAAAAGAGTATCAAAAATTTTTGGATTCAATAGCTCCTTTCCTCCGATTTCATCTATTACAATTAGATCAGAATTTAGGTCTATATACTCAAAAAAGTATTTTTCAAAAATATCTTGATTAAATACATATTTACTATCAAGAGTTGTTAAGAAAACCTCATCTATAACGATTTCATTATAATCGCATTTTAAAATACTATCTGAAGAATGGTTACAAGAGTACAAATCAAGTGCTTTATTTATTTCGATTAGTATGTATCCATAGACTTTATTATTTCTGTAGACTCTTCTTGTTGTGTATCCGGAAATACTATTATATTTTTCTCTGTTTTCAAATAGATATTGAAGAAGAGAAGTACTTTTTCCCACTCCACTTTTTAAACTTATCATAAGATTTGTTTTCATTTTTCACCTAAATAAAATTCTCATTACTTAAATTTTTAATATAAATTTATTATAAATTCAAACGAGTTATTTGTCAAAAATATTCGATTGAGTTTTTATGATAATTTTAAAATTGAAAGCGACACAAATAAAAAATAAAGCAGATAGTTCTCTAAATACATAGAGGCAATCCGCTTTAAATTATAAATTTACATCAAAATATAAATTAATATGAAATTAGTTATCTAATTTTTGATATATTCTTTTCTT
>NZ_JH165137.1 GCF_000227315.1 Peptoniphilus indolicus ATCC 29427 | reverse complement strand
TTTAATTGACTCTTTCAATTTATATATATCTTCTTGCGATAAAGAATATATTTTCTTTCCATATATCCTATTTACAGACACTTCCCTTAACTTATTAACCCTTACAAATGCTTTTTCATAACTAGGATTTGACTGATAATCTTTACAATTTATAGTAAATCCCTTTCTATATTTTTTGCCACTCTTTTTACTTGTCATAGGTGCTACTAAAATAGTATTATCGGGTTTGGTTAAATCTCCTACAATTACGGCATAGTGTTTACCTGATAATTCTCCACCTAAATTCTGTTTAAAATCAATTAAATATACACCATATATTTCATACTTCATAATTTTCTCCATAAAATTAGGCACACTTTTCGGTGTGCCTGCAACATCCTTAACTAATAAGGCTTTTTCCTCTTAAGAGTTCCTTATCCTTAACTAATAAGGCTTTCGGTACTTACATTATACCATTTTCATTTTTTATTGCAATACCGTTAGCCTCTTAACTATCTATTAATATCTACACATCAAACTATTTATTATAAAACTCCTCTTTAGTAGATTTTTCTTGCATTCTATGCAATTCTGCATGTTCATCCATAGAGTCCGCTGGTGTCCCCTCTATAAATCTTTGATATTTCTCAAAACATTCTTTAGCCGATCTAACAGAAAAATCTCTCATCTTTGTTTTTTTATTATAATGGAATCTTCTTTCAACATATTCACAATATTCATTAAAACTATATTCTCTTGGTGTATAATATTTAAGAGGCTCAAATCTTTCTATCTTAACCTCTATTCCTTTTAATAAATCTCTAAAGTCTCCTATAGGGGCATAGTATCCATAATCTTCATAAAATATTTTATTTAATTCTATATC
>NZ_JH165136.1 GCF_000227315.1 Peptoniphilus indolicus ATCC 29427 | reverse complement strand
AAGCTTGTTTGTAGATAATGTTGAAGCAGGAAATTACAAATCTACTGTTAGTGTAAAATATAAATTGGAGAATACAGAGTTTAAATTATATAAGATTGCTGAAAAAAGTAAAGAAGGTAAGTATAATTTAGTAAATGAATTTATAAATTATAGGGTAGATCTATCTAATTATAGCTCTATGGATAAGGCAGCTGTAGCTAATACCTTAGAATCGTATATAAAAAGGGATGGATTAAAAGAGTTAAGAAAAGGTGTGACAGATAGCTTTAATAGTGTAAATTTTACAGCCTTAGATTCAGGCTTGTATTTAATAATGGGAGAAACAAAATTAAATAAAGATTATAGATATTACCCAACCCCTGTTTTATTTGAAGTTACTGAAAATAGTAATAGAGAAATTGTAATGGATTTAAAATATGAAAAAAATAAAATAGATAAAAAAATAAAATTAATTGTCTATAAAATTTGGGATGATGGGGATAGTATAGATAGACCTAATAGTATAGATGTTCAGCTACTGAGAAATGGACAAGTACTTGAAGAAGAAAAATTAAGTAAATATAACAACTGGTGTATAGAATGGAAGAATTTATCTCCGGATTTCACATATGATGTAATTGAAAAAGATGTACCTAAAAATTACTATGTTACAGTTAACAGAGATGGAGAAGTTATAAAAATTTGTAATACATTATCTAATATTGAAGGAGAGTATTTAACAAGAGAAGAAAATGAAAAAGAAGAAGAGCCATTTAAAATAATGGAAGAAAAAGTTCCTCAAACAGGACAACTATGGTATCCGGTGATTATTTTATTAATTTTAGCATCAGTATTTTTTATAATAGGAAAGATGTCTGATAAGAAAAATGAGAATAAATGAATTTAAAAATAAATAT
>NZ_JH165135.1 GCF_000227315.1 Peptoniphilus indolicus ATCC 29427 | reverse complement strand
TATAGAAAATGAAAATAACTGATATAGAAATACCTTTTATATAGAAGAAAATACTTGCTCTACAAAAAATAAAAATGAAGAACTAGCTCATTGGCACAATTCCATAGAAATAATAAAAGTTATAGAAGGTAAATTCATCTGTCAAGTCAACGGTAAAAACCTTGAGGCTCAAGCTGGTGATGTATGTGTGATAAATCGCAGAAAAATTCACCGAATATTAAACGATAACTCATTAAAAATTTGCAAAAAGAAAACTTTTATCTTCAACCCGGATATACTCTTTAAAGATGAAACTATGTACAAAAAATATATGTTGCCTATGCTCTCTGATAACGGCTTTTCTCACATGAGATTTAGCTATAAAAGTTCACTATCTAAAGAAATACTAAATCTCATAAATGAAATTGAAGACATTTACAATTCAAAACCACTTGGCTATGAAATGGAAATAACCTCAATTATGATTATGATACTGCGCAGACTATATATTGCATATCAAACATCAAACGAAACTATAAAGGACCGAGAAAATCCGAACATACAAATCCAACGTAAAATGTCTAGATTTATTTACGAAAACTTTGGTTCAAAAATCTCTCTTGATGATATTGCAAATTCCGGCTCAGTAAGTAAAAGTACTTGCATGAGAATTTTTAAAGAATACACCGGTAAATCACCTATAGAATTTTTAAATAGCTATAGATTGGAACGTAGCGCTCAAATGCTTGAAGAGACTTCCGCTCTTATAACAGAAATATCACTAGAATGTGGATTTTTTCAACAAAGCTATTATAATAAACTGTTTCTAAAAGAATACGGTTTAACTCCCAAAAAATATCGTAAACTCTTCCATAGTCTATAACTTTTTTAATTTAATATCTAATAAAAAATAGACTGATGCAAAATGGTCAAAAAGAAAACCGACTAC
>NZ_JH165134.1 GCF_000227315.1 Peptoniphilus indolicus ATCC 29427 | reverse complement strand
GTTCTAATCAGAATTCAAAGTTATATTTATTAAACAGTGAATTCAAGCCAATGTTAACTGATAGATATTTCCCTATTATTTTTATTTTAAATTCTAAATTATATTTTGGCATAAAAAACCCCTTAAGTTAGGTTTTGTATTCCAACTTTAAGGGTCAGCTCATTCCGCTATTCGTTTTTCTTTTGGACATTTTACAACAGTCCCTCTCTTATTGATATTAAAAATAAAATATTTCTTCAAATTTTTTATCAAGTGCAATACATATTATAAGTGCTAATTTTGCCGTTGGGTTAAATTGTCCTGTTTCAATTGAACTTATAGTATTTCTTGAAACGCCAACAATATCAGCTAAATTTTGTTGTGACATTTTCTTTTCTGCTCTTATCTCTTTTAAATTGTTTTTTAACTTTAAGCTTTCGTCCATTATCTCAACCAATCCACTATTTGTGAAAAAAATAAAATTAACCCGCCAACTATCACTAAAATATATGATGTTTTTTCAAAATTACCACTATAATTTTTATTATATAACTTTGAAACAAATCTACCAACTATTGTCGCCATAAATACAAAAGTAGCTTGAGAAATATCTAAATTTTTATATCTTCCAACAATCCACACAATTATAAAAGCTATACTTGCAAAAATTGTTCCCAATTCATAACTCTTTAGTTTAAGACTTCTTTCTCTCTCATCACCAAATGTATTTTCTTTTTTATATTTATTTAATACTTCATCTTTATTCATACCCTCACCTCTATGACAAAATATGCTTTACATGGTTTAGTAACAATACTATGAATGCGATACAGCTTAAAATAAACACTGCTAAAAAAATTTTTTCTTTTGAAAATTTATGCTTTTCATAATATTCAGCCGCTATAACTCCACAAAATATAGATTGTATTGCATAACTTGTTTGCCCTGTAAAAATATTAA
>NZ_JH165133.1 GCF_000227315.1 Peptoniphilus indolicus ATCC 29427 | reverse complement strand
AATACTCACTGTCAGTACTCCTTTAATATAAATTATCATATCAATTTTTATCTTATTTTCTCATTGATATCTTGTAAAAAAGCTATAACGGTTGCTCTAAGATTTAACTGCATCGGGTGATATGTATTCTAAAATTTTTAAATTCCACTCCAATCCAGAAATCAAAGCCGGATTTTATATATTTGAAGATCCTATATAAGCTGATGAATATCCCGTACTTCTTTCAAAACAATAAGATTTTACGTGCAGTCAGTTCTGTTTGTATCATATAAAATTTCAACTTCAGTATTTGGCAACTTTAAAAGCTCAACTATTGCATTAAAATCAGAAACTCCCATATATGATGTTGTTATAATTCTTAGCTTGTGATCTTCGGTAAATCCTTCTAACGCATCTCAAATAAGCCTAAATCCACTATACTTAATAAAATATATAAGCAGATCGATTCTATCAGAAGTTTTTATCTCTCTAATTCACTTTTAAGAGTTGTTCCAATTGTGACGGCTAATAGTGATGACGTTGCAATTGATGTCAATAACCTATTTTTATTTAGTTTATCAAATCCTTCTTTATTCTCATGAACCACCAACCATTAATTTCCATGCTCTTCACTTATTCCAAATCCTTCAATTTGAAATATTTTCAACAATTCTTTTAATATAAATAAACGTTTTTCTTTGTCGCTAGTGGCCATGTATTTTCTAATATTGTATTATATTTCATAATTTAAAGCCATTTTATAATTGATAATTGGATTTATAAATTTGTTCACTCACTTGACTTTATCTTCTTATCAATATATCATATTTTATTAGGAGTGATTATATGGACTTACATGCATTGATAAACCAAAAATCTTTAGACAAACTTTCTGACGAGGAATTAATTGCATTATTTGAAGATGTAAATGAGTTTAACCAAGCTGTTTATGACTTTGCAAT
>NZ_JH165132.1 GCF_000227315.1 Peptoniphilus indolicus ATCC 29427 | reverse complement strand
AAAAAGACGAGGAAACTAAAAAATCCTCGTCTTTTCTCAATGCAAAGTATTTAAGTAACCCGGCAACAATATTTGAAATACTAATATTTTGCTATTCAGAAGGAATATTTTTATCAAGAGAAATAGAAAAATCTTGTAAATATGATTTAAGAATTAAGTATCTGCTAGATACAGAAAAAGTACCTAACCATAGCACAATAAATAGATTTAGGCAAAAAATCATGGAGTTAACACCAAGTATACTCAATCAAATGGTAGAGATACCAATAGAAGAAAATCAAATAGACCTATCAAGTATATATAGACGGAACAAAGATAGAAGCCTATGCCAACAGATATAGCTTTGAATAAAGAAGGATCATAGAAAAATATCAAGAAAAACTAAAAATAAAAATCATAAAATACTTAGGACTTAATGAAAATTTGAGCTCAGAAGAAGACTTAGAAGCAGTAATAATAGTATTTGACCGGTATTCAAAAGAATGTAAAGAAAAAAACATAGAATTTGCATACAGACAATGAAAAAGAAAAGATAATTTCCAACGAAAGGACCAAAAGCTAAAATACCGGAAAGAAAAACTCGAAAAATACAAAGAACATCTAAAAACAATATGAGAGCATAGAAACTCGTACTCAAAAACAGATCATGACGTAACCTTCAAGTGAGTGAAAGAAGACCATATTAAAAACGGACAACTAAAACCAGTATATAACGTATAACTAACAAGTGCATCAGGATTTACCATAGGAGAAAACATATCCCATCATCCAAGGGACATGTACAACCAATAGATTTCATCACAAATGAAAGTCAAATGCAATAAGTGAAATAAATCTCTTATCAATAGCCTAAAACCTAAATAAATTAGCATCAAAAACAAAAAAAGAACTTAGAAATCATAAAATACTAAGCTACTTAAGAAAAAATTTTTTCAAAAGTATAGC
>NZ_JH165131.1 GCF_000227315.1 Peptoniphilus indolicus ATCC 29427 | reverse complement strand
TAGGTATATTTTCAAAAGGCTTTATTTTTGTATGACAACTTTCACATTCAGATTTTCCAAATATAAAAGATTTTATGTCATTCCTTCTATAATTGAAACAAGCTAGAGCCGATCCTGCTATAGCTCCTAATATAAATATTATAACTATCATTTTTCTACTGAGACTAATTGGTCTCCTTCTATTTTTACTTCTCCGGGAGTAACTGTAACATTACCATTTTTATCTATAGAAACACTAAATGAGTCTTTCTTAAGTGCTTTAACTGGTTTAGGAAACTTGCCTTCAAAATAAGGCGTCAAATTTTCTTGAGTTATTGCTCCAGTCGATTCCGGATTTTCAATCGAATACATTACTGCAGCATTTTTTAATTCTTTTACGTTTAAATTGTGTGCTGCTGCTTGTGCAGATAGATTTGATTTAGTAAATCTAGGAATAGCTATTGCCACTAAAATCAAAAGTATGGCTATTACAACTACTAATTCAACCAATGTAAACCCCTTTTTCTTTTTTAAATTCTTCATAACTACCTCCTAACCAATATAGTTGACAACATCGAACATAGGAATTGCTATAGACAATACAACAAATCCAACAAAAATAGATAAAATAAGAATGATGATCGGCTCTATTAATGACAAAAACTTCTTTGAATCCATTTCTAATTTCTTTTCATAATAATCTTTCAGAGATTTAATAACTTTATCTACCGACGAAGCTCGCTCTCCTACTTTTAATATAGATAATGATATATTATCAAAAAAATACAGATTCTTCTAATGACTTAGATAAATCAATCCCACTGTACAGTCTCTCTATAGATTTTTCTATTTCTTTTTTCATATGTAGATTGCTAATAGAGTCTCTTGTAATTTCTAATGCACTAGACATAATTACTTTTGAATTCAATAAAAAACTCATCATAGAAATAAAATTATGCTCTTGAATTACT
>NZ_JH165130.1 GCF_000227315.1 Peptoniphilus indolicus ATCC 29427 | reverse complement strand
AAACATCAATTTCTTTTTTCTTAGAAATTTTAAACAGAGAACTAATTTTTTCTAAAGAACTTATAGTGATGTTTTCAGAAATATTCATAGGAAGAATAAGTCCATCTTTTTTTCTATCTTCAGATACATAAGTAATACCTTGTTTTATAGCATCACTTGTATTTTTCAAATGTAAAATTTTATTCTCTACTGATACATTTCCTTTTTCTATACCATAAAAACCATATAGAGTTTTTGCCAATTCACTTCTCCCAGCACCAACTAAACCTGCTATCCCTAAAACTTCTCCACCTTTTAGATTGAAAGAAATATCTTTAATATATTCATTGGTCAAGTTTTCTACTTTTAACACTTCCTTTTCACCTTGAATTGGAATATAAGGAAATTGTTCTTTAATCTCTCTACCTACCATGAGATTTATAATTTTATTTTCATTCAAATTATCTATATTTTCTTCTGAAATAAATTTTCCATCTCTTAAAACAGTTATCTTTTCACAAACTTCAAAAATTTCTGGCAAACGATGAGAAATGTATATGATAGATTTATTTTGTTTTTTAATTCTGATATTACATTGAATAAAACATCAACTTCTTTATCCGTTAATGCATCAGTAGGTTCATCCATAATTATAATTCTAGCATTAACAGAAAGAGCTTTAGCTATTTCAACCATTTGTTGGGAAGCAATTGATAGATTTGAGATATATTCTCTTTCTGAAATATTAACTCCTAACTTGTTTAAAATTTCTTTAGCTTCAGAGTACATTTTTTTCTTATCAATAAAAATTCCATTTTTAGGTTCTCTACCCAAAAAGATATTTTCTGCAACTGTTAAATTAGGTATTAAATTTAATTCCTGATGTATTACTGCTATATTATATTTTTGTGAATCATTTACACTATTTATATCAACTATCTCATCGTCTAGATAAATATTTCCCTCATCTTTTTTATATATTCCGG
>NZ_JH165129.1 GCF_000227315.1 Peptoniphilus indolicus ATCC 29427 | reverse complement strand
TCTATTTAGTTTACTCATTTTTAAAGGAAATTGACTAAATTCATCTAAAAGAAAATTTTCAATCAAAAAATATAATGTATAAATTCAGTTATTTAATTAAAAAGTGATGTGCAAAATAGAATTGTCTATCTTTGCAACATCACTTTTAAGATTCTAAATATTGAATTACATTCATGTAAAATTCTTCCGGATTTTTTTTGAATCTGTTACAGATGCCTATGGCATATTGCTCAGAAGGGACTTCAAGGTTTAAATTAAAGATGTCTACTTCATATTCAATTATGGCCAGGTTTACAAAGAATCTTTCATTTTCTTTTGTATAGTTAGCTATTATAGAATTTTCGTAGTCAGTAGGTTCTTTTAGATTTTCAATCTCTTTATCTATTGAAATTACAATATTTTCAGGTAAACGATCATTGAACATTTCAAGAGCGATTTGACCTTCTTCAGTCAATTGGATGTAATGGTCAATAATTTCAACAAAGCCATTGTCGTATAACTCTCCTAAATATTGTTTATAAAAAAATAATTTAAAATTCATTTTTTAATATGAAGGAAGTTAAATCATCTTCATGAAAAGTGTTAGAAGATTTTTGAATTGTATACAAAATAATTAATTTATTTTGAGCTAATTCTTGTATATTAAAAGTCTCCATATAATCCCTCCTAACTTATTATATCATTTAGTATGAAAGTTTTAAATATTTATTCAATTTGATATAATTAGGAATAATGATTGATATGAAATACAAATTTTTAGGGGTTGTTATATTTTATTAGTGGCCAAATTACATTGAGTAAAATATTGGCAATAATGAAAGATATAAGTTTAAAATTAGATATTATGTTGAGGCAAAAAATGAAGATAAATTTAAAGCGTAGAAAATATAAAAAGAAAAATTTAAATGTTTTGAGTGTAAATACATTTACTCTTTTACTTTCTATATTATTTTTATTGATAGGAAATTACATACAGAGCAAAGATTTTTTTAGAGGAACATTTTA
>NZ_JH165128.1 GCF_000227315.1 Peptoniphilus indolicus ATCC 29427 | reverse complement strand
AAAATTATATTGATATTTCTGATTTAATTTTACTAGATATGAATTTGCCGGATGGTGATGGACTTGAAATAATAAAATATACTAGAGAAACTTCATCAATTCCTATTATAGTTTTATCAGCCATAGATCTTGAAGCATATATAATTTCAGCCATAAATTTAGGGGCAGATGACTATTTGACAAAACCATTTTCTTTAGGAATATTAGAAGCAAAGATAAAAAGAGCTTTTGAAAAAATAGTGTCTAGTGATTTAAATCTTTATAAGAAAGATGGTCTAGACTTTAATTTCAATGAAAATACTTTCTATGTAGACAATAAAAACATAGATCTCACAAGAACAGAGACAAAAATTTTATACTGTTTGATAAAAAACAAGTCTCAAGTTATTACTAAGGAATTACTATTTGATTTTGTTTGGGGAATAGATGATGAATTTATCGACCAAAATACTCTAAGTGTCAATATTTCTAGAATCAGAAATAAATTAAAACCCTATGACCCAATAGAAACAGTCTTTGGAGTTGGATATAAATGGAAATTTTAATAGGTCTTTTAGTAACTATAATTTGCTTTATTTTATATAAATATATAATTTTAAGAAATGAGATGCGCGAGCTTTCAAATTATATTGATGAAGCTTTTGATGGAAATTTAGAAATTTCTCAATTTGATGAAAAGGAATTGTCTAAAATAAAATCAAAACTCATTAAATTTCTATATGCAAGCCAAGTAAAAGAAAAAAAGCTAAATGCTGAAAAGAATAAAACTAAAGATTTAATAGCAAATATATCCCATCAAACAAAAACGCCTATAACCAATCTTTCTCTATACATTAGCCTACTAGAAGAAGATCCAAAAGATGAGTATATTGAAATTATAAAGTATGAGCTTAATAAACTAAATTTTTTAATTCAAAACCTGGTAAAATCCTCCAGGCTTGAATCGGATATTATAGGTCTACAAAAAAACCAAGCAAATTTAAAAGACATAATAAAAGATGTTTTGAGAGAATTTAAAGTTACAATAGATGAAAAAAACATAAGAATAAATTTGAAAGACGAAGACTTATTGTTCGC
>NZ_JH165127.1 GCF_000227315.1 Peptoniphilus indolicus ATCC 29427 | reverse complement strand
ATTGATTTGTTATTCATAAACAGATTGGTTATATTTATATTGACTATTTTGTTGGCCATAGGAACAATCGTAATTTTTAAGAAAGGATATACAAGAGATAGCCATGTTAATTAAATTTATCTTAAAACAAGAAATAAGTTTAAAAAAGATATTTCTAATATTAATTTCCCCTATATTATTATTTATTTTTGAAGTAAATAATAGTTTTTCATACATACGATTTTTCGAGTCAATATTGCCAACTTTCTATATTTTTATACTCTTTAGTAGTTTAATAAACTCTAAAGAGATAGGTATAGATGACTTAGAAAAATCTACACCTTATTCAAATTATAAGATTTATCTTTATAAAACTTTTATTATCTTTATTCTATTTATTTTAAATATGGCATATAACTACTTGATTTTAAGAATAATATTTAACTATAAATTTGATATAGGACAAATTTTCATTGGTGAAAACAATTATTCAGAGATAAATACATTTTATATATTTATCTCTGGAATTATAAACTTTATATTTTATAGCTCAATTATGAGTTTCCTTCAAGCATTATTTAAGGAAAAGTGGATATCAATAATTTTAACGTTTATTTTTAGTTTAATGAATTTAGTTAATATCAATTTAATAAATATAAACTCTATTTATTATTATGGCAATAATTGGTTATATCTAAAATTTATCTATGTCTTATTAATTATAGTTCTCCAATTTATAATAATGAACTTAAAAAAGTATATAACTTTACTTAATAGCTAGATATTTGAATTTTCATTTTATTTTAGTTATTAATACTGTCAATTAATGCCCTGTTTCCTAATTTAATTATTTGTTATTTTAACTTAAAAAATATCAAAACACATTAAAGACCTTATGATTAATTTTTACTTTAATCGTAAGGTCTTTACATAAATTTTTGTATTCTAATTTTGATTTTCTAACATATGCCCGGTTTCTTTTAACTCACCAGAAAGTGTATTCCATATAACTTCAACATCTTGTTCTTCACTAATCTTTTTTATTTCATCTTCTGTGCTGAGAAATAGTGTTGTTGATAGGTAGTCGCTTAGCCCTGAGTCTTTTGTGATTATGCTTATTG
>NZ_JH165126.1 GCF_000227315.1 Peptoniphilus indolicus ATCC 29427 | reverse complement strand
TATTTTCTGATTTTATATTAATAGATAAGTAGCCTAATTTCATTAATTCATAATTTAATAATAATCTTGCTGTTCTTCCGTTTCCATCAGCAAAAGGATGCATTCTAACAAATTCAGCATGAATCCAGGCAGCTTTTTCTATGCCTTCAGGGTATCTCTTCATATCTTCCATAAAAAATTTCATTTCATTTCTTATCTTTTCCCATGTAGGCGGAATAAAAGATGCTCCTAGTATTCTTACATTTTCTGTTCTATAAATTCCTCCATGAAAAATATTTTCAACAACTATTTCATGAATATCCTTTATAGTATCTTCTGATAATTCTTTATTTTCAAAAACTTGATTTTTAACATATTCATAAGCCTTATTATTATTAGTTACTTCATATATTTCTCTTAATAACTTGCCTCCTATAGATACTCCATCTACAAGTACTGTTTTTACTTCATTTAAAGTTAAAGTATTTCCTTCTATCTTAGTTGATTCATGATGAAATCTTAATTCAAAGTCTTTTTCTAAGCTATAAATTGTGTTTTCAGAAAGATAATATTTATTTTTATTTACATAATTCTTTAAAACTTTTAAATTGTATTCGTTCATATTTATTTCCTTTCATCAAGAACATTTTAAATACTATAACAAATCCATGACTTTTAACTTTATATTTTCAATTTCTTTTTTCATATAATCTATATCAGATTGAAAAACAGGTTGTCCGGAATTAACCATTCTTGAAATCTGATTAATATTTTTTCCAATAGCATTTATTTCTTGAGTTAAATTTCTGATATTATCTAAATTTTCTTTTTTAACTTCAAAATTTTCAATTTTTCCTTTAATTAATAAATCTCTTATTACCTGACTGTATGTTTTGCTAGACGTTTTTTCTTTAAGATTTTGTAATTTTAACAATTCTTTATCATTAAAAAAAATACTTATCTTTTTGTTTCTTGTTCTATTATCGTTAGTTTCGTATGCCGTTTAATCACCTACATAATTTACATTTGTGTTAATTATATTAAATTAATGTAAGTTATTCAAACATAAAGAAAGAGTGACTTACTTTTTAAATCACTCAAACAGGGAAAATTCGTAGTATAGGTCATAACTAAAATGTACAAATAAGGGCAATAAGATGCTTTTTG
>NZ_JH165125.1 GCF_000227315.1 Peptoniphilus indolicus ATCC 29427 | reverse complement strand
TATTTACTTCATCTTCCTCTATTTCCATTTCTCTTAAATCAGAATGTTCATATATAAAATTTAATAATTCCTCTTTTGTCTTGTATCCCTTAGTTATAAATTCCTTTCCCTTATTATCCACATACATAAAATTTGGAAAATTATCAAATCTTCTATCAAATGTGCTCATTCTATCCTCTAAAAAAATTTGAGAAGAGTCTCGTTCAAATATCTCTATAAATTGATTCTCATTTATTCCTATTTCCTTTAAAATAGGAATAATATTTTCAATCTCCATTGTGTTTACTCCATAGAGTATGGTATCTTCTCTCAATCTTCTTAAAAAAATATTCGCCTTTTCTGGAGCTATTTCCCTAACAGATATAAAAAATTTATCTAACTTATTTGTACTAGGATTTTTTCTAGAAAGCAAATTCGGTAATTTGCTCGACACAGGCATTTTATGTATTATAGAACCAGCTGTCCAAATTTGTCTTAAAATTGCATTTGCAGTTTCATCAGAATCTTTGTCTTTCATATTCATTGGAAGTATATCATGGTAATCAGAAATCATCCCCCCCATTATATTTTCAAACTCAACTTTCCCATCAAATAAATAATCTATTGCCCTTAAAACTTTTTCTTCTCCCCATGACCAAGTACACACTACATCAGAAAAAATATATATCTTCAAATTTACACCCCACACTTACTTAAAAATTTTATTTATAAGAATTACATAATTTATCTCTTGCTCTGAAAAGGTTTTTCTTCCAACTACATAACATTGTTTATTTTTTTATTGTACTATAAATAATATTCTTGAATACTAAGCCTTTTTTATACTCTTCTCACTTTCTTTATAGTTTATATAAATTAAGTATATCATAAATAATATTTTTATGTGATAAATTGTAAAATTAAAAGATATCCCAAATAAAAGATAAAACTCATACTAACTAACTTTGTGTAAAATGTTAATAACTACAAACACACATGTCAATATAAATCATAAATATCTTACACTAGAATTATAGAAATAAGATAGAGTTATTAAATAAAGAGGGTTATTTTTCTGTAGGAATAGCAAAAATTTTAGACTGTTACCATTCTACAATTTCAAGAGAACTTAATGGATTAGAGTAACTTATAAAGCTATAGATGTAGATAAAGGT
>NZ_JH165124.1 GCF_000227315.1 Peptoniphilus indolicus ATCC 29427 | reverse complement strand
CATATTTAGGAGGTACATTATGATAAAAAAATATAAATCAATAACCTCAATCGTTTTGCTACTCGTTATCTTTTTTCAATTTAATTTCCCATCACTTATTCATGCAATAGGTAATGAGCATGAAAATGACATCTTATATACACCTAAAGATTTTGTTGTAGAAGATATTATTGTATCTGATTCTTATATAAAAACCTCTGTTGTAGATAAAATAAAAAATACAACGGAATTTGTAGAAGTAAACATCTTTTCTGATTACAAAGAAATAATCGTAAAAAATGAACTTGGAGAAATATTATGGACTTCTGGACAAATTCCAACAGATTCTCTACAAAATTTTTCATTAAATAAAAATAGTTTAAACTCTATAGGATTAATGTCTTATGGAAATTGGACTGATTGGTATATATCTGAAACAAGATCTAATTTAGCTACTAATGTAACAGTTGGAATTGCTGTAGGCATTGTTGTTTCTGTGATAGTTGGTCCTATAATTGGCTCTGCTAGTGGTGTTGCAGCACTAATTACAAACTCAGTATTTTCCTTTATTTCAGAATTAATTAATGACGGTATTCCTGTAATCTATTATAGAGTATACACAAGAGTACGCAGTGATAGAAATAATTCAAAATATGAAAAACAGCGTTATGCTAAGCTATACAGATACTTTGATTACACTGGTCCTTATACTACAACCGGCACAATAAGTTGGGTTAACGACTATTCTGGTTTTGAACATTGAAAGTAAAAAAAGGATATTTTTATATGGTTACTACTTATTATATGGTTACTATTTATTGCCTGAACAATATTATTCTGCTAAGTTTTTTACTTGAAAATGACTTATTTAAAAATATTGTTGCAGTTTTTGGAGCGATAATCTTAGTTTTTGGCTTAAAAAAATATGGTAGCAGTTTAAAAGACATAAATACACCAAAATTTAGCCAATTCTTTTTATTGATACGATATCCATTTATTTACATTGGTACTTTTGATAGAAACTACTGCCATGGAAATTTAAAGACATTTCTTGTTATTCTTTTTATACTTGGTTTGTTATATGACCTGGGATGCATTGTTAAAATGCTATCCGAGTGTAAAGAGTAAAATATGCTTCTAAAATTTAACTATAATACCCAGACATCTTGTTCTGGGTTAC
>NZ_JH165123.1 GCF_000227315.1 Peptoniphilus indolicus ATCC 29427 | reverse complement strand
TACTTTTGAATTTTTTCTACAGAAATTGCAACTATATTTTGCATTATACTCCTCCGTCTATTTATATTTATTAAACATATTTACATATGCAATATGTGGGAAAAACATTGGATTATTTATCATCATTAGCATTTGATTGAATTGGAATATGAATGAAAGTAATGAGTAATTCTCATCTTCTGTGTCTTTTATTTCATAATTTTTAAGCTCTTTATTTTTAAGATTACCAAATATTTCTTTAAAATTTGTATTTTGGGTTTCTTCCATCTCACGGATATCACTATCTTCTTTATCTGCTAAATTATATTTAATCAAAACTTCAAATAAATCTTTATCCTCAAATTTAATATTAAGTTTCTTTCCAACTATACTAATATTTTCATTTTCATCTTTAGTTATTTTTTGATCAGCTTTAATTACTATATCAAATAGATCTCTACCACTAGTACTCTCTACTTTAGATTCTTCGTCTTTATTTAAATAACATAAAATTTTAATCGGTTTAGTAGCTGTCTGAATCGACATATTATCTTTACTATCTCCAAAATGTACTCTATTCACTATTCTTACTATAGATTCTTTTGAAGTATTTAAAGAGTCTATAGATTTAACCCATGGTTGTAAATCTTCCTTTTTAATACTGTAACTTTTACATTGCACTACAGCTGATACAGCTTCTATTGGAATAAATTTTATTAATCCATAATTAAATATATAGGGGGTGTATTGTTCATCATAAATAGCTAGATCAACTTCCTTAGATACATTTCCATTTGAATCAATTATAAAAACCGATCTAGCAATATTAAATTTTTTGGAATAATTCTTTTAAAAAACGATTTCCATATCTCTTCTCTATTTCCTCCTGCAGTTCCATGATGATTATTTATCTCATAATTGAGTTGAGTTACAAATTCTTCTTCCATTCGTCTATAATTTTCTTTAATATCTCTAATATGTTTAAACTTATCTTTGTTATCTTCCATAATATTCCTCCTTTAAATTTAAAAACACAACAAGCATTTATAAGCTTAATGTGTCTTACAATTCAATGTTATACCTTTGTTTAAATTTGTGCAATAGTTATCCACTAATACGACTTGCTACAGCCAACTTTATATGCTATTTTATAATGATTTTATATATAAACTAAGAAATTATCTTTAA
>NZ_JH165122.1 GCF_000227315.1 Peptoniphilus indolicus ATCC 29427 | reverse complement strand
TAAAATAGAGGTGAGATGATTGAATTATCTAAAACAATTTTCAATCTTGCTCATATGTCTTTTTATGGGTGTGATTGTAAATTATTTTTTTAGTACTCCTATACCTATGGTAGTTTGGGGTATGATTTTTTTATTTTTAGGACTTATTTTTAAAGTTGTGAGCGTGAGTGATATTGAAGAAACTTCAAGAGGGCTTTTAAAGTATTTTGCTTTTTTCTTTTTGCCTGCTGGAGTTGAGATTATGAAAGAGTATGCAAGTATGGATGGGAAGGTGCTTCAAATTCTAGTAATAATATCAATATCTACGATTATAACTTTGATATTAACAGCTCTTGTTGTGGAGTTTGTGATAAGGAGGCTATACAAATGATAGATAATCCTTATTTTGGAATTTTACTTTCGTACGCTTGTTATATGGTTGGGGTTAAGATAAATGAAAAATTTAGAACGCCTATTTTAAATCCATTGTTGATAGGAATAATATTAACAATAGGAGTTCTTTTAGCTTTGGGAATAGATTTTGAAACCTACAACATAGGTGCGAAGTATATTACATTTTTAATAGCACCTACAACTGTAGCTTTAATGGTGGAGTTGTATAAAAATTTGAATATATTAAAAAAAGATATAGTGCCTATTTTGGTTGGGATAGTTGTCGGCTCGATAACTGCTATTGCAAGCACATTGGTGTTGTGTAAATTGTTGGGAATAAACGAAAAATTTGCAACTGCATTTTTACCACATTCAGTTACAACTGCAATAGGTATGCCACTTTCTGAGCAATACGGTGGCAATCCAACTCTTACAGTTATAACTATAATGATTACTGGAATAATTGGAGCAGTTTTTGGACCAAGTATTTTAAAAATGATTAAGATAAAAAGTCCTGTTGCAAGGGGAATAGCAATGGGAACCGCGTCTCATGCCGTAGGTACATCTAAGGCGAACGAGATGGGCGAAGTTGAAGGGGCAATGTCAGGGCTATCAATAGGCATAGCAGGACTTGTGACAGTTGTTTTGATGCCAATAGCACTAAAGTTCTTATAAAGAAAGAGACGAGGAAATTAAAAATCCTCGTCTTTTTTATAGGATAAGTTGTAAAATTAAATTGTAAATTCGTATGTTAATAAAAAAGTAATAAGCAAATAGATAATTCTATTTTATGTTATCGCCTTTTATTTTATATTCGTAAATTGTTAA
>NZ_JH165121.1 GCF_000227315.1 Peptoniphilus indolicus ATCC 29427 | reverse complement strand
ATATTTCCTCCTAAAAAATAGTAACTGAAGCTAGTTTTAATAAACTTCAGTTACTATTTTATAATAAATAATTTTCTAACTCTCCCCCATCTTTCTTCTTAATGCTCCAAAATTAAATTTTTTTTACGATATTCTCTTGGAGAAACTTTATAAATTTTTTTAAAAGCTGATGAAAATTTACTGGCGTTATTGTATCCTGCTTCCATAGCAATAGATTGGATACTTTTATCTGTAGTAGCTAACTTAGTAGATGCAAGATTTAAATAATATTCTCTAAAATAATTTGCCGGTGTGGAACCATAAATTAGATAGAACAATTTGTAAAAAATAGTAGTATTTAATCCAGTAGATTTAATTAATTCTTTTAATTTTACTACTTCATCTGACTTAAGAGCTTTATTAACATTCTTTTTCATCATATCTATATAAGCACCAGAAAAATAATCAAAATCAGTTTCTATTTCAACTTCATTTAGTTTTAGAAAGTATAGAAGTTCAACTATTTTTAACCATATGTAATGTGGTGTTTCAAGTCTAGATTCAATATATAAAAGCGTAAAAATATCTTCAATTTTACCAGATACTCTTCTTGTATACCAAGGTTTATTGGGAGAAATACATTTATTGAAATTAAACAAGTCTACTCCAATGTAGCTAAGCATCTCGCGATTAAATTTATTCATCTTATCCTCATGAAAAATAATACTCAAGCCTCTATATCTTCCTCCCGGAAAAGCACTGGAAATCAAATGATATTTACTGCTGTTTATGGCAAATTCACCCGCTTCAATAAAAGAATACTTGTGTTTAAAAAAATCCGCCTCCATTCGTCCATTTAAACAATGATCAATTCTAAGAGTCCAATCTTCATCTCCATACCCATTCTTAGTTTTATATTCCAATTCTTCAATTTCCAAATCATAGATTTCTAAAAAAACACCATCACTTATTTTATATTTATTAAAAATAAATTTTTGATCCATTTTTTCACCTATTTAATTCACAAATTTATATAATTTACAATAAATTATTGATTATCATTATCAAATATAGTCTATTATATCCCATTCTCAATAAATGTGTCAATTTTTCTATTGATAAAATCTTAACTGTCAAAACATATGTTACAAATTTTTTAGAATTTTAGATAATAATAGATATTATATAAAAATAAGGCAATCAAACTTGACTCATTGTTCAAAATCTAAATTAAGAT
>NZ_JH165120.1 GCF_000227315.1 Peptoniphilus indolicus ATCC 29427 | reverse complement strand
AAAAATTAATAACCGAGTAAACTTAGATATTCATCAAGGAACAGGTCAAATACCAATTAAACTTTTAGAAAAAGAAAAAGACTTCTTAAAGCCACTACCAAGTAAGCAAATAAGAAATCTCTACAAAATAAAGCTAACACAAGTAAGAGTAAACAAATCCTCTATGATAACATACAAGAAGAATCAATACTCAGTCCCAACTGAATATGAAAATAAGCCATTAAACTTACAAGTATTAGATAATAAATTGTACGTCTATGATAACACAAAATTAGTAACAATTCATAAAATAAGCCATAAAAAATTAAATTATCATTTAGAAGACTACGAAGAAATATTATCCAATACATTAAAAAACAAAGATTCAGTAGCAATAAAAGAAATTGCAAAAGAAAATTTAAAAAAGATTGGAGAAATATATGGAATATAGCACAAACTATGAAAGACTAATAACCAACCTAAAATATCTAAATTTAAAGCAGGTAATAATACATTTAGAAAATGAACTTAAAGATCCAAATATATCACTAATAGATGGGCTTTTAAGATTAACAGATTATGAAGTAGATAACAAGAAAATAGTAGCAGCAAATCAAATGGTAAAAGTAGCAAACTTTCCAAGCATAAAAACCCTAAAAAACTTTGATTTTAACTTCAATGAAAACATAAACGAAAATCAAATAAAAATGCTATGTGGATTAAGTTTCATAGAAAAAAATGAAAACATAATAATATTAGGAAATAGCGGAGTAGGTAAAACTCATTTAGCAACATCCATAGGAATAGAAGCCGCAAGAAAAAGAATAAGCACCTACTTTATCAAATGTAACGACTTAATAGACAATCTAAAAAGAGCCAAACTAGAAAATAGATTAGACAATAGAATCAAACATTACACAAAATATAAGCTACTGATAATAGACGAACTAGGGTACCTTCCCCTAAACCACGGAGACGAAAGAATGCTATTTCAACTAATAGATAAAAGGTATGAAACAAAAAGTACAATTATAACAAGTAACTTAAACTTTTCAGAATGGGGAGAACTATTTTATGATGAAAAAATAGCCCAAGCAATAGTAGATAGACTATTACATCATTCAACAGTCATCTCAATAACAGGAGCATCATATAGATTAAAAGACCATATTTTTGAAAAGGAGGAATAAGAAAATGTACATTATTATTTGAGCAAAAATGTACATTCTTATATTGACATTTACA
>NZ_JH165119.1 GCF_000227315.1 Peptoniphilus indolicus ATCC 29427 | reverse complement strand
ATCTATAAAGGAATTAGGTGCATTAATTTTACTATATTTTTAATATTAACTTTTCTATTCTATTCTTAGAACATTTGTGAATTATAAATTTTAAATTATCAACGGAAATAACTTCTCCTTGAGTTGGGAAACGGTCAAGCTTTTCAATTAAAAATCCAGCAATTGAATCATTTTCATCACTTTTTAAATTGAGACCTAGTAAACGGTCAACTTCTTCTAAATTCATAGAGCCATCTATAAGATACTCTTTAGGAGCAATTTTTATTATTTCCTCATCTTCGTCTTCATCAAATTCATCCGATATAGAGCCGACAATTTTTTCTATTAAATCTTCAATAGTTATCATGCCTTCAGTACCACCATACTCATCAGTGACGATTGCAACGGAGACCCTTTTAGCTCTCATTTCATTAAAAAGAGGACCAATTGGTTTGTATTCAAAAGTATAGAATGGAGATTTTAAAATTTCCAAATTATCCTTTAATATAAAGTTTGAGTCAAACTTCAATAAATCTTTTACGTGAAGTATTCCGTATACATCATCTAAATCATCACCAAAAACAGGCATTCTTGAAAAAGATTCTTCTTGAACTACTCTCACTATTTCATCGTAAGTTGAGTTTATACTAAGTCCAACTATATCAGTTCTTGGAGTCATGGTATCTTTAGCTATACTTCCTCTAAAATCCATGACATTTTCAATTATTAAAGATTCACTTTTATCTAAAATTCCTTCTTCATAGCCCAAAGACACAGCATCAAATAGTTCATCTTCTGTAATTAATGGTTCTTTATAGTCTTTATCTCCACCGGTTATTTTAATAAGTACATTTGAAAGAAATCCTATTATAAATATAAATGGTTTAGCTATTGAAATAGAAATTTTTAAGAAAGAAGATTTTTTAGCTATAACTGTTTCATATTTTTGAATACCCATTGATTTTGGCCAAGTTTCTCCAATTATGATTATCAACATAGGAGATAGTACTGCTGATACTATAAAACCTATGTAATCATACAAATTATATAAGAATAAACTAAGAGAAACAGAAGCTAATATATTTGAAACGTAATCGCAGAACATTATTGAATGGTACAGTTTTAGGATGTTCATACAAATTTTTTAACAAGTTCAAAATTTATTGAATCTTCTTCTTCTAGTCTTTTTAATTTAAAACTCGAAAGAGTTAAGTAAGAATTTTCTATTAAAGTATATTCAATGAAAAA
>NZ_JH165118.1 GCF_000227315.1 Peptoniphilus indolicus ATCC 29427 | reverse complement strand
TGAAAATGCAGAATGGGATTTGACCATATTTACTTGTACCTTGTCAGGGAAAGAGAGAACTGTAATTAGATTAAAAGAAATTATTAATGGAGTATAAAGAATTACTAAAAATAATAATCAAAGGTAAAATGATAAGCTTTTTAAAGCTTATTATAGAATATAGACAAAGTCACTAGATAAATAAAACTCTAGTGATTTTTCTATTACTTAAGAATCAGTAAAAGAAGCCATTTAATAGTATAATATATAATATAAGTGGTGGGGAAATGCCAAATAAAAACAATAAAACAATTTAAAATGATATCAATTGAATAATCAGTACCATGGGATCATATACTAAACAATAGCAAAAAAAACTACTAGAAAATGGAATAATATAAGTATTAACATATACAATCTCAAAAGTAAAACAAAAATTAGAAAATCCGTTTACAAAAGAGAATTTGCACATGTCTAATATTGTAATTATTATGTCTGCCGGGGAAACTAAATATTAGACATATAGTATAACAGATAGAGAAGGTTACAATATATAAAGTTAATAACCAAAAATGTAAATTATATAGGTGCATAATAAGTAAAAATCACAAAAAAATAATCACAAGAAAGATATGGCAAGGATATGTAGATATAGCAGAAGACTATATACAGAATTAAGGGAAAAAGAATATAAACAAATAAAAGAAACTGGAGAAAGATAATTTGGAAATGCCAAAGGATTCCATGCTTTTAAGTACACAAACATAAAAGGTCTGAGAAATGGAATTAAAATCAACTCTTACATTTGCATGTATGAATATAAAAATTAGTATTATTTCAAGATAAAATGTATAAGAAAACAGGAACAAACAGTCCGGATATAATGCTATTCATTAAAAATTTAATAATATTAGAAAACTCAGGAGATTTTTTCTGGGGATGTATTCACTTTGCCCCTCGGTTTACCAAGGGCTTATTTTTAAGAATTAGAACTTTTAGATAGATTATTGCTTGAGCTGTATTGAATATATTATAAATTGCAGTTAAGTGCAATTGGATTAATTTAGTTAGTTTAATGTGTTTATATAATGACTGTATAAATTAGATTATACATATATTTCTTAGGTAGATTATTAAAAAATCTTCAAATAAACTTATAATAAAAAGCAATCCTTTTAATTAAAAAATAGTCAATAGAAATAAAGATTAAAATATAGAATAATAGAAAGTTTAAAAATATGAGAGTAAATTATAAATAAACATATGAAGAAATAAATTTTTAA
>NZ_JH165117.1 GCF_000227315.1 Peptoniphilus indolicus ATCC 29427 | reverse complement strand
TTTGAAAAAGTTAATAATTTATATATAGCTGATGGACACCATAGGGCAGCCGCTGCTGTAAAAGTTGCAGAAATGCGAAGGTTAGAAAATCTTAATTATACTGGACAAGAAGAATTTAACTTTTTTATGTCAATTTTATATCCAAAAAGTCAGGTCAAAATTTATGATTACAATAGAGTTGTAAAAGACTTAAATGGTTTGTCAGACAATGATTTTATAGAAACAATAAAAAAAGATTTTTATATAGAAAATGTTGATAAAGAATTTGCTCCAAAAGAAAAGGGCGAATTTGGAATGTATATAAATGGCGAATGGTATAAAATAAAACTTAAAAATAGTATAGAAAACTCAAGTGTGATAGATAAATTGGACGTATCAATTCTTCAAGATAAAGTACTGGATAACATATTGGGAATAAAAGACCCAAGGACAGATGATAGAATTGACTTCATAGGTGGAATCAGAGGTATAAAAGAGTTGGAAAGAAGAGTAGGAGAAGATATGAAAGTGGCTTTTGCGTTGTATCCAACATCTTTAAAAGAATTGATGAACATTGCGGATTTAGGAGAAGTAATGCCTCCAAAATCAACGTGGTTTGAGCCAAAACCTCGTTCAGGATTGTTTATACATGAGTTAAAATAAAGTGGAAGTGGCATAAGAATATTCTTATGTCATTTCTTATAAGGTAAGCTGAAAATGTAAATTATTTTTATTTATTCTATATTTTTAGTCTATTAGAAATAAAATATTTATGGAGATGCAAGATGAAAGTAGCTTTTTTGGATAGAGATGGAACAATAAATTTGGATTATCCCGATGAAAAATGGAAGTTAATAAGAGAACCTAAAATGTTGGAGGGTTCAATTGAAGGTATGAAATTTTTATTGAGTAAGGGATATCAAATAATTATCTTAACGAATCAATACATAATTGGTGATGGAATAATAAGTATAGAGCAGTACTATGAATTTACAAATAAGTTACTTGAATGTTTAAAGAGTAATGAGATAGAAATTTTAGACATATTTTTTTGTCCACATTCTAAGTCTAAAAATTGTGACTGTTGCAAACCTAAAACGGGAATGATGAAAAAAGTACTGGAAAAATATCCTGAAATAAATTTAGAAAAGTCTTTTTTTCTGTGGTGATTCAGAAAGTGATATGCAATTTGCTAAAAATTGTAATTTGAAATTCTATGGAATAAATATTGGAGAAAATAGTATTTCTAATTTAAGTGATTTAAAAATAATATTATAGATACATAATTTAT
>NZ_JH165116.1 GCF_000227315.1 Peptoniphilus indolicus ATCC 29427 | reverse complement strand
CATAAAGATAAATTAGTTTATATAGTGGGTTATATGATTAATTATTGGCATAAAAAAAGAAATAGTTGGCTATTTCACAGACTGTTGACAAAGTAGGTGCAAATACACCTACTTTTTAAATTGAGATGATACAAACATAAAATTTTATGTAAATATAATAATAAGGAGGTTGCAAATGTTACACAAACAAGAAGAAAATAAAACAACGCAAGTTCAAATAGTATCAGTAGAAGAATTAGTTCCTAAAAATCACCTGCTCAGAAAAATAGATAAATACATAGATTTTAACTTCATATACGACATAGTAAAAGATAAATATTGTTTAGATAATGGAAGACCAAGCATAGACCCCGTTGTTTTAATGAAGATAGTATTCATACAATACCTTTTTAATGTCAAAAGCATGAGACAAACAATAAAAGAAATAGAAGTAAACATTGCATATAGATGGTTTTTAGGATTTGGATTTAACGATACAATACCCCATTTCACAACATTTAGCCAAAACTATAGAAGACGATTTAAATACACAGACATCTTTAATGAAATCTTTAATAACATATTAATGCAAGCATCAAAAAAGAAACTTATAGACTCATCAATCCTTTTTGTAGATTCTACACATGTCAAAACACATGCAAATAGACACAAAAACAAGAAGATAGAAATTGAACAAAGCATTAAATCATATCAAAAAGAACTAAATAAAGAGATAGATAAAGATAGAAAAGAGCATAATAAAAAATCATTAAATTTAAAAGAAGAAAAAAAGGAGACTAAGAAGATTATAAAGTCAACCACAGACCCTGAAAGTGGTTTGTTTCATAAAGGCGAACATAAAGAAGTATTTGCATACTGCGTTCAAACCGCATGCGATAAAAACGGTTGGCTACTAGGATATGAAGCATTCCCCGGGAATCTACATGATAGCAAAACCTTTATGCCTTTTTATCAAAATGAAATAAAAAAACTAAACCCAACAAAAATAGTTATGGATGCAGGATATAAGACAGCGGCTATAGCAAGAATGTTAATAAAAGATGGGATATTACCGGTATTACCATATACTGCCCCAAGAAAAAAACCAAATGTTGAAAGTCCGCTATATAAAAGAGACTTTGTTTATGATGAATACTACAATTGCTACATATGTCCAAAAGAAGAAATACTAAAATATTCAACAACAGATAGAAATGGATACAAACTGTATAAAAGCGATCCTAAAAAATGCGAACACTGTCAATACTTACCAATATGCACTCATAGTAAGAACCATCAAAAAGTGG
>NZ_JH165115.1 GCF_000227315.1 Peptoniphilus indolicus ATCC 29427 | reverse complement strand
AAATTAATATACTACATATAAAACTTATATATAATATAGCTTTATATTAGTATAATTTGCCTTGACTTTAATATGTGAAATTGTTACTATAATACCGAAAGAATAATTGAAAAGCGATAAAGCTTAGGAGGTCACATATGTATAATTCAAAGATCAAAAGTGAGCAGACAGATGGCTTATTTGAAGCAATTTTAACTTTAGAAACGCCTGAAGAATGTTATAGATTTTTTGAGGACATTTGTACTGTTAAAGAGGTTCAAGCAATAGCACAAAGACTACAAGTAGTAAAACTATTGATAAAAAATAAAACATATCATGAGATAGAATCTGAAACAGGAGCAAGTACAGCAACAATTTCAAGAATTAATAGAAGCTTAAATTATGGATCTGATGGCTACAAAGTAGTTCTTGAAAAACTAAATTTTTTAGATAAAGAAGATTAATTTAAAAACAAAATTAAAACACCTCTTTTTAGGGGTGTTTTAATCTATTTTTATGATAATTGTTTTAAAATTAGTATAAGTTACAAGACCTGGTATTTTTGAAGGGTGTCTTTTTACATATTTTTTTAGAGTATAATCTACAGGAATATTATTAGATGATTTTAATGATGAATTAGTAGCTGCCAGTTTAGCTGCTTGAAGTATTGATGATTCAGGAAAATCACCAGAATTATTTCTTAAAATAACATGTGAACCAGGTGCATTTTGAACATGGAACCATATATCATTTTGTCCTGCGAATTTTAAAGTTAAATATTCATTTTGTTTATTGTTTTTACCACAGTAAATAGTATCTCCATTTTCATTGGTTAGTTGTGAGATTTTTAATTTACCTTTTTTATTTTTTGAATTACGTTTTTTTAAATAGTTCATTTCATATAGTTCTTCACGAATTTCATCTATATCATCAGAAGATTCACTAAGTTCCAAACTAAATAAAACAGATTTTAGATATTCAATTGAAGATTCAGTTCGTTCAATTTCATCTTTAAGTTTTAAATTTGCATTTTTAAGTTTTGCAAATTTTTTATAATACTTATTTGCATTTGCTTGTGGAGAAATTTTATTGTCCATAGAAATTGTTATAGGTTTCATTTCATCATAAAAGTTTTCAATTTCTATAGATTTTACACCGGGTTCTATTCGATAAAGATTAGATGATATTAAATCTGCATATATTTTATATTTATCTCTATCTTTTGATTGTTCAAATTCTTTTAATTGTTTTTGTAATTTGTTAGTTTCTCTATTTATTAAGTTTTTGATTTTCTTTTTGAGTTCACTAGACTTATCAGATACTATTTGATTTTTAATTT
>NZ_JH165114.1 GCF_000227315.1 Peptoniphilus indolicus ATCC 29427 | reverse complement strand
ATTACTGTTTCAAGGCTTTTTATAAATAGAAGTTAAAAGAAGTGGAGAGGTGAAAATATGGACTATATATCAAAAGTATATTATAAGGATTTTAAAAATTATGAAAAAATCTATAAAAATAGGTATGAGTTTGAGACTACATTAAGGTTAGATTTGAAAATAAATCCTTACAAAACAAATGAAAATTTAAGTTTATATTATGTTTTTAACAACGAAACTTCAAGATACTTAGATTTAGTAAGAGAAAATGATAATCGGCTTAATGAAATTGAATTAAAGTTGCCTGAAGTGGCGAAAAAATCTTTGCTTAAAGATATTATTTCCAGTGAACTACAAAGTTCAAATGAACTTGAAGGGGTGGAAAGTAGCAGAGAACAAATAGCCGAAACAACTAGAGAGATAATCGAGAATAAGAAATTAACAAATGACAGATTAGTGAGCATGATTAAGTCGTATATATATTTATCAGGTGAAGATATATTAAAACTTCCAGAAGATAGTAAAGATATTAGGAAAATATATGACCATATTACCAAAGGTGAATTAGAAAAAGATTGTATTCCTGACGGTAAAATTTTTAGGGAAAATGCTATTTATGTTCAGAAGAAAAATACTGTTTCTGGAGAATGCATCCACGAAGGTATTTTAGGGGAAGATAATATTTCTGAGCATATAAATATGATGTTAAATTTTTTAAATGATAATACAATTCCACTGTTATTAAGAACTGCAATAGGGCATTATTATTTTGGATATATACATCCGTTTTATGATGGAAATGGTAGAACAGGGCGTTTTATAAGTAGTATGTATATAAAAGAAGATTATGGTTATTTAACGGCTATGTCATTAGCTAGAGGAAGCTTTTTGAAGAAAAATGATTATTACAGAGCTTTTGATATCACTAATTCTGTAAAAAACAAAGGAGAACTCAATTATTTTATTGATACTTTTTTGAGTATTTTAATTGAGGGGCAATTTGATATTATAGAAAATTTAATAGATAAAGTAGAAAAACTCGACAAAATTCACGCAAAAATAATGAATGATAATACTTTAGATACTGATGTAAAAAAAGATATAATGTTTATACTTTCACAAGATTATTATTTTAATTATAATAGCGGAATAGAAAGAGAAGATATAATTGGATATTTAGATGGATATTATGCAAAAACAATAAGAGATGAAATTAGTGATTTAGAACAAGAAGGATTGATAATAAAGGTTAAGGGTAGACCTATCATTTATTGTGCAAATAGTAATTATTTTGAATAAAATTTATTGCAGATAATACAGAATAGAGTATACTACCTTAAACGCTAT
>NZ_JH165113.1 GCF_000227315.1 Peptoniphilus indolicus ATCC 29427 | reverse complement strand
CACATGTCATAACGATCAAAGTGAATTAGCGGTCAAAGATGGACTCGCGTCTGATTAATTAGTTGGTGAGGTAACGGCTCACCAAGATAGCGATCAGTAGCCGGCCTGAGAGGGTGAACGGCCACATTGGAACTGAGAAACGGTCCAAACTCCTACGGGAGGCAGCAGTGGGGAATATTGCACAATGGGGGAAACCCTGATGCAGCGACGCCGCGTGAGCGAAGAAGGATTTCGATTCGTAAAGCTCTGTCCTATGGGAAGATAATGACGGTACCATAGGAGGAAGCCCCGGCTAACTACGTGCCAGCAGCCGCGGTAATACGTAGGGGGCGAGCGTTGTCCGGAATCACTGGGCGTAAAGGGTTCGCAGGCGGTTTAGAAAGTCAGATGTGAAAGGCGAGGGCTCAACCCTCGTAAGCATTTGAAACTTCTAAACTTGAGTAGTGAAGAGGTAAGTGGAATTCCTAGTGTAGCGGTGAAATGCGTAGATATTAGGAGGAATACCGGTGGCGAAGGCGACTTACTGGTCACAAACTGACGCTGAGGAACGAAAGCGTGGGTAGCAAACAGGATTAGATACCCTGGTAGTCCACGCCGTAAACGATGAGTGCTAGGTGTCGGAGGATTTCGGTGCCGCAGTTAACACAATAAGCACTCCGCCTGGGGAGTACGTGCGCAAGCATGAAACTCAAAGGAATTGACGGGGACCCGCACAAGCAGCGGAGCATGTGGTTTAATTCGAAGCAACGCGAAGAACCTTACCAGGGCTTGACATAATATTGACCCCTCTAGAGATAGAGGTTTCCCTTCGGGGACAGTATTACAGGTGGTGCATGGTTGTCGTCAGCTCGTGTCGTGAGATGTTGGGTTAAGTCCCGCAACGAGCGCAACCCTTACCTTTAGTTGCCAGCATGTAAAGATGGGAACTCTAAAGGGACTGCCGATGATAAATCGGAGGAAGGTGGGGATGACGTCAAATCATCATGCCCTTTATGTCCTGGGCTACACACGTGCTACAATGGTCGGAACAAAGAGCGGGCAAGCTAGCGATAGCAAGCGAATCTCAAAAAGCCGATCTCAGTTCGGATTGTTCTCTGCAACTCGAGAACATGAAGTCGGAGTTGCTAGTAATCGCAGATCAGAATGCTGCGGTGAATGCGTTCCCGGGTCTTGTACACACCGCCCGTCACACCATGGGAGTTGGCAATACCCGAAGTCGTCGAGCTAACCGCAAGGAAGCAGACGCCGAAGGTAGGGTTAATGACTGGGGTGAAGTCGTAACAAGGTAGCCGTATCGGAAGGTGCGGCTGGATCACCTCCTTTCTAAGGAAATAAATTCAC
>NZ_JH165112.1 GCF_000227315.1 Peptoniphilus indolicus ATCC 29427 | reverse complement strand
ATATTATAAAGCAATATAGGCCCGCCCGTTTTTTTTGTGGTTCGTTTAGGTTTAAATTTTTTATATGTTATTACTTTTTTTATTTCTTAATCTTTTATTCCGAGGGAGGGCTAAGGGCGTTGCGATTCTCCCTCACGCCCTCTCTCTAACTCCCTCAAAACGCTTTTGGTTTGTGTTGGTATTTAGGCTTTTTAGATTTTTGATATTTCATTTTATGTAATTGCCGGGTTAATCTTTATTTATTTTAGAGTCTAAAGTTGTCAAACTTGTGTGACAAGAAACCCATCCAATAATATTTTTCAAATGGCATAACTATCCTCATCAAATAATGCATATTTCTGTCAAAGGAAATCGAAGCGACCCTTGACTGGGATGAGAAAATTCAACTTGAACCTTCTTTACAAATATAATTTACAATGTCTTATTAAAGTTATCTCCATTTTTTAAAACTAAAGAATGCGATACTCCTCATAAAAATGATGCTATGTTTTATTAATAAATGTTTTTTCTATGTCCTATATCAACAAAAACTAATACAAGTTCATTGTCTCTTATATCTGCAAGAATACGATAATCTCCTATTCTATATCTCCATTGACCGCTCCTGTTTGCTGTAAGTCCTTTTCCATGAATACGAGGATTTTCACAATTTACAAGATTCTTTTCAATCCAAACTTTAATTATTTTTTGGATTTGTCTGTCCAACTTTCTAAAAGCTTTATCAAACTTATCTGTTGTAGTTATCTGGTATATCATATTTCTAAATCTTCCCAAAGTTCATTTATAGGTCTTGTTTTTAGTGTTCCTTTTGCCTTTTCTGCTTCATACTCCTCAAACACTTTAAGATCATATTCATTTTCAATATGTTCAAGCATCGTCATTCTAATTATTTCAGATAGACTTTTATTATTAAGTCTTGCATAAGATTTAATAATATTTAGCTCGTCCTCCGGAACTCTCAAACTAATTGTAGACATATCTTTGCTCCTTTCATTTCTCCTCTTGCCCTTTAATAGTTAATCTCTCCTCTACGTAATACGATCGTATTACATAGAGGAATGCTTGTCAAGATAATATTGGTTTTGTTAGGCAACCAGACTGTATAAAATAAAGAGCATTAAGTCTACATATTTTTTAGCATCAGCAGGTAAATTTATGCCCTATTAAAAACAAAGAAGGTTCAAATTGAACCTTCTCATATTGAAGACAAACCCATGGTTTTCCTAGGTTCGTTTTATCTAAGCGTGGTTTCCCACGCCTATCTTCGGGTTCTCTCCTCCTACACCCTCAAAACGCTTTTTGGGATGGTTTTTATATTTATGTTTTATGTTTTTAGTATTT
>NZ_JH165111.1 GCF_000227315.1 Peptoniphilus indolicus ATCC 29427 | reverse complement strand
ATATGTAAAAAATGTTTATATTTTAAAAGAAGGCAAATTATCTCTCAGCCATTAATATATATTTTACTTAAAGCACCATTTTTTTATAGTTTATTTAATATAGAGATCTTTATTTCATAAATAAAAGAAATGCCATAGAAAATATTGTAGATAATGATAGATTATATTTTGATTATCAAAAAGCAAAAAATAATCAGGAAAGTTTAGTAGTTATTGTTCAAGGTTTATTGTTAGAATCAGTAAGTTCTAACTAAGCAGAATATAATACCGAAAGTAACAGCACTCGTGCAATAGGATTACTAATATAGGGGAATTATTGTGGACCAAAGCTATAAGTTTATCTGCTTATAGCTTTTTACCTCTCTACTTCCTTTCCATAATAATTTTCATAGTTTTTCCTATACTGAACAAGGTCAGAAAATTGTTCTTTATTCAAAGAATACTCTTGAATAAGGGTGTTCTTTTTTTCTTGCAATTTATCGAGGCTTGATAGTATTTCTTTTGTATTGGGTAGCTTTTTATAATTTTCTAAAATTTCTTTAGCTGCTATTTTATAGACAGAAAGTTCACTATAATACTCCTCTGCAAATTGTTTATCATCAGGATTTTTCTTGTGGTATTTATAGATTTCACGATATTTATTTATAGTATTTATATTTTCCATATCTTGGGATAAACTTTTCATCTCAGTTTCAATTTTCTTTATTTTATCTAACAAGTCTTGTCTATCATCAGCAGATTTTTTGATTAGATCATCGAGTTGGGTAATTGAATTAATGCCTTGCTCTCTTAACTTTATTATTGAATCAGCCATTGTTTTGATATTGTGTTTTCTTGCCCAAACTTCATAACCTTTAGAGGACTTAGCCTTTGTATTAGTAGATATATCAATGACATTTCCTACTCTTTTTTTAATAGGATTAGCTTTGTTCATAATAGCTAAATCTATTCTTTCTTTAATTTTATCTTCAGTATAATCTTCTCCTATAGTCTTCGATCTTGTAAATCTTTGCTTATCTTTATGACGAAAAGCAATATGTTTACCAAACTTAATTTCATAATCAAGATTCTTCATATTTTCTAAAAACTCTTCCCACGATTTAGACTTATTAATCATTCTGTCTATATCAAATTGCAGTTTAGACTTCCAAGAATTTCCTTTCTTTTTTTGGTCATATTCGTACCAAGATTTACCAGCAGTTTTATATTTTCTTTTGTAAGCTTCATAATATTCATCAATGACTGAAAGCTTATTTTCTTTACATAATTCGTCACTTTGAAACCTGATTTTATGATAAGATTTTTTATTAGATTGGTAGCATTTGCCAGTCTTGTAATTAACATTATTAA
>NZ_JH165110.1 GCF_000227315.1 Peptoniphilus indolicus ATCC 29427 | reverse complement strand
AGAATGGTAATTTTGCTATTATATCTGAAGTTCCATTTGATATGGCTTTAAATGGAGGATATTATAGTGCTCATAGTCAAAATGTATATGTAGAACTATCTTTGATTTTAGCAATGTTATATTGTATAAAAATTTCAGAAGAAAAGTTTAGTAGGTTTAAAGGTATATTGTTGGGTATAATAACTGTGTTTACATTTGCAGTAGTGTCTGAAGTTATTGAGGCAGACTATGGAATGTATGGTATAGTGGCAGCTATTATTATGTATTCATTTAGTAAGAGTAGGGAGACAAGAGCTATATCCATATTGCCAGCCTTTGCTTTTGAAATTCATATGCCGGCAGTATTTCTGTCAATCCCATTAGTTTATTTTTATAATGGGAAAAGAGGTTTGAATTTAAAATATTTATTCTACGCATTTTATCCATTACACTTAATTATAATAGGGATTATTAGAATGAAACTATTGTAAAGTATGAAAAAGTATAGTATACTAATTACAGTAAGTATCTTCAGGGCAAGGTGAAATTCCTGACCGGCGGTAAAGTCCGCGAATCCTTTTAAATAGGATTGAACTTGTGAAATTCAAGTACCGACAGTAAAGTCTGGATGAAAGAAGAAATTGCAATTAAAGTTGTGATTGAATGCCCCGAAGTTTTGGGGCTTTTTTTGAGCCCAAATTTTTGGGAGGGTTATTTATGAATAAAGTTAACAGTAAGAGTAATACTAAAGTGATGAGTAGAATCGGAATGTTGAGTGCAGTTGCATTTTTACTTATGTTTTTTGAATTTCCATTGACATTTATTGCACCATCATTTATTAAACTTGATATTTCTGATTTACCGGCAATGGTTGGAGCATTTACAATGGGTCCGGTGGCTGGAATTATAATAAGTGCGGTTAAAAATGTACTTCACATAGCGCTAAAGGGGACTTCTACTGGGGGAGTAGGAGAATTGTCTAATTTTATAATCGCCTCTGTCTTAACAGGAACAGCAGGTATAATCTATAAGAGAGATAATACCTTTAAAGGCGCAATCGTTGGTATGTTAATTGGTACTGTATTAATGACAATAGTGGCAACAATTTCAAATTATTTTGTAATTTTTCCACTATATGCAAACTTTATGCCTATGGAAGCAATTATAAATGCAGGAAAAGCTGTTAATTCAAACATTAATAGCTTATGGGATATGATGATTTATTCTCTCGTACCATTTAATTTAATAAAGGGATTTTTAGTTTCAATTGTTACAATGTTTATTTATAAAAAAATTAGTCATTTATTTAGAATATAGTTTTTAGGAAGTTTAAAGTCTGTTAGAATGAATAAGTTCTAACAGACTCTTTATA
>NZ_JH165109.1 GCF_000227315.1 Peptoniphilus indolicus ATCC 29427 | reverse complement strand
TGCATGTGATAAGATTATAAGTAAGATAAAAACAAAAAATTAAAGAAATATTTAAAAAATTTGTAGGAGGAACCGTGGATAATTTAAGAAAGTTTATAAAAACTAAAAACAAAATAGAGTATATAGATACTCAATTAGAAGATTGTCAATTGGTGTTGTATCATGTGTAGTAGGAGCATTTGTACTTTTTTCGCCGGTTAAATTTGGCAATGCGGAATTAAGTGGCGTTGTTTATGCGAGTGAAGTTGAGAATAAAAATAAAGCTGAAAAATTAAAAGAAGAATTAAATAAAAAAAGAGAAGCATTTGAAGAAGAGGTAGAGAGTTTAAGGTCAGCGTATTTAGGAGCAGATGCAAGTGTTAAAAGTAAATTCTTTAAAACAGTAGCTCAACTAACTTCTAAATTAGATGAAGTAGATAAAAAAATAAAAGCTCTTAATAATTATGATACAAGCGAAGAGCAATTAAACAGCCTAAAGATAGAGATAGAAAAAATTGATAAAGAAATAAACGATTTTAGTGTAGAATTTACAAAAGTGAGATTAGCTAAAAAAATTAATAATCTTGGATATTTAAGTGACAAAGAAAAAGAAGCATTTATAAGTGGAGTTAATACATCTACGACTATTAATTCTGTTAATATTGCTTTTGAGTTGGCAGTAGAAAAAGACAAAGCTAATGAAATTGAGTTAAAAGAAAAAGCTAAAAAAGAAATAGAAAAATTAAAAACAATAACAGATAAGTCAAAGAATTTAGCAAAGAAATTAATAGATAAAGCTAAAGATAAAGCAGAGGTAGAAAAAATAGTAGCTGAATCTAAGGGATTAGAAGATAGAAAGTTAAACGATCTAAAAGAAAAAGCTAAAAAAGAGATAGATGAATTAAAGGAAATAACAGATAAATCAAAGAATTTAGCAAAGAAATTAATAGATGGATCTAAAGACAAAGAAGAGATAGGTAAAATAGTAGATGAAGCTAAGAGATTAGAAGATAGAAAACAAAAAGAAAAACCGGGACAAACAAAATATACTTTAAATATCAAAGAAGTAGATAAAGATGGCAATGTAATCTCAATGTTAAAAACTGTTGAAGACTTGACGGTAGAAAAGTTAAATGAAGAAACAGAAAAATTTGTAGATGGAGCAGACTACAAAGATGAAACAGGTAATTACAAAGTAGTTGGAACCGTAGAAATGGACGGAACAACAGCAGTAGTAAAAGTAGTTGAAGTATTTACAGTAACATTTGACTCAAATGGTGGAAGTCAAGTTGCTCCGGTAGTAGTTAAGAAGGGCAAAGAAGCAGCAAAACCGGAAGATCCAACAAAAGAAGGATTTAAATTTGAAAGATGGGAATTAGAAGGAAAAGAATATAAC
>NZ_JH165108.1 GCF_000227315.1 Peptoniphilus indolicus ATCC 29427 | reverse complement strand
ATATATATATATATATATAAATGTTTTGTGAAAACAAAATTATATTGTATTTTGAAAATGGAGGTAGAAATGGAAAATCAAAGTAATCTAAGGAAGAAACTAGAAACTAAAAAGAAACCCAAATATGCAATGCGTAAACTAAGTGTTGGATTTGTGTCATGTATGTTAGGATTTGCTATTCTTTTTGGAGATGTTGCAACGGCAAGTGCAAATGGAGTGGGGAGTTTGTTGCTTGCTTCAAGTGGTATAGTAGAGTCACAAATAGATGATAAATTTACTCCGCCAACTCAAGTTGATGAAAGTAAAATTCCTGTAGTTTATTTCGTTAAAAATACTGAAAAAGGTATTGAAAAGGGAAAAGTTAAAGCGAATACAAGGGTTGAAGTAAGTGAGCTTAAGGAAGATAAAGCGCCAAGTAAAAAAGTGCTTAGAGTGCATCAAGGTGGATTTTGGGATAATGGAAAAAATAGTGAATCGGCATATGAACTTACACAAAAGGTATATAGTAATACAAACTATAAATTAGAATTTTCATATTTTGATGCAAAAAATGGGACTATAGGGATTAAGGGTGTTAGCGAAGTAAATGGTTCTGAGTTTAAAACTGGAAAGAGTGAAGGATATGAATTAGGGAAAACAAGTTCATATATTCCGAAAACTTATAATATCTTAACAAAAAATGATAAGAAAGTATATCAAGGGGATGAAGCAGCTGAAAATGCAATTTTTTATGCATATTTCAACAAAGGAACACCTAAGAAAGGGAATGATTTAGATATACGTGTAGTATATGCAAGATTGGTTCCTGCTACACCGGATTTGAAAATAAAACAAAGTATTATTCAAGTACCTCTAGGAAATAATAAGAATAAACAAGCTAGTTATATTTTAAAGGATATAGAAACTACTACTCTTAAAGATCTTCTTAATAGTGATAAACCTGGAGAAGGAATCGTAGTGGATGCGAACAACAACGAAAATCCTGTACCAGCTACTTTAGGAGATGTTGTTAAAGATAATCAAATTACAAAAGCCGGAGATTCTTTTGAAGTAAGTTTAACGGCAGAAAAATGGGGACAAAAATTAAAAGATGGTAAAATTCAAGTAGTGTTCTATGATGAAGAAAGTTATGACAAAGCTGCACATGAACCTAAAGATATAGTAGCGGAACCAGAAACAAAATTAGTAGAAGGAACAGGAAAATCAGGGGATATTATTGTTGTAAAAGATAAAAATCAAACTGAAATAGGTCGTGGAATAGTCAGTTCAGATGGAAAATTCTCAGTTGCTGTAAATAGAGAATTGAAAGAACAAGAAGTTCTTGAATTAAAAGCTGTGACAGGGAAAAGTGAAAGTAGTACTGTTGAAGCAACTGTAAAACCAGTAA
>NZ_JH165107.1 GCF_000227315.1 Peptoniphilus indolicus ATCC 29427 | reverse complement strand
AAATTGATATAAATTGTAGTGAAACTAGGGATTATTTTGAAATATATGGCGATGATTTACACGCTAAGGGTAATATAATTTTATTTTAGTTGATTAATAGGGTTAAAAATGATATACTTAGTCAAGTAATACAACTTTATGAATTTGAAAATGATTGAATCTTTTAGAGTAAACCTCAAAGTCTATACATTTACAAATGATTAGAGTAACAAGGAGGTAAATTTTGAAAGGTACAGTAAAATGGTTTAACGGTGAAAAGGGATTTGGATTTATAACAGGAGAAGATGGAAAAGATGTATTCTGCCATTTCTCACAAATTCAAAAAGAAGGTTTCAAAACTTTAAATGAAGGTCAAGCGGTTGAGTTTGACGTAGTTGAAAGCGAAAAAGGACCTCAAGCTGAAAATATCGTAGAATTATAAATTATTGAGCAGCCTAGGCTGCTTTTTTTTATGAGGAGGAAAATTTATGGAAAAACATATAATTGCAAAAATTGATGGTGTAGAAATCACTACAGCTCATTATGAAAATTTTTTAAGACAATTAAATCCACAATTAAGAGACTATTATAATAAAAAAGGATTTTCAAAGGAAATCTTAGATGAATTAATTAGTCAACAACTTTTAGTAATAGATGCTAGAGAAAAGGGATATGATAAAAATGAAGATTTTATTGAAGTTTTAAAAGCTACAGAAGATTCATTGCTTATGACATATGCTCTTGGGAAAACTTTAGAAAATATTGAAGTAAGTGAAGATGAAATAAAGAAGTATTATGAAGAAAATAAAGAACACTTTAACCAAGGACCTACTGTTAGTGCTTCTCACATATTAGTAGAAACAGAAGAAGAGGCAAATAGTATTTTTAAAGAGGTAAATGTAGATAATTTTGCTGAGATAGCTAAAGAAAAATCAAGTTGTCCTTCAAGTGCCAATGGTGGAAACTTAGGTGAATTTTCACAGGGTCAAATGGTTCCTGAGTTTGATGAAAAAGTATTTTCAATGAATGTAGGAGAAATTTCTGAACCTGTCAAAACTCAATTTGGATATCATATTATTAAATTAGATGATAAACATGAAGAACTTGATTTTGATAAAATTAAGGGAAGTGTAGAATCGGAACTTAAAGGAAGAAAAGAACAAGAAACTTATGTGAATAAAATTAAAGAACTTTCAGTAAAACATAAAGTTGAAGTTATAAATATTCAAGAATCCTAAGGTAAAGCCTTGGGATTTTTTTATTCTAATGTATACTTAGATAGGGTGATAATATGAAACTTCAACTTTTTGACTATATAGATAAGAGTGCAGAACTTTTAAATTATTATAGAAATATATTAGAAGAAATTTCGGAAAATATTGTAGACTATCTTTGGGATAGTTTGGATAATAGTGTAATTACTAATATAACATT
>NZ_JH165106.1 GCF_000227315.1 Peptoniphilus indolicus ATCC 29427 | reverse complement strand
TTAAATTAAGTAGCTATAACTTGACATAAAGTTAATATTGTTAGATGATATATGGAAATAAGAAAATTTTAGGAGGATTATAATGAAAAAATTATTACCAGTAGCATTGGCAACAGTAGTATTAGCAAGTTCTGCTATGCCAGTTATGGCTAAAGAAGTTAAGGAAGTAAAAGATGTTAAGGCTGTTGTTGAGCAACTTAATAAAGATGCAGAAAAACAACCTATGATGACTATGTCTAAAGTTGTAGTGTCACCACAAAAAGTTAGCTTAAATGGAAAAGATGTTTCTATCGCAGGTTATAATATTGATGGAGAAAATTATTTCAAATTAAGTGATTTAGCAATGGTTTTAAATCAAACATCTTCAAAATTCTCAGTTGAATACAGTGAAGGTAAAGTTCTTTTAACATTAGGTCAAGAATATAAAAATGACGGAAAAGAAGTAGAAGATTTAGAAGAAAATGTTACAGCTGAAATAACTAATGATAAAGTTTATGTAGTAGCAAAAGAAGAAGTAAAACCTGAAGCGAAAGAAGAAGTTAAAAAAGAAGCAAAGCCTGAAATGAAGGAAGAAGCTAAAAAAGAAATAAAACCTGAAGCGAAAGAAGAAGCTAAAAAAGAAGCAAAGACTGAAATGAAGGAAGAAAAGGCTGAAGCAAAAAAAGAAGTAAAGCCTGAAACAAAAGAAGAAACTAAAAAAGAAATTAAAACTGAACCAAAAGCTGAAGAAAAACTTTTAGAAGTAAAAGCTTATAAAATAAAAGGAAACAACTACTATCGTTTAAGAGATGTAGCTAAAGCTCTTAATATGGTAAAGGTAGAATATAATGAAGCTGAAAATAAAGTATTAATTTCAACTGAAGAAGCTAAAAAAGAAATGAAACCTGAAATGAAGGAAGAAGCTAAAAAAGAAATGAAACCTGAAATGAAGGAAGAAAAGGCTGAAGCAAAAAAAGAAGTAAAACCTGAAGCGAAAGAAGAAGCTAAAAAAGAAGTAAAACCTGAAGCGAAAGAAGAAGCTAAAAAAGAAATTAAAGCTGAACCAAAAGCTGAAGAAAAAATAGAGACAAAAACAGAAGCAAAATAATTTAATTTGCATTAAAATTAGGTCGAAATCTCGGCCTAATTTTTATACATAAGTCAGGGAGAATAAAAGTGAGAGAACTTATAGTAAATAAAAAATACAGACACTTTAAAGGTAAAATGTATAAAGTTTTAAACATAGCAATACATAGTGAAACTAGAGAAAAATTAGTAGTATATCAAGCATTGTATGGAGATTACGGTATATATGCAAGACCTTATGAGATGTTTATTTCAGAAGTAGACAGAGAAAAGTATCCAAATGTTGAACAAAAATATAGATTTGAGTTAGAGGAAGAATAAATATGAAATAGATAAAATATTTTACTGTTATATGATATCT
>NZ_JH165105.1 GCF_000227315.1 Peptoniphilus indolicus ATCC 29427 | reverse complement strand
GATTTGTCCATTACATCATCAAACTAATTATCCATTTCACAAACACGTGCCGCCCCTACATGAACTAAATAAAATATAAACCGAAAACGAACCCCCAAAAAAACGGGCGGGCCTATACTGCTTTATAATATAATTTTCGATTTGTCCATTACATCATCAAACTAATTATCTATTTCACAAACACGTGCCGCCCCTACATGAACTAAATAAAATATAACAACATTTCCATAAGGGGACTGACAGATAGAAAAGAACCTATATTTTTGGTACAATTATAACAAGTAGATTTTGAAAACGTGATGAAGAAATAGCTTACAAATTGTAGTTAAAAAAATATATAGGAGGCGTATTTTGTGACAGAGCAAAATAAAGAAATTGTAGTAATAGAAGAAACTACAATGGAAAGTAAGATTTACTATATAAGAAACCAAAAAGTTATGCTTGATTTTGAACTTGCTGAAATCTATGGATATACAACGACAAGATTTAACGAGCAAGTAAAAAACAACTCGGAAAAATTTGATGATGATTTTATGTTCCAGTTGACAAAGTCAGAATTTGAAAACTTGATGTCGAAAAAATCGACATCAAGTTGGGGCGGGCGTAGAAAGCTGCCATATGCCTTTACAGAACAGGGCATATATATGCTTATGACTGTATTAAGAGGCGAACTTGCAGTTAAGCAGAGCAAGGCTTTAATACGAATGTTTAAGCAGATGAAAGACTTTATAATTGAAAACCAAGATTTTATCAGCTCAAAAGAATTATTACAAATTGCTATTCAAACAAATAAAAATACAAATGATATAGCTAGAATAGACAGAAAGATGAACACCCTAGCCACAAAAGAAGATTTGAAAAAAGTAATGGATAATTTCATAGATCCGCAAACATATAAACACTTCCTTTTGATGAATGGAGATAAGATAGAAGCAGATGTAGCATATACAAAAATATATAAGTCAGCAAAGAAAAGCATTTATGCCATAGACAACTACATAGGACTTAAAACATTAGAACTTTTAAGAGCTGCAAGAGATAATATCCAAATCATAGTCTTTAGTGATAATATAAAAAATAAGGATATGCTCACAAAAAATATCTTGGACGATTTTAGAAAAGGTTATCCTAATATAGACCTAAAACTGAAGGTAGCAGGTAAAAAATATCACGATAGATATATAGCAATAGACTATGGAACAGACAATGAAGCCTTTTATCTTTGCGGAGCATCATCAAAGGACGCAGGAAATAAAATATCAAGTATTACTAAAATAGAAGAATCATCTAAAGATTTATATCATATGATGTTTAGTAGAATGTTAAACAATAAAAACCTAAAAATTTAATAAACAAATACAGAGATCATAATAATTTATTTAAGCGGTAGAAAGTAAAAAACAACAGCACATAGAAAATTCAAACCG
>NZ_JH165104.1 GCF_000227315.1 Peptoniphilus indolicus ATCC 29427 | reverse complement strand
TTTAATGAAGGAGTTATTTTTAAAATTTAACGTTGGATTAGATGAATTAAATGGTTCATATTTTATTGAAAGATTGAATGAAAAATTTAAAGTTGCAGCAATTGAAAGTAATTTGAATGATGAAAAGGAATATATATTGCTTTATGTGATAAGCAATTTTAATTGATGATTTAAAAAGAAAAAAGAAGAGACCCTTAACGGTTCTCTTCAGGTTTAAACGATACATCTATTTGAGTGTCCTCTTTGATGATAAATGTAAATTTATCACTTAGGACACCTTTTTTTACACCATTTACAATTAGCGAATCAACTTCCATGCCAGTTGGAACATCAATTTTTACGCTAACTCTTGCACCGGATTTAAATTCATAACCGGCAGGACTGCTTAGGTATGTAGAATTTAAAGTCAGTTTTAAAAAGGATTGTTTAGCGTCTTCTAATGTTATTTCCAAAGTTTGGTCCAAATTTATCTCAAGGAATGATTCATAACTTTTTTTACCGGGAGATTCTACTTTAATAAGATATTTACCAGGGCTTAAACGAGCTCCTGTAAAAGGCTTATTATTAATTTTAATGCTTGCAGATATAGGGTTTCCCATGGAATCTGAAACCTTAATATTTAAATTTATATTTTTGCTCGAGTTGGCATTTGGATTATTTACATTATTAGAATTGAAACCGCTTAAAATGTTATCTAAAAATGTATTCCAAGTTTCAAAATCACTATTTGAAATATAACTTTCTTTTGAAGTTTGCTCAATTATATAATTTAGTTTTTGAATATCTGTCGAACTCAATCTACTGGCATCTACTTTAGAAAGATTTTCTAATTTTTTCAACAGAGATTCATATTTAGAGGGGTCAAATTTCCTAAGTTCAGTACCGTATCTTTCGATTGATAAAGTTAAAATTTTAGATAATTCTGCACGAGTTATTTTTTCTTTTGGTCGGAATGTGTTATCTCCAAAGCCATTTATTATACCATCTTTTGCAAGAGAGTTTATAGCTTCTATTTCTTTGTACTGAAGTTTATCCAAGTCCGTAAAATAATTTTTATTTTCAGATTTTAAATTATATAAAGTGCTCAATATTTTGCACACTTCTAAGCGAGTAATTGGCTCTACATTAAAGTTTCTATTGAAATTTATATAGTTACCTGACTCGGCAGCTAATAGTTCATTATAGTACCATTTATCTTTGTGTGAATCTAAATTAGAATTTATTTTATCAGTAGTGTAGTTGTCAAATTTAAAAATTCTATTTATTATTGTATAGGTTTCAACGTTTAAAATATAATTATTTGGTTTAAAACTACCATCTGTGTAGCCCAATAGCAGTTTAGAATCAGACATTTTTTCTATATAATTTTTTGCCCAGTGGTTTTCTATATCAGAGTATTGTGCTTTATTTCCAGCGCCTACTAGCAAAAGAGATAAGGCAACTAATGTTGTATATTTTTCATATAATTCACCTTTATTTTT
>NZ_JH165103.1 GCF_000227315.1 Peptoniphilus indolicus ATCC 29427 | reverse complement strand
AAATATTTTGATTTATACAATGGAAATAATTTACCAGCCGTTGGGCTTGGTGTATATACTTTGGAAAATGAGCCTGAACTTAGAAAAGTTATGATTGTTGCTCATGAAGCCAATTATGAATTAATAGACACTGCTTATTTTTATAAAAATGAAGAATTTATTGGTGAGATAATACAATCTGAAAAATTAAATAAATTTAAAATCGCTTCTAAAGTTTGGCCTTCAGATTTCGGAGCAGATGCCACTAAGAGAAGTATCGAAAGGTCTTTAAAATCACTTAAAACAGACCGCTTGGAAATTATGTATTTACACTGGCCAGGCGAAGACAGTGAACAATCTTGGAAAGTCTTAGAAGATTACTATGAACAAGGTGTTTTTAAAAACATAGGAGTTTGCAATTTCTACAAACATCACTTAGACAAACTCTCTGTGACCGCAAATATAAAACCTCATGTTAACCAAATCGAAACCCATCCCTTGCTCACTCTAAATAATTTTATAGACTATCTAAAGAAAGAAAACATACAACCCATTGCTTGGAGTCCTCTTGCAAGAGGCAATGGAGAGTTATTTAATGACCAAGCTGTTTTAAAATTAGCTAAAAAATATAATGTGAGTGTTGGACAAATAGTTTTAAAATATAATATTGCAAGAGATGTAATAGTCCTTCCAAGAACTACAAAAGAAAAAAGAGTTTTTGAAAATATAGACTTATTTGATTTTGAACTATCTAAAGAAGATTTAGAAATTTTAAACTCACTTAATATAGATAAACACGTTTCACACAGCCCCGAAGAAACTGAATGGTTAGAGGAGATTCGTAAAAAATGATTTTTTCAAAATTATTATTAAACGCCGGACTTAAACACTATATCTCCGGCTCTTCCTACGATATACGTGACAACCCTCAAATAGCAGAAAATTTGAATCATTTTGCAAATATAATTGAAATTAAACCAGATAAATTTTATACTGCACACCAACTTCACACAGATAATGTTATGTATGCAGATGGTCTTAACGGAACAGATAAACCTTATGGCAAAATGTTTGAAAATACCGATGGACTTATTACAGATAAAAAAGATATTGCACTTGTCATTAAATTCGCCGACTGCACTCCAGTTTTGATGTATGATCCAATTAAAAAAGTCCAAGCCGTTGTCCATTCCGGTTGGAGAGGTACAGTAAAGAAAATTTCAAAAAATGCACTCGATTTAATGATTCAAGATTTTGGTTGTGAGGCAAAAAATATACTCTGTTTTATCGGACCTAGCATTGACCAAGAGAACTACGAAGTTGGAATAGATGTCTATGATGAGTTTAAAACTTTTAAAAATCGGGATTCATTCTTCAAACCTTTTGGAGAAAAATATAAATTGAGTATGGTGGACGCAAATTTAGATATACTTATTTCCTGTGGAATACTGTTAGAAAATATTGAAATTTGCAGAGTTTCAACTTTTAATACTCCTGAGCTAAATTCGGCAAGACGAGATAGTTCAAACTATAAATTAAATTGTATGATTTCTATAATTGGTGAATGATATATTTATACTTTTTAACTA
>NZ_JH165102.1 GCF_000227315.1 Peptoniphilus indolicus ATCC 29427 | reverse complement strand
AAAACCTGCTAACAAAAGTCAAGCCTACTCCGAAATTAATTTCAGAGTAGGCTTGTAATATTTAGTATTGAATTTAAGCATAGCAAATAAGCCGGTTGATATCGGCTTGTTTTAACTATTCTATTCCTAGCTCTAAGCTACTTTTAACGCCTCCTTTTCTTGTTTTGATGCCATAACTTTTGCATAGTAGATTCTTAAGAACTTATTTAAGCCTGCAAATTTACATACTTTTTTTGCTTTTCCATCTTTTTCTTTTTTTAGCATATATAGATATATTTCATTTTCTGGATTTTTAACACTCATCATACATTTCATAGATTGGTATCCTATTTTTCTAAGTATTGCATTACCTCTTTTGGTTATTTTTCTCTGATCTGCTTTGAAATTCCCCGATTCATATGGAGGTGAGTCTATTCCTACAAAGGATATTAGGCATTTTTTATTTTTAAATTTTGATAAGTCTCCAAATTCTGCTGTTATTTGTACTGCTAATTTGTCTGATATTCCTGAGAATTTTTTGGCTTCTTGATATTCTTCTAGAGGCTCGGCAATTTCTATCATTTGTGATAAAATATTATATAGAATTTGATTTATATGTTTGATCAATTCTATCCCTTCTTGTAGGTTCATCTTTATGTATGAGCTATTGGAAGGTTGAGTTGAGATACTTTCCTCTGCAAGCTTGTAAATGGATTTAGCTTTATCAGCATTAGGATGGTATCTCTTTTCTTTTGCCCAGTTCTTAAAGTCTTCTATGAATTTTTCTTCTGTTTTTTCTAAAACTAGGTCTTTGTGCCACCATGTTTCTAAGAAATCTAATAGTTTGTCTTTTGAGAAGTCTTTAGATCCATGAGATATTAATTTTTTTATTCCTGGAAATGTTTGACTGATTGTTTGGTCTATGAAGTTCATTTGATTGATTCTTAGGTCCATGTAATGCTGATAAGATCTGTTTAATTCTTTTAGAGTTCTAAAATTTTCTGTATCTACTTTGTGTTCTTGTAATTCTTTCCAATACATCAACCCATATTCTGCTATTTGTGTGGCATCTATATTATCATTTTTTGCTTTTCTGAAGTTTAACACTCGGCAGAACTGTTTCATTTTTAATGGATTAATTACTGCTACAAAGTATCCTTGTTTTTTTAATTCATAAAGAATTGGCAAATGATATTTTCCTGTTGCTTCCATGACTATTTTGATTTCTTGATTTAAATCTTTTAGTTTATTTAAGAATCCTTCTACTTCTGGTTTGTTAAGATTTACATCAAAGGGCTTCCAAATAATTTTGCTACCTTGTTCTAAGGCACAGGCTGTAAATTTTTCTTTTGCTATATCTATTCCTATAGATATCATTTTCTTACCTTCTTTCTTTTAAATTTGTAGTTCCTACCTGCACCATTACACTCATTTTAGCTCGTGACACGGACGTTTTGCCCAACCTGCTTAACCGAATATGAATAATGAAGAGGTAGATGACAGTTTTTATTGCGGATGTTTTAACCCTAAAAGACGATCGTCATACTACTTCTTCATTATACAAAAATAGTGCAAGATAGAAATCACTTTCTTTCTTACACTATTTATGGTACT
>NZ_JH165101.1 GCF_000227315.1 Peptoniphilus indolicus ATCC 29427 | reverse complement strand
GAACAATTTACCAAGAAAAATCCTAAATTACCGAACGCCTCTAGAGGTGTTCATAAAAGAACTAAATAAATTAGGGTTAGTTGATATTTTGGGAGAAATAGTTCAATTTGATATTGCAATTTAGGTAAAAAAATATTAAATATATTAATCATTATATTATTGAATTAGAAAAGTCAGTGTAGTATATTAAACAGTAATACTATTCGGAGGGAAGAATGAGAAATTTTAGTAATAAATTGGAAAAAATAGTTATAAAAATAGGGTCATCCTCAATAACTCATAAAAATGGAGCAGTTAATATTGAAAGAATAGAAGAGTTAGCTAAGGAGATTTCAAATATACAAGATAAGGGAATAAATGTTGTATTAGTTTCATCAGGAGCAATTGCGTGTGGAGCGAAACAACTTGGAATGGGAAAAAGGCCAAGAGATACAATAGGAAAGCAAGCTACTTCAGCAGTTGGACAAGTTGCGCTTATGAATACATATAACAGAGCTTTTGGCGAATACGGTTATAAAGTAGGTCAAGTATTACTTACAAAGGTAATAGAAACAGATGAGAAAATGAGTGAAAACGCACGTAATACATTTGATCAGTTGATGAAGATGGATGTAGTTCCAATTGTAAATGAAAATGATACGATCTCAACGTTTGAAATTATGTTTGGAGATAATGACACTTTATCAGCTGTAGTGGCTAGACTTATAGATGCTGATTTATTAATTTTATTATCTGATATAGATGGATTATATACAGATGACCCAAACAAAAATAGTGATGTAGAATTAATTAAAGAAGTAAATATAATCGATGAAAATTTAAAATCTATGGCTAAAGATTCAGATTCAAGTGTCGGAACGGGTGGTATGGCAACAAAGATAAAAGCTTGCACAATGTGTATGGAAAAGGGAATAGATGTTGTAATAGCTAATTCTGATGATTTAAAAAATGTTAGAAAGATAGTTAGGGGAGATGAAATTGGAACAATCTTTAAGAGATAAATTAATAGAAAGTACAGAGGAAATATATTTACTATAAGAGGTATAATATGAAAATTTTAGTAGTTGTGGATATGCAAAACGATTTTATAAATGGAAGCTTGGGAACTAAAGAAGCAGTTGATATAGTATCAAATGTAAAAGATAAAATTGATAGTTTTGATGGGAAAATATATTATACAAGGGACACTCATGGAGAAGATTATCTTGAAACTGAGGAGGGGAAGAATTTACCGGTTAAACATTGTATTAAGGGAACTGATGGTTGGGAAATTCATCCTGATTTGGCAATAAAAGGTAAGATTTTTGATAAGGGCTCATTTGGAGCTGTTGAATTAGCTGAGGAGTTAAGGGAATTGGATAGAGAAGATAAAATTGACAGTATAACTTTAGTTGGACTTTGTACAGATATTTGTGTAGTATCAAATGCGCTTCTAATAAAATCATATCTGCCTAATATACCTATAAAAGTTGATGAGAGTTGTTGTGCGGGTGTGACTTTAGAAAGTCATGAAAGTGCAATTAAGACTATGAAGATGAATCATATACAAATCATATAGTTAAAATAGTATTAAAGAAGAGGTTGTTGCAAAAGTCTCAAAATGA
>NZ_JH165100.1 GCF_000227315.1 Peptoniphilus indolicus ATCC 29427 | reverse complement strand
GCCGCCCCTACGGGATTGGCGTTTAATAAAAAGAAAAACACTGCTAAAAATTTCGACTATAATCGATAAATTTTAAAGTATCAGCAATAGCTTTGATTATAATCGATAAATCTATTGTTTTAAGTGCTTTTATCGATTATAATTTATTTTAAGGTGATTTTATGAATTATATTAAAAGAAATAAATATATAAAAAAAATTGAGGGGTTTATTGATAAGCCAATTATAAAAATTTTAACCGGCATGCGACGTGTAGGAAAGTCTACTCTTCTTAAAATTATTAGTGATGAAATTTTAGTTGATGTTCTGCCTGAAAATAAAATACACTTGAATTTTGAGTCTTTGGAGTTAATTAATATTCGTGATGCAAATTCACTGCTTGATTATTTACTGCCAATTATAAAAAATACTTCTGGAAAGATTTATTTTTTCTTTGATGAGGTGCAATTGGTTAATGGATGGGAACGAGTGATTAATGGAATTAATGTTGATGTGGATTGTGACATTTATTTAACCGGTTCTAATTCAACTCTTATTTCTTCTGATTTAGCAACTTTACTAGCTGGAAGGTATGTTGATTTTGAAATTCAGCCTTTTACTTTTAGTGAGTTTTTGGAAATTTTTAGTTATAGTGGTTTATCTAGGGATGAGTTATTTAATCATTTTATAGAGTTTGGTGGAATGCCGTTTTTAAGTTTTTTTGGATTGGATAAGGAATCCAGCTTTAAATATTTGGGGGATGTGTATAATACTGTTTTAATCAAGGACGTGCTACAGTATTATGACATAAGGGATATTGACGTTTTCAATAGGATTTTGTCATATGTAACTGAAAATATTGGGCACACTTTTTCTGCGAATGGGATAAGGAATTATTTTAAAAGCGAGAATAGAAATATTTCGATTGATACTATTTTGAATTATTTAGAGTATTGTAATCGTGCGTTTATTTTAAAGAAGGTTCCGCGTTATGATACTGTTGGAAAGAAATTATTAAAGGTTGATGAGAAATATTTTTTGACTGACCATGGTTTTAGGCAGGCTAAAGGATTTTCAAACAGTAGGGACATTGAGCGTGTTCTTGAGAATATTGTTTTTATTGAGCTTCTTTCTAGGGGATACAAGGTAAAGATTGGGAAGTTAAAGGATAGAGAGATTGATTTTATTGCTGAGAATTCTGAGGGGATTATTTATTTTCAGGTTACCTATCTTATGGAAAGTGAGAGCACAAGGGAAAGGGAGTTTGGGATTTATAAGCAACTAAATGATAATTATCCGAAGTATGTTTTATCTATGGATAAGGTTGATTTTAGTCAGGATGGTATAATTCACAGAAATATTATTGATTTTTTAATGGATGTATAATTATTTGAGCGACAGGGATGTCGCTTTTTTATTTTGTATACGTGCCACCCCTACGGTTTTGGAAATTATCGGTATTGACGGGCGGGCCTTTGCTGTTTTGATGTTTAAGTTTTTTATTTGTCTATTGTTTTTTAATTCATTATTTACCTTGCATATACGTGCCGCCCCTACGGTTGTTGTTTATATTGATATTTTTAAAATTTTTTATATTTCGTTTTATTGTGTTGACGGGCGGGCCTTTGTTGTTTTGCTGTTTAAGTTTTTTATTTGTCTATTGTTTTTTAATTTCATAAAATTCCTTGAAGTCACGTGCCGCCCCTACGA
>NZ_JH165099.1 GCF_000227315.1 Peptoniphilus indolicus ATCC 29427 | reverse complement strand
TTTGCAATTTATATTTTTTATATTCTCAATTTTTTAATTCTTCTACAAAGTTTTGATTCAGTTATACCTAAAATCTTTGATGCTTCTTTTTGTGAATTAGTGTAATCTATAACTTCTTTGATTATCTTTTTCTCATATTGATCTAACATTTCATCAAGGTTACTTCCACTTTCAAAAATATTTTTCTTTTGTACATTTTTATTACAATTTACCATATCTTCCGGTAAATCCCATTCTTCTATACAGTTATCTCTACTTAAAATTACAACCCTCTCTACTATATTCTTTAACTCTCTAACGTTTCCATACCAATTATTTTTATAAAATATTCTAAGTACTTTATCTGAAAAATACTTTTTAGTTTTATTTATTTTATTATTTTCTCTTAAAAAATGTAGCGCTAAAGGAATTATATCTTCTCTTCTCTCTCTTAAAGGTGGTATATGTATCGGAATTACGTTTATCCTATAATACAAATCTTGTCTAAAAGACTTCTCACTTACCATCTTTTCTAAATCTCTGTTTGTCGCACTTATTATTCTCACATCTATTGGAATATCCTTATCTGCTCCTATTTTTCTTATTTTTTTATTTTGTATTACTTTTAGTAATTTTGCTTGAAGTTCTAATGGTAATTCACCTATTTCATCTAGAAACACTGTGCCATTATTCGCAATTTCAAATATTCCTTTTTTACCTTTTTTCAATGCCCCTGTAAAAGCTCCTGACTCATATCCAAATAACTCTGATTCTATTAAATTTGCTGGAATTGCAGAACAATTTATTTCAACAAAAGGCCCATCTTTTCTGCTCCCAATTTCATATATATATTTTGCTATAACATCTTTTCCAACTCCAGTTTCACCTGTAATTAATACAGATACATCATAATTCGCTACTTTTTTAGCTTTATTTAGAATCATTTTCATTATATGTGAATTATATATAACCTTACTTTCCTGATCTATTAAATATTTAAGCATTAATATATTTTGTTCACTTTCATCCAACTTATCTTTTAATTCATTTATTTCAGTAACATCTCTTACTGTAGTCACAACTATAGATATTTCAGAATTTTTAGAAAAAATTGGCGTACTTGTAATTACGACTTGATTTTTATTATTTAGAATCTGATTAATAGTTACTTCTTCTAAATTCTCAATAACTTTTAAAGTCCCAGATGTATTTATAAGCCCTTCTTTTATCACTTGTTCCATTTTCTTGCCTATAAATAAACTCCTACTTGTTCCACTTATTCTTTCATATGCCTTGTTTACGAAAATTGTAAGTCCTTCCCCATCTGTTATATAAACTCCATCACTAAGTTTATCCAATATCTCTCCTAGCAGCATTAAATTATTGAGATCTTTATTTTTATCAAAAATTTCTTCAAAGATCTTACCTGTAATATTGTCTGATGATTCTATAAATTTTTTTCTCAATTAGATTCTCCTTTACAATTAGTTATAAATTTATAATCACAGTCCTCATTTATCTAAACTTTAAATTTCAGATCTATAATTAAGCTTCATTAAATTCTAATTATTTCATCTAAACACATTTTAGATAAATCTTTTTCTTACATGTACACTATTTTTAGAACTCATTAAAATTTTTATTAAGCCATATTTGCCAATACTAATAATTATAAAGAATGTAAATTTCAACATATATGTCTCATTTTTA
>NZ_JH165098.1 GCF_000227315.1 Peptoniphilus indolicus ATCC 29427 | reverse complement strand
AATGAGATGTTTTTAGATATATTAAAATTAGGCATAAAAGATATATTTAAATATAAACGTGAATTTCTTATTTTAGAACTTGTTATTATGATAATAACTCTAATATCTATATCATCTTTTGGCTCCATGATTTCTGCCTTTGAATCTGAAAAATTTGAAACCTATTATTCTGCTGTCCCGATATCTTATGATCAAAAAGAAAAAGATAGTATTATAAATAGATTAGATTCTATTTTTAAAAAGGGTGGATATACTTATTTTTACTCAAATTATGTAAATACAAAATTTGATGTAGAAGTGTTGGTATTAGTTGGAAAATATGAAGATAGGTCTGAGAATAATATAATCTGGTGTGTTCATAAAGAGGATTTAAGAAAATTAAAAAACAGTTCATTAGGGAAGATTGAAATTATAAATTCAAGAAAAATTAATGAGAAAAAAATGGAACTTATTGGAATGGAGAATTTATTAAAAGATAAGAGTGTACAGCTTATAAAGTTTGAAGGCGAAGAATTTAAAAATTTGGTAAATTATCAAATTGCAGATATTGAACTCATAGCTTTATCAAAAGATGCAAAGTTGGTAGACGGGATAGATAATAATGATGTGCATAAAGAATTTGAAAAAGCTTTTGAGAATACTTTTTTACATTTACAAAAGGATAAATTTTCAAATATTGAGGAAATTAGTTTTGTAAAGAGATTTATGTCTGTTTATATTATTGTTAGCATAATGGTTGTTGCTTTGGGGATAGTAATTGTAACTAAACATATATATGCAAAATTACACAGAGAGTACATTATTCATTTGATATGTGGAGCAACAAAGCTAAATATTTTTATAAGAAACTCAATATTTTTGATGTTTTTAATAGGCATAAATTTTTTGTTTATGGGTTATTTAAATGCTTTTCATATAGATGCGTTATTTATTATTAATATTTTCATCTCATTAGTATTTATAATAATTTTTGAACTTATTACTTTGAGAATTTTAATAAAAGAGGATTTAAGTATCAAGTTGGAAGGGGAATAGAAATGTTGGAAATAACTAATTTAGTTAAAAAATATAATGAAAATTCTAGTTCTGAACAAATTGTATTAAATGATTGCTTTTTTAAAATAGAAGAAGGAGAGAAAGTTATTATAACCGGAGAAAATGGCTCGGGGAAGACAACTTTGTTAAAAATTGTAGGATTATTGGACAAAAACTTTTATGGCAAATATCTAATAGATGGCAATAATATAGATAACTTATCTAATAGAAAAATAGCAGAGCTAAGAAATGAGATGTTTGGTTTTATTTTTCAAGAATATAATCTCTTGGAAGAAGAAACTGTTTACGAAAATATAGTAATACCACTAATATATTCAAAAAATACAATAGATTAGAGAAGAAGGACAGAATTTATCATGTTTCTGAAATTTTAGAGATAAAGGAGTTTTTAAATAAGAAAGTTAAATTTTTATCCGGGGGAGAAAGACAAAGGGTAGCTATAGCAAGAGCTATAATAAATGACCCAAAGGTGCTCATTCTTGATGAACCCACAAATGCTTTAAATCCAAGATTGAAAGCAAAGGTGATATCATATATAGAAAAATTGGGAAGTGAAAAGAGTTTGATTTTAGTTACTCATGATTACTCTTTAGTCGAATTATTTAATTGGCATCACTATGAAATAATAGATGGGAAGTTAATTA
>NZ_JH165097.1 GCF_000227315.1 Peptoniphilus indolicus ATCC 29427 | reverse complement strand
TGCAAAGATAATCATGTTAACTCAGATCTAGTTTTAAACATATCTAAAGATATTATAAAAATTATAAACAAAAATCCTTCATTAAAAATTTTTCATCTCTATTTGTTTTAGAATCTAAAAATAGTATTACTGCTATTAAAGCTGCCGATATATGCAATAAATATTCAAATATAAATTTACTGAAAATTCAAATAAATTTAGGATTATTCGGTAAAGGCCTATTCTTTGCACAAGGAGAACTTTCCTCTACAAAGCAATGCTCGAAATTAATATCAAAATTTTTTAATGAAAATGATATTATAAATACTTCTATAATTGAACGACCTACTCAGGAGTTGTTAAAAATAATATGAATAATATAAAAATTTTACAAGAACAATATAAAACCCTTTTAAAACAAGGAAAAGAAAAAGATATCCTTCCTATAATTGAAAAATGTATTAAACTTTCAGTAAATGAAAATAATATTGTAAAGTTAATTGAATTATTAAATGATTATGGTGGAGCCCTTAGAAATACAGGTAATTATAAAAAAAGTATCTCTACTCTTCTCTTGGCAAAAGAATTAATTGAAAAAGAAAATTTAAAAAATACAGAAGCTTACGCTAATACCCTTGCTAACTTAGGAAATGCCTATCGCTTGAAAGAAGATTATAAAAAAAGTATAGAATACTTTTCACTTGCTAATATTATTTTTGAACAAATTCATTCCTATGGCTATTCATATGCTGCAAATTTAAATAATCTATCTTTATTGTTTATTACATTAAAATTTTGGGACAAAGCTTATGATCTTTTAAAAAAAGCTGAAACTATATTGTTGGGTTTGCCTGAATATAAAATACAATTAGCAACTACATATAACAACTTATATGAAGTTGCCTTAAATCTAGAGAAATTTGATGAATCTAAATACTGTTTATTCAAAGCTGAGGAAATTTTATCTTTGAATATAAATGCTAATAATCCTTTATACGCAAGTGTTTTAAATAATCTAGGAGATTATTATTTTAGAAAAAAGGATTATCAAAATAGCCTAAAACTTTACAAATTGTCTAAAAACTTTATAACGAATACATATGGAATAGATAGTGAGGCATATAAAATAGTGCTTAAAAATATTAAAAAAATTGAGTCATTCATAGAAGATAGTTCAAAAAGAATATCCGGCTTAGATCGAAGTGAAAATTTTTTTAATAACTATGTTTCAGATTATGTTTTAAAGCATCATAAAGATTTATGGAACATTTCATGTTTTGGTCTTGTTGGAGAAGGTTCTGAATGTTACGGATATGATGATTACATATCTGAAGACCATAATTTTGAAACAAAGTGTTATTGGTTTCTTCCTAAAAGTGCCTATAATGTTATAAAAAATAAAAAAATAGAAATTAATTCTAATTTACTATTTATAAAATCAATAGAAAGTTTTTATAAATATTACACTCTTTTTGAAGAAGGTCCCGTAACTATTTCTGAATATAGAAAAGTTCCTCAAGATTTACTAAGTTTAGCTACTAACGGAAAAATTTTCTTAGATAATTTAGGTTATTTCACTAAAATACGAAATAGGCTTTTAAATTATTATCCCCAAGATTTAGTTTATAAAAAAATTGCTTATTGTTGTAATAAAGCTGCTCAAGCAGGTCAATATAACTATGAAAGATGTTTAAAAAGAAATAATTACTTTGGAGCACAAATATCATTG
>NZ_JH165096.1 GCF_000227315.1 Peptoniphilus indolicus ATCC 29427 | reverse complement strand
TTGTATTTAAGTAAAAAGATATAATATTAAATATATAGAAGATAGGAGGAGTTATTTATGGGAAAGTCTTTGTTATTTAAAAATGTAAATAAAATAGTTACGTGTAATGATAGAGATGAGGTCTTAGAAAATTTTGATATTGTTGTAGCAGATGAAGTTATTAAAGCTATCGAGAAAAACAGTGAGTTGAAAGCAGATGAAACTATAGATGCAAGTGATTTGATAATTTATCCTGGGTTAATAAATACCCACCATCATCTATACCAAATATTGACTAGAAATCTACCACAGGTACAAAGTTTAGAGCTGTTTGATTGGCTGAAAGTTCTTTATGAAATATGGAAGAATTTAACAGGAGATTCGATATATTACAGCTCGCTTACAGGATTGGCAGAACTTGCAAAATATGGATGTACGACAGTTTTTGACCATCATTATGTATTTCCTGAAAATAGTTTTGATTTTATAGAAAGACAATTTGAAGCGGCAGAAAAATTAGGGGTTCGTATGGTAGTTTCGAGAGGTAGTATGGACCTTAGTAAGAAAGATGGCGGACTACCACCTGATTCGGTCGTTCAGGATATAGATTCAATACTTAAAGACTCTGAGAGAATAGTAAATAAGTTTAATGATAAGAATAAGTATTCTATGAGACAAGTTGTTTTAGCTCCATGTTCTCCATTTAGTGTAACAGCTGATTTGATGATAGAGTCGGCAAAGTTAGCAAGGCAATTAGGCGTTAGACTACATACTCATCTTGCAGAAACAAAAGATGAGGAAAGATTTACATTACAGAAAAAAGGGGTTAGACCTTTAGAGTATATGGACCAACTTGGTTGGATAGGAGATGACGTGTGGTTTGCTCACGGAATTCATTTTAATGATGAAGAGCTTGAAATTTTAGCTAAGACTAAAACGGGAGTAGCACATTGTCCTTGTTCTAATATGAAATTATCTTCAGGAGTAGCACGAATTCCTGAAATGTTAAAGCTTGGAGTTCCAGTTGGATTGGCAGTTGATGGAAGTTCGAGTAACGATGGGTCAAGTATGTTGGAAGAGATGAGAGTGGCTTATCTATTGCACAGATTGACTTATCATGAAAAAGCGCCTACTGGATATGACATTTTAAAAATGGCGACTAAAGGAAGCGCTCAACTACTTGGTAGAGAAGATATAGGATATTTAGAAACTGGAATGGCAGCAGATTTCTTTGCAATAGATAAAAATCGAATAGAATTGGCAGGAGCAACTTTCGATGTTAAAAATATGCTGGGAACAGTTGGACTAAAAGGGGCTGCAGACTATACTGTAATAAATGGAAAATTGGTAGTAGATAAGGGCGAAATCTTAGGAATTGATGAAAGAAAGTTATCTGAAGCAGTTCATAGAGAATCTAAAAGAATGCAAAGCTAATTTTAATAAATAAAAATTAAATAATAATATAAAAAGTCATAACACACTGTATAAGTGATAGTTATGATTTTTTTTACATCAATTTATAATAAGATGACTTAAAATTGCAATAAAAACTGTTGCTAGACTATTTCCTAAAATAATAGTAGGAATTGCAGTTTTAAGACGCAAGTCCATTAAAGATGCAATTAAACTTGCAGACCATACACCTGTCCCAGGCAATGGAATAGCTGTAAATATAAACAGAGCAAATAATTCATATCTTTTTATTTTGCCCCATTTATAATCAGCTCTTTTTTCTAATCTATCTATATAATTT
>NZ_JH165095.1 GCF_000227315.1 Peptoniphilus indolicus ATCC 29427 | reverse complement strand
ACAGAGCATATTTTAAATACGCTCTGTTTAAATAAATTTTATATATTTTTATTTTCTGTTATCTCTACTAAATCATACATATCAAAATTTTTCCATTCAACTTTAAAATTTAAATTCTCACTTATAAATCTAACAGGAACAAAGTTTATTGAATTTATATTCACAACCTTAGCTCCCATATCTATTGATTTCATATTTGAATTTTTCATCAAATATGCCCTTGAGCTATCTTCAAACATTCTAATTGACACATCGTTGTGATTTATTACAAAACCTGCGCCTCTTTCTTCTGTAGATGGCAAATATTCAACTGTTGCTCCAAGTTTTTCAGCTATCCCTCTCACAGAAACCATCACTCTGCCAGTTTCTTGTTGCAAAAATACACCTGATATATCTTCAAATTGTTTACCCATTATAGAAACTTTCAATTCTCTCTCGCCTGCAAAGCACAGAGAACTCATTATAAAAACACATATTAAAACTGTTATAATTTTTTTCATATTACTCCTAAGTTATTTTTTTGAAATTGTATATTTCTTAACTATTTTCTTCACTTTTACTATAGGCCTTTTTTGGTATGGAAACATATTTATAATTTAGCAAAACTCTCTTGTATAATTCTGATACTTCTTTAGCAAAATTTTCTTTTGAATACCTTTGGGAAGATATGTATGCATTTTTGCTCATTTTATTTCTAATATTTTTATCAAACAAAATTTCTGCCACTTGCTTGAATTCTATATAATTGTTAAAGTAATACCCATTTACTCCATCTTCTAAAAGACCATCTAAGCACTCATCAGGTTTACAAATTAAAGGTAGTGAATTTGCCAGGGCTTCCACAAAAGTCAAGCCTTGTGTTTCACTTTGAGATGCACATAAAAATGCATCTGCAATTCTATAATATTTCCCTACATCATCAGGATTTACCATTCCTGTGAAGATTACTTTAGGATGAGATGTTCTGCTCACTATTTCATCAAAATAAGGGCCTCCACCTACTATTAAAAGTGTTATATTTTCATATTCACTTTGTAACTTCTTAAAATTTTCTATCACTTCATCCAAATTTTTTTCTTTAGCAACTCTTCCTAAAAATATAAATATAAAGTCATCTTTTTGTATTTTATGTCTATCTTTTAAAGAATCTTTTTCTATTGTACTTATTTCTTTTTCAAATTTAGACAAATCAATACCTGTTGGAATTACATCTATGTCTAACTTTATTCCCATGTCAATTAGAGATTCTTTAGCTTTTTTTGTTGGAGCAATTGCTTTTTGACAAGATTTAAAGATTCGTCTTAAAAAAGTATGTAAAATTTTCTCTCCTGTTTTTTGATACTTAATTACGTATTTTATATAGTGCTCATACATTGTATGATATGTATGAACTATTGGACATTTTGCTCCCGTAGCTATAACTCTTGCAAAATTAAATGTTGAAAATTCACTTTGTGTATGTACTATATCCGGTTTCCATTCTATTGCACTTAAAATAACAGGGTCTATTACAGAAAGTGAAGCTCTTATATCCGGATATATTTTCACTGGGAAACTTGATATATAGTATACTCCGTTTTCATAATATGATTTAAATGATTTTGATAAAGTGAGTATTCTAACTTCTATTCCCAATTTTTTTAATTCATCAGATAAATTTAAAACCGAAGTAACCACTCCATTTATCTGCGGTTTATATAAATCTGTAGCTATTAAAACTTTCATTTCTTTCTCCTTCTGATTTATTTTATCAAAAGTGATGTTTCTGTTTCCTAATATAAAAT
>NZ_JH165094.1 GCF_000227315.1 Peptoniphilus indolicus ATCC 29427 | reverse complement strand
CATTTAACCCTAATAAAGATATATTATTTACATTATTTATAATGCCTGCTGCAGTATGGTCTATAGCCATACATAACATAGCTATTATTTTTAATGTGCTGGAACTCAACAAATCCTTTTTCATATTATCTCCTAACTTACCATTTGAGTATTTGAATCATAGACTACAACTGGCATATTATAAAAAGAATTTGAAAATAAAGTAGGCATTATTGAAGGCGGTGTATTTACACAACCATGTGAACCATTATGTCTGTATATGCTCCCTCCATATGTGCTTCTCCATACTGAATCGTGTAATCCACATCCAGTCCAATCAAAAGGCATCCAATAGTCTACATGTGATTCCCATGTTGCTCCCTTTAATATCCTGTCTCTTTCCTTGGCCCATACTTTTTGAGTACCTGTTGGAGTTGAATTTCCCTTTGTAGGGTCTCCTGACACAATTGGAGTTTCTAAAACTTTCTGTCCATCTTTATACATCCACATATGTTGTCTTCCAAGGTCTATTTCAATATAAGAATTTCCTATATCATTAGTCTCTCTTCTATATCCTTCTAGTCTATATACTGGTTTTATAGTTACAGTCTTAGTGTTTTCTAAAGCCTTAACTAATTCATCTGTGCTTGATTTTACATCTGTCATCCAACCATATATTCCTCCGCTGACTCTTGCAATTCCAAGCCCTGTAGTTTGAAAATCTCTTGTTGCCTTGAATGTATCGTATTTACCAGCTATATACTTTATATATTGCTCAACTTTTTCTACATCTGGCACCAATAAATTTTTTTCATTTGGAGAATAAAGGTTTATAAGCGAATCATTCTTCAATACTTCTTTTCTATCTGCAAAGTCATAAGTTATTTCAAATTTATTCAAATTTATTTTTTTGTTCAAGTTGTGAAAGTAATTTTTCATCATCTTTTTTTATTTTTGGATTATGGTAAATTCCCTCTTTTTCTAAATCCAATACTTCATCTCTATTTTGAACAGCTTCCAAAACTTTTTTCGCAAACAATTCACTATTTATTTTATTTCCATAAACTTCCGGTTTTACTACAAATTTATCCCCTTCAAAAACCACTTTTGCATCTTGTGGTTCAATTCTTGGCGCTGTATTTATCTTTAAACTTTCCAAAACTTGATTAAACTTCTCGAAGTCATACTTAGCTGTATTTTTTAATTTATATTCTTTTTTTATTAAAATATATGCTGGCCAATAGAGAGAATTTTGCTCAACACTCTGCCCTTTATTCAAAGTATCTGAATAATCAAAACTTTTTGAATACAGAGTTTCTTCTGAATCTCTTTCAACAATTTTTAACTTATATTCTCCATATTTAGAATTATAATTTTCATACAGTTTCGACTTATTGGTTAAACTAAAATCTTTCCCATTTATAAATGTGTTAGGCATAAAATTATCTTTAAATATATTCACTCCAACCACATATATTGTCAGTACAACTGACAAGATTAAAAAAATTGTCACTTTAAATAATTTCTTCATCTATTTTCTTCACCTATAACTACTTTTGTATATCCTTGCTTATATCCATAAGCTTATGAAATAGCTCGCTGATTTTTTCTTTATACTCTTTATTTACCAATGCTTCTATAGCTTTTTCTATTACTTTTTCTTCTCTTTTAGAGTCAAAAATTTCTATCTTATTAGATTTTTTCCACTCCCCTATCTTAACTGCAATATTTATTCTCTCTTCAAAAAGCTCTACTATTTTTTTATCAACTTCATCTATTTCTCTTCTTAAATTTTCTAAATTATTCATGTCTACACCACC
>NZ_JH165093.1 GCF_000227315.1 Peptoniphilus indolicus ATCC 29427 | reverse complement strand
TTAAAAGCGCCTTTATCTATATCTCTAATTATTTTCATACCTTGATTTTCCATTTCTTTTAACATTTTAGTTTCTTTATCTGCATTACTAGTTCTAGTAATCTTACCTGCATATTCTGCAGCCTGTTTCAATATTTCTTTCTCTTCATCATTTAATTCATCATATATATTTTTTGATATACATAGAATTAATGGTGAGTAAAAATGCCCTGTTAAATTTAGATCTTTTGCTATATCTACAAACCCATTTGTATAAGTTACACTTATAGGTATATCTAACCCATCTATAGTTCCTTGTTGTAATCCTGTTATAGTTTCTGACCATGACATTGGAACCGCATTAGTCTCTAGTTGTTGATAAGTCTTTATATATGTATCTGTTTCCATACATCTGATTTTTAGACCTTTAAAATCACCAGGGTATCTAACTTCTGCATTAGCTGTTACTAAATGTCTAAATCCACCTTCTCCATAAGCTAATGCTTTTATCCCATATTTTTCATACTCATTCAAAACTTTTTTCCCTATATTCCCATCAAGTATATTTGCAGCTTCTTTTGAATTCTCAAAAATAAAAGGTAAATCAAATAAACCTGCTTCTTTTATATAACCACTTATATATGCATTTGTCATAATAGCCATATCAGTTGTACCTATTTGCATTCCAGTGAACATTTCCCCTTCTTGCCCAATCTGGCCTGAACCTTTTATATCTATAACAATTTTTCCATTGGTTTTTTTATAAACTTCATTTGAAAAATTCTTAGCAAATATAAAATAAGGGTCATCTTCAACTGGAGCTGTTGTAAAACCAATTTGAAATACCTTATTTTCAGTTCTGCTCTTCGAACAACCTACTAAATTTAACATTAATAATGAAATAATTACTACTATTGCATATTTTTTCAATTTCAGCCCTCCACTAAATTTTTAGGTGTAAACTTTATCATTTTTTCTATATTTTTTATTTCTATTCCACTTTCTAAACAAAATTTGATAGCATCTTTCATTGAATTTATAGGTGTTTTTTTATTATATATACCTCTATCAGTACTAATAAAAATGTTTTCATAATCTAGATTTCTCATTACATTTAAAAACTTGTTTTTTGAGCAATCTCCATCTTCTAAATTGGCCCAAACTTTTTCTAATATTACTCCCTTTTTTTGCTAACATTAATTGTGTGCCAATATCAATATCAGTTCTTAGCCAATCGGGATGTGTTAGTACTGTTTTAACCTTGTTTTTAATTGATTCTTCACACAAAATAATACTTTCTTCAACACTAAGATGCCCTGTAGCTATAACTGCATTATATTTTTTAACAACCTCAATAATTTCGTAAACCTCTTTTTTCAATTTTCCCTTATCATTTAAAATGCTTATTCCTTTTCTACTAAAAAAATCTCCTTTCATATTTCCATACTTTAAAGAATTTTCTGAATCTCTAGTAGGAAACCAAATAAATACTCCACCTAATTTTAAAGAACTTTCACATGCATATGGATTCAATCCTCCTACTGGATAATTTAACGCTATCCCTCCATAAGCTTTAGTATTAAAATTAAAATGCGAATTTATTAACTGCGCCCTACCTATGGTTGATTCATAATGATTTTTTATCATTACTCCACTCATATTATATTTATTTGCCTCTTTTATTAAATCTATATCATCTATACTTCTTTTTACATGAGATGGACTACTATGTGTATGTAAATCATATGAACCTATTAATAAATCTAAAATTAAATCTTCCACTTTTTCTCCTTTCTAAGTATTTTCATATTTATTTTATAAACTTAATTTAACAAAGTAAAACAAGCAATTTTTTATTGATTAAAGTTTTAACTTGTTATATTCCCCCGTAATGTTATAATTTATGTATTATTATTGTTTTATTGATCAAATAAATTAATCATTTTTATTTAGCA
>NZ_JH165092.1 GCF_000227315.1 Peptoniphilus indolicus ATCC 29427 | reverse complement strand
GAAACTAATATAATTAATGATTCATCTTTTTTAAACAATGTTATTACATATGGATTACAGGCCGGATTAAAATATACTTATTAGAAAAAATCAAAATATGTGAACATTATAAAAGCTACTGATCTAATAAAACAGTAGCTCCTCTTCACCAATATTTAAAAATTCAATTACTCTTTCCAATTCTTACAAACATCAACCCATTTAACATAATTAGAATACTTTTCCAATTGATCTATATTTACCTTCACTGTATTATGGGCATCTCCCCCACCGGTGTAAACTATGTCAAATCTTTTTAAAGATTCGTCCAAGTACACCTTCACATTGTCTTTTAACCCAAAAGGACATATTCCACCAGGCAAGTGCCCTGTCAATCTTTCAACCTCTTCGAAAGAAGCCATCTTAGCTTTTGAGTTGAACTTAGCCTTGTATTTTGGATTATCTATCTTTGCATCTCCACTTGTAACTATTAATACAGTTTCATCTCCAATTACAAAAGACATTGTCTTTGCAATTTGCTTTGGTTCACAGCCAAGTAAACTCGCAGCATTTTCTACAGTGTCAGATATTACATCACTATGTAAAACTAAATCTTCTAAACCATCTTTCTTAAATACTTCTCTTACACTTTCTACAGACATAATTCCCCTACTAACATAAAATATTTTCTACTTTAAGTTTATCATTTTAAATTTGAATTTAATATATAATTTCTAATTTTATTTGCTATTAATTTCTAAAAATATTATCTTATTAATTCAACAATGCTCTTATTAGTTATTTTCTTCATCGCAAAGTAATATATTATATAACTGAATGAAATAATAATTATAACTATTAGAAAAATTATCATAAAAGGAAAAATAGAAATATATTTTTTGATACTTATATATGGAATGGTTGTTAATAATGATCCAAATAAAGCATTAGCTATTAGCGTAGCAATAAATACTGACTTTATAATATTTTTTTTCATATCTTTCAGCAAGTTTTTTTCTAAATCAACAACATACATCCCATTACTTAATAAAACCCCTATTTCCTTTTCTCTGTTGAAAAATGATAAATTTGTTGAGGCATATGAATTTGCTATATTTAAAAATACAACCGAAACAATAGATAATACTCCTATAAAATATACACTCTGCTCATTAAGTTTATTTAATTTCATCTGCTGTATTTTATTATTTACAATGTACTTCTCATCGTTTAATACAGTATTTTCCATAATATCTTCTATTCTCTTAGAATACTCTTCTATATTTTTATCACTAAATTTCATATTTAATTCATAGTATATTCTAGGAAATTCTATGCCCTTTTCTACAAAAGCTTGTTCTGATTTCTTTATAATTTTTTGAAAATTTTCGATTGAAGTTACTAAACACACTTGATACAAATTAATATTTTCACTATCTTCAACAAATGTATTTAGTTTTTTATTTATCTCTATTTCTTGTTCAGCCATATTGCTTAATGGCCTTAAATAAAGGCTATCAACATTATTATCAATATAAGGAATAAATTTTGCGTCTGCATAAAAAGTTTTTGGATTTTCTTGTACCAAGTTTACCAATACAACATCTGATGCATTTTCACTAATTTTTGAAAATCTTTCATTATCTATTCCGATTAAAGTACCATCGACTAAATTATCTTCTGAATAATAAAATAATCCATCAAATCCTTTTGCATAACCTATTTTTTAAACTCATTGCTATAGTCCAACTTATTCGTATTAACATAGTAATTTTTAACTAAAGTTACCATAGTTTTTTTAGTAGGAAATTCATTTATAATATCATCAAAAATCTTTGGATATTCGTTGTTTTTAGTACTGTATCTCAATAAGAAGTTGAAATCTCTTTCATCTTTATTTCTTAATTCATTATAAGTATTTAATGTGCTTGTATTGATTAAAAATATTACTAATATAAGTCCAACAGTCATAATAATAAAAGCTGGTCTA
>NZ_JH165091.1 GCF_000227315.1 Peptoniphilus indolicus ATCC 29427 | reverse complement strand
TTAATAATTGTTTTATTATCACACCGTAGGGTGCGGCACGAGTGTAGCGAGGTCCGCCCGTTTCATGACAATTTAAATTAATTTATATTTTGAAATTTTATTTGCATTGCACCATAATACTTATATTTTTTATATTTCATTTTATTTTGGTTTTAAGGGCGGACCTTTACTTCCCTTTATCTATTTCATTTTATTTGTCTATTAATTTTTTAATTCTTTATTTTTCTTCCAATCACGTGCCGCTCCTACGATTGTTGGCAATATTTATGTTTTTTATATTTTATATTCGAGGCCCGCTCATTCTTACAACTCAAATTAATTAACAAAATAAAAAGCACAACAAAAAAGGTGGAAACTTTTGCGTTCCACCTCAGTCTTCATCTTTTAATATTCTAAGCTCTATTAAAGCAATTCTATTGTCCTTAACATTTAACCCCTTTAATTCTACCATATCTTCATATACAACAGTAAAACCGGTTTCGTCTTCTTGAGGAATATACCCCAGAAGTTCAATCATAAGTCCTGAAATCGTCTCGTGATTTTCAGAATACAATTTAGTCCCTAGTTTTTCATTAATTACATCAATTTCAACATATCCGTCAATCAAATACCTATCATCAGCAATTTTTTCAATCTTAGGTTCATCCTTATCATATTCATCCTCAATCTCTCCGACAATTTCCTCAACCAAATCTTCCATAGTAACCATTCCTGAAAATCCACCATACTCATCAATCAAAATCGCCACATACTTTTTAGAAAGTTGTAACTCCTTTAAAAGCGAGTCAACCTTTTTAGTTTCCGGAACAAAGTAAGGTTCTTTCATAACATTATCTATATTTACAGACTTATAATTTGTCTTAGAGTAATCTATGAATAAATCTTTTATATAAACAGTTCCAATTATATTATCTCTGTTATCCTTAAAAACAGGCACTCTTGAATAACCCATTTTTAAAATTTCAACCACAGTATCTTCATTAAACTCATCATAATCCACCATAAAAATAGAAGTTCTTGGTGTCATGATTTCATAAGCCATAGTATCATCAAATTCCATAATGTTTACTATCATCTCTTCTCCTGCTGAATTTATAACCCCTTGCTCTTGAGAAACTTTGATATAAGCCTTTAATTCTTCCTCAGAAATTTTTTCCTCAACATCTTCAGAATACTTTCCTAAAATCTTTAGTATCAAAGTTGTTGAAAAAGATAAAAGCTTCACAAAAGGATATGCAAATTTAGAAACTATCCCTATCACAGTTGCAGATTTTAATGCAACTTCATCAGCATTAGTAAGTGCTATTCTCTTTGGCACAAGCTCACCACATACAAGAGTTATGTAAGACAACAACAACGTTATCAATACAAGAGCTATAGTTTGCGCATACGGTATACCCAGAGAATTTAATTGAGTTGCAAATACTCTTGATATAGTTGTCGCCGCAGATGCAGATGAAAAGAAATTGGCAAAAGTAATTCCAACTTGAATAGTAGATAAAAATCTTGTTTGGTCAGACAAAATCTTTTTAAGGATTATGGCCTTCTTATTTCCCTCATCGACAAGAGTTTGTATCTTATTCCTATTTGCAGATACCATAGCCATTTCAGCAGATGCAAAAAAAGCATTCACCCACGTTAAAAAAGCTATTAATAAAAATTGTAATATAATCGAGCCTCCGGCCCCGTCCATATTGTTCCTCCTTGATTTTTCATATGTTTTCAACAATTATACCACAATTTATCAACTATAAACCAATATAATCTGTATTTTTACAGAAAATATTTAGAACTATTTACCAATTTTAAGCAATCCCATTAAAATTTAAATGACTTCCGATCTTATGTAACGCTTAAATGTAAAAATAAGATCAGAATTTCATTTTTCTATTTCAGTTATAATTTTTTTATCAAAAAAATTTTATATAAATTTATAATTAAATATTAAATTATCTATAATAAAATCAAAAATAGCCAGTCAAAACCAATTTATTCACTA
>NZ_JH165090.1 GCF_000227315.1 Peptoniphilus indolicus ATCC 29427 | reverse complement strand
AGTTGTATTCTCCTTCCGGGTATAGTGTCTTAGGGTCTATTATGTGGTGATATTTTCTTCCGTTGTATTCGAAGTATCTTTGGTAGTCTCCGCTTGTTACTACTGATGTGTCGTTTAGCTTTAGTACGGCTAGGAATGTGCTGTTGTCTCCTTTGTCGTTTGGGTTTTGTATGGCTACTGTGTATGTTTCTTTTATTGGGTGCTTTCCTATCAGTTTTACGTTCCCTCCTGCTGATATTAGTCCGCTTTTTACTCCTATTTGTTTTGCGTATTCTCCTATTTTTTCTGTTGCGTATCCTTTTGCTACTGCTCCCAGGTCCAATTTCATTCCTTTTTCTATATAGATTGTTTTGGTTTTTTTGTCTGTTTTTATTTTTGTTGTGTCTGTTAGGTTTCTTAATGCTTCTAGTTCTTCTCTTTCCGGTAATGGGTGTCCGAATTGTTTTATTGCTTCTGCTTCTCCTCCGTCTAGATGGGCTTCTCTGTATTTGGCCCATATGTCTATTATTGGTCCCATTGCTATGTTCACTTTGTTTGATATTGTTTTTTCTCGCTCTAGTGTTGTTTCTATTAGGTTGTATAGGTCGTCTGATACTTCTACCGGTTGTACTCCTGCATTGTCGTTTATTGTTTTTAGGTTGTTTAGGTTTTCGTAGTTGTTGTATCTGTCGAATTCTCTGTGTAGTCTAAAGTATTCGTTTCTCATTTTTTCCAGTTTTTCGTTTGCTGTTTTTTCGTCTGTGTCGTATATTTGAAATGTTGTTACTGTGTCGAATGCCTCGAAAAATTGTATTTCGTATTTTTGCATTTTTGTGTTATTTTCTTCTATTTCATTTGGTTTATTGCCTCCGCATGCTGTTAGTATGAGTAAACAAATTATAATAAATATTTTTTTCATTTTATCACCACATATATCTTACCAAATAAGACTATCAATTAAAAGATAATTAAACTCTCTATTCTTAGCCATTTTCATCTTTTTTTGTAGATTTTTTTAAATCTCTAATGTATAATAGTACAAGGTTTTAGATAGGAGGTCAAAATGACTAAGAAAGGCACTGTTGTACTCGGAATGAGTGGAGGTGTTGATTCATCCGTCTCTCTCCTATTACTTCTTGAACAAGGCTATGATGTCACTGCGGTCTTTATGAAGAATTGGGATGACACTGATGATGACTATTGTACACAAGCTGATGATTATCTTGATGTACAAAGAGTGTGTTCAGCTTTAGGCGTAAAATACTACACTGTAAATTTTGAAAAAGAGTATAGGGATAGAGTTTTCTCTTATTTTTTAGAAGAATATAAAAAAGGCAGAACACCTAATCCTGACATTATGTGTAATACTGAAATTAAGTTTAAAGCTTTTTTAGAATTTGCACTTAAATTTAATTCCGATTATATAGCAATGGGACATTACGCACGAACAAGAATCAGTAACGGTCGAACTTATTTACTAAGAGGTTTAGATCAGAACAAAGATCAATCCTATTTCCTCTCTAGAGTTCCTGAAGCAGCTCTTTCAAAAACAATATTCCCTGTTGGTGAACTTGAAAAATCTGAGGTTAGGAGAATAGCCGAAGAAAATGGACTCGCTACAGCGCATAAAAAAGATTCTACTGGAATTTGTTTTATTGGTGAAAGAGACTTCAATAAATTTTTAGATCAATTTCTTTTTACTAAAGAAGGCGACATATATTCTTATGAAGGTGAACTTCTTGGAAGACACTCTGGACTTATGCACTATACTATAGGCCAAAGAAAAGGCATTGGTTTAGGTGGTATGGGAAATGGAGAACCATTTTTTGTTCAAGATAAAGATTTGAAAAATAATCGTCTTATAGTAGCACAAGGATTAAAACATCCTTCTCTATACAAAAAAAATACGATTGTCGAAAAACCTTTCTGGATTACTGAAACTCCGAACTTACCATTTGAGTGTTCAGTAAAAATAAGGTATAGGGCTAAAGATGAAAAAGCATTAGTCGAAGAAATAGGCTTTGACAAATTAAAAGTTACGTTTGAAAATCCCCTAAAGGGAGTTACTCCAGGCCAAGCTCTTGTATTTTATCAAGATGAAATATGTCTAGGTTCTGGTATAATAGAATAAGGAGGCATTATGTCAATGATATTAAATTTAAAAAACAGAAGTGAAAAAGGAAAAAATCAAGTAGATAAACTAAGAGCAGAACAAATTGTTCCAGGAGTTATTTACTCAAAAGGAAATGAAGCTAAAACAGTTTCAGCTGTAGAAAAAGATTTACTAAAAGCTTACCAAGAAAATGGTACTTCAAGTATTTTCAAAATTGATTTTGAAGGAACATCTCAACAAGTTCTAATTAAAGAACTTCAAATGCACCCATTCAAAAACCAAATTCTACATTTTGATCTATACTTAATAGACATGAGTGAAAAAATTAAGGTTAATATACCAGTTGTATTAGAAGGAAGAGATGAAATTAAAGTACAACCTTCTGTATTATTACAAGTAGTTAACGAAATTGAAGTTGAATGTCTACCAGCTGATCTTCCTGCTGAAACTGTTGTTAATGTAGTAGATATGCAAATTGGAGATTCTATACTTGTTAAAGATCTTGATGTAGCTAACAACAGCAAAATTGAAATTTTTGTTGATCTTGAAGAAACTATAGCTACTCTACAAGAGCCACAAGAAGAAGTTCTTCCTGAAGAAGGTTCTGAAGAAAAATCAGCAGAAGTTCCTACTGTATCTGAAACAGAAGCTGAATAGTTTTAAACGAGAAGGCAAGCTAATCGCTTGTCTTTTTTTATTTACATTACTTATGGGTATAATTAAATAAAAATTAAAGGAGAAAACAATGGCTGTTATAAAAACTTATCTTTAGATTCAACCTATGAAATATTAGATGAAAGTGAATATGGTGTTTTAAGCGTTTTTGATTTTTCTATACACTCTGTTCCTTTTTCTTTTGTAAGATGTGATGACAAAATATATTTTTCCTCGTCTAAAAAAGGAACTAAAGTAGATATTTTTGAAAGAGAAAAAATGATTAAATTGGTATTCGTATCAAGAACTAATGTTGCTGATGAATATTCCTTAGATGAAATTCAAAAAGAAGTTGACTCAGGCAATATATCTTTCTTAAATAAAAATGTTTTTACTAATGAATATGAATCTGCTATTGCCGATGGTAGGCTTGAAAGGATAAATGAAGATTCGGAAAGAGAATATGCTATTAGATTGCTCTACGGAAAATACTATTCTGATAAGATGCAATGGTTTGATTTAATTAAAGATGATGTTTTAAAAAATTCAAATATTTATAAAGTGTATCTTACTAATGTTACTGGAAAAGAAAAATATATTGAAATTTAAAATAGAAAAATACTGAAACAGAATCATTAAATATTCTTCACTACTTTTTTATATTTTTAAACTTCAATATAAAAGGGCTCTATAATATCTGTTTGGGAGTAAATCTCTAACGG
>NZ_JH165089.1 GCF_000227315.1 Peptoniphilus indolicus ATCC 29427 | reverse complement strand
CAAATAAAAACTATTTAAATAGGATTCTAAAATTTTTCCCTATTTAAATAGTTCTTTTAAAAGTTTAAAATTCTATTTTAGACTTGAATAAATCTCCGTCAATTTCAATTTCAAAAGTACCTTTTTGAACATTTACTAAACTCTTAGCTATAGATAGGCCTAATCCACTACCTTCGGTATTCCTTGAAGCATCTCCTCTTGTAAACCTCTCCATTAATTCATCTTCTGAAATATTTAAAGGATATTTTGAAATATTTTTTATAATTAATTGTACTTTTTCATTCTTATATAATCTTACATAAACTCTAGTCCCTTCCAAAGCATATTTATATATATTAGAAAATAAGTTATCCAAAATTCTTGAGGTTTTAACTCCATCTAAGTTTAACATTACTCTTTCTGGAGTGTATTCTTCTACAATAGTTATATTTTTTTCTTCAAGCTTATCTTCCCATTCCCCTATAATTTGTTTTATCAGCTGTTTAAAATCAATTTCTTCTATCTCTAAATCAATATTTTCACTACTAACTTTTGCCGCTTCAAAAAGATCTTCTATTAGTGTCTTTAATTTTAAAGACTTCTCATTTATAACTTGAGCATATTTCTTAATATTTTCTACATTTTCTTCTTCAACTACTAATTCTGAATAATTTATAATTGAAGTCAATGGTGTTTTTAAATCATGTGATACATTTGCTATTAAGTCAGTTTTCATTTTTTCTGATTTAATAGCATTAGATATAGCACCATCTAAATTCAAAGTTATCGCATTCAAATTATGTGCTAATCCTTTAAAATGCGAGTTGTTTTCCTCTATTTTTATGTCGTAATGTCCTTCAGATATTATTTTTGCTGTTTTTTCTATATCCTCAAGTTCAGTAATATATTTTTGAACTCTTACAAATATAACACCTATTAAGCAAACCCAAATTAATAACACGATTAGTTGTAAAGAAGATACCACAACTATATTGGATGCAACTACACCAAGAATTAATAAAGCTAAAAAAATAGCATTAAGTTTCTTCTCTTTCCCGGATCAAAGTCTTTTAAATATTCCGTAGATACATTCTTTGATTTCATAAATAATCCAATTGATTTCTGACCAAAAAAGTTAAATACTTTAGACACAATTGAATTATTTACAACTTTAGATGAAAACCCATTATAAAATACATCTTTTAAACAATATAACAAGTACAATTCTGCAACACCTATAGTGCTTATAGCTAATATCTGTAATAAATAAAATGGAGATAACAGACTCTTAATTAAATCAGTATTTATACTAAAAAAATCAGCTGCCATCATTGCACACATAAACCAAAGAGGTATTGCTCCAAATACAACTATTTCAAAAGGTACTTTTAAAATGCTTTTATAAAAATTACTTTCTTCCATTTTTTCAAAGTTAGAAAATAAACCTAATAGTAATATTAAAACTGCTCCAGTTACAACTCCTAGCGCAGAATTTGGCAATAAATTTTCTTCATAATTCATTGATGACTCATACTGTTTAAAAGCCATTGAGTTTGTATCAATTAAATACGTAAAATTTAATTTTTGTATCCCACTATTCTTTATTGATGCATAAACCTCTCTAATAGCTTGTTTTAAATTTGTTGCATACTTTCTATTCTCATTTTTTACTTGGTCTATATCTTTTGTAAATTTAAGAACTCCATCTTCCCATACACCACTTAATATAATGTTATTTGGGCTTTCACTTAATTTACTATCAGCTATATATTGTGGATCAAACTCATCGACACTATTATCATTAGTCAAATAATACGTTCTGTATAATGGTTCTTCAGTTACATTAATATTTATCTTAGGATCGTTTATTCCTCTTGCTTTAGCAGCATCTATTGCTGCACCATAGCTACTGTATTGTTCAAACCCCCCATCATACTCATTTAAATCTAAAATAACTTTATTAGAATGCCTTTTAAATTCTTCTGTAAAAGGATAGTTGGCAATTTTATAACTTCTGACATAAAATTTAATAAATTGATCTCCATAAATATTATCTATATATTTAAAATTTGAATTTCCAGCACCATCTTTATATAGAGAATTATCCACTTGATTATAATAGTCATAATATGATTCTCTATTGGATTTATATGAATTAAATAAATTATTTTTAGAGCCATAAATCCCAAGTAACACTCCTACAATTGATATTACCAAAAATGCTATTAATAATCCTTTTGTAGAATATCTTATATCAACATCTTTCATAACTCCTCCTATTTTGTAACGAACTTATATCCTAATCCCCAAGCAACCTTTAAGTAAATAGGCTTTTTAGGATCAATTTCAATTTTTTCACGTATTCTACGTATGTGTACCGTTACAGTTTTAACATCAAATGCTGGCTCATCCCAAACTTTTTCATAAATTTCATCAACTGAAAAAACTCTATTAGGATTTTTCATCAATAATTCTAAAATTTGATATTCAATTGATGTGAGATGTGCCTTTTCATCTCTCACATAAACCGATTTTTCAGGTATTACAAGTTTTATATCTCCATACTCTAAAATATCGGAATTCTTATTGGGTTGATACTCATAAAATCTTCTTATGTTGGAACTAACTCTTGCCATAAGTTCTAAAGGATTAAAAGGTTTAGTTATATAATCATCAGCGCCTATATTCAACCCTATTATCTTGTCATAGTCTTCACCTTTAGCAGACAAAATAATTATCGGAACGTAAGTAATTTCTCTTAACTCTAAAATAGCTTCCTCTCCACTTAAATTAGGCATCATAAGATCCATAATAATTAAGTCTATCTTTTCAGACTTAAACTTATGTATCGCTTCTTCACCATCTTTGGCTTCAATAACATCATAATTTGCATTTCTCAAATATATTCCTATAGAATCTCTTATGGCGTTATCGTCTTCTGCTACCAATATCTTATACTTCATATCCAACCTCCATATATATATTACATCACATTTATTAAGATATTACTTTAAAACTCTTACAAAAATCTTAAAT
>NZ_JH165088.1 GCF_000227315.1 Peptoniphilus indolicus ATCC 29427 | reverse complement strand
TCATAACTTTAATATCACTTAATACAATTAAATTTCCACCTTTTTGTTCTAAATAAAATCTATCAAAAGAAGATACACTATCTACCTTTTCTTTAAATTCACTATCTCTAAAAAATGCTATTGAGCTCCCCTCTTTATGCAAATATATATCTTCGGCAGGTAGAATTATATTTTTAGTATTCCCAATGCCTATATTACTTTTCATTTTTTGAAGTTCATCTATACTAACTTTTCCATTCACATTACAAGTTCTAGGACTTACAACACTTTCCCCTGTTGTATATATCTCATTTACTATATTCCCATAAGCATACCAATTGGACGTTATATTTTTATTAGATGTTTCAGCTTTTATCTCAAATTTTGGAGGTCTATTTCCAATCATAATACCTTTTATATCAACCTCACTGCCAAATATCTCCACTTTATCTGTATATTCTCTTTTTACATATAAATCATTAATTGCATTTTCAAAATTTCCAGCTGACGTAACCATTTCAATTGCAGATTCTGCATTATAGTCGGCTTGTATAGAATCAATAGAATTTTTTTGTACCAAAGCACTTTTAAAAACAGAATTCAAAAGAAAGCTAATTGAAATAAGACCTAAACTCATTATTAATACTGTAACTATAATTGCATATCCTCTTTTCATAATCTATTCCCTATTTCTTATCGCAACTAATATTTCTCTCTTCTTACCATTAATCATTTCCATATCTATTTTTATATAATCATCTGTACACTTAACATCAAAAACTTCAACCTTTGATATCAATGAGTTATTCCCTTTTTCCCCACTAACTACTCTGAGTATATTTTTATTCCTTAACTCAAAGTGTATAGTCTTTTGAACAATTTTTTTATTAACTCTCTCAGTATTTATTATTTTAAATCCAGTTGACACGTCTTGTTTTATTTTCTGAGCACTTAATATTTCATCTCTTATGTAATTTTCAAAAAAATATAATTCACTTGCAACATCTTCTTCAAGGCTAACCTTCTTAGTGACCCCCAATAAATGGCTTACCATTGTAGTTAATAAAGAAAATAAAATCAATGATATTCCTACAACTATAACTAATTCAATCAGAGTAAACCCCTTTTTTGACCAACTTTTTAAGCTCATACTTTTCTCCAAAACTTACTCTCACTTCAAATAAATCATCTGAAACTTTTTCTAACTCTACATTTACATCTTCATATTCTACATTTGAGTTGCTATTTTTTATGCTAACGATTGCATTTTCCATTGCATTTTGCAATTTATTACTCACGTCTTGAATTTCATAAATTGACACTCTTGATCTATTTAGATTTATATATGCTGAGACAATTGAAGTTCCAAGTATTAAAACTATTCCTATTGCTATTACTAACTCTATTAGAGTATATCCTTTCTTATTTTCCACTTCTCAATCTCACCTTTCCACTTACCGGTGATATAGTTACTGTATAAGTTTTTCTTTCAGTTTTAAAATTTATAGTTCTTCCAGCTTCTCTTGACGAAACTCCTTTTCTTGTAAAAACTATATCCTTGTATTCTTTAGTTTCAGGTTCTAAAATAAGCCCTTCCGGTAATTTTTGAAAAATAAAATCATCATTAATTTCATAGCTATAAGAATCTTCTGAAATTTTGACTGAAACTCTTTTATTGTTTGCGACAGCATATCCTCTAGCTGAATTTAAATCTGAGATAAAATTTTTAACTGCTAATTTTTGTCTATATGTTCTAACTCCATTAATGCTTTGTATGGATATTCCCATCAATATAACTAATATCCCTAAAATCACTACTATTTCAATTAAAGTGAATCCTTTTTTCATAATTCACCCTCGATTACAAAAGACAATAAGTTTTCTTCATCACTAGTTAATTTTAAGCTTATCTTATCTATGCTAGCTTCATTTAATTCAATTTCATTTTTCCCTCTAGAGATAATATATTCTTCACCTTTAATCTCCAATAATGCTTTTGTCTCTAAATATGAAGAAACCAAAATTTTTATTTTTTTTAAATGCTCTACTTTATTCAACACAATATCTAAAGTAGACTCTCCTTTAGACTTATAATATAAATTAAATCCATTCTCCATAGCACTTATCATAGCTTCTGATGAATCATCATTTTTTAATAAACTACAATCTTCAGCATTTACATTGAAATTACTGTGTACTTTTTCATTTTCCAAAACTTCAATATTTTCTCTTATTTCTTGTTTTGTTATACTTTCAATTTTATTTTTTTGTTTTGAAGTTGGTAATACAGTTTCTTTTCTCTCTACTTCCTTACTTTCTGATTTATTTACTTTTACACTTTTAGAGTCATTAACTGTAGATACAATTTTATTATTTTTATTTTTCTCATATAATTTTTCTTTAAAAATTTTACTCTTTATATCTCCCTCAGATGCCACTATTTGAGGCAATATAGAAGAACTATTGCTCTTAAAAGTGAAATTTAACCTATATCCTTCAAGATCTTGAGTTAAAGTTGCATTATCATAACTATAATAATCAGATAAATTTAATAACTTAAAAAGTTCTTCTTTCTTTAATGATATGTCTATTATTTTATTTTCTTCGACAGTACTTATTACAGCTTGTGGAAATTCTTTTATAAATCCCTCATTATTCTCTCTTTTTATTACCGTATTTTCTTTGTCAAAGTATTTAACTTCACTATTTAATTTGATGTTTTT
>NZ_JH165087.1 GCF_000227315.1 Peptoniphilus indolicus ATCC 29427 | reverse complement strand
ATTTTTTAGGAATAGCAATTTTAATATTTACAATAAATTTTATAAATAAAAATACTACAATACTTCCTATAGTAGTTGGAAATATTATTTCAACAGCATTATCATTGGAGTTAACAAAAATCTTTTTAGGTGATGAATGGAACTATTATTTTAAACCATTTACTGCAATTGAATTAGTATTAGTTATTATGGCAGTGGTTTTGGCAATAGAACTATTAGTTTTTATGTTAAATAGAAAAAGATTTAAAATAGAAAAATATTGGCAAGATACTTTGAACCAAGATGAAATTGCTATTAGAGAATATTTTTCTCATGAGGCGATTATATACTGGCACAATACAAATGAAAAATTTACGGTTGAAGATTATATACTGGCAAATTGTAAATATCCTGGAAATTGGTCGGGTGTTATTGAAAGAATTGAGAAGTTAGAAGATTTGATAATAACTGTAGTAAAAGTATGTGCAAAAGATAAAAGTGAATTTCATCATGTTGTTTCATTTATTAAATTAGAGAATGGAAAAATTATTTCTTTAGATGAATATTGGGGAGAGGATATTGAATCTCCAATATGGAGAAAAGAAATGAGAATAGGCAATAAAATTCATAAATAGGGGGTTCTATGGAGCACAAGGGAACGGTTAGGTTAGAAACTAAAAGATTGGTGCTTAAAAAGTTTTCATTAGATGATAGCGAGCAAGTTTTTAAAAATTGGGCAAATGAAGATAAGGTTACAGAATTTTTAAGATGGAAACCTCACAATAATATTGAAGTCACAAGAGAAGTATTGAGTGAATGGGCTGAAAATTATAAAAATTTAGATTTCTATCAGTGGTCAATAGTTTTAAAGGAAACAGAAGAATCAATAGGAACTATTTCTGTAGTAGGAATGGATGAGATGACAAATAAAGTTCATATTGGATATTGTATAGGGAGCAAATGGTGGAATTTGGGAATTGTGAGTGAAGCTTTTTCAAAAATTATATCTTTTTTATTTGAAGAGGTTGGAGTTAACAGAATAGAATCACAACATGACCCAGAGAACGTTGGTTCAGGAAAAGTTATGCAAAAATGTGGATTAGTGTACGAGGGAACACTTAGAAAAGCAGATTGGAGTAATAAGGGAATGGTTGATGCTTGTATGTATTCAATATTAGCGGAAGATTATTTTGAAAATATATAATATTGTCCAATAGTTATTTGATTTATATTCTAATGAATTTAAATAAGGCAAGACTTAAGAAGATATCTCGCTAAGAGGTATCTTTTTTGTGTAAAAGATTATTTTTAATAGTTTTATGATAAAATCCTAAAGAGAAATATTTAAAAAGTTAAATTTGGAGCTGAGATTTATATGAGGATATTAGTTAGTGCTTGTCTACTTGGAGAAAATTGTAAGTACAATGGTGGAAATAATTTGAATGAAAATTTAAAGAGAGTTTTGAGTAAACATGAAGTTATTGCAGTTTGTCCTGAAGTTTTGGGGGGGCTTTCGACACCAAGAGTTCCAGCTGAAATTGTAGATGGAATTGTTACTAATAGGAATGGAAAAGTTGTGAATAGTGAATTTAAAAAAGGTGCTTCAATTTCTCTTGAGATTGCAAAACAAAATGAAATTGAATTAGCTATATTGCAGTCAAGAAGTCCGAGCTGTGGAGCTAAGCAAGTATATGATGGGACATTTAGTGGTAATTTGATAAATGGTTCAGGAATTTTTGCTAAATTGTTAAGAGAAAATGGATTTTGTGTGGTGGATATAGAGGATTTTTTATATGTATTAGGTGGTAGAGAAGATGCTTGATTGTTTAGTAGTTGGTTTGGGTGGTTTCATAGGGAGCATTTTAAGGTACTTAATAGGATTGATAGGCGTTGATAAAACTCAATTACCTATGAAAACTTTGATTATAAATATAATTGGGTCATTTGTGATAGGTTTAGTTGTTGCTATTGGATTAAAGAATAAAGACTTGGACTATAGATGGATATTATTTTTAAGGTTGGAATTTGTGGGGGTTTTACAACTTTTTCTTCATTTGCATTTGAAAATTTTCAATTGTTT
>NZ_JH165086.1 GCF_000227315.1 Peptoniphilus indolicus ATCC 29427 | reverse complement strand
CTAGATTTAATAGGATGATAGTATTAGTAAATTTTAAACTCGTAAATTAAATTTTCAATAAAAAACAAACTCCAACTTACTTAGTAAATCAGAGTTTGTTATTATTAATCTTCTAATATTTTCTATAATTAATATATTAATAATTCATTTTACATAAAAATTTTATTTTTATTTTAATATATTTGGCAAAAAAAGAATTATTTGAGGTATATAAGCAAATAACAATACAGTTAGTAATTCTATAATCAAGAACGGTAAAACTCCTTTCACAATATCATTAAATTTTAATCCTGTTATCGATGCTGCTGTAAACAAATTATATCCGAAAGGAGGTGTAACATATCCTATAACCAAATTTATTACAAAAATCATGCCTAAATGTAACGGATCTATTCCAAGTTGTAATCCAAAAGGAACAATTACAGGAGCAATTATAATAATTGCTGCAACAGTATCCATTAAAGCCCCCACAAAGAATAAAATTATCATTAGTACTAATAAATATACATACTTATTAGTTATTATTTCACTCAAATATAATGCTATTGTAGACCCTATATTAGTTACTGACATTATCCAAGAAAGCAAATTTGCCGCCCCCATGATTATACCTACCATGGCTGATGTCTCCATCGCTTTTAATAACGCCCCTGGTAATTCATAAATTTTTATCTCTCTATATATTGCCATACCTAATATTAATGAATACACTACTCCAATAGCAGCTGCCTCTGTAGGTGTAAATATCCCTGAGTAAATCCCCCTAATATTATTATCGGTAAAAGTAGAGCTCCAAGAGCTGACCATGTAGATTTTATTAATTCTGTAAAATTAAACTTTTTCCTATCATTCTCCATTATTTTCGGATTATTTTTTATAATTACAAAATTTACTAAAATCAAAAATAACATCATTACAATTCCAGGTATAATTCCAGCTATGAACATTTTAGGTATTGAAATTCCCATTGTAACTCCATAAATTATCATAGGAATGCTTGGAGGAATTATAGGCCCTAAAGCTCCCCCAGCAGCAACCATTCCCGCTGCTGTTTTTTTATCATATCCACTCTTAGTTAAAGATGGTATCATTATACTTCCAATAGCTGCTACTGTAGCAGGACCCGACCCCGTTAAAGCTGCAAAAATAGCACATGAAACTATTGTTACAACTCCTAATCCTCCTGGTAACCAACCAATCAATTCATCAGCCCAATGAATCATCCTTTTTGATATCCCCCCTTTATCCATTATCTCGCCCACTAATACAAATAATGGTATTGCCAATAAAGGAAATGAATCTAATCCTGTTATAAATCTTTGACTTACTAGTAATAAAGGTTTCATGTCAGTTATTAATAAAAATATAATACCTGAACCCAATATAGACAAAAACACTGGTAGCCCTATAAAAATTAATATGAACATTAACAAAAACATAATTCCTACCATTAAATATCATCTCCTATACAATTTGCCATATTCATATATATATCATATATAGAATAAAAAGTTATCAATGCTCCAAATATCGGTGCAGCCATATATACAAATGCCATGCTAATCCTCAATGCAGGACTAAGCTGAGTTCTAACCGCCCAAGCTACTTTTGATCCAAAAACTATTAATATAGTTCCTATTAAAATAGTTAAAATATTTATTATTAAACTTAGTTTCTTTCTATTCTTCTCATTTATATTTTCTATAACTACACTCACGGTGGCATTACTTTTGTTTTTTGTACATAATGCTGCTCCTAATAAATTAGCCCATATAAAGCTATATCTAGCTAATTCTTCTGTCCATGATAAAGAAGAGTTTAGAATAAATCTTGTGAATACTTGTAATACACAAGATATTATCAACGCTAAAAAAACTGTTATAATTAATATTTTCAATACCTTAGTAATCAAATTATTTAACTTCACCATAAAATCCACCTTTATAAGTTTAATTCACTCGATAATTCATCAAAATATTCTTCTCCGATAACTTGAGATCTACTTTTAT
>NZ_JH165085.1 GCF_000227315.1 Peptoniphilus indolicus ATCC 29427 | reverse complement strand
AGCAGTTAAATTTTTATTAGAAATAATTAATAAAATATCCATTCTAATGGGATTTGATAGGGAATCAAATATTCTAACTAAATCTATCATCTTTTATTCCTGAAATATTGCAAATAAACTTAATATTGAAATAAACACCATTATATCTTTTAATAATTTTTTTCATAGAACATCTCCTCCTTAAACTAAAAATTTAATCTACAAGTTTTTATATAAACGCCACCCGCAATAACGAGCAAAATAAGTGCTACTCCCAATAATGTAGGTACTATAGAAAAATGCAAAAACCAATGGAAAAGAATTGGTATAACTAATGCAGCCATTCCAATAATTGCAGATACAATAACAGGCATACTCTGTTTTACTATCATCATCTCACTTTCCCATTCAAAGTTAGGGAATTTTTTATTCAAAGAAATTCCAATCACTGTTATAAAAATGGAATAACAAATAGGAACAATTATTAAGCTGATAGTTTGAATAATATCCATATCAAGCTTTACCAAAAATATAAACACAGAAATAATATATCCAATTAAATGAAGCGTAAGATTTACTGCAATCTTAGAATTCAAAATCGTTTTTACCCGAATAGGAGAACTTTGCAAAATCCAAACATTTTTACCTTCTAAAGATATGGAAAACGCTGCCGGACAACTAAGTAAAAACATTGAAGCAATACACATTGGAGCAAAATTCGAAAGATATTCATTAATATTTTCGATTCCCGAATATTCTCCTATTTGTTGTAAAGAATTAAAAAGAAGAAATATACTAAAAACACATAAAAGTATTACACCAAGACCTGCATTCAACACTGCCATATATGAGTTTAGAAACCGTCCCATTTCTTTTTTATATAGGGCAAAAAATACTGATTTTCTATTATTCGAATTTTTGTTGTCGGAATATCTTTTTGTTGTTTTAGCAAGAGTATTAAGCAATCCATACTTCAATGAAACCATTTTGGCAAATATATAAAAAAATACTATTGAGAGAACAATAAATAATCCTACTCCAATGTACATTGGAAAATTATAGTATTCCATAAATAGCTTAGATAGTGGGTACAATCCGGTAATTTGCTTAGAAAGCATAATCCCAATACTATTTTCATTACCTGATTTCATAGCTGACACTGCAATATATCCAATTATCCCTATCATTGCAAATGAAAAAATTAAAGCAATAACATTTTTTCTCTTAAAGAAAGATGAAGCAACAACAATAACGATTCCCATACATGCTGCTATACACATAGGTATCAACGGAACAAAAATTATGGAAGTAAAATACAATATAATCTGTAATACATTTAAACTTCCGTTTAACACCCAAACAATTCCTCCCGGAAGCATAAACATCAATCCCATTAAAAAATTCAATAAATACATAAACATAAACTTGCTGCTTATAATATCCGAACTTTTTACAGGCAACGACAAAAGATTTTCCATATCACGACTGCCAAATAAAATCCCATTCGAATAAAATATTGTCAAAAATAATATTGCAAGGCTTGATACCGACACCATATATGCCGGTATCAATTCCTGCTGTCCCACTTGTACCAATGTTTTAGCTGTTATGATGTTATAAAAAAAGAAAAATATGGCAAGAGTTATTATTCCAAAACTTGCAATAACAATTGAACTTTGTTTTTTATTTCCCGGCTCTCTCATTTCGTTGATTGGAAAGAAATTCATTAATTGTGCTTTAATTAGTATCCAAATTTTGCTCATTATCCTGCACCTCCATGAAAAAAGTCTCCAAAGATTTATTCCCTTTGACTTCTTCTGTATTTCCGCTCGCTATTAACTTTCCATTTTTTATAATTGCAATTTTGTTACATAATTTTTCTGCAACATCCAATACATGTGTTGAAAAGAAAATAGCTCCTCCATCTGATACGCATTCGTGCATTATTTTCTTTAGTAGAAAAGTTGCTTTCGGATCAAGTCCAACAAAAGGTTCATCTAAAATTAGTAACTTTGGAGAATGCACCAATGCAGAAATAATCGCCGTTCTTTGCTTCATGCCATGTGAATACGAAGATATCATCCCCGAAAAATGTTTCGTCATTTCAAATAAATCGCCGTATCTCTGAATTCTTTCTCTGCGTATCTCAGTAGAAACTTCAAATAAATCAGCAATAAAATTGATGTACTGAAATCCTGTCAGATGTTCATATAAATCTGGATTATCCGGAATGTATGCCATCATTTTTTTACAAATAACAGGCTCCTCTTTAATGGAATGCCCGTCAATCGTTATACTTCCATTCTCAAAATCATGAATCCCAACTACCGCTTTTATCGTTGTAGTTTTTCCGGCTCCATTTGCACCAATGAATCCATAAATATCTCCAGACTGTACTGAAATGGATAAGTTTTCAACAGCCTTTTTGTTTCCATAGAATTTACTAAGATTCTTTATCTCTAACATAATTTCCGCCTCCATTGACATTTTGTCAGTTATTCTTTGAAATAAAACCGATAACTTGTGTATCAGTAGCTATCGGCAAATTATTCTCCTTGCAAACATTCTATTCTTTTTTTAATTACTAAAGAGCTTTTTCGTATTTAAGCTTTGTTCAAGCATTATCTTAAATGCATTTAAGTAGTTATCAACAGGTTCTTCCTTTAAATATCTTATACTTATGTTATTTGAAACAAAAACATAAGCTGTCATAAGCAACTCTGCTGCTTCTAATGGATATTTTACAGAAAAAACTCTTTCCATTATTCCTTGATTTATAATCTTTTCAAAATATATTGTCAGTTTTTCAACAAGCTTATGGGATAACTTATCTATCATATATTGATTTTCTTTAAGGTCAATTGTTTTTTGTAGCACTGTACCCTCTGCTGAAATATTTTCTGAAGATATAATTGTAACATCTATAAATGATCTGATTTTTTCTATGGCAGTTTTATCTTCATCATAAGCAATAATATAAATATCTTTCAGTAGTCTATCTGAATATTGTTCTACAAGACAATATAAGATATCCTCTTTATTCTTAAAGTGATAATATAACAACCCTCTTGATATATTTACTTTATCAACTATATCCTGAGTTGTTGTATTAGTATATCCTTTCTCCATAAAGAGTATCATTGCAGCATCCATAATCTCTGCACGTCGTATTTCAGGTTCTTTTACATCTCTCATTTTATACCTCCTATTTAAAGGGTATTACACAACTGACAATTTGTCAATTATTTTTTCTCCTTTCTCTTGAATTTTATGGTATAATATATTTACAATTTTAGAGAAATGCTTAATGCTTGCTTGACTTTTGTAGCAATTTTAGAGAAATGCTTAATGCTTGCTTGACTTTTG
>NZ_JH165084.1 GCF_000227315.1 Peptoniphilus indolicus ATCC 29427 | reverse complement strand
CTCCATCATTAAATCAAAAAATTAAAAATTTATCTGGTGGAAATCAGCAAAAAGTTTCTATTGCGAAAGGTCTTATGAATAAGACAAAAGTTCTAATCTTAGATGAACCTACTAGAGGAGTAGACGTTGGAGCTAAAACAGAAATTTATGAAATAATAAATTCATTAAAAAAAGAAAAAGTTGGAATCATAATGATATCTTCAGAAATGCCGGAGTTGTTAGGTATGAGTGATAGAATTATGGTAATGCATGATGGCATTAAAAAGGGTGAGTTAAAAAGAGAAGATGCAAACCAAGAAGCTATCATGAGTATGATTTTATCATAGGGGGTAAAGATGAATAAGACAAAAGATTTTTTAAGTAAATTTAGACCTATTATACTTTTAATTTTATTTTCGGTAATTATTACTACATTAAGGCCTAATTTTATATCTCCAAATAATTTACTGAATGTATTAAGACAAACTTCTATAAATGCAATAATTGCAGCGGGTATGACTTTTGTAATTTTAACTGGTGGAATTGACTTGTCTGTTGGTTCGATTCTAGCTTTTAGTTCAGCTATTGGAGCATACATTTTAGTCAGTGGTTATGGTGTAGTGGCGGCAGTTTTGGTTTGTTTATTTATAGGTATTTTAGCTGGTGGGCTAAATGGTGTAATTATAACTAAAGGAAAAGCCCAACCATTTATAGCTACTTTGGCAACTATGACGTTATTAAAAGGAGCTACTCTTGTATTTACTCAAGGAAAGCCAATATCTGTTTTAAAAGTGGAAAATTTAAATGGTTTCAGAATGATAGGTGCTGGCTCAATATTTGGTATCCCAACACCAGTTTATATAATGGGAATAGTGTTTATTGTATGTTATTTTATATTGAACAATACAAAGACAGGTAGATATATTTATGCAATTGGTGGAAATGAAGAAGCTTCAAAGTTATCAGGATTAAATACAGATATTGTTAAAATCAAATCATATATAATCAATGGACTATTCGCCGCTATGGCGGGATTAATTTTAACTTCAAGACTTGTTTCAGCTCAACCTAATGCAGGTGATGGATATGAATTAGATGCTATCGCTGCAGTTGTACTTGGAGGTACTTCACTTGCTGGTGGACAAGGTAGTATACTCGGAACTATATTTGGTGCACTAATCATAGGTATACTAAATAATTCGCTTAATCTGATGAATGTATCATCTTATTATCAGATGGTTGTACGTGCTATTGTAATACTCTTAGCAGTATTATTAGATAGAAAAAACAAATAAGTAGGAGGTAATGTATGAACAAAAAAATCATTGCAATGCTAATGAGCGCTTTAATAGTTGCAACATTATTAGCAGGATGTAATGGAGGCAAAAATGCTTCTGACAAAAAAGATGAAGCAGCAAAAGACAGCAAGACTATAGGTGTAGTTGTATCTACACTACAAAACCCATTCTTCGTAGATTTAAAAACTGGTGCTGAAGAAAAAGCTAAAGAATTAGGTGTAGAAATAATAGCTTTAGACTCTCAAGATGACCCGGCAAAAGAACTTTCAAATGTAGAAGATTTAATTACTAAGAACGTAGATGTACTTTTGATTAACCCTACAGATTCTGATGCTGTTGCAGCAGCTGTTATGAAAGCTAATGAAGCTGGTATTCCAGTTATAACATTAGATAGAGCTTCTAATGGTGGAGAAGTTGTAAGTCACATAGCTTCTGACAATATAGCTGGTGGTAAAATGGCAGGAGAGCACATAATTAAACTTCTTGAAGGAAAAGGTAATGTTGTAGAATTAGAAGGTATTCCAGGGTCTAGTTCAGCTAGAGAAAGAGGCCAAGGATTTAACGAAGCCATTGAAGGTTCAGAATTGACAGTAGTCGCAAAGCAAACTGCAAACTATGATAGAACTGAAGGGCTTTCTGTAATGGAAAATATTCTACAAGCTAACTCTGATATACAAGCGGTATTTGCTCACAATGATGAAATGGCTTTAGGAGCTCTTGAAGCAATTAAAACAAGTGGAAAAGATATCAAAGTAGTTGGTTTTGATGCTACTGATGATGCTGTTAAATCTGTTGAAGCTGGAGAATTAGCAGCTACAATTGCTCAACAACCTAAAGAAATAGGTTCTCTTGGAATAGAAACAGCTGTTAAAGTTGTCAACGGAGAAACTGTTGAAAAATCTATCCCTGTAGAATTAAAATTAGTAGTAAAATAATAAAAAAATAAGAGGAGTGGCTTAACCATTCCTCTTTTTAAGTAGGTGATAATTTGAAAGAAAAAGTAATGGTATTTGGTAGTTTTGTTGTTGATTTAATGTCAAGAGCAACTCATCTTCCAAAACCTGGTGAAACCGTAAGAGGCAATGAATTTAATATTGGACCTGGCGGAAAGGGATTTAACCAAGCTGTGGCATCACATAAATCAGGAGCTGACATTATAACTGTCACAAAAATTGGTAATGATACATTTGGCAAAATAGCACTTCATATTGCAAATGACATCGGAATGAATTCTAAAGGCTTTATAATTTCTGAAAAAGATTCAACTGGTTCAGCATTAATATGCGTAGATGAAATAACAGCCGAAAACCAAATATTAATAGTGCCTGGAGCTTGTAATACTATTCAAAAAGAAGAAATAGATTCTTTAGACGAATTATTAGATGACGTATCATATTTATTGATTCAATACGAAGTTAACCAAGACGCAAATGAATACATCATAAAGAAAGCTATTGAAAAGGGAGCAAAAATTATTTTAAATCCAGCTCCTTATCAAAAAGTAAATGATGAATTTTTAGCCAATGTAAATACAATAACTCCTAACGAAACTGAAGTTAAAGGATTAACTGGTGTTGAAGTAATAGATTTAGAAACTGCAAGACAGGCAAAAGATGTTCTACTCTCAAAAGGCATTAAAAATGTAGTTATAACTCTTGGAGTAAATGGCTCTTATATATATTCTGATGGTAAAGATTTAATTATACCTTCTTATAAAGTTACGGCAGTCGATACAACAGGAGCAGGAGATGCATTTAATGGAGGCCTTTTAACATCCTTATCTGAAGGAAATAATTTATTTGATGCGGCTAAATTTGCAACAGCTGTTTCAGCCTTATCAGTACAGAAAAAAGGAACGGCAATTTCTATGCCTACAAGAGAAGAAATTGATTTGTTCATAGAAAAAAATAATTAATTTT
>NZ_JH165083.1 GCF_000227315.1 Peptoniphilus indolicus ATCC 29427 | reverse complement strand
ACGGAGTAGAAATGGTAATGCCGGGAGACAACTCAACATTCACAGTAACACTAATTACACCAATCGCAATGGACGAAGGATTAAGATTCGCAATTCGTGAAGGTGGAAGAACAGTAGCATCAGGCGTTGTTTCTAAACTTATCGACTAATTTAATTAACAATTAGGCCTTAGACCTTAGATTATTCTAAGGTCTTTTTTTGAGCAAATAAAATAAATTAAAAAATTATAAAAATATTTCTATTAAAAAATTAAACCTTTATTTAGCATTTAGCATGGTTGGGGTAAATAATAAAAATGAATTATTTTCTAATTAATTATTGAGACTTAAAAATAAATAGAGTAAAATACATAAGAAAGTTTGAAAAAAAGTTGAATTTTTAAAAACTAAGATGGGGGGAGAAATGAATAAGAAGATTATAGGAGTGGATGAAAAAGTACCTTTAAATCTGCTTATACCTTTGAGTTTGCAACATACGTTTGCTATGTTTGGAGCTTCTGTACTAGTTCCATTAGTATTTAAAATGGATCCAAGTATTGTACTTTTAATGAATGGTATAGGAACATTTTTGTTAATTTGGATAACCAATAAAAAAGTGCCAGCTTATTTAGGTTCAAGTTTTGCATTCTTAGGACCAACTCAAGTTATTTTATCAAAATATCCATTTGAATATGCACTTGGCGGATTTGTGGCAATAGGATCAATAGGTTGCCTTATTGCATGGTTGATTAAAAGAAAGGGAGTTAGTTGGTTAGATATAGTTCTTCCTCCAGCAGCAATGGGAGCCGTAGTAGCGCTTATAGGACTTCAATTGGCATCAGCGACAATATCTGGTGGAACAATAGGAGCTAATATAATGGGAGAAACTGCAACTAATCCGGACAGAATAGTTTTTGCAGTGACATTATTAACAGCAATTTTTGGTTCAGTTCTATTTAAAAAATTTTGGGCAACAATACCAATCTTAATAGCAATAGTAGTTGGATATATAACAGCGTATTTTTTTGGAATGATTGATTTTTCGGGATTAAGAGAAGCTAATTTATTTGTGGTTCCACATTTTCAAGCGCCAGCTTTTCACTGGGAACCGATTTTGACAATGTTACCTGTGACATTGGTTATAATGAGTGAAAATATAAGTCATCAAGTGGTAACAAGCAACATAATAGGAAGAGATATAATAAAAGACCCAGGACTTGATAAGACTATACTTGCAGACAATTTTTCTACAATGGTCTCAGGATTTTTGGGTTCAGTTCCGACTACAACATACGGAGAAAATATAGGTGTAATGGCAGTTACTGGAGTATATAGTGTTCAAGTAATAGCTGGAGCGGCAGTAGTTTCAATATGTATGGCATTCATTGGACCTTTAGCGGCACTTATTCAAACAATCCCTGGAGATGTAATAGGAGGAGTTACGTTCTTATTATATGGAATGATAGGGGCAAGTGGATTGAGACTTTTGGTTGATGCAAAAGTAGACTATTCAAAAAGTGCAAACCTGATTTTGACAAGTGTAATATTATTTACAGGTCTTAGTGGTTTGATAATTTCTGTTGGAAATGTAGAACTATCAGGAATGGTATTGGCAAGTGTGGTTGCAGTTATTTTAAGTATAACATTCCATATTTGTAGAAGATTAAAAATATTAGAAGATTAAAAATATTAGAAGATTAATAATAACAAACTCTGATTTACTAAGTAAGTTGGAGTTTGTTTTTATTGATTTGAATTTCCAAAATATAGTTATTTTGTGCAAATACTATTTTCTAATAAATTTGTGAGCATTTTTTGGACTTATATTTAAATTAGTTCAGAGTAGTTTTTGAATCTTTTTAATTTCTTCGATTAATAGATTATTAAATGCTTTAACATAATGTGGTAGATCTATGTATTTATTCTTAACAATATCAATTCTTAAAGGATAATTAAAATCTTTTATAGGAAATAAGAAAATTTCTGGATTGTCTAATAAATGTATTGATAACATTCTAGGGACAATAGCACAGGTAGTGTTATTTAAACATAAACTAATTTGAACATCACATTCACTTATAAAGTAGGGAGTTTTATTTAATTGTATACCATGACTTAGAATATGC
>NZ_JH165082.1 GCF_000227315.1 Peptoniphilus indolicus ATCC 29427 | reverse complement strand
AGGAACAAAAGGAACCGTTCTTGCAAGACATCTCATTCAATCCTTTTTACCGGGAGAAACAAGTCCTGAAATGGCTCACCATATTGGTATGGAGCTATGTAAAAAGATACTCAAAGACGAGTACGAATTTGTCTTATCTACTCACATAGATAAGGGGCATATTCACAATCACATCATTTGTGCGTCCATAAGGTACGAAGTAAATCCATTTTAGCAAAATGGTAGAATAGTAGTTTTAATATCTAAGGTCAATAACTCACTTAGAGGAGAAATCCAAAGAGGACAATAGCACGTTATTAAAGTCATAAGTTGGATAGATATCATTCCACGACTGAATGGCGAGACCTAAAGCTGATATGAGGATAAAATCTAAACTGATTGAATGCCAGTCCGAGGAACATTTGTGGTGGTCATAACGAAAGATATCTATATACGTTATGTTGAGTGTACCTATGTAGTGAAAATGAATGCATTAGGCAAAACTTTAAACTCAATCCGCTTGTATAAGCATGAAAGGACGAAAAGCATATCCGACAATCAACATTGCTTTTTACTTCGATACTAAATGGAGATTACCTAAGTCAGAAAGCAACAAAATGCTATGGTTTTTAAGAACCTGAATATCTGATATGGTAACGGAGCCTTCGTAGTAATCCGAGAGAGATAACGACTCTTACATGGTAAAGGAAGGCAGTTTATTCATTCAATTCAGAGGAAAGGAAGGTGCGAGAGGCACTATGAGAAATCCCAACAATGTATTGATTAGTTTGAGAAAACATTCAAAAGAAGAAAACTACACTTACAAAAGATTGTATCATAACCTTTACAATACAGACCTGTTCTTGCAAGCATACCAAAATATTTATGCTAACACAGGAAATATGACTAAAGGTGTAGATAATCAAACAATAAGTGCAATGAACTTAGAAAGAATTAACAAAATCATTGATTCACTAAAAGATGAAAGTTACTCACCCACACCAACAAAAAGAGTATATATTCCAAAGAAAAACGGAAAATTAAGACCATTAGGCATACCAAGCATTGACGATAAATTAGTACAGGAAGTATGTAGAATGTTATTAAATTCTATCTATGATGAAAGCTTTGAGGACACATCTCATGGCTTTAGAGATAATAGAAGTTGTCATACCGCTTTAAGACAAATTCAAAATAGATTTGTAAGATGTAAATGGTTCGTTGAAGGAGACATTAAAGGTTTCTTTGACAATATAGACCATAACATTATGATAGACATTCTATCCAAGCGTATTGAAGATGAAAGATTCCTAAGATTAATAAGAAAGTTTCTTAAAGCCGGATACATGGAACAAAACCAATATCACAACACTTACAGTGGAATGCCACAAGGGTCAATAATAAGTCCCATACTTTCAAATATTTACTTGGATAAATTTGACAAGTATATGAAAAGTTACAAGGAAAGCTTTGATAAAGGCAATAAAAGAAAGCAAAACAGGGAATATAAAGCTCTCTATGATAGAAGAAAAAGACTTGAAAATAAGTTAAGCAAGACAACTAATAAAATTGAAATAAATGATATTAAATCAGAAACTGAAGAGATAAACAAAAGATATTTCAATATACCTTGCTTAAATCCTATGGATGAAAACTTCAAGAGAATACAATATGTTAGATATGCTGATGATTTCATTATTGGCATTATCGGTTCTAAGGCAGATGCTGAAAAGGTAAAACAAGAAATTGGTCAATTTATCAAATCAGAATTAAACCTCGAACTATCTGATGAAAAAACGCTAGTAACAAAATCAACAGATAGAGCCAAGTTCCTAGGTTTTGATATCAGAGTAACTCCTGGAAGTAATCATACAAAAAGGACAAAAACAGGTATAAAAGCAAGAAATTTTGGTGGTCATGTAAGACTTGAATTATCAACTTCAACAATACAAAATAAACTAACAGAGCTTGGAGCATTAAGAATTAAAAATCTAAATGGAAAAGAAGTATGGTTTCCTAAAGAAAGAACAGAGCTAACATCAAGAACAGACTTAAGTATATTAGACCAATATAACGGAGAAATTAGAGGATTCTGTAACTACTACAGACTCGCAAATAATTCTTCAAAGCTCCATAAATTTAGATATATTATGGAATACAGTCTGTATAAAACATTGGCTTGCAAATATAGGACAAAGGTAACGGATATTATAACTAGATACCGCAATGATAAAGATTTTGGTATAAGTTATACAGATAAAAATGGTAACAACAAAACTCGTTTACTTTGGAAAGACAGCTTGGCTAGAAAAGAATTTCCCCAAGATGATAATGCTGATGTGATTCATAAGCAAAAGTTCTATCTTAAGAAACCAACGCTAGGTTTAAGATTAAAAAATAATAAGTGTGAATGGTGTGGGAAAGAAACTAATAATCTAAAAGTGTATCAAGTAAAAAAGCTTAAAGACTTAACTGATGAATATGCTTGGCATGTTTTTATGAAAAGCATTAATAGAAAAACGCTAGTAGTTTGTAATGAATGTTTTGAAAAAATTAACAACTCAAATGAAGAATAAATGGAAAGCCGTATACATCGAGAGGTGTACGTACGGTTTGGGGGCGAGTATCTAAAAACCTACATTAGAAATAATGCAAGGCGTTGGATACTTAGCCTAC
>NZ_JH165081.1 GCF_000227315.1 Peptoniphilus indolicus ATCC 29427 | reverse complement strand
ATAATAAAATTCTATGTTATAATAAAAAACAACAATATTCGTAATCTATATAAGAGGTGTAAATTATGGAAAATACTTTTGAAGTAATAGTAAATGGGAAAAGGTTTATTCATGATAAGGATATAACCTTGTTAAATTTTTTAAGGGATGAGCTAAAGATTAAGTCCGTAAAAGACGGTTGTAGTCAAGGCGCTTGTGGAACTTGTACTGTAATCGTAGATGGTAAAGCAACAAAAGCTTGTGTATTTAAATTATCTAAGCTTGTAGGAAAAGAAATCATAACTATGGAAGGTTTAACAGATAGAGAAAGGGAAGTATATACATATGCATTTGCAGAAGTAGGGGCTGTACAATGCGGGTTCTGTACTCCGGGAATGGTTATGAGCGCAAAAGGATTGTTGGATAAAAATTTAAATCCAACTGATGAAGAAATAAAAGCTTCTATAAAAGGTAATATCTGTAGATGTACTGGATATGTGAAGATTGAAAAAGCTATTAAACTTGCTGGAGAAATTTTCTCTGGAAAGACGGAAATGAAAAACAAAAATACAAATGGTGTTGGAGAAAATGCTATAAAAATTGATGCTGAAGCAAAAATTCTAGGTACTGGAAAATATGTGGATGATATGGAATTTGATGGCATGGTATATGCATCATGTGTGAGAACTGCTCATCCACGTGCAAAAATCTTAAAAATAGATACATCAGAGGCTGAAAAATTAGAAGGTGTAGTTGGGATTTTAAGAGCTGAAGATGTTCCTAACAACAAAGTTGGACATATTCAACAAGATTGGGATGTTTTAATTGCGGAAGGAGAAATTACAAGATGTATAGGCGATGCAATTGTACTTGTAGTTGCAGAAGATCAAAAGATTCTCGAAGAAGCTAAAGCGCTTGTAAAAATAGATTATGAGGTGTATGAGCCTATAACAGATATTTTTGAAGCACTTAAAGAAGATGCTCCAAAGATACACTCTAATGGAAATCTTTGCCAACAAAGACATGTTACAAGAGGAAACGCAAAAGAAGCCATAGCTAATTCTAAATATGTTATAACTCAACATTACTCAACTCCTTTTACTGAACACGCTTTTATGGAGCCTGAGTGTGCTATTGCTATGCCATATAAAGATGGTGTTAAAATATATACATCAGACCAAGGTACTTTTGACACACGCAAAGAAATTTCTATAATGTTTGGTTGGGAACCTGAGAGAGTAGTTGTAGAAAATGCAATTATAGGTGGAGGTTTCGGAGGAAAAGAAGATGTATCCGTACAACATATTGCAGCTCTTGCAGCGGTTAAATACAATAGAATAGTAAAGGCTAAATTCACAAGACCTGAATCCATAGCTTTCCACCCTAAGCGTCATAAGATGGAAGCTGATTTTACAGTTGGGTGTGATGAAAATGGAATTATACAAGGATTGGATGCTGAAATTTATTTTGATACAGGTGGGTATGCATCGCTTTGTGGACCTGTACTTGAAAGAGCTTGTACACATTCAGTAGGCCCATATAGATATGAAAATACTGATATCCGTGGATATGGAGTCTATACAAACAATCCACCAGCAGGAGCTTTTAGAGGATTTGGGGTTTGTCAGTCAAACTTTGCTTTTGAAATGATTTTAACTCAATTAGCAGAAAAAGTTGGAATATCTCCATGGGAAATCAGATATAGAAATGCTATTAGACCGGGGGATGTTCTTCCTAATGGACAGTTTGCGGATGTATCGACAGGATTAGTAGAAACTCTTGAAGCAGTAAAAGATGTCTATGAAGAAAATAAAGGACATGTTGGAATAGCCTGTGCACTTAAAAATTCAGGTGTAGGAGTAGGTTTACCTGATAAAGGTCGTGCAAGACTTGAAGTGAGAGATGGAAAGTTGTATCTTTATGCAGCGGCATCTGACATTGGACAAGGTTACTTGACGATAGCAGTTCAATTTATAGTAGAAACATTGGGAATAGATAGAAATGATATAATTCTTATGCCACCTAATACTGAAACTTCTCCTGACTCAGGTACTACATCAGGTTCAAGACAGACGCTTTTGACAGGTGAAGCTATTAAAAAAGTTTGTGAGTTATTAAAAGAAGATATGGTAGGAACCGACCTTAGCAGTGTTGAGGGAAAAGATTATTACTATGAATATTTTGAGCCAACAGATCCTCTTTCTTCAGATAAACCAAATCCTAAATCACATATAGCATATGGATATGCAACACACGTTGTAATTTTAGACGATGAAGGAAAGGTTAAAAAGGTAGTAGCAGCTCATGATTCAGGGCAAATAGTAAACCCAATAAATTTTGAGGGACAAGTTGAAGGTGGAGTTCTAATGAGTTTAGGGTATGCATTAACAGAAGATATGAGATTAAAAGACGGGGTTCCTACTGATAAGTTTGGACAATTAGGACTTTTACGCTCAACAGATGTTCCTGAAATAGAAACTATAGCCATAGAAAAAGAAGAACTTTTAAATGTTGCCTATGGAGCTAAAGGGGTTGGAGAGATAGCTTCTATTCCAACTGCAGCAGCAGTGGCAGCAGCATATATGGAAATGGACGGAATTGTAAGAAGAAAGCTTCCTCTTGATGAAACAGCTTATTCTAAACCTAAGAAAGTTTTTAATAAATAAATTATTTTAAACCTCTCATTTTTAAAAATGAGAGGTTTAAGTGTACATAGGGGTTTTGGGATGTATAGAAAATTTG
>NZ_JH165080.1 GCF_000227315.1 Peptoniphilus indolicus ATCC 29427 | reverse complement strand
ACGTCAGCCCCTATATTTTTTATGATATAATGAATATCATTTATAGATATGAACCAATTGTAAAAGAATATATTATAAAAAATTAAACACTCCGTATGTTTCTATAAAAGAAAAAATTAGAATAATAAGAGAAACTTGGTGGGAATTTAAAAATTTTATTAAACAAAAAACAGGAGATGATATAGAAATAGATGCTATATCAGGTGCGTATAGATAAAAATCACAGATATTAAAAGCCCAATGAAAATTTTCGTTGGGCTTTTAATATAATAGGAGGAGATTTTAACAAATAACTTTTATAATTATCCAACGTTAGTATAAACTCTTAGCACTGCCTATTTGACAGTGCTTTTTTTAAATTCTTCATAAATATGTCTAATCGATTTGTTAAAAGTAGGATGAATGAAATGGGGAGCTATTTCGCAAAGAGGTTCCAACACAAATTCTCTTTCTGAAATATATGGATGAGGGACTATCAGATTATCTTGATAAATTTGTTGGTTTTCAACAAATAAAATATCTATATCAATAGTTCTAGGTCCCCAATGAATTTTTCTTTCTCTTCCTAAATCAAGTTCAATTTTTTGGATATGTTTTAATAACATCTGCAGAGAATATGTTGTTGAAATTTCAACTACAGAATTTTTAAAATCAGGTTGATCTTCTAAACCCCAAGCAGGAGTTGTGTATATACTTGATTTATTTATTATTTTTGTATAAGTATTTTCAATTTTTGAATATGCATTGTTTAACAACTCAGTAGAATCTCCTAAATTTGAACCAAGTCCCAAGAAACAGCGCATTCTTTTTCTTGTGATTTGGACTAAAACTTCATCTAATGGCAGATGGATAGGAGCCCATGGTTTTTTTACACTAACTGTAACTTCATTAACCATAGTGTATTTTTTCAAAATAAACTGAGCTATCTCTTCAGCGCAAGTTTCGATTAAGTTATTTGATTTAGATTTAAATAATTTTTGAACTTCTTCGGATAAAAATCCATAGTGAACAGATTTATCTAAATCATTTGTCAAGGCAGCTTCTTGAATTTCAAGACCAAGAGATATATCAATTACAAATTTTTGACCAAGAGTTTTTTCCTCTTTAAAAACACCGTGATTTGCAAAAACAATTAAATTTGAAATTTTAATATAATCCATAAAAACTCCTAATATTTGATTTCTAAATTCTTTTTATGATTGCCCCATTTACAACCTTCAGCTTTGCAATTGTAACAATCTCTTGAAAGTTTATCTGCTTTATAGAAAAGTGATTCAAAATTTAAAAAATCACTTTTTTTTCTATGATGTTTAATAGCAGATAATATTAAATCTTTTTCATCATTTGTAAAGTTTGTTGAGAAAAGAGCTTTTTTTGCTATATCAATAGATGCTAAATCATGTGGTGTGCCATTTTTATATTCATAAGCTCTACCTAAATCATGAAGTAGAGCTGCACTGTAAATAACATCCTTGGAAATGTAAATATTGTTTTCAAGACACAGAATATAACAAATACGCGCGACATCTAAAAAATGAGTTAGATTGTGCCGGCAATAAATTCTGTCATCTTCCAAAGTCTTCAAATCTTTTAACAAGTCTTGAATAAAATCAAGATTAAATATAATATTTGAATTTTCCATTATAGCCCCATTAATCTATAAGCTTCATTTTTAAATTTAAGTCTGTTTCAAATTTACCACGAGCAACAGAAGTCATAGTAGAAGTTCCCGGTTTTTTAACTCCACGCATATTCATACACATATGCTCAGCTTCTATAACTACAAGAGCTCCTTCAGAACTTAAAAATTCCATTAGGGCATCAGCTATTTCCATAGTAAGTCTTTCTTGAAGTTGAGGTTTTTTTGCATATAGTTCAACAGTTCTTGCAAGCTTTGAGAGTCCAGCAACTCTTCCATTTGGAATATATGCAATATGAGCTTTACCCCAAAAAGGAAGTAAGTGGTGTTCGCACATAGAATAGAAAGGGATATCTTTTTCTATAACCATATTTTTGTCAACTAATTCAAAAGTTTTTGAAAGATGTTTTTCAGCAGTTTGATTAATTCCTCCAAAAATTTCTTCATACATTCTAGCTACACGTTGAGGGGTTTCAACTAATCCTTCTCTTGTAGGGTCTTCCCCTATAGCTTCAAGAATCATAGTGACAGCTGTTTCAATTTTATTTTTATCCATAATAACCTCTTTTATATTTTTATTTACATTTATATATACCTTTATTCCGGCATATTCTAACAATAAACCCTACTTAAGTCAAATGATTTACAAATTATTTGACACTGT
>NZ_JH165079.1 GCF_000227315.1 Peptoniphilus indolicus ATCC 29427 | reverse complement strand
AAAATAATGTTAATATCAAATGGAATCGAATTTATATTTTGAAATTATTTATCCAAGACAAGTTAAATAGCTTGTTAAAAATTAGTAGTTTATAGATTTACTTTAAATCTAAATATATATTTTTTAAGGAGACTTAGAAGGTGAGTAGAGAGAAAGCGATACACGTTTACAGTGAAATTGGAAAATTAAAAACTGTACTGCTACATAGACCTGGAAAAGAAATCGAAAATTTAACTCCAGATTTATTAGACAGACTTTTATTTGATGATATTCCATTTTTAGAAGTAGCAGTGCAAGAACATGATGCTTTTGCAAATATTTTAAGAGAGAATGGAGTAGAAGTTCTTTATTTGGAAGAATTAGTAGCGGAAGCTATTACTTCAGAAGAAATCAAGAATGAATTTGTGGATGAATTTATTTCTGAAGCTAACATCGAAGGCAAGACTAAGAAGAAGCTTGTAAAAGACTTGTTGATGAGTTTTGAAAGTAACTTTGAAATGGTTCTTAAGATGATGGAAGGTATAAAAAAGGACGAACTACCTGATTTTAAGAAATTGGGCTTAACTGATATGGTTGACTCTGAATATCCATTTATAGTTGACTCAATGCCTAACTTATATTTCACAAGGGACCCAGCGGCAAATATAGGATATGGAGTTTCTTTAAATAAGATGAGAAACTTAACTAGACAACGGGAAACGATATTTGCAAAATATATTTTAAAATATCACCCAAGATTTAAAGATGCTGATTTGGAATTGTGGTATGATAGAACGGATTCAACTGCTATTGAAGGCGGAGATGAATTAGTTTTATCAAAAGAAGTTTTGGCAGTGGGGATTTCCGAAAGAACAGATGCAGCTTCTATAGAAAAATTAGCTGAAAGAATTTTTGAAAAGAATGAATCTTTCAAAAAGATTTTAGCTCTTTACATTCCAAACAAGAGAGCTTTTATGCATCTTGATACTGTATTTACAATGGTTGATTACGATAAGTTTACTATACATCCTGAAATTGAAGGACCACTATCTGTATATTCTTTAACTAAAGGAGAAGATGGCAGAATCAATATAGAAAAAGAGAATAAAGAGCTTGATAAAGTCTTGGCAGAAGCTTTAGGTCTTGAAAGTGTAACTTTAATTCGTTGTGGTGGAGATGATCCAATAGCGGGAGCTAGAGAACAATGGAATGATGGAGCTAATACTTTGGCAATCGCTCCAGGAGAAGTTGTAGTATATTCAAGAAATAAGGTTACTAATAAGCTTTTAGAAGAATACGGAATAAAACTTCATATTATGCCTTCAAGTGAACTTTCAAGAGGTAGAGGTGGCCCAAGATGTATGTCCATGCCTCTATGGAGAGAAGACATTTAAATATAAGTTACTAAAAAGGGAGGGTATTTATATGGAAAATGTTAAAAAGAAAAAATGACCACTGGAAGGATTATGAAATTCTTAATTCCTTCAATCATAGGTGTTCTACTTTTAATGGTGCCATTTAAAAAAGATGGTGCCTCAACAATAATGGTATCTGTAATATCTAAGGGTATCAACAAGGGAATAGAATCAGTAGTTCCTATTTATGTATTAGTTTTAATATGTATCGTTATATCATGTGCTTTAGCAATTATTTACAAATTAGCCAAACCGGCTTGGATTGAAAATAATGAATTATTAAAAGAAATATCTGACATTTCAAACTTCTGGCTTTTTGCTAGATTAGTGGGACTTTGCATTGGATTTATGACAGCTTTTGAAGTTGGTCCTGAAATAATTTATAGCGGAGATACAGGTGGGCTTATATTATATGACCTTATATGTGGTCTATTTACTATTTTCTTAGTAGCTGGATTTATATTACCGTTCTTAACAGAATTTGGTTTGTTAGAATTTTTAGGAGTATTCTTAACAACATTTATGAGACCGGTGTTTAATTTGCCAGGTCGTTCAGCAATAGACTGTGTTGCTTCTTGGATAGGAGATGGAACAATAGGGGTTGCTCTAACTAACAAACAATATGAAGATGGTTATTATACTGCAAGGGAAGCGGCTGTTATCGCAACTACTTTCTCAGCTGTATCCATAACATTCTGCTTAGTAGTTCTTGAAAATGTATCTATGACAGATTACTTTGGACAATTTTATTTTATAGTTGCACTTTCTGGTGTAATAGCAGCTTTGATTTTACCAAGGATTTATCCTCTATCATCTAAGAAAGATGAGTATAACAATGGAGTTAGAAAAGCTATACCGGAAGCAATACCTGCAGGATTTACAAAATCAGAATGGGGACTTCAACTTGCAGTTAAAAAAGCTGAAGAAAATGTTGGAGTTGGACAATACTTAAAGAGTGGAGCTAGAACAGTTTTAGGATTATGGTTAGGTGTTATACCAATTATTATGGCAGCAGGTACTTTAGCATTAGTAGTATCAGTTGCAACACCATTCTTCGATATAATGGGTAAACCATTCTTACCAATACTTAAATTACTTCAAGTTCCTGAAGCTGAAGCAGCAAGTGGAACTATGGTAGTTGGATTTGCTGACATGGTTGTTCCATCTATATTGGCAGCTGAAATAGCTAACCCAATGACAAAATTTATAGTTGCAGCAGTTTCTGTAACTCAACTTATATATATGTCTGAAACAGGTGCGGTTATTCTTGGAACTAATTTGCCAGTAACTTTGCTTGATTTATTCATATTATTCCTTGAAAGAACATTAATAACACTTCCGATAATTGTGTTATTCGCACACATGATATTTTAGATTAAAAACTATAGAAAATAGCTTGAGAGAAATCTTGAGCTATTTTTATTTGTAGTATTTTTAAAAGGAATCTAATCAGTTACTTTTTTACATTGGATTAAATAATATTATTAACCAAATTATCAAATTGGAATGGCTTTATAATCAAGACATAAGTTCAAAAAT
>NZ_JH165078.1 GCF_000227315.1 Peptoniphilus indolicus ATCC 29427 | reverse complement strand
AGTTTTAGGTTTTCAATATTTTCTAATTGTCTTATATTTTTTACATCGGATAGAGTTATTACATCAGCTCTTTTCCCAGCTAGCAAATCTCTCTTTAAAAATTTAAATAGAACCTCATTTTCTCTATCACTTTTTACATTTGCAAATTTCAATCTTTCCTCAGATTTCAATTCTTCTATAACATCTAAAACTCTTTTTTTCGGCTCATCTCTTCTTATTTCAAAACCTATTTTTTAAGTCTATCAACTAATTTTTCAGTATAATTGATATCTATTAATAAGTATGGAATGTTAAATATAACTTCATGAGAATTGGCTATCTTTTCAATGAATTTTATATCAGCTTTTTTCATAGAATAAAATCCATCAAATACAACAAGTCCAGTTTCAGATTTAAAACTTTCTATATCAGTTAAATCCGTGTATTTAGAATTAGATATAAAATCTTCATATTTTTTATAAACTTCGCCAACTTCTTTTAGAAAATTTTCAGAAGCATTTTCAAAAAGAGTAGAATCAACTAAACTTTCTCGCCCAAGTGCTATAAGTGTGGAAATTGCGCTTACCATTCCTCCGCTAAAATATAAACTTTCAAATTTTCCATTCTTCAAAATATTCTTTACAAAATATTTTTTCAAACTTCTATCCAATACTTTTTTACTTGTGGATATTTTTCTAAGAGAGTCCAGTCCTACAAAATCTAAATCCGATATACCACCCAATTTATTCACGTAATAATTTCTATATTGTATTGCAGCATTTTTAGTTGGCAAAATATAAGTTACTTTCCTACCTGAATTTATTTCTTCTAAAACTCTTTTTTCTACAGTATCATTAAATTCTCCAAAATTAGAATATATAGCATAGTTCATATTACTCACCAAAAATATCTTTTAAAATTCTTTCCTCTTTCTCCGGAAGCTTAACTTCAAACTCCTTATCACTTAAATAATTTAATTCCGCAGGCATATCTTTAAAAACAATTTTATTGTTGTGTAAAAATTGAGATTTATATCCATATTTTTCCATAAATCTTCTATTCACTCTCTCCTCTCCGTATTTCATATCCCCAACAATTGGAAATCCTTTAGACTTTAATACAGTCCTTATTTGATGTGTCCTTCCAGTTATAAGTTTTACAGATAATAGAGAATACTCTCCGGATTTAATCACTTTAAATTCCGTTATGGATTCTTTTCCCTCTGTCTTTGAAACCCTAACTTTGTTTGTCTTTTCATCTTTTAATAATTTACTTACATCTTCAAAATCATTTTTTACTTCACCAAGCACAAGAGTTGTGTAGAATTTATCTACTCTATGATTCCTTATTGAGTCATTTAAAATTCTCAAACTATTTGCATTTTTTGCCCCAATAATTATCCCTGAAGTATTTCTATCAAGTCTATTACAAATTGCTGGTCTAAAAGAGTTTTCTATTCTCGGAATATAATCTCCTTTTACAATTAAATAATCTATCATCATATCTACCATATTTTTTTCAAACTCTTTAGAATCGTTATGAGATAGAATCCCCGAAGGTTTATTCATCAATATTATATTTTCATCTTCATAAATTACCATCGGATAATTTTTGCCTCTCTTTAAATTTTTCTCCCCAGCTTGAAATTTCTTTATGGTTTCATCACTCAAGTACATTTCTATCTTGTCACCCTCATTTAATACAAATTCAGGTATTACTTTTTTCCCGTTTACAACTATATTTTTCTTTCTCAAATTTTTATATATAAAAGATAAATTAGATTTTTCAAAATATTTTTTAAAAATCTATCTATTCTCTGCCCTGCATCATTCTTGTTTATTAAAATAGTTTGCATATTTCCACCCTCTGTATATTTCTGTTATAATGATAACATAAATATTTTAGAAAAGAGGATTAATTCAAATTGAACATATTTAGAAATATAGCAGATTTTTTTCATAGGATTTTAAAATTGATAATTTTAATTCTGGTTCTTTCTATATTAATATTGATTATAAAATGGAGATATGATGCTCTATATGTAGAGAGTACAACACGAACTGATGCAGAATTTTCTATAGTTGATGAAATAAGAAAAATCAAAAGTGATATAATTGCCACTAAGAATGGTGACCCTTTAGAATCTCCTATTCCTGTTGTAGTAGAAGATAAAAAAGATAATGTCACTATAAACATATCCGAAAATGAACCTGTAGATTCAATTGCAAACTCTTTATTAGAAAAAGGATTGATACAAGATACAGAAGTTTTTAAAGTTATGGTTAATGATATGGGACTTTACAATTCCTTTGTCAGCGGAACATATTCGTTTAAAAAAGATTCTAAAATTTTAGATACACTAATGACCCTTACAAATTCATCTTATAGAGAATATGATTTTGAAATAGTTGAAGGAGAAAATGCTCAAGCTGTAGGTAAAAAACTTTTGAGCATTGGTGCTATAAAATCAGAAGAAGCATTTGACCAACAATGCAAAGAACTTGGTGTTGAAAATAGTTTTAAAGCCGGCAAATACACTATATCAACTCCATCAAAAGTAATTAAAATAATAGAAAAATTAACCAGCCAAACATTAGATCAAAAATAGTAAAACCCAGCTTATAACTAGCTGGGCTTTTTTATTCATCAACATCTTCATCTAATGCTTCTATCAAAAAACTAACCGGACGAAACCCGTCATTACAAGAAATCATAGCCGACTTTTCATTTTTCATCCATCCGTTATAAATATTTTTTCCACCATGAGCCAGTGTCATAACAAAAGCAGACATACTTTGCCATGCACTTTCACACATACCCTCTGGTTTTTCCCAACCATTGGATATAAATACCTGTCCTTCTTTCATATCACAAGCATTTTCTATTGGATTTTCATATTTTTCTATCAAATCTTCGTGTCTCACAATTTTCATAACTGTAATTCTACATTTGTTCATATCAATTTCCTCTTTATAAATTACTTAATCATATTAGTATTCCATCAAGATGGTCTATTTCATGCTGTATAATTTGTGCTATAAATCCACTGTATATTAGTTTTCTTCTTGAAATTTATGTCTTCATACATCACTTCTATATTTTCATATAGCATAGTTTTTCTATCCCCCAAGTGATAGACACCCCTCTTCTGTTTCATAAGGTTTTGATTTAGCTTTTATAGTTGGATTTATCATAACTACATCCACCCTTTCCATAGGCACAATTATAATATTCTCTTTATAACCTATCATATTAGACGCCATACCAACGCACCTATCGCTATTAGCTTTTAATGTATCTCTTAAATCCTCTATTATTTGAACATCTTCCTTAGTTGCCCTTTCAGATTTTTATCTCAAAAATAAAGTATCTTTAACTATTTTTCTAATCATGAAACCTCATATTCCCTTCCTTAGTACTTTTAATATTAATACAAAGTCGTTAAAAATCAAATCTCGTTTTCTTCAATATAGCTTACATCCACTTGCATATTATTTTGTGATTTATATAATATTTACAAAGAGGTGTTTATTATGAAATCTATTCCCTTTGATTATTGGAAATATAGTACCAACGAAGTTTACAAATCTATAATAAAACATTACTTGCTTTGCAGTCGTAAATTTGAAATACGTTGTTTTAAAGATGAAGAATATGCTATATCTCAAGCACTATCTTTTGGAAAAATAAAAAATGAAGAGTCTGAATTTGAAACTGTAATTGTCGGTGATGTCAGCAAAGAATTTATAGAGTTCATTTTAAATCTACCTAAACCTATACAAGCTGATGATAACTATAATAAAATGGTACCTTTCTTTTCAATTTTTTTAGATTCTAACTTTTCATCTGAACACTATGGAACAGAGTTGTATCGCAATTAAATTTGAGGTATTTTAATGAAAAAATTTATTAATTTTATAATTTGGCAAGATATAGAAAAGCCAACCGGAGTTTTTCAGCAAATAAATAGATTATTATACATATTATTAGAAAATTTCTTTATTTTTTAGTTTATATTTTTGTACAATATAATTTTCATAATCCTTT
>NZ_JH165077.1 GCF_000227315.1 Peptoniphilus indolicus ATCC 29427 | reverse complement strand
AGGGGGACCACCCCCTAAGGCTAAATACTACTTGGTGACCGATAGTGAACAAGTACCGTGAGGGAAAGGTGAAAAGAACCCCGAGAGGGGAGTGAAATAGAAACTGAAACCTAATGTTTACAAGCAGCGAAACTGGTTATAGACCAGGATCGTGTACTTTTTGTAGAACGGGCCAGCGAGTTATGGTAATAAGCAAGGTTAAGAAGTTAAGCTTCGGAGCCGTAGGGAAACCGAGTCTTAATAGGGCGAAAGTTTGTTGCCATAGACCCGAAACCGTGTGATCTATCCATGGGCAGAGTGAAGTCGGAGTAAAATCTGATGGAGGCTCGAACCGGGTAGCGTTTAAAAGCTATCGGATGACCTGTGGATAGGGGTGAAAAGCCAAACGAACACGGAGATAGCTGGTTCTCCTCGAAATAGCTTTAGGGCTAGCCTTTAGTGAACAATGATGAGGGGGTAGAGCACTGAATAGTTAAGGGGGCATTGAGCTTACCGAGACCTATCAAACTCCGAATACCAAATCAAGCACTAAGGAGTCAGACTATGTGGGATGAGCTTCATAGTCGAAAGGGAAACAGCCCAGACCACCAGCTAAGGTCCCAAAATAATAGTTAAGTGGGAAAGGATGTGGAATTACTCAGACAACCAGGATGTTGGCTTAGAAGCAGCCATACATTTAAAGAGTGCGTAATAGCTCACTGGTCAAGTGATTCTGCGCCGAAGATAACCGGGGCTAAACTATATACCGAAGCTGTGGACTATATGTAAATATAGTGGTAGAGGAGCAATGTCTAAGAGACGAAGCATAAGGCGTAAGCCGATGTGGATTTTAGAGAAGAGAGAATGCTGGCATGAGTAGCGAGAGGTGAGTGAGAATCTCACCCGTCGAAAACCCAAGGTTTCCTGAGCAAGGCTCGTCCACTCAGGGTAAGTCGGGACCTAAGGCGAGGCTGAAAAGCGTAGTCGATGGAAAACAGGTGGAAATTCCTGTACCGATATCAAGCGTTAAAAAGTAAGTGGGGACGCAGGAGGATAGCAGAAGCGCCCAGTTGGTGAGGCGTGCAAGCACAAAGGCTAAGAGTGAGGCAAATCCCGCTCTTGAGAAGGTTGAAGTGTGAAGCGGATCGAAAAACAAGTAGAGAAGGATGTAACTCCACACTGCCAAGAAAAGCCACTATCAAGTAAGATATCGCCCGTACCGTAAACCGACACAGGTAGGTGAGGAGAGAATCCTAAGACGAGCGGAAGAACCTTTGTTAAGGAACTCGGCAAAATGACCCCGTAAGTTAGCGAGAAGGGGAGCCCCTGAATAGGGGGCCGCAGTGAAAAGGCCCAAGCGACTGTTTACCAAAAACACAAGTTTCTGCAAAGTCGAAAGACGAAGTATAGGAGCTGACACCTGCCCGGTGCTGGAAGGTTAAGGGGAAGAGTTAGTCGAAAGGCGAAGCTTAGAACCGAAGCCCCAGTAAACGGCGGCCGTAACTATAACGGTCCTAAGGTAGCGAAATTCCTTGTCGGGTAAGTTCCGACCCGCACGAAAGGTGTAACGATTTGGGCACTGTCTCAACAAAGGATCCGGTGAAATTGTAGTAGCGGTAAAGATGCCGCTTACCCACGACAGGACGGAAAGACCCCGTGGAGCTTTACTGTAGGTTGACATTGGATTTTGAGTTTAAATGTACAGGATAGGTGGGAGACTAAGAAGCAAGTGCGCCAGCATTAGTGGAGTCGACCTTTGGATACCACCCTTTTAAACTTAGGATTCTAACCTAACCCCTTGAATCAGGGGAAGGGACACTGTCAGTCGGGCAGTTTGACTGGGGCGGTCGCCTCCGAAAGAGTAACGGAGGCGTTCAAAGGTTCCCTCAGCACGGATGGAAATCGTGCGAAGAGTGCAAAGGCAAAAGGGAGCTTAACTGCGAGACCAACAAGTCGAGCAGATAGGAAACTAGGACTTAGTGATCCGGTGGTACCGAGTGGAAGGGCCATCGCTCAACGGATAAAAGCTACCCCGGGGATAACAGGCTTATCTCCCCCAAGAGTCCACATCGACGGGGAGGTTTGGCACCTCGATGTCGGCTCGTCTCATCCTGGGGCTGAAGTAGGTCCCAAGGGTTGGGCTGTTCGCCCATTAAAGAGGCACGCGAGCTGGGTTCAGAACGTCGTGAGACAGTTCGGTCCCTATCCGTCGTGGGCGTAGGAAATTTGAGAGGAGCTATCCTTAGTACGAGAGGACCGGGATGGACAAACCTCTGGTGCATCAGTTGTCTTGCCAAAGGCACAGCTGAGTAGCTAAGTTTGGACGGGATAAGAGCTGAAGGCATCTAAGCACGAAGCCCCCCTCAAGATGAGATTTCCCCATTAGATAAGACCCCTTGAAGAAAACGAGGTTGATAGGCTCAAGGTGTAAGAGTAGTAATACTTTAAGCTAATGAGTACTAATAGGTCGAAGACTTGATCAAAGAAGATATGATTGTTAGTTTATCCGGTATCAATAGTATGAAGGACACACCTGTACCCATACCGAACACAGAAGTTAAGCTTTAATACGCCGATGGTACTTGGCTGGAGACGGCCTGGGAGAGTAGGTTTTGCCGGATTTAG
>NZ_JH165076.1 GCF_000227315.1 Peptoniphilus indolicus ATCC 29427 | reverse complement strand
TCCATTTTTTATTAATTCTTTTTTTTTGATAAAGATAACTTTTCAAGTACAGACAATTCAAAAAAGCAGAACAAATTTATGATAAATCATAACAAAGACAACTCAATAAGCAATATGTTTTTATGCGACTTAATGAGCTATGTAATTACTGTTTGCGTGTAGATAGGGGCATATCTTGTCGCTCTAAAGATAAAAAGTAAAATCCTATGATAATATAGTTGATTAAAAAAACTTTTAAAGTACAAAATTAAATGATGCTGTAAATCTATTTTATAAACCGGGGATAACTTCCTTGTAATACTGATAAAAGCTTTATTTCATAGAATTTTAAAAAATAAAAATAAAAAAACAACTGATAAAATTTATCAAAATTTCTTGGACAAATAACTTATTTTTGATAACATTAACTAAATCAAAGATCATGAAAATAAAAAGGAAATAATCCCTAGCATAAATTCATTTAACAGAACTACATTAAAGAAAGGAGCAAATTTTGAAGATAATTTATTTAATTTTAGGTTTAATTTTTTAGGAATAGGCGTTATTGGTATTTATTTACCACTTCTTCCTGCAACTCCATTTCTAATTTTAGCAAGTTATTTCTTTGCAAAAGGTTCGGAAAAATTCAATAGATACTTTATTTCTACAAAATTGTATAAAAATAATATAGAGCCAATAAAGTCAAAAAAAGGCATGACCATAAATAGAAAAATTAAAATTTTACTTACTATAACTGTTTTTATAGGAATTTCGTTTTTCCTTATAGATAATCTTCATGCAAGAATATGCCTTATTTTAGTGTTAATATTTCACTACTTGTACTTTTTCTTAAAGATAAAGACTATTAAGGAGGAGAACAATGTTTGACAAAAGGCTGTATATAGAATTAAAAGATGAGAGAAAGTACATTGTTATTTTAGTATTAATAAAAACCATAGAGATGATTTTAAATATATCTGTGATTTTTACTATAGGCAAATTTATAGATACTCTGATTAAAGGAGAGGAAAATTATATAAAACTAATAATGACAATATTGATAATAGCCATTATTAGAATAGCAACGACAAAACTCTATTCAAATATTGGATATAGAGTTTCAATAGAAGTAAAGAAAACTCTTAGAGAAAGACTTATAAAGAAAGTTTACTCTTTTAAAATGGAATTTGGAGAAAAAATTAAAATTTCAGAAATTATAAACCTTGGAGTAGAAGGAATTGAACAACTTAATATCTTCTATTCGGAGATGTTACCTCAACTACTTTTTTCCCTAATAGGACCTTTAATTTTATTTATAATATTATGTTTTATAAATTTAAAAATCGCACTAATTATGCTCGTTCTAGTACCAGTTATACCACTAGCTATAGTAATGGTACAAAAACTTGCAAATAAAGTTGTAAAGAGTTATTGGCATTCCTACACTAATTTAGCCGATATATTTATAGATTTTTTATACGGGCTTACAACGTTAAAAGTATTTAATGTAGACGAAAGACAAAATGTAAGGTTAAATGATCTGGCAGAGGATTTTAGAGCAAAAACTATGAAACTTCTAATGGTGCAGTTGAACAATATTACAGTTATGGATTTAGTTTCATACTGTGGAGCTGCACTTGGAATAATGTTAAGTTTAAATGCTTATAAAGTTGGAAAAATTTCCATATTTGGGGCATTTTACTTTATACTTTTATCTCAAGAATTTTTTAATCCTCTAAGAAGACTCGGTTCTTTATTTCATGTAGCTATGAATGGAATTTCTGCTGCCAAAAGTCTTTTTGATGTATTAGAAATAGAAACTGAGGAGGATTATAAAAACACTATAGAAGATAGAGGACTAAATATAAAAATTGAAAACTTAAATTTTTCATATACAGATAAATTAGTACTAAATAACCTAAACATAGAATTTGAAAACAATAGCATAACTGCAATAGTAGGTAAAAGTGGCTGTGGAAAATCAACTTTGGCAAAAGTTTTATCAGGTAGTTTAAAATCCTACAAAGGTAAAATATATTTTAACGGAGTGAGTGATATAAATTCCGATTCACTAGTAGAAAATATTGCCTTAATAGATAATAATCCATATATATTCAACGGAAGCCTAAGGTACAATCTCAAGATGGCAAATGAAGATGCAAAAGATGAAGAACTTATACAAGTTTTAGAAAAAGTAGGACTTAAAAATTACTTTTTAAACAAAGAAGGCTTAGATACTTTGTTAAATTCAGATGGAGGTAATTTATCTGGAGGACAAAAACAAAGATTATCTCTAGCTAGGGCAGTATTAAAATCTCCAAAACTTTTAATACTAGATGAATCTATTTCAAATATAGATATAGAATCAGAACAGTTAATACTTACACTTCTACAAGAAATGAAAAAATCTATGAACATAATACTAATAACTCATAGACTAAGAAATGCAGAAAATGCAGATTATATTTACTATATGGAAGATGGAAAAATTAAAGAAGAAGGAAAGTTTAAAGAAATATTAAAAGAAAAACTAT
>NZ_JH165075.1 GCF_000227315.1 Peptoniphilus indolicus ATCC 29427 | reverse complement strand
TAGTGATGAAATAAGAGATTGGGAGTGGATACCTTGGGTTAGCTGGGGGCGTCTTTGATAGTAGTAAAATTACTTCAGAGTATATTTAGTGGTGGAAGTGCGATGAACGGTATTTTCGGGTTACCGGCACTAAATGGAATTTTATCCGGGTTGATTATTTACACTTTGATTGTTAAATTAGCAAAAAGGAGTAGAAAATGAAAGATAATGATATTGTAAAAAAGTATAGAATTATAGCTATTATAGGAATTGTACTTATGGGAATCGCATCTTTTATGAGTTGTTTAGCTACTGAAAAAATGTATATTAATATTGGTACTATATTGTTATGTATTAGTATTGTTTTGTCAGTTATAGGCTTTTCAAGGTGGCAACCATAATGGAAGAAAAAATGATCTTAAGAGATAAAGTAAGGAGACTGATTTTAGAAGAGATAAATCTATTAAAAGAAGAAGGAAAAAATAAATTACCTACTGAGCAAGAATTATCAAGTAAGTTTGGAGTAAGCAGGGTTACTTTGAGAAGTGCTCTTGCTGATATTGAAAGAGAAGGCAAAATTACAAGAAGACAAGGTAGTGGAACTTACATAAGCCCAAGTTTTGACAATATGAAGTTAGATTTATTTAGGATGAAAACATATGGACAACTGATACAAGAAGCAGGACACTATTTAAAAGTAGAAAGTTTTATTACTAAAATAGTTGATACACCTGAATTTATTAGAGAATCAAAGCTTTATGATGGAGAAAAAATGGTTATGACTGTTAGAATCTTTTATGCTGACAGTCAGATAGCAGTTGTCTGTATAGATTTTTTATCCAATGAATATGAGAAAAATATAGACGAACTAAAAGAATACTCAGATTCAATTTTTGAGTATTTGAAAAAAAATCACAATATTAAATTGACAGTTGGAAGTATAAAGTTTCACGGAGCAAATGATAATGATTTAAATTTATGTACTGATATAAAGCATAAATTGCCTAAAAAATATTTGATGATTGAAGGAATTGAGTATAGTACAGACAATGAACCTGTATTGTTTACTAAAGAGTATATAAATACTGATATAATTCAAATTACAGCTGTTAGGTATAGGTGAAATAGAGAAAAGGAAATTTAATGAAAAAGAGATTTAGTATAGAATACGAACAAAAAGAAAACTATAAATTGACTGACTTAAAAGAATTCGAAGTGAGATTATTGTATAGGGTTTTAGAAATATGCAAAGAATCCAAAGAAAAAGGGAATCATCCTTTTGGTTGCTTATTGGCGGATAAAGAAGGAAATATACTTATGGAACAGGGGAATGAAGAAGTTAGTTTAGGAGGGGATTGTACTGCACATGCAGAAGCATTATTAATAAGAAAAGCATCTCAAATTTATTCTAAAGAAGAAATGAATGATTTTACTTTGTATAATTGTGCTGATTCATGTGCTATGTGTACAGGGGCAATGTATTGGTCTAATTTGGGCAGACATGTATATATTGCAAGAGAGTCAGAATTAAAAAAATACACTGGTGATGATATAAGAAATCCAACTTTAGATTTGCCAAGCAGAGTTGTCTTGGCTTGTGGACAAAAAGAATTTGAAACATTAGGACCTTTTTTGGAATTGGAAGATAAATTTTTTGAGTTACATAAGGGGTATTGGAATCATACGAAATAAAAAATAAATTAAAAGGAAGATTAAATTTTGAATTTATAATTATACTATAGAATTAGATAAAGAGCTGTTGTAAAACAGCTTCAAAAAAACGGCAAATTTATGAGAATGAGCCGTTTTTTTATAGTTAATTTATTAAAATCACACAAAAAAATTAGGATTGTTAGATAAATTAGAACTATTTGAAGTTAAAAAGTATATTTTATTGATATAGAACAAACTAATTACCTATGTAAAAAGGCAGATTTTGTACAAGACAAAGGAGAGAAGAACACAAAACTAAAAATTATGAGTTTTATCAGTAGTGAATTGAAAAATTAAAATTATGTGAAAGATATTTAGAAATTATGGGAGGAATAGAATATTCTTCTAAAAAGATT
>NZ_JH165074.1 GCF_000227315.1 Peptoniphilus indolicus ATCC 29427 | reverse complement strand
TCTTCAAATAAAGTCTTTTAAAGATTTCAAAAATCTTATAGAGTTTGTTGGTTATAGTTTATCTATAGTATTGTTTTTAATTTCTGTATTAAATTTTATAAATATTATTGCTACTGAAATATTGAGAAACATGGTTAACTTATCAATCCTTGAATCTATTGGACTGACAAAGAAAAATATAAAAAAATATTTGGTGAAAAAGAATTTGATCTATTCTTTATGTGGCTTAGTATTTTCTTTCATCATCATGCTTCTTGTAGATAAATATATCTTGATAGGTTTTATGGAACAAACTAAGTGGACTTCCTATAAATTTGTAATCATGCCACTTATACTTGTAAACTTTGTAAATATAATTATTGGGATAATATTTACAGGTAGATTCTATGAAAAGCACAGTCAAAACAGTCTTGTAGATAGAATAAGAAGTTTAGAATAATAGAGGAGGTTTTATGAAAGAAAATTTAAGCAAGAAGATATTTCTACTTGGACTCGTAATATTTGTGATTTCCTACCTACTGCCAATAGACATCTTTGAAAGCTATACAAGTTTAAGACCCACTGGACTCACATCAATGTTTGTCTGCCCAATTATTGGACTAATAGGTTTAATATTTGGGGTAAAGGAAAAGGATAAGTTGTTTATGGCGTTAAATGTCCTTTTAATCTTATTACTGCCTATAGCAATGTTTGTAGGTCATCTAATATAAGTAATGCGATTAAAACAAGAAAATAAATTAAAACAGCACTTTTATGGGCTGTTTTTTCTTTGCTCCAGAATGATATAATGTATTATAAGATGCGTATTGATTAACATATTCCCACATACGAGGCTTTTGAAAAACATTAAACTTTATCCATACTGACCACTCAAGCCATGTGGAGATGGTAGTATTGATGTCAAGAAAATAAGATAATATGTGGCTTTTAGGATTTTTAAAGTAATCTTAAAAGCCATATTTTTATGGTTAAAATACCTTGTGGGAACCTAGTAATGAAGAAATTCGTAGGCGTGTGTATGCAAGATAGATATTTATAGGAGAGTGAACGGGACGGATATAAAATATAATTAATAGTCAAGTAAAGAATTAGACAACAAAATAACCTCATATATCAAAATATAAAATAATGGACTTAGCTTTTTGAAATTAAATTCTTTAATAGTTAGTAAATTAGGAATGTTGAAGAGAATCTCTTAATTTTCTATATTCAATAATGGGTTTATCACCGTATATTAAATTTTCATTTGATTTTAAAGAAGAAGCCTTAGGTCTTTGAGTTTCAACAACCCTTTTGTCCTGCCTTTCAATAATTAAATTGGCAAATTTTCCAAAAATCCAATAAATCTATTAATTAATCTAATGCCTGTGATCTTATTGTAGAAACGAAGATATAAAATTGTATTTTCATCATCAATTGGAGCAAAAAATATTAAAACCTTGATTTTATCTGCAATATTATTTAGCCATACATTTGGAAACTTAAATTTTAAAAAAGTGGATTTAATTTTACAGTCTTTGGATTTTTTAGGTGCTTGTCCCTCATCTACTTCATTATTTGCACTTGTAAGAATGGTTTTTTTGTCTTCCGATACGATAACCTTAGGTCCGTTGATAAGTGTTTTACCTCCAGCACCTATCGTGTTATGGTGAACAAAAGGTAGATGGACGACATCAAGTTGATTTTCAATCGCTCTTGAATAATGTGTATTCCAATGGTCTTTGAACTCTGAAAAAACAAAAGACTTGTCTATTTCATCGTGGAAAGGAATATCATCGCTAGATTTATCTTTATCACCGTACCAGATGTAAATAATGTCATGCTTTTCTATGAGCTTAAAAAAACTTACATTATATCTAGTTAAATCACCTTGATTGTTAATCCCATTGGCAGGGATAAATTGACATTCACCTTCACCATTAAACTCTAAGCCATGAAAAGGGCATTGAATGTTGCAATTATTTACAACCTCACCCTTAGAAAGAGCAGCGCCTCTATGACTACACATATCCATTAAACAAGAAACTTCTCCCTTATTATCCCTATAGAAAACAAGATCCATTCCAAGTCTTCTAACGCCAACCAATTGATTCTTATTGACTTCACTTGAAGAAAGCACGGCATACCATTGATTTTTTATCATATAAATACTCCTCACCTTACCGAGCAAACATTTATTTATATTATACTATAAAAAGCATTTAAATTCCATTACTTGACAGGAAGCTCTAGTTATAAGTTCTCAAGAATACTATTATTTGAGGGAATTCTTTTATTAGAATCAGAAAATGAACTGTTAAGTTTAAAAAATTTGTAAGAGAAACTTGTTTAAACAGAAATGATTATTAAAGGAGCCACACATGTCAAATATTCATAATTTTTCCAATACAAAGATGGGGCTTTTATAGAAGAGTATGAGAACACATTAGTCTTAAACAAATATTAAATAAATTTAGAATATAGAGAA
>NZ_JH165073.1 GCF_000227315.1 Peptoniphilus indolicus ATCC 29427 | reverse complement strand
ATACTAAATAAAAATATGACTGAAGTTTTTGACAATTTCAATAGCTCTTCTACAACTCAAAAACTTTCGTTGAAAAACACTAAAAATACCAATGAATACTTAGTAAAAACAATTGAAAACTATGTGAATGGAAATATAGAAAGCTATATTTTTCAAATTTCTAAATACGGAAATGTCGTAAAAAATGCTTACAACTTAATAGAAAGCAATTCATCTCTTAATTTTGATGCCATACTCGGAGATAGCATTGCAATAAACAATACCATAACATTAGCTAAGCAAATTTCTAAAGGTAACTCTTCCGTTATGATACGAGGAGAAAGCGGCACTGGAAAAGAACTTTTTGCAAGAGCAATTCACAACGCTTCAGATAGAAAAAATAATCCTTTTATCGTAATCAATTGTGCTTCTATACCTGATAATCTATTAGAAAGTGAACTATTCGGCTATGAAAAAGGAGCTTTTACCGGAGCAAATTCATCTGGAAAAATCGGTCGTTTTGAACTTGCAAATGGTGGAACTTTATTTTTAGATGAAATCGGAGACCTACCAATACATCTTCAACCAAAACTACTTCGTGTTTTACAAGACGGAAAATTTGTAAGACTTGGTGGTAAAAAAACTATTGAAGTTAATTTCAGACTCATAACTGCAACTAATCGAAACTTAGAAAAAATGGTTAAAACCAATGAATTTAGAGATGATTTATATTTTAGATTGAGCGTAATCCCAATAAATATTCCTCCATTACGAGAAAGAAAAAGTGACATCCCGTTAATAGCAAACTGTAAACTAAGTGAATATTGCACTAAGTTAAATAAACCTAAAAAAAGTTTTTCAGATTCAATACTTAACGTATTTCAAAATATACCTTGGGAAGGAAATATACGACAATTAGAAAATATAATTGAGTTTTTGGTTAACATATCAGAAGATGATGTAATAGATGAAACCTTATTACCAAATCATTTACTATCTAAACAACAAACAACAAGTTTTGAAATCAATCAAAATATTTCTACATCACCTTTACAAGAGCAACTCGATGAATATGAAAAAATCATTCTAAAAAATATGGTAGAAAAATATGGTTCGTCAACTAAATCAAAACAAATGATAGCTGACATTTTAAAAATTAATTTATCAACTCTCTACAGAAAACTCTATAGATATAATTTATAGACAAACTCCTAATAAATTTTTAATCTATTAGGAGTTTTCAAATTAATTATTTAATTACTAAAATTTTTGAGATTGTAAGTCCGATTGCTTTTTCTCTAAAAACATAATTATTATAGAAATAAACATAGTCATTAAGAAAAATAAAACTGCTTTTGGCAATCTAATTCCTATAAATGTCGGTAGCTCAGTTAAATATCCATAATTGCTATGCACTAACATATTTGCCGACATCAAAATTGTGTTCATTATAAATGTTAAAGCTAAAGTATCTTTTGGACTAAGATACACATTATTTTTACTTAGTATAATTACACCGCTAATCATCAGTAAAATATGACTTCCAACAAAAGTTACATTGGTAACATGAGGCCAAACATATGGCGAAGGGTCCGGAAAAGTAAATGCAATTATCGCCCCTATAACACCTAACCAAGAAAAATACTTTAGAATTTTTTGACTATTTGTATAATATCCGAAAAACATCATAATAGCTGATAATCTACAATGAAATAAAGGCAATCCTTCTTTTAAAAACAACTCTGCATTTCCAAGATACCAATATAACATCAAAAGCTGTATTCCCGTTCCCAAATTTAAAGATGCTTTTAACAATGTTTCACTATTTCTAAAACGATACGCAAATATTATTGAAACTATTAAAGCCAATCTTATTAATGTAATATTTATACTCGCACTACCATCAACATTGTAGCGAAAGAAATTTTCCATACTATTTCTCCATTCTAAATATCTACTATGTATAATAACACAATATATATTTTATAAGAAATATGTCAAATATAAAACAATTAATTTAAAATATTAGTTTTT
>NZ_JH165072.1 GCF_000227315.1 Peptoniphilus indolicus ATCC 29427 | reverse complement strand
AGGTCGCCAAAATTGTGTTAAGCTGGTGTAGCTCAATTGGTAGAGCAACTGACTTGTAATCAGTAGGTTGGGGGTTCAAGTCCTCTCACCAGCTCCAATTTAATAAATATTAACTATGCGGATGTGGCTCAGTGGTAGAGCATCGCCTTGCCAAGGCGAGGGTCGCGAGTTCGAATCTCGTCATCCGCTCCATTTTTATATTGTGCGTCTTTAGCTCAGCTGGATAGAGCGTCTGGCTACGGACCAGAAGGTCAGGGGTTCGAATCCTCTAAGGCGCACCAACAAAAACCTTGTAAAATCAACGTTTACAAGGTTTTTTACTTTTTATTTTGTTTTTTATAAAGTCGCATAAAAATCACTAAAATTTAGTACGTAGATTACAAGTAGAATATTTATAGCATACAAATCTATAGTTTATTTACTGAATCTATAAGTTCTGTAATTTCATCATGAGTATACCATTTAGCTGTTATTGAATAATCTGTATGGCCCATAAGTCTACTTATTGTGTTTTTATTCTTTTCAGATTTATTTAGCAGCGATGCAAAAGTGTGTCTGCAAGAGTGTGGTGTAAGTTTTCTTATTCCTATTTTTTTAAGAAGAGGATAATATATATGTTTCCTGTAATAGTCAGTGGTTATACTTCTTCCTCTTTCATTAACGAATAAAAACTTAGAATCTGTTAGCATTCTTTTTTGAATCAAAGGGAGTAAATCTTTGTGTATTGGAGTTATTTTTTGTTTTCCTGTTTCTGTTTTATTCCCATGTTGAATATATCCATACTCTAAATTAACTTTATCTTTGGGAATGGATAACATCTCTCCAACTCTGTCGCCAGTGTAAATCATAAAAAGTATTGAATCTATCCATTCATTGTCTTTATATTTCCATAAAGTTTCTATTTCATCACTATTAAATATTTCTTTTTCTTTCTTATCTTTTTGAGCGGGCAATGTTACAAATTGTGTATAATCTTTTTCTGCTAAATCATTTTGCATTGCAAATTTAAATAACTGAGTTGATAAGCTTTTGATATCTTTTAGTGTGCTTCTAGACATAGTAGAGTAGTCGTTGATTACATCTTGTAAATGCTTAGTCTTAATATCTCTTATATGCATGTTTTTTAATACAGAAAGTTTTTTCCAAGCGCCTTTATACCCGGAGATTGTTTTTTCTCCTATAGTTAAAAAGTGTTGTTTAGACCATAGATCATATATGTTTTCTAAAGTTGCTTTATTTAATACAGCCGGGTTTTTATAGTATTCTAAAAGAAGCATTTCAGCATCTTTTTTAGTTTTTGAGTATCCAATATATTTTCTTATCTGCTTCCCATTTTCATCCCAGCCTGTAGTTACTAATGTAGCATAAGGTCTTCTTCTGTTTTTGCCTAAGTTTATAATACTTCCCATACCATTTGCTCGTTTCATTTTAACCTCCTAAATTATTGTTTTTGAAGTAATGGTTTAAGTTATATTCTTCAATGCCAGTTAAAAAAGATATCTGTTTTATACTTAATTCAGCAAATGAGGATATATCATATTTTTTAATATCATTGAAGTGGCAAAGAAATTAGCTTCAGTTTCTTCTTTGATATTGTTGTGTAGAGTACAGGTTTGATTAAAAAGTATATTATCTTGATGCTTTAAAAATATATGGCCTAATTCATGTAAACAGGTAAACTCATTTTCAAACTCTGTATTTTTACTATTTAAAAATATGATTTTTGTTCTGTATTTAGTGGTGGTATATCCCTTTAAGGTAAATGGCATATCTATAAACTGTAATAGAATATCTTTTTCTTTACATATTTCAAATGGATTAGTCCCATATTTTTTATATATTGTTTTAATAATTCTATTTATTTTTATATTTTCCATAGTATTCTCTCTTATTAAGTATATTTATGAACTTACGTTCTTTAAAACCGTAAAAAATATATAGGAGAGTGTAATATCTCCTATATTAAACTTATTAAGCTACAAATAAATTTTTATATTGAACTCTTTTACTCCAAGGTATAGATTTTGCTCCATAATTATTTAAAGCATCTTCTATATCTGAATTTGTTTTTTTGATTTCATCATTATAAATAA
>NZ_JH165071.1 GCF_000227315.1 Peptoniphilus indolicus ATCC 29427 | reverse complement strand
AAATATAAAGAAAATATCTTTCCCTTAAAAATATTTTGTTTAAACTGCAATATCAAATTTAACTAATTTTCCGAAAGAGTTAACCTTTTAGGGACAGAGAAAATAATAAAATTGGGGAAGGAAGTAGTTTTCATATTAAAATAGGAAAAGCAGTATTCCATGAATCAACAGGCGGAGAAAAAGGCAAAGACAGAAAAGGATAAGTTGATGTGCACTTTAATTTTCACACAACTGTCAGTTGCCACAGAAAGCCGATATAGGAAAAATGGCTTAAAAATAGTATAATAATATAGATATTGACTGAAACAAATTTAAGTTTGCAAAGCAAGATAAATTTAAATACGAAAAGGAAGATGATTTTATGGCTCTAATAGATGCAATTCTTTACGGAATTGCTATAGCAGCTATTTTTAACGGTGCAGTGGCTTCTTTGGTACTTATTAATCCAAGATTCTTTTTGGATTCTTATCCAAAGGCTATCCAGAAAACAGCTCCGCAACAAATGACAAAGCAAGAGAAAAAATAAACATGACATTTACTATCATTATTGTGGGAGTTTGTTTTATTTATTCAACAATAAGTATTTTACATTCAGGAGTTGTTGGCTTTTGGAATATATTTTGGATGGGATACATTCAGTGGAGTATATTAAATATAGGAGACTTTTTGTTATTGGATTGTCTCTTATTTCAAGGAAAATATAAAGAAAAGATAATTATTCCGGGAACAGAGGGACACAAAGATTATGAGTTTAATAATTGGATGAAACATTTGGCAATTCGAGAACATTTTTTATTAGTTCCATTTTTTCTTGTACCAATTATAGCTACAATTCAAGCTTTGTTTGTTGGCTTTTTAGGAAGATAAATTTAGAGTTGCATAAATTAATTTAACAATTTGATAAAGAATCAACAAAAAATCAGATAAAAAGCTATCTGATTTTTTAGAAAGTCCTATCCATCACCAGAACAAAGTATTAGAAAAATATTTGAAGTATAAAGACACATACAAAGCCTATATCAAGTTAAAGAAAGGCAAATAAGATAATTTTTAAAATGAGCATATGGCAAATATTATTAAAGAGATTAAAAATATCACGTAGGACATTTAGGAGAATAAATATATAAGATTGTAAATAAGAAGTAATAACCTTTAAGAAAGAAAAGACAAGCTATATTTTAAAATCATAGATATACGAAAGAAGTGGGTTAAGCAGAAAAAGTTAAAATCTTTATAGAGTAGTTACAGGAAGCTTCAAATGTACTAAAAAAGATGAAAAGTAACGAGTTATATTTATAAAATTTGGCTTAAATATGGTATTTTATCATAAGCGTTGAGTGAAATAAAATTTTAATTAACTCAAGGAGGTGTGTTGAAATACAAAAAGTAAAGATAGAAAAGAATACCGTTCAGGAAACATTGTTTGTGCCACTATATGGTAGAAAAATGTGTTCTGAAAAATTTCCTGAACTTTATACAGATATTTTTGCAAAGAAGCTGTGTGATGGATTGGATTATGATTTTTCCAAATTAGATAGAAAAAACAATTCATTCTTATATGAATTCGGATCGCTTGAAGCAGCAATGCGTCAGTTGGATATTATGTGGGAAATCAAAGAATATCTAAAGATTTATCCAAAGGCAACTGTTGTAAATCTCGGTTGCGGCTTGGATGAAACGGGAAAAGCCTGTGATAATGGAAGTTGTAAGATAGTAAATGTAGATTTTCATGATGTTATAGAGATTCGTAACCAGCTTATTTCAAATTATGAAAGAGAAAGAAATGTTGCCTGTGATTTAAAAGATTACTCATGGATGAACGAAGTAGACGGTTCAAAAGGAGTTATTTTCTTTGCGGCAGGGGTATTTCATTATTTTAAGAAAAATGAAGTGAAAGATTTAGTTTTAGAACTTTCTAAAAGATATGTAGGGGGTTGTTTGATTTTTGATAGTGTAGGTAAGCTCGGTTTAAAGCTAATGATGTCAAAGACACTAAAGAGTATGGGTATCAGCGATGTAGACGGATTATTCTATACAAGTAGTCCAATACAAGACCTTAACTGGTCGGATAAAATAAAAATTACCTCAAAGGGATATATGTTAGGTTACAATGATATGAAAAGCCCTAATATTCACTTCTTTCATCGTTTACTTGCAAGGATAGGTGATGATATGATGAAGATGGCTATAAATAAGATTGAGTTTGTCTAAATCAAACAATTAAACATAAAATATAACATGGCAATTCATGAAATAGTAAACCAAAAAAGTTTACTGTTTTTCTTTGTCTAAAAACGAAAAGGAGAACACGTAGAAGAAAAATAAAAATAAAAACACTACATAATAAACAGTTAATTATAGATAATGGAAAAACAAAATATACTGTAAACCTACATTTCAAGCAGGGTACAAGCGAAACATATAAAGACAAAATATCAAAGCTAATCAAGAGAGAGACGGAAAAGTTTATGTCCTTAACAAATTTTTCCAAAAATTTCAATAAGCTTTGACTTATTAAGCTATTCTGTAAATATTGTTAGAGGCTTTTAGTAATCTAAGATTTTCCCTGGTAGAGTGTTCACTCAATTTATTATCTTTAAATCATTATCTTGAGTATAGTCTGATAGAAATTTTTTGGGGTAAGAATTTACTTATTAGACTATTATTTCTTTATTGTTTTTTTCCTTGGTGTTGTTTTGATGAGAATAATATACATCATATATAAATTTCTTTTTTTATTTTG
>NZ_JH165070.1 GCF_000227315.1 Peptoniphilus indolicus ATCC 29427 | reverse complement strand
AAAAAGAAGATGTTAATTTAGAAGAGCGATACATGGTTGGTGGTTCTAAAACAACTGCAGGTATCAATCGAATTGTTCCTATCCACCACAAGATATTACCAATAATAACTGCTCTTTATGCAAAAAATAAAGTATACTTGATAGAAAATAAATTAGGTAAACAAATGAAATATTCTAATTTCAGAAGAGAAAAATGGGATAAAATTATGAGCGATTTAGAGATGAAACATCTCCCTCATGAATGTAGGCACACAACCGCAACTCTACTTGATAGATTTGAAGCTAACAGTAATTCTATCAAAAAAATTCTCGGCCACTCTTCTACAAATATAACAGATAAAACCTATATCCATAAAGACTTAAGCCAGTTAATTACAGCGATTGAGAAGATAGAGATATAATACATTTTGTATATTGCACGTATATTTCGTGTATATTACGAGCTGATTTTTAATGATTTCTAGTGATATTTATTGATACGATAAAAAAAGAGAACCCTTGGAAGTTGGTGTTTCCAAAGGTTCTGATTTTTTGTATGAAAAATATTTTTATCTCTTTGAGAATTGTGGAGCACGTCTTGCTTTCTTTAAACCATATTTCTTTCTTTCTTTCATTCTTGGATCTCTAGTTAAGAATCCAGCTTTTTTAAGAATAGATCTGTGTTCTGGGTCCACTTCAAGAAGAGCTCTAGCAATACCATGTCTGATAGCTCCTGCTTGACCAGTGTATCCACCGCCTTGTACTTTAACAATTACATCAAATTGAGCAACTGTTTCAGTAAGTTCAAGAGGCGCCTTAGCAACTGTTATAAGCGTTGCATAATCAAAATAATCTTCAATATCTCTATTGTTTACAGTAAATTTACCGTTTCCTGGTAGAAGTCTGACTTGAGCTATAGATTTTTTTCTTCTTCCAGTTCCTCTATATTGAGTTCTTTCCATTTCCTACCTCCTCAGTTGATTTCCAATACTTCAGGTTTTTGAGCTTCGTGAGGATGTTCCGCACCAGCATATACCTTTAGCTTAGTAAACATCTGTCTTCCAAGTCTTGACTTAGGAAGCATACCCTTTACAGCATATTCTACCATTCTTTCAGGGTGTTTTTCTCTGAGTTGTTTGTAGGCAATTTCACGTCTTCCACCTGGATATCCAGTATGATAAGCGTGGATTTTTTGTTCCCACTTATTTCCTGTAAGTTTTACCTTATCAGCATTGATTACAATAACATAATCACCTGTATCCACATGAGGTGTATATATTACCTTATTCTTTCCTCTTAGGATAGACGCTATTTCAGAACTAAGTCTTCCTAGCACCTTATCAGTTGCATCTACTACATACCATTTTCTATCTACTTCATTGGCTTTAGCCATATAAGTTTTCATAGATTTCCTCCTGTTTTAAAATTTTTCCGGGGCTTTTAAAACACTCCTGTTATTTTAATACATAAACATCCAAAGGTCAAGTATTTTAGGGAATTTAATTTACAAATTTACAATTAAATTAATTATAAATTTAATTACTTATTATTTTCCTATCTTTTCATTTTCAAGCGGAGAATATATATCAGATTCTTTCATAAACTTTTGAACATCTTTTTTAACTCTTGTTACAGATGCCATAGTACCCACACCTGCTATACATCCACCAGGGCAAGCCATTCCCTCTAATAAATAGCCATTGTATTTTCCAGCTTTGGCTATTTTAACCATTTTTACACACTCTTGTAGTGTATTAGCTCCTAATATATTAATTTCTCTATCAGGTTCTAATTCCAATGCAACTTGTTTTACAGCTTCTGCAACTCCACCAGCAATTGGATATCCTCTTCCCAATGCTGATGCATCTTTGACATCATTTTCAATAACTATTTCTGAAGGCTCTATTCCTTTAGCTACAAACATACCCATAAGCTCTTCAAATGTTATTACAAAGTCAACATGTGATTTAACTTTAGTATCTAAAGCTTCTAACTTCTTAGATGTACAAGGACCAATAAAACAAATTATTCCTTCAGGGTCTTTTTCATGTATATATTCAGCAGTATATCTCATAGGGGAACCTGAATCTGAAATTTGCCCAGAAAGTTCTGGGAATTTATTTTTTACCATTAAAGCCCAAGAAAAACAGCATGATGTTCCCATAAATGGAATATCATTTGGTACTCTATGTATATACTCTTTAGCTTCATTCATAGTTGTAACGTCAGCTCCAAGAGAAACTTCTACTACATCTTCAAACCCCAATTGTCTGATACCTTCAACTATTTGTGCTGGAGATGAGTTAGCACCAAATTGTCCAACAAATGAAGGCGCAACTGCAGCATAAATTCTCTTTCCTGATTTTATAGCTTTTATAAGTTGATATATTTGAGTTTTATCAGCTATCGCTCCAAACGGACAACTTGCTATACATCTTCCACAAGCTACGCAGTTATCGTGATTTATTTCTGCTCTACCATATTCATCAGAGCTTATACAATCTACCCCACAAACGGCTGCGCAGGGTCTTTCATACATAACAATTGCATTGTATGGACATGCTTCTTTACATCTTCCACAATTTATACATTTTTCTTTGTCTATATGAGCTCTTGATCTTCCAACAGACACTGCATTTACAGGGCATACATTTGTACATGGATGCGCCATACATTTTCTACAGTTGTCTGTAACCACATGAGCTTTTGTAGGACATGCTTCACAAGCAAACTTTATTACATTAATCAATGGTTTTTCATAGGCATTAGTATCTATATCTACTTTATCAAAACCATCTGTGAGCTTTTTATAAACAGATATTTCTCTGGCATCCATTCCCATTGCAAGCCTTAATCTCTCGTCTGCAACAGCTCTTTCTCTAAAGATATCTTCCCTATACTTTGCGACTTCACCGGGTACAATTCTATAAGAAGAATCTTCAAGTTCTGAAATATCTACATCATAATAAGCAATTCTAGCTACTTCAGCAAATACCTTTCTTCTAATGTCCACAATACTTTGATATGTCTCTTTCATTCTTACCTCAGCTTCTTAATTTGTTTATAATTTTTTCACTTACTTCTTGTGGAGTAGCTCTAAAAATAATTTCATCATCTATTATCACAACCGGAGCATTAGTTGATTCCTCTTCAGGATTGCAATACTCACCATTCAAACATTGTCCCAATTCTATCTCTAGATTTTCAGCTGAACAATAATCTGACTCCGGTCCACAAATATCATTTTGTAGTAATTCTACTGCGTCATATATCGTGCTTGCCCCCATAAGTGTACATCTAGATCCCATACAAATAGTAACTTTCATCTACATTCCTCCTATTTTTGACGTGTATGTGCTATTCTTGCAGCTGCTGCAGCAGCTATAGCTGCTATTAAATCATCTGCAAATGTCTCTACATTCTTAAGTGAATCTGATTTTTTCTTTCTCTTATCTAATTCATCAATAATACCTATTTTCTTTTTATCTAAGTATCCAAAATTAGTAAGCCCTATAGTTCCATATAAATTTACAATTCCAAGTGGCAAAACTTCATCTATACCATACAATTTTTCGTCTTTTGCAATAATTGTTTGTATAGGTTCTGGTAATAGTTGTTTTTGTGCCATTTCATCTATAGCAAGTCCTGTTAATACAGCATGAACCACTTCTCTTTTCTTTAGTACCGCTTCTATGTTTTCTAAACATTCATCTAATGTTAAATCTTCAACATATTCTTTTTGTAATAAAAGTACTATTTCAGCAATATCTTTAAGTTTAACTCCTATTTCTTCTAACTTTGCTACAGTTGTATCATATAGCATTTGTTGGTCATAATTATAATTCATAAAACCTCCTTCATTCTAATGCATTACCTCTTGTAGTGCCTTCAATTGAATATTCCCACATTCCATTCTTTTCTTTTATAGCTTTCTTTTGTATATTATTAAATATTTTTTGATATTTATCATTTGGCTTAAAGGTGTATACCCTAGCAAGACCATATCTTAAAGCTATACCAGAATAATTTAAATTTTCTATAGTATCCCTATTTAATTCATTTGGTATTTCTAACCATATATATCCAAGTATTCTACCATATTTATCTCTTGTTTCTACATCTTTTTCTATAAAAACTTTTTTATTGAGCATTATCTTTTCAGCTAAATCTTTAGCCTCTAAAGATAGATATTCTTTTTTAGAAATTTCTGGAGCATTTATACCTATTATTCTTATTTTTTCTCCATCACTTGTTATTACTGTATCTCCATCTACTACTTTTGTCACAATAATTTCATTATAATTATCTACTATTAATTCATTACTGCTTTGTAAATATATGTAGATTATAATTAAAATTATTAGAAATATAAAAGATAGATACCTGTTATCTCTCATTTTTTCTTTTTCTCATTTCCATCATTTTTCTACGTCTATTAATTTTGACTCTCTCTCTTTTTATAGATATACCAAATACTATAGTTGGAATCAATGAACTAATGAAAAGAACTAAATAATTTGAATCTATTCCCAATACTTCCATAGGGTATACAAAAGGAAACATAAATAAATCCATTGGTAATCTCCAAAGATTACCTGCAACTTCAAATCCATCTTTTGAATGTGTTCCTATTAGTGAAATTATAGCTAATATTAAAAACAATAAAACTATAACATTTCCAGAAAAGAAATCCAACTTAGAGTTAGCTTTTTTAGAAGACCCTTTCCAAAATTGTA
>NZ_JH165069.1 GCF_000227315.1 Peptoniphilus indolicus ATCC 29427 | reverse complement strand
TATCCTTTAAACTTTTATTGTAAAGTATTAATAGAATCAAAATGAAATGTAAATAACGTATTGTGTGCGTTAGGTATACCTCTTGCTCTAGTATTAATAGAATCAAAATGAAATGTAAATATATCTTTTATATACATTTCATATAGGGATTTAAGTATTAATAGAATCAAAATGAAATGTAAATGTAAGGTATTCTGATGGTTATGTATGCCCTAAGTGTCGTATTAATAGAATCAAAATGAAATGTAAATGAAACAAAACCTAACATCTTGTAGCAAGCGTAGAGGTATTAATAGAATCAAAATGAAATGTAAATATACGAGAGAAAAAGGCAAACTATAGGCAACAAAGTGTATTAATAGAATCAAAATGAAATGTAAATAACAAAACCTAACATCTTGTAGCAAGCGTAGAGCAAGTATTAATAGAATCAAAATGAAATGTAAATTGACTTTAAATTAAAGAGTGTATCACGTGAGAAAAGTATTAATAGAATCAAAATGAAATGTAAATTTTTCATCAACTCTTGATTACTATCTTGCTTAGCATTAGTATTAATAGAATCAAAATGAAATGTAAATTAAATTTATCATCTGCATTAATAAAATAATTATACATGTATTAATAGAATCAAAATGAAATGTAAATTTTTCTTTATAATCAAATGATAATACTTTTTCGTAGTATTAATAGAATCAAAATGAAATGTAAATTAAATTAAACTCCTTATTTAAATTCGTGGGTCGACTTGTATTAATAGAATCAAAATGAAATGTAAATAATGTTTCTTCACTTTCTTCAAAATCAGCATCATTGCAGTATTAATAGAATCAAAATGAAATGTAAATTTGTTTCAGGATAGTTCATTAATTTAGCAAATTCAGTGTATTAATAGAATCAAAATGAAATGTAAATACAATTGTATCCAGCATTGTAGGAGATAACATCGAGTATTAATAGAATCAAAATGAAATGTAAATTTATCACCAAAAATATTTGTTGTTTTTTCATTAAAGTATTAATAGAATCAAAATGAAATGTAAATAATTTAAAATTTAACGACTATGTATTAGTCGAAACAAGTATTAATAGAATCAAAATGAAATGTAAATGTGTTCGTTTACTTTGTTTTTATTACTAAACTTGTGAGTATTAATAGAATCAAAATGAAATGTAAATTCTTCATCTACAGCTACAAAGTCTGTTTCAGACTCAGTATTAATAGAATCAAAATGAAATGTAAATCTAAGCTATCAATGAATTGTGCAACCTCTAACGCGTATTAATAGAATCAAAATGAAATGTAAATTTTACAGTAGTGAGTAAAGTTTGCACACACTGTACAAGTATTAATAGAATCAAAATGAAATGTAAATGTTACTTTTATTTCTTTCAAAAAGTTTTTTTATTTAGTATTAATAGAATCAAAATGAAATGTAAATACCGTAAAAAGAGCCGCATTCTGTCTATTATTTCTAGTATTAATAGAATCAAAATGAAATGTAAATTTGTTTTAAAATTTTTTGTGGTAGATTTTTAGACGTATTAATAGAATCAAAATGAAATGTAAATATGTATATTACTACAAAATTTAGATGGCTATTAGATGTATTAATAGAATCAAAATGAAATGTAAATCTTTTATTTCCTCAACATCTTTAGCTAACTTTTTATCGTATTAATAGAATCAAAATGAAATGTAAATGATGATTGTCATGACTCTATTGGAGTTATGATAGACAAGTATTAATAGAATCAAAATGAAATGTAAATATTTTATCGGCTCCCATAGCAACTAATGCGCCAACTCGTATTAATAGAATCAAAATGAAATGTAAATTAACTCTGCAATTGTCAGCTGTCTTGCTACATAAAGTATTAATAGAATCAAAATGAAATGTAAATTGTGGTCCAGGGGTTAATTTGATTCTTTCAAGCTCAGTATTAATAGAATCAAAATGAAATGTAAATCTAAAACAAGGATTGCTGAATGTAATAGATACTTATGAGGTATTAATAGAATCAAAATGAAATGTAAATTTTTAGCTGGAATTGTAAAAACTTTTTCATCAGATGGGTATTAATAGAATCAAAATGAAATGTAAATGTTCTTGTCTTTCTTAGTATTTGACCTGCTTGTCCAGTATTAATAGAATCAAAATGAAATGTAAATCTGGGTGGCAAAGAGAGCACACAGTGGTAAATGGAAACTGTATTAATAGAATCAAAATGAAATGTAAATTTGAATATGCCAAACATCCTGATAGTCATTTTCGCCATGTATTAATAGAATCAAAATGAAATGTAAATGAGATAGCTGCGAAAATAAAAGCTGTTTCGAGTGAAGTATTAATAGAATCAAAATGAAATGTAAATTTTGAATTCTTCCACTTATCCCGATCCTGTGTCCTTGTATTAATAGAATCAAAATGAAATGTAAATAAATTCAGACTTTTTAAACTCATCCATTTTTTTATTAGTATTAATAGAATCAAAATGAAATGTAAATTTATTTTTTTAATTAGAATACTTAGAGTTGTAGCAAGTATTAATAGAATCAAAATGAAATGTAAATAAAAACTTTTCAGCTAGAGTAGTTTCTAATGTTATTTTGTATTAATAGAATCAAAATGAAATATAAATAAATTTTCAGATTGATTTATAACTACAATTGATTTACGTATTAATAGAATCAAAATGAAAAGTCCAATAAAAATAAATAAATTATAAAACTTTTGTTTATACAAAAATAATTAAAGATAATTTCTTAGTTTATATAT
>NZ_JH165068.1:33551-37896 GCF_000227315.1 Peptoniphilus indolicus ATCC 29427 | reverse complement strand
ATTAAAGTAGATTTTCCAGCACCATTTTCTCCTAAAAGTGCCATTGCTTCATTTTCATAAATATTTAAATTAACTTTATCTAGCGCTTTAACGCCTGGAAAGCTTTTAGATATATTTTCTAGTTTTAATATTATCTTATTCATTAGAAAAACACTCCACTCTGCAATATTATGTTAGAATATGGTCGTATATCTCCTGTTCTAACTATGCATATAGCATCTTTTGTAAGTTCTTTAAATTTTTCATGACTTACATAGTCCATTTCTAAATCTCCAAGTTTTGAAAAGACATAATCATTTATTTCTGTATTATTTTCTTTTATTTCTTCAGCAAGTATGAATTTTTCTACACACATTTCGCTTAATATTGCATCAAGTACCTGTTCAAAGCTTGGGATTTTAGCAACTACAGCTAAATCTATTCGCTTAACATTTTCTGGAATTGGTAGACCACAGTCTCCGATTACAATAGTTTGTGTATGCCCTAACATAGCGATAGCATAAGATAGTTCACTATTTAGGATTTTATCTTTTTTCAAAATATTTCACCTCTTATTTGAAATCGATGTCATTTAAATTAAGCTATTCTTTTGAATAGCTATTAAATTATATTGTTTAAGTGTCTTGCTACATAAACACCACAAGCAGATGCTTGAGATAGAGAATGTGTAGCTCCGCCCCCATCCCCAACTACATACAATCCTTCTTTTATAGTTTGGAAATTTGAATCTACATTTATTTTTGAATTATAAAATTTAACTTCAACCCCATAAAGTAATGTATCATCATTTGCTGTACCTGGTGCAATTTTATCTAATGCATATATCATTTCTATTATAGAATCAAGTTGTCTTTTAGGAATAACTAAAGATAAATCTCCTGGAGTAGCTTTTAAAGTCGGTACAGTAAAACACTTTTCCATTCTTTCTTTATTCGATCTTCTTCCTTTAACTAAATCTCCAAATCTTTGCAATAATACACCACCACCTAGCATATTAGACAGTTTTGCAATTGATTCACCATATTCATTGGATTCTTTGAAAGGTTCTGTAAATTTATTTGCAACTAATAATGCAAAGTTAGTATTTTGGCTTTGTAGTTTAGGATCTGCATAAGCATGACCATTAACAGTTATGATACCACTTGTGTTTTCGGCTACAACCTGACCATATGGATTCATACAAAAAGTTCTAACTAACTCATTGTATGCCTTTGCTTGATACACAATCTTACTCTCATATACATCATCTGTTATATGTTTGAAAACTTCTGCTGGAAGTTCAACTCTAACTCCTATATCTACTTGGTTAGATTCGCAAGTTATACCAAATTTACCACAAATTTGAGAAACCCATTTAGAGCCAGATCTTCCAGATGCTAAAACTAAATTTTTACATTTAAAACTTTCATTTTTATTTGTTGTAACTATATACTTTTTCTCAGTTTCAATGTACTCAACATCTAAAGCAGTGGTATTGAATAGCATTTCTACTTTATCTTTAGAATAGTTATACATTTTCTCTAGAATTTTAACATTTCTATCTGTTCCAAAATGCCTAACTCTAGCATCTAATAAATGTAGATCATGTCTTAATGCCGTTGTTTTTAAGTCAGAAGATGCTGTTGAATATAGTTTAGAATCTGCTCCATCAAATTCGCAAAGTACACTGTCAACATATTCCATGAGTTCTATAGCTTTTTCCCTACCGACAAACTTGTGCATATCTCCACCAAAATTTGTGGTAATGTTATATTTTCCATCAGATAGAGTTCCTGCTCCGCCATATCCATTCATTATATTACATGGTTCACAGCCAATACAATTTTCAACTTTTCCAGTCTTTATAGGACAGTTTCTTCTTTGTATAGGGTTACCTTTATCTATCATGATAACTTTTAAATCAGTGTCTACCTTTGTAAACTCATATGCTGCAAACACTCCACTTGCACCTGAACCTACTATTACAACATCAACTTCTCTCATTCATACCTCCAAAAGTATTATTTTATATAATAAATTTATTATATGCAGACTAAAATTTCATATAATAAATATTTCCAAGTTAAGATTCAATATAAACTCTATCCTGACCATCAACCTCTGATATTTCAACAATTACCTTCTCTCTTCTAGCAGTAGGTAGATTTTTCCCTACGAAGTCAGGTCTTATAGGCAATTCTCTATGCCCTCTATCAACTAATACAACCAATTTTATAGCTTTAGGCCTTCCTATTGATAAAATTGCATCTAAAGCAGCTCTTACAGTTCTTCCTGTGTAAATTACATCGTCTATTAAAATAACTGTCTTTCCGCCAATTTCAATACTTAAATCCAATTCTCTAGAATTTTCTCTATCGTCTCTAAAATTAATTGGATTTATAGCATAAACGGGAACATTTATATCTTCAATTTCTTTAATTTTTAAAGATATCCTTTTGGCTATATCTTCTCCTCTGCTGACTATGCCCAACAATATTAAATTATAAGGTTCTTCACTTCTCTCTAATATTTCATTTGAAATTCTTGAAATAGCACGTTTTATTGCAATCTCGTCTAGAATAATATTTTTCATATACCAGCCCTCTTCATAAACTTTTCAAATCTTATTGGAATACTATCTTCAAATAACATACTTTTATTTGAAACAGGATGCATAAATTCTAATTTATAAGCATGTAACATTTGTTTTTCAATTTTATATTTATTTTTTCGACCATATAGAGGGTCGCCTAAAACAGGATGATTTATATAATTCATATGTACCCTAATTTGATGCGTTCTTCCTGTTGCTATCTTAACATTTAAAAATGTATGATTTTCAAAAATTTTAATTGGCTTATAGTAAGTTAATGCATCTTTTGAATTGTGTTCAGTAACAGAAAACTTAATTCTATTTTTTACATCTCTTCCTAGTGGTTCATCTATAATGCCATCTTCAAGTATTTTCCCCTCTACAATAGCCCAATACATTTTATTTATTTTTCTATTTTGAAACATAGTAATTAAATTAGAATAAGACAATTGACTTTTGGCTATTATCATAAGGCCACTGGTATCTTTATCTAATCTGTGTACAATTCCTGGCCTTAAAGAATCTCCTGTATCAGCTAAACAATCAAATTTATACAACAATCCGTTAACTAACGTATTGTCATAATTTCCAGCCCCTGGATGCACAACCAATCCTTGTGGTTTGCATATAATAGCTATATCTTTATCTTCGTATAAAACTTTAAAGTCAATATCTTGCGGAACTAATTCGATTTCATTATTGTACTCTACATCTATTACATCATTTATTCTTAATTTATAGCCTGCTTTTTCTCGTTTAGAATTAACCAATATACTTCCATCATCTATCAGTTTTTTTATTTGGCTTCTAGATAATTCAAGATTTTCATTTAAAAATAAATCTAATCTTTTATTTTCTGAATTTGAAATAAATTTATTCTTATACATTTCTCTTTTTCCCTGGGTTATCAAACAATATGACCATAATTAGAAGAATTATAGTTCCAACAACAATAAATGAATCAGCCAAATTAAATACTGCAAACTCGTATCCAAAAATGTTAGTGGAAATAAAATCTACGACGTATCCTAAACGAATTCTATCTATAAAATTACCTATACTACCACCTAATATAAGGCCTATTGATAAATTCAACATATTAGTGTTTTTCTTATAATCTTTAAACAAAACATTTAAAAGAACAATAAGCACAACTACAGTAACTATAGTAAATAGCCAACTTTTGTTTTGTAGCATCCCAAAAGCTGCACCTCTATTTTCCAGATAATAAAAGTTTAAATATTTATCTATTATTATCATAGGGGGTTTATCTTTTAAATTTAAAACAACCAAATATTTACTTAACTGATCAATTACTATAAGTAGCATTGAAAATAAAATAACTGCCATTTTTACCTCACTTAGGAAACTTAATACGTATTATAAAATTATTCTTTTTAGTAGTATTTTCTATTTTTTCAAAAACTATTCTTCCACGTCCACGAACCGATAAAATATCCCCTTCTTTTAATTGAATAGAAGTTTTTATCTCAGTTTTAAAGTTAACTTGAACTCTACCTGACTTTATTAACATTTCAACCTTAGATCTTGAAATTTTTAAAACTGAACTCAATATAGTATCTAATCTAAGAGAAGAAACTATAAACTTATTTTCTACATAAGTTGTTTCTTGATATTCAAATTCATCATCACTAAAAAATATGGTATGTTTGCCTATTTTTTTTAGATTAAATCTTAAAAAGTTGTATTGTTCAGCTTTAACAAATATAAAGATATTATTACTAGCAATAATAATATCTCCAACTTTACTTC
>NZ_JH165068.1:25789-32663 GCF_000227315.1 Peptoniphilus indolicus ATCC 29427 | reverse complement strand
ATTCAACTTCATAAGGGCTCAAAAAATCAGTAGATAAAATTTCGTGCTTATTTAAAACAATCTCAATCTTATCTACTACTTTCTTTACTACTATTAATTTATCATCAGGAATGTGTAAAAATAATTTATCTTTATTTATTTTTACCAAGGAAACATTCCACTATTTTTAAGTTCTTCTTTTAAGCCATCAATCTCAACATTTTTTGGAGCTAATACAAAAATATCTTTATTTACTTTTTGTATTTTCCCGTCCATTGCATACAGAGCTCCACTTACAAAATCAAATATTTTTCTCTTAACTTCTAAATCCAATTGCTCAAAATTAAGAACTACTGATTTATCGGCTCTTAAATCATCAACAATATTAGGAGACTCGTCGTAAGATAGAGGTTCATGTACTGAAATTATCATATTAGAAGCATTTAAACTCAACACTCCACTGTCTGATTTCCTTTTAGTAGTTCTAATAGGAACATCTTCTATATTTCTTTCTTCGGGAAAATTTTCCTCATAATCTTCATAATCATATTCTTCTGAAAATCCAAAAACTTTTTTCATTTTATCCATAATTTCTGACATACATTACCTCCAAATTCTTTTTCCAAAAATTTTACTGCCAACTCTAACCATATTCGAACCTTCTTCTATGGCTAATCTATAATCTTGGCTCATTCCCATAGATAAAATATCCATTCTAACTTCGGAATAACTATTTTTTATTTCTTCTCTTAGCTTAAACATTCTCTTAAAACAATTTCTAAGTAATTCTTCATCATCAGTATCTGGAGCAACCGTCATTAAACCTTGAATGCTAACATTTTTATAGTCTAAGCACGTCTCCAAAAAACTTCTAACTTCATCATAAGCTACCCCACCTTTTTGTGTTTCTCCAGCTATATTAACTTCTATAAGGCAGTTTACAATAATATCTGAAGTCTTTGCTCTCTTATCAATTTCTTCCAACAAGTTTACTCTATCAAGAGACTGTATCAACCTAACTTTATCATAGATATATTTTACCTTATTTGTTTGTAAATTGCCAATCATATGGAAATTTTGTTCAGGTAAAACTTCAATTTTTTCTCTTAATTCTTGTACTTTATTTTCACCAAACTCTATAGCGCCTCCACTAATAGCTTCTAAAATCTCATCTAAATTGCGTGTTTTAGAAACGGCTATTAAATTTACTTTTTCGCCACTTATAGAATTCTTTTCTAAAATTTTAATTTCTTCAATTAAACTTTCCATGTTTGATTTTATAGACATCTCAACACTTCCTTAATTTAAAATCTTAGATTCTTCAACCTGTTTTGGATTTAATACTATTTTATCATTTAAAGTGACAGTTTTAACTGATTTATCTTTAAGTTTTATAACTGAATTTTTATCACCCGTAGAAATATAAGAATAATCTTCAAATGGAACTACAACTTTTATAGGAACAAACTTAACTAAACCATGAATCTCTTGTACAAATACACCAAACTCACCTTTTCTTTTAATTATCGCCGACTTTGGTATTTCCAAACAATCTTCATTTTGAAGAATAATATCATATGGTTTTATTCTATCTTGATAAACATTGTAAAAATTTTGAGTCATATCAACTATTACAACTGCTCCATTTTTAGATTTGTTTATCTTAGATATTTTACCTTCTAATAAAACATCCTCATTTCTAAATTTCAAATTATCTCCAATTTCTTTAGAATCAAGTTTTTTTATATCATCTATTTGTAAAGCTATTTTATAGTTCAAATTATTTATAAGCTTGTATAAATTATCGCCTTTATTCACTTCAACTTTAGTTTTAAATCTACCAGTATTTTTGTGTGAATTCAAATATCCATAAGTATAATCGCTTAAATCTTCGATAGTATAATACTTTTCCAAACCATCAATTTTAAAAGACACTATAGCAGAAAAATCCGCTGAGTAAGTATAATTACTTTCAGAAATTTTATTTTGAAGTTTTTCTTTTTTATCTTTCAACTCATCAACTGATAAGTTTATAAGCTCTGAAAGCTCACTTATATTCAGATTATTATTTGAATATAAGTCCAATCCATCTACTGAATGTATCGCCTCAATAAAATTTTCATCTTTTAAAAAGTTTTGTATTTTTTCTATAGAAGGAATTGATTTTTCAGAACTATATTCTACATGATTTTTAGACTTATAGCTTAGTGCAGAATTTACTTTTATAAGTTCATCATTTAAATCTGAAGTATCATCCATCATATTTAAACTTGCTATTTCATGACCTACAGGTACTTTTTCCCCTTCACTTGTATTGTATACACATATGCCACTGTTTTTGGCTGTATATACTTTCTCATTTAAAATATTAAATCCTATAGCATGAACTTTCTTTTCATATGTTTTTAAAGTAGCAAAATCTGTTTTATAATCTTTATACACTCTCCCATTTATAGCTCGAAATGTTAGAATAAAGAAAATCAAAATGAATATGCTGCCTATTAATCTTCTAATAAAATATTTTTTCTTTTTTAAAAACTTAACTTTCAAAATACCCCTTCTCGCTATTCAAAAAATATTTCCTCTATTTCTTGTTTATAGCCTCTAGTCATTAACTCTACTACTGCTTCTCTAGGGTTTTTATTATTATATATGACTTCATAAAGCTTTTCCGTAATAGGCATATTAACACCATACTTGCTAGCTAAGTCATAAGCTGATTTTGTAGTTTTAATACCTTCAACTACTTGTCCAACTTTTTGAGATGCTTCTTCAGACGATAGACCTTGCCCTATGAGAATACCAGCTCTCCTATTACGAGAATGCATTGAAGTACATGTTACAATTAAATCTCCTATCCCTGAAAGGCCATTAAATGTTTGAGGGTTGGCACCTAATTTCATACCGAGTTTACTCATTTCATAAATTCCTCTAGTCGCTAAAGCAGCAGTAGTATTATCCCCATAACCTAACCCATCACTCATTCCAGCGGCTAGAGCAATTATATTCTTTAGAGCTCCACCGATTTCAACACCCACTAAATCATTATTCGTATAAATTCTAAATGTATCTGTTGCAAATGCTTCTTGAACTACTTTACTTGAATCATAATCATTTGAAGCAGCAACTATAGCAGTAGGTATTTCTCTTCCAACTTCTTCTGCATGCGATGGACCCGATAACGAAACAAAGTTTGAATTTGGCAATACTTCTTTACTTATTTCACTTACTCTATAAAGAGTATTAAGCTCTAATCCTTTAGATAGATTGACAATTAATTTACCATCAGCTATATCTTTTATACTTTGAGCCACTTTTCTAAATTTTTGTGTTGGAACAGCCATAACTATCATCTCACAAGAGTTTACACATTTACCAATATCATCTTGTGCCTTTAACCCTAAAAGGTCAATTTGCGATAGATATTTTTCATTTATACCTAAAAAATTTATATTATCTCTATCATCTTTATTCCGAACATAAAAATTCACTATATGTCCCTTTTTGTGTAAAAGACGAGCTATTGCAGTTCCCCAACTTCCGCCACCAATTACAGATATCTTCATAACTTCAACCTCTCAATCTATTCTTTCCAATTTTATTTTCAGAACCATTTATAATTCTTTTAATATTGTCCTTATGTCTATATATACCTAATGCACCTATAAATACTACTATCATAGTTTGAACTTGCGACAAATCATTAAAAAATATAAATAAAACTGAGACTAAACAAAAATATAGTATAGATGCTAAAGAAATCATTTTTGTTATTTCAACAAATAATATCCATGCAATTACGGAGATTAAATCTAAATTAAACCCCAGAATTGCGTATATACCTATAGTTGTTGCTACACCTTTACCTCCTTTAAAATTCATATAAAAAGGGTAGTCGTGGCCGATAATCAATGAAAGTGCACATCCATATAATAGATTAACACTTACATTTAATTTATTTTTTAAAAAATACATAAGTATCAGCCCTTTTAAAAAATCAATTAAAAAAGTTAAAATACCTATTTTCTTTCCAAAAGCCCTTATTGCATTAGTAGTTCCTGCATTTCCAGATCCATATTTTCTAACGTCTTTTTTCAATAAAAGTTTTCCTAAAATATATGAACCTGAAATAGACCCTGCTAAATATGATAGCAGCAACCAAGTCATTATTTTTCTCCTCTGTTTTTCAAACTTATAATTATAGGCACTCCATCAAATGAATATGCTTCTCTTATTTGATTTTCTATATATCTGATATAAGAAAAATGGAACAGATCTTTATCATTTACAGATAATTGAAATTTAGGAGGTCTTACAGCAACTTGTGAACCGTAATACAGCTTACCTCTCTTACCTTTATCAGAAGGTGGTTGATTAATCAAGACAGCTCTATTAAGTATATCATTTAATACTCCTGTCTTTATTCTGTGATTATAGTTATTGTTTACAATTAAAATCATGTCCAATAATTTTTCAACTCTTTGTCCCGTCAGGGCTGAAATAAAAACTATTGGAGCATAATTAATGAAAGGTAATCTCTTTCTAATAGTAGCTTCATATTCTTTAACAGAACCATTGTCTTTTTTAACAGCATCCCATTTATTTACAGCAACAATTATAGCTTTGTTGTTGTCATGTGCATAACCTACTATTTTAGCATCTTGTTCGCTGACTCCTTCAACTGCATCAATCAAAAGAACACAAACTGATGACCTTTCAATAGCAGTTAAAGTTCTAATAACAGAATATCTTTCAATATTTTCATATATTTTTTCTTTTTACGTAAACCTGCTGTATCTACTAAAATAAACTCTTCATCTTTATACTTAAATTTAGAGTCTATAGAATCTCTTGTAGTACCTGGAATATTTGTTACAATTGACCTTTCTTCTCCAGTTATATGATTTAGCAAAGAAGATTTTCCAACATTTGGCTTACCTATAAAAGTTACACGAATTTCATCTTCAAAACTATCTTCTAAATTTTTATCAAAACCTTCTATAACTTGGTCTAGCAGATCTCCAACTCCCATTCCCTGTTCGGAACTTACAGTAACTGGTTCACCTAAACCTAATTCATAAAAATCATATAAATTACTTTTAGCTATTTTTGAGTCAAATTTATTTACTGCTAGTATAACCTTTTTATTAGACTTCCTCAAATAATTAGAAATTTCTCTATCGCTTGAAGTAACTCCTCTTACACCATCTGTTAATAAAATAATTACTTCACTCATATCTAAAGCTAAATCTACTTGAGCTTTAATACTAGACATAAAAATATCTTCATCTTTTAAATCCAGTCCACCAGTATCTACTAATAGAAATTTTGCCCCTAACCATTCGGCATCAGAATATATTCTATCTCTAGTTACACCTGGTGTATCTTCAGTAATTGAAATCTTACGACCTACTATTTTATTAAAAAGTGTGGACTTGCCAACATTGGGAGTTCCAATGATGGAAACAATCGGCTTTTCCATACTCTCACCTCTTCTTTAATATCCCTAACATTATACCATTGTGGTGTATTTGTTTCAATTATGCTATTTTTAGGTAATTGATGATAATCATTTAAAAGTGTATAATTTAATTAATATATAGACCCAAAATTTTATGGAGACATTATGAGAAATTTAAATGACTTAGCTGATGCAAAACAACTAATAAAACTTGCCATTCACGCAGGTAGACTACAAATAAAAAATGGAGCAGAAATCTATAGAGCAGAAGACACAGTTCTTAGAATATGCAAGTCTGCCCAAAATGTAAGCAAAATTGATGCTCATGTTCTCCCTTCCGGCATATTCGTCTCTTTAGAATTTGAAGATGAGATAATAACTGTATTTAAAAGTGTTGGTGCATCTACTACAAATATGTCAAAAATAGATAAAATAAATACTTTTTCAAGAAACTTTGTTATAAGTACAATGTCAATGGAAACAGCATTTAAAATTTTAAATAATATAGAGATGAAAATGACACAGAACATTTTAAGTTTGATATTTACGCAGGATTTTGTGGAGCATTTTTTTTCAGTACTATTTGGCGGACAACTTAGAGAGTTTATATGTGCATACATAGTCACATTTACTACCTCTCTAATCTTAAGAAAAATAGAACCTTTTAAATTAAATTTTGTAGTAACTAACTTTATAGGTGCATTTTTAATTTCTATATTTACATTTTTACTGTATCTTTTAAATTTACCACAATCAGTAGACGAAGTTATTATAGGTTCCATAATGATTCTAGTTCCTGGGTTAGTAGCTACAAATGCAGTTAGAGATATAATGAACAGTGATTTTCTAAGTGGTCTCATAGGGTTAACCAAGGCTATTTTTATAGCTTTAGGAATTGCAATAGGAGTAGGATTAACACTTAGCTTTTTGAGGTTGTAATGAATTATATTTTTGAATTTTTAATGTCTTTTTTTGCCACTTTGGCATTTGCATACTACTTTAATTGCCCTAAGAAGTCTCTTTTTTATACTTCCTTATTAGGTGGAACTTCTTGGGTTGTCTATAGTATTATGCGCAATTTACAAATATCTTATATTCTTTCAGGAGTTATATCGGCATTTATAATTGGTATATTTAGTGAATTTTTTGCTAGAAAATTAAAAATGCCAGCTACAATATTTTTAATTCCTGGATTGGTTCCTCTTGTTCCTGGAGCGGGAATGTATTATACAATGTATTATTTAATACAACAACAATATGATTCTTTTCAAAATAAGGCAATAGAAACCTTATTTTTAGCAGGTTCACTTGCTGCTGGAGTTGTAGTGTCTTCTTCAATTTTTAAAATAATTTCTTTTTATCAACAAAGAAGGTGATGTTGTAGAATAAATGATTCTACTCTGCGACATCATTTTTTTAGACTTTATGTCAAAC
>NZ_JH165068.1:10157-24609 GCF_000227315.1 Peptoniphilus indolicus ATCC 29427 | reverse complement strand
TCTACTTGCATAGGTTACGTTCGCCTTTAGGGCTTCACGACTCGTGGCTCGCTTACCCGCTATGCAAGCCTTATTATTAGGTTTCTGTTCGTCAGGCTACGATTTTGCTATCTCTTCTTCTCGCCTACATCTCTCGATGCAAACCTTGGGAATCACTATGGAGTTCGTCGGCAACTACGCCTCTTGTGGACTTTCACCACAGACTGACGGCATGCCCGTCATACTACAAAAATATCTGTTAGAGATTTACTCCCCAACAGATATTTTAGAGCCTTTATTTTAGGACTTTTGCAACAGCCCCTTTTATTTGTAAGGAATTATCTTTTATTAGTCTTCAAATTTAAGACCACCAAGAAGATCTCCTAGTGCTGTATTTATATTTGAATCATTTGATTGTTCTTCATATTCTTTTACTTCTTTTGATGCCTTAGGTTGTTTTGGAGCTTTAGCCTTAGGTTTTTCTTTAACAACTTCTTCCTTAGGCTCAACTTCTACTTCTTCTTTCACTTCTTCAACAACTTCTGGCTCTTCATCTTCAATTAAAGCTTTCATAGATAAAGATATTTTTTTGTTTTCTTCATCTATATCAGTAACTTTTGCAGTTACTGATTCACCAATAGAAAGTTTATCAGATGGTTTTTCAATGTGTTCTTTAGAAATTTGAGAAACGTGAAGAAGTCCATCTACTCCTGATTCTAATCTTACAAAAGCTCCGAATTCAAGAATATTTACTACTTTACCTTCTACTACATCTCCCACTTTTACAGATTCAGTGAATACATCCCAAGGTTTTTTAGTTGTTTGTTTTAATCCAAGAGCAATTCTATTTTTATCTTCATCTAAGTTTAATACTTCAACTTCAACTTTTTGTCCTGGTTCAACTACATCTGATGGATGTTTAACTCTGTTCCAAGAAAGTTCGGAAATATGGATAAGTCCATCTACTCCTCCAACATCTACAAAAGCTCCGAAGTTAGTAAGTCTTTGAACTGTACCTTCTACAACATCTCCTACTTTAAGAGCTGAATAAACTTCTTGTTTATTTTTTTCAAGTTCCTCAGATTCTACATTTTTTCTAGAAAGAACTATTTTTCTCTTAAACTTGTCAAAGTCTATAATTTCACAAGTCATTTCTTTTCCAACATATTTAGAAAGATCTCTTTGGAATCTAACTGATGCATGTGAAGCTGGAATAAAAGCATTTAATCCATTAAGGTCAGCTGTTAGTCCACCTTTAACTACAGATTTAACTGTTACTGTAACTCTTTCGTGTGAATTGAATAATTCTTCAACTTCATCCCACACTTTTAGGCTTTCTACTCTCTTATAAGAAAGTACTACATTGCCATCTCCATCATCCATTTTCATGATGAATACATTAATCATGTCACCAGGTTTAAATAAATCTGATGGTTTTACATCAGGGTTATTTGAAAGTTCATCTCTTGAAATAATTCCGTCTGATCTGTAACCAATGTTTACCATTACCTCAGTGTCATTAACGAATAGAACTTCCCCTTCTACAACTTCTCCTCTTTTTATTTTCTTAAAAGAGTTTTCAATAGCCTCCATCATTTCATTGTTGTCAAAATTTTCCATACTACTAACAGCCTCCTCGATTACCGAACGAGGTGTGGATGCACCCGCGGTAATACCTATTTTTACAAAATTTTTTATATTATATTTTAGGTCCTTGATCGACTCTAATAAATATACGTTTTTACAATGCTTCTTCGCAACTTCATACAGTTTTTTAGTATTTGAGCTATTCTTTCCACCCAATACAATCATGGCATCTACCTTTTTTGCCAACTCTTCTGTGCTATTCTGCCTTAAGCGCGTAGCATTACATATAGTATTATAAACTATAATCTCATGATTTAAAATATTTTTTAAAGAATTTGATAATATTTCAAATTTTTCAGGAATATTTGTTGTTTGAGAAACTAAAATAGTTTTTTTATCTTTCACTTTATCTAAAGATAAATCTCGACCTATTATTATTGCACTATCATTCGTATAGGAATTTATACCTATGACCTCTGGATGCGTTTCATCTCCAAATATAACAATTTGATATCCTGATTCATAATGCTCTCTTACTATAGAATATATGTTAGTGACTTTCGGGCAAACACAATCTATAATTTCATTTCCATTTTCCCTCAACTCATCTAAAATTCTTTTCTTTACTCCATGGCTTCTTATAATTACTTTAGAATCTCTTACATTGGTACAATTTATATTTACAACACCCTTATCTGAAAGTTCTTTAGTCACAACTTGATTATGGACAAGTTCACCGTAACTATAAACGCCATTTTCTGCATTTTTAAAGGCTAAATCTACAGCTCTCTTTACTCCTCCACAAAATCCGGCATTATTCGCCACTATTATCTCTATAAATATCAACTCCATAATAAATAGATTTTAGTAAATCTACTGTATATTCTTTGTACTCCAATTGTGTCGGCTTAGATAAATAAGAAAGATCAATAGGTTTTCTAATGTGTAGCTTCATTTTAGTAAAAGGAATATAAGAGCCTTCTACATAGACCGGAACTATCAATGACTTAGATTTATGTGCTATTACAGTAACACCTGATTTACCCATGTTCAAATCCACTTCTTTAACTCTAGTGCCCTCAGGGAAAACTCCAAGAACTTCTTTGTTCTTTAAAACTCTTAAAGCTGTTTTTACAGCAGCTATATCAGATGCACCTCTGTCTACAGGAAAAGCATAAAACTTTGAAATAACATTACCAACAATACGGTTTTTAAACAATTCTTTTTTGGCCATCCAATGTATAGGTTCTTTTATAACTCCCGATATAAATATTGGGTCCCAATTTGATCTGTGATTAGAACATATCATATAAGGCCCTTTACTAGGTAAATTCTCTATATTTAGAATTTCAAATCTATAAACTAATTTAAAATATAGCCATAATATTCTTCTGACAATTCTGTATAGCATTTTAACCTCTTACAATGTTAAACATTTTTTCAAGAGTTTCTTCCAAAGTTAAATCTGCACTATCTATAAATATTGCTCCTTCAGCCATAACTAAAGGTGAATTTTCTCTATTCATATCGTTAAAATCTCTATCTCTTAAATCACTTAAAACTTTATCAAACTCAACATCTTCACCCTTTTCCAAGAGTTGCTTATATCTTCTTTTAGCTCTTATATCAACTCCTGCATCTAAGTAGAATTTGTAATTTGCATTAGGTAACACAACTGTACCTATATCTCTTCCTTCCATCACTACAGAACGTTTTTGAGATATTTCTCTTTGTTTTTGTACTAAAAATTCTCTAACTTTTAAATCCTTAGATATATTCGATGCAAGCTTAGAAATTTCCTCCGAACGAATTTTATCAGATACATCTTCTCCATTTAAAAATACTTTATTATCACGATAATCTATCTCTATATCATATAAAAATCCATCTGGTTCACAACCAGTTTTTTTTGAATATAATGCTATAGCTCTATACATAGCGCCTGTGTCAACATAAGTTATATCGAGTTTATCAGCCAATAATTTTGCTATTGTACTTTTACCACTTCCACTAGGTCCATCAATTGCAACTGAATACATATTTCCTCCATAAAAAAATCACTGCTTACGCAGCGATCTAAAAACTTATTCTTTTCAACACAGTTATAGCTCTCAAGATACACTTCGTATTATTTCATTATAACTTAAAAGTTTAAATTAAACAATACATTTTATCATGAGTTGTCTATATTTTAGAAGCATTAATTCCTGCAAGATAACCTGTTGAATTTGCAAGTTGCAAATTATATCCACCAGTCATAGCATCTATATCTATAGTTTCTCCCGCAAAGTACAAGCTTTTTACTAACTTTGACTCCATTGTGGATGAATCGATTTCTCTAGTATCAACTCCTCCACTTGTCACTATGGAAGCATTTATATCCATAATTGATTTATATTCTAAATTTAGATTTTTAATTGTTTTCACAAGATTATGTCTATCTTGTTTTGATATCTCATTCACCTTTTTGTAATAAGGTATGTTTGCATATTTTAAAATTAAGTCTATCAACTTTTTAGGCAATAAATTTTTTAAAGCATTGGCAATGTCTTTATTTTTAAATTCCTCAAAATCTTTTAAAATTCTTTTATCTAAAGTTTGCGTGTCTAGTGCAGGTTTTAAGTCCAAAAATAATTTAATATTATTTTTTCGATTTATTAAGCTCGACATTCTCAGAACAATAGGCCCTGAAATTCCGTTGTGCGTAAACAACATTTCTCCAAATTCAGAACTTATTTTTTTATTACCTGAAAAGGCATTCAACTCTACATTTTTTAAGCCTAGACCAGATAAATCACTACAATCTATATTTAATAATATAGGAGCTAGCGCTGGTTTCAAGTCCACTATTTTATGCCCAAAGCTTTTAGCAAATTTATATCCATCTCCAGTCGAACCAGTTGTCCTATATGAAACACCTCCACAAGCTACTATAACTTTATCAAATGTTTCCCCATCAACTTCAAATTTCTCATCTATTTTATTTATCTTGTGTACTTCTGTATTAAGTCGTATTTCCACATTATTATCTTTTAACATCTTTTCGTATGTTTTAATAACATCAGAAGATTTATCTGATTCTGGAAAAACTCTATCTCCTCTTTCAACCTTGAGTTTAAGCCCATATGATTCAAATTTTTTAATTACACTTTCATTACTAAAAGTATAAAGAGCAGAGTATAAAAATTTAGGATTTCTGTTTATGCTATCAAAAAATTCAGAGATATCTTTTGCATTTGTTAAATTACATCTTCCCTTTCCAGTTATAAATAATTTTTTGCCAAGTTTTTCATTTTTTTCAAACAAAACAACTTCACATTCACAAACAGAAGCTGCCATCATACCCGCAGCTCCAGCTCCTATCACTGCAACTCTCATTAAATAACTCCTATTTTATAAACTATAGGTGGATTATTTACTTGATTAAAGAATTCTATTTTTTCCACTTTATACTTTTTTTGGTCTAGATTTTTTAAAAATTTACTTAACTTTTCTCTCTCTTCAGTTGAGCCTTGATGCCCTAGATATGAAACTACAACAATAATTCCCTCTTTAGAAATCTTATTAATTGCTTCTCTCAAAGAAATAATTGTACTTTCAGCTTTTGTGAAAATTGACTTATCTGATTTAGGTAAATATCCCAAATTATATATTATAAAGTCTAACTTTTCTTCTATTCTCTCAAAAACATATTCATGAGAAATTTTATATAATCTATAATTTTGATATCCTTTAGAACACAATAAATTTTCCGTTGAATTTATAGCTTCTTCTTGAATATCACAAGCATATAAAAATCCATTACTGCCTAAATTTTGGATTAATTTTAATGAGTCATTCCCTCTTCCGCAAGTAGCATCAAGTGCAAATTTTCCATCTAAATTTATTTCTTTTAAGATATCATCAACTACGTCTGAAAATTTTGAATTTACTAACATTTCATCAACTCTTTTAGACACTTAACTTCATCTTCTTCTAATCTTCTGTAATTTCCTATTCTCAAATCACCCAATTCCAAATTGCCTATTTTTATTCTCTTTAACTTTTTAACTGGATGTCCTATTTTTTCACACATTATTTTTACTTCGTGATTTTTGCCTTCATGTATTTTAATTTCTAATATACTATCACTTTCAAATCGCTTTAAAACTTTTACTTTTGCTGGAGAAAATTTTTCTTTTCCAACTTTTATTCCAACTCTTAACATATCTAATTCAGTTTTGTTTGGAGTTCCTTCTACAGTAGCAATATATGTTTTTTCGACTACATTTGATGGGTGCATTAGTTTATTAGTCAATTCTCCATCGTCAGTCAATATAAGTAACCCCGTTGTATCAATATCAAGCCTACCTACCGGATATAATCTCTCGCTAGATTCAATTAAATCTACAACTGTAATACGTTTTTTTCATCTGAAACAGTTGAAACTACCCCCATAGGTTTATTTAAAATATAATAAGAATGCTCTTTTATAATTTTTAGTCTTTTTGAGTCAAGATATACTCTATCTTTAGCAGTCACTATTTTGCCCATTTCAGTTACTACTTCATCATTCACTTTTACTCTTCCTTGAGCAATTAATTCTTCGCATTTTCTTCTAGATGCCACACCACTATGCGCCATAAATTTTTGTAATCTCAATCTCGTTCCTCCAAAAAATTAGTCTCATATGATTCATTATCAATAATTGGTAAATCTTCCAAACTCTTTAATCCAAATTTCAATAAAAAATCATCTGTTGTTTCATATATATTAGGTTTGCCTATTTTTTGAAGCTGACCAGTTATTGCGATCAAATTCAAATCTACCAAATTCTTTAAACTTGTATCACATTTTACTCCACGGATTTCTTCTATTTCAATTTTTGTAATAGGCTGTTTGTATGCAACTATTGAAAGTACTTCTAACGACGCTCCCGATAAGCTTTTTATGTTCTTTTTAGTTACAAATTCATTAACATAATCATAGTTTTCAGGTTTTGTAGACAATGTATATGCTCCGTTGATATCCGTTAATCTCAAACCACTATTCTTATCTGTATACTTATCTTTTAAAAAATTTATTGCAGCTAATATATTAGTGTCTGATGTTTTAACAGCTTGAGCTAGTTCTTTAATAGACACTGGCTCTGCCCAAGCAAATAAAATACTTTCTATAATCCCACTTAAACTTTCAATTTCCATAATTCAGTTCACTTTCTTCAGACTTAAGTAATACTTTTATATCTGTTAAATCTTCATTTTGACTCAACGTTAAAATTTGCAACTTACACATTTCAAGCAGAGCTAAAAAATATGAAACTATCTCTTCTCTCATAGCAAATTCAGTGAGCAATTCAGAAAAATAAAATTCTAAATTTAACTTTAATTTTTTATTTATAACATCCATACATTTTTTTACTGAAAATCTTTCCATTGGTATTATACGAATATCCTCATCTTTACCATATCTTTTTAATATATTGTTAAATGTTATTGCCAACTTATTTGCATCAACTTCTTTTAAAAAACTTAGGTCATCTAAATATGAAAAATCCTCTTTAAGTTTAAAAAAGATTTCATTTCATATTTTTCTTGCTCCATTAATATCTCAGTAACTTTTTTAAAACGCTCATATTCTAAAAGTTTTTGAACCAATTCATCTCTTGGGTCCTCTTCATTTTCTTCATCCTCTTTTTGTGTTTGTTTAGGAAGAAGCATCTTTGATTTTATTTCCAATAAAGTACTCGCCATTACAATGAAATCACTCGTTAATTCTAAGTTCAATTCTTCAACAGCTTTTATATACTCTAAAAATTGAGACGTAATAAGGTTTATTTCTATATCGTATATATCTAACTCATTCTTTTTTACCAAGTCTAAAATTAAATCATACGGTCCATTATATACTTCAAGCTCTATATTATAGTTCATATCATCAACCCAAAAGTAATAAATTTATCTAATATCAGCTGTATAACAGGAAATATAATTGAATTTATAAATCCCGAGAAAATTCCTATAATTAATAAAATATAAATGTATCGTTCATTAGCTAATATAAAATCTTGAATATCATCAGGAAAAAAAGACATAATTATTTTAGAACCGTCAAGCGGTGGTAGCGGAACTAAATTAAATACTCCCAACATGACGTTGTACCACATTATCTCCCTAAAAAATATTGCTACCGTTTCATTTGTATATGCAAATTTAACGAATACAACAGCTGCAATTAAACCTATTATAAAATTTGTTACAACTCCGGCTATCGAAACAACAAATAGACCCAATCTTCTGTTTCTAAATTCTCTTACATTTATCGGAACTGCTTTAGCCCAACCGACTCTAAACAATACCATAAATAATAATCCCATAGGATCGATATGATTTATGGGATTAAAAGATAGTCTTCCGTTTCTTTTGGCTGTATCATCTCCAAAAGCAAGGGCTGCAAGACCATGTGCAAATTCATGTGGAATTATTGCAACAAGTAATGCAACAATTCTTACTAAATACACAAATACAATATTATTGTTCATGTTTTATCACTTTCAAAATTAGTTGATCTTTTTCAACTTTATTATCACTAAATTTAAATGCTTTTAAAATTTGTTCTTTAATTTCTTCAACATTATCTTTCTTAGTGTATAGAGTAGCTATTAATTCTCCTTTAGAAACTTTATCTCCTATTTTTTTATTTAATAAAATTCCAGCTCCTAAATCTAATTCACTTTCTTTTGTCTCTCTTCCAGCCCCTAAATTTTTAGAAGCTTCACCTATTCCAAGAGCATCTATACCTTGAACATAACCATCTACTTCAGAGAATAATTCAAACATTGGAGATAGGTCAAATTTATCTACATTTTCAACGTAACTAACGTCTCCACCTTGAAGTGCTACAAATTCTTTAAATTTTTCATAAGCTTTTCCTGATGATATTTTTTCTTCTAAAACTTTTCTTGCCTCTTCTTCAGTTTGTGAATGACCCGAAACTAATAAAAGCTTTTCTGCAAGTTCCATAGATAATTCATAAAGATCTTCTGGGCCTTGTCCTTTTAATGTATTTATAGCTTCTATTACTTCCAAGCTATTTCCAACAGCTCTACCCAAAGGTTGATTCATATTAGTAATTACAGCTTGTGTATTTTTACCAGCTTTTTCTCCTAAGCTTACCATCATTTCAGATAATTCCACTGCGTCTTCTACAGTTTTCATAAAAGCTCCTGACCCAACTTTTACATCTAAAACTAGGCAGTCAGCTCCAACAGCTATTTTTTTACTCATTATGGAACTTGAAATTAGACTCACATTATTTACTGTAGCAGTAGTATCTCTAAGAGCATAAATTTTCTTATCAGCTGGAGTTACATCTGTTGTCTGCCCACATATTGCTAATTTTATTTTATTTGTGTTGTCTATGAACTCTTCTATTCCCAAATCTATGCTTAATCCTGGAATAGACTCTAATTTATCTAAAGTTCCACCTGTATGACCAAGTCCTCTTCCACTCATCTTTGCAAATGGAATTCCACAACTTGCAACTAGAGGTCCTAACACTAAAGTAGTTGTATCTCCAACACCTCCTGTTGAGTGTTTATCAACTTTCTTACCTTCTATTTTAGTCAAATCTATAGTGTCGCCTGATTCTATCATTGATTTAGTCAAATTAAACGTTTCATCAACGTCCATTCCCTTCAAGCAAATTGCCATCAAAAGAGCTGAAACTTGATAGTCCGGAATACTTCCATTAGTGTATCCATCTACAATATATTTAATTTCTTCAGGAGTAAGTTTTAATCCATTTTTTTTCTTTTCTATAATTTCATAAGTATTCATTACATCACCCTTATAATTTCTTGAACTAATTTTTTAAAATCTTCCTTAATTGTATTTGAAACTTCTATAACCTCTTTGTGGTCTAATGGTCGGTCTAAAATTCCAGCAGCCATATTAGTAATACAAGATATACCTAAAACTTCTATACCCCTATGTCTTGCAACGATAACTTCAGGTACAGTACTCATACCAGCTGTATCAGCTCCTATTGTTCTGGCAAATATAATTTCAGCTGGTGTCTCATAAGTTGGCCCAGTAAAGTACATATAAACACCTTCTTGTAGTTTTATATTCATTTCTTTAGCTACTTTTTTAGATAATTCCATAAGCCTTTTTGAATAAGTATATGTCATATCTAAAAATCTTGGCCCTTTATCGTCATTTGGTCCTATAAGTGGATTTTGACCTGAGAAATTAATATGGTCTCTTATAAGCATTAAATCTCCAGGTTTAAAATTTGTATTTATACCACCACAAGCGTTTGTAACTATTAGAGTTTTTATACCTAATTCACTCATAACCTTTATAGGGTATACAACATTATCCATACCCTGGCCTTCATAAAAATGAATTCTACCTTGCATAGCTACAACATTTTTACCCTTTACTTTTCCAAATATCAAACTGCCTTCATGACCTACTACTGTTGACTTAGGGAACTCAGGTATATCCTTATATGGAATAACCATTTTTTCTTCAATTGTCTCACCAAAATCTCCAAGTCCTGAACCTAATATAACTCCTATTTCAGGTTCAATATTAGTTACACTTTTAATGTACTCTATTGATTTATTCATTATCCTTTCTCCTAAATTCTTTATAATATAATATAGATGCTATTGTTTTTGCATCATTTATTTCACATCTGTCTAACATTTTTAAAACATCTTCAAATTTTATTTTTTCAACATCTATAAATTCATACAAATCTAAATTTTGCTCACCTAATTTTAAACCTGTAGCTAAAAATACATGTATTTTTTCTGTACAAAATCCTGGACTTGTATAAAATTCACTTAAATATTGAATATCTGATGCAGTGTATCCTGTTTCTTCTGTAAGTTCACGCATAGCTGCATCTTTTGGCAATTCTCCTATTTCTATAAGGCCTGCAGGAACCTCGTATATTTCCTTTTCTATCGCCTTTCTATATTGTTTAATTATCAAAACTTCGTCATCTTCTGTTATCGCAACTATGCTAACAGCTGCTGAATGTTCAACAATTTCCCTTTTAGAATATTTTTTATTTGGTAATTCAACTGTATCAACCTTTAAACTCAATATTTTACCATCGTAAATTTTATCCGTCTTTATCGTAATCTCAGTATTATCCATCTATTTCTCCTTTTGAAATAAGTTCACGAGCAGCCTTGAGTGCTATATCTGTTATTTCCATTCCACCTATAAGACGTGCTAACTCATAAATTCTCTCTTCATCATTTAGTATTCTTACAGTTGAAATTGTATTTGTTTTGTTTGATGTCTTCTCTATCAAATAATGATTGTCAGCTAAAGCCACTATCTGTTGTAAATGTGATATAGCTATAATTTGTCTATCTTTAGATAATTTTTTTATTTTCTTACCCACTAACATAGCCGTCTTACCACTTATACCCGTATCTATTTCATCAAATATCAAAGTTCGTATATTATCTCTTTGAGCAAGTATTGATTTAAAACCTAACATAATTCTGCTCATTTCTCCACCTGATGCAGTTTTTGACAAAGGTTTAAAATCCTCTCCAATGTTTGTCTTTATCATAAATTCAAGTCTATCTATTCCATCTTTGGACAACTCTCTTGTAGTAAAATCAACTCTGAATTCAGCATTATTTATCGATAATTCTATCAATTCATCTTTAACTCGAGATTCTAAAATTTTTGCAGATTTTTTTCTGTTTTCAGAAATTAAAACAGCTAACTCGGTAGCTTTTTTTTCTGTTTCCATTATTTCAGATTCTATTCTTCTTAAGTTTGCTTCAAAATTTTCTAAAAATTCCATTCTATCTTTTACATCATTGTGGAATTTTTTTATTTCAGCTACAGTTCTGCCATATTTCTTTTTTAAACTATTCACTAAGTCTAATCTATTTTCTAAATAGGCAAATTTCTCAGGGTCTAAATCAATTCTTTGCACATAAATATCTAATCTGTCAGCCAAATCTCTAATTCTATATCTTAAATCTTCACTCTCTCTGTAATCACTTTCAATAGAATTATCAAATTTGTACACATGAGATAAAGAAGATACTACTTCATCAATTAATTTTTGTATAGATACTTCATCATAGTTTTTTAAAATTAAACTAGCTTTAGAAAGTTCATTTATTATATCAGTTGAATTGTCTAATTTTTTAAATTCTTCTTCTAATTCTTCATCATCATATTCTGTTAAATTTGCATCTTCTATCTCTTGAAATTGATAATTTAAAAGATCAATTTCTCTTTCTCTGTTGTTTTCTAATGATAACTTTTCTTTTAATTCTTTTTGTAGACGTTTCAAATTTTCAAATTCTACGCCGAATTCTTCTATCAGTTTTTCTTGTTTTTTCCCTCCAAAGATATCTAAGAGCTCTCTTTGGTTTTCATTCACCATTAAAGACATACTTTCATGTTGTGCAAATATATCTATTAACTTTGATGTCAATTTTATAACGGTATTGTTATTTACAGTTCTTCCATTTATTTTTGAAATCGCAGGTCTGTCTAATTTTATTTCTTTAGAAATAATTATGAGTTCTCCTGATTCAAAATCAAGTTCTTCTATTTCATCTAATGGCTCATAACAGGTAAAGATCGCTTCAACATAAGCATAATCTTTACCCTTTTTTATTACCTCCTTATTTGTTCTCTGACCAAGCACCATGGATAGAGCATCTATTATAATTGACTTACCTGAACCAGTTTCGCCTGTAAGTACATTCAAGCCTTTTCCAAACTCTATTCTAATATCTTCTATTATTGCAAAATTTTTAATACTCAGCTCAAGTAACATATCATTCAACCTCTTTAACAACATCGTCAACACTAAACGAAATACTTTGCTCGGATGATTTTTCTAAATAAATTAGAAACTCTTTATTCCCAGTAGTACCCCTAATTGGCGAAGCAGTTATACCCTTTATTCTAAAATTTAAAGTTTTAGTAATTTCTATGACTTTCTCAATTACTTCTTTATGTACTTTGATATCTTTTACTATACCTTTTTTCCCAACCTTATCTTTTCCAGCTTCAAATTGAGGCTTTATAAGTGCAACTACTTCTCCAACATCTTTCAAAACTTTATAGACATTTGGTAGTATTAAATCTAGTGAAATAAAACTGACGTCAATACTTACAAAATCAACTTTTTCAATAGAATTGACATCAAAAGTTCTAAAGTTAGTTTTTTCCATACTGACAACTCGTTCATCTACTCTTAATTTGTAGTCCAGTTGGTTAGTGCCAACATCTATCGCATAGACTTTTTTTGCTCCATTTAAAAGCATACAATGAGTAAATCCGCCAGTAGAAGCACCTATATCTGCACAAATGGAGTCTTTAAGGTCAATATCATATAGCTCTATAGCCTTTTCTAATTTAAACCCACCTCTGCTAACATATTTTATTCCTTTGGACTTGACATATATTTCAGAGTCTTCATCAACTAATTGACCAGGTTTTTCAACTCTCTGAGTCTTTATAAAAACCTCTCCGCTCATTATTAATCTTTTAGCTTTTTCTCTCGATTCTGCCCCACCAGTTTCGTAAAGTAGAATATCAGCTCTTACTTTAGCCATTAGTAATTCCTTTTTATTAAACTTTTAGTTAGTTCTTCTAATTCTTCAGTGTTATATTTTAACTTTTCAAGAGCTAACATTGCCTTTTTACTATACTCATCTACTCTTTCTTCAAGATCTTTATCACTAATGTAATTTAATATAGTACTATTTTCTTTTTCAATATCATCTTTTGCATCTAATAAGTCATCTCTCATCTGATACGCCATACCTAAGCAATTTGCAAATTCTTCAAATTCTGCTATTTCATCATCACTAGCTCCTGCAAGTATTGCGCTAGAAACTACCGCTGCTCTTATAAGAGCAGCCGTCTTTAACTTATACATAGTTTCACATACTTCTAGATTACAGACCTCAGAAAATCCTAAATCTATTACCTGTCCACCCACCATTCCATGAACGCCAGAAGCCGTAAACATATACCTCATTGCTCTTAAAGCACGTTTTAATTCACTTAAATCTTCAATACTCTCTAATTCTCTTGTTAGAACTTCAATAGCCATATTTAGTAAACCATCTCCAGCCAAAATAGCTATTGCTTCTGTAAATACTTTGTGGTTAGTAGGCTTTCCCCTTCTAATATCATCATCATCCATTGAAGGTAAATCATCATGTATTAAAGAATATGTGTGAATCATTTCAATTGCAGTTGCAAATGGTAAAATTTTTGTATAATCTTCGCCAACTATAGCCCTATAAACCATCACAGACATTAAAGGCCTTATCCTTTTACCGCCTGATGAAAGTGAATATAGCATTGACTCATAAACCTTTTTTTGATATTCGTCAATAGAAGTAAAATACTTAAATATATGATTTTCTATTATTTTTATATCTTCACTGTAATCTCTTGCTGTCATTATTGCCTCTCAAAATCCTTCTCCACTATATCATTTCCTTCTTGCATTAAAACTTTTACTCTGCCTTCATATTCATCTAATTTGCTCAAACAGAATTTATAAAGCTTTAATCCTTCCTCATATTTATTTATAGAATCTTCCAATGTGATATCTCTGGATTCCAACTCTGATATTATAGTTTGTAGCTTTTGAAATGCACTTTCATAACTTTCATTCATACTATTTCTCCTCTATGTTAAATATCTTAGATTTAACCGTTCCATCTTTAAAGTTTATACTCATAATCTGATTATTTTTAACCTGTTTTATACTAGTTATTATCTTACCTTTGTTGTCTAATACATAAATATTCGAAAATTTAGTACTTCTTAAATTTTCCCCGTTTTTAAAACTTCATTTTTAATCTTATTTAATTTAGCTTCAATTCTCA
>NZ_JH165068.1:0-10107 GCF_000227315.1 Peptoniphilus indolicus ATCC 29427 | reverse complement strand
TAGAATTTAATATTCTTTTGATGAAGTTTACTTCTCTTCTTTCAAAATTGCATCTTTCATTACATTTCCCAAATAAATAAATTTTTTCTTGCAATAAATTAGATTTATTCTGTTCTATCTTTTCTAAAATATTATTTTTTATAATATTAAAACTTAAATCTAAATGTTGCTTCAATTCATCCTTAGACAAAGATATTATTTCAGCTGCTGAAGATGGTGTTGGAGCTCTAAAATCAGCTACAAAATCACTTATTACATAGTCTATTTCATGTCCTACTGCTGATATTACAATTTTACTCATTGAATGTATATACCTAGCTATTCCCTCATCATTAAAAGCAACTAAATCCTCATAAGAACCTCCGCCTCTACCAACTATTACCACATCTACATCAGAATGTTCAAAATATTTTAATCCTTCCATGATGTTTTGAACAGCTCCATCACCTTGTACCAATGTTGGAAATAATATAATATCAATCGCTGAGTTTCTTCTTTTAATTACATTTATTATATCTTGTATTGCAGCTCCTGTCTTGGAAGTTACAACCCCCACCTTTTGAGGAAAAGCCTTTAACCTTTTGTCCGATTTTACAAATAATCCTTCCGCTTCTAGCTTTTCTTTAAGCCTTTCATAAGCCTCTTTTATATTTCCACTACCTTTTGAGCGAAGTTTTCTTATAAAAAAAGTTACAGAGGCATCCTTCTCAAATATTGCAACTGCACCACCAGCTATAACAGAATCACCTTCAAAAGGCTCATACTCCAAGTTTTCAACATCTGTATAATATACAACAGCTCTAATAGATGAAGTTTCATCTTTTAAAGTTAAATAGTAGTTGCCATTTGAGTGCTTAGTTAGATTAGACACTTCACCTTCTACATCTATATTAGAGAGGAGATAGTCCATAGCCACATATTTTTTTATATATTTATTTAATTCTCTGACCTTTATAGCTTTCATACTCACCACAAATTAAAAAGAAAAACTAATTTTATTTATATTATTTTGTACAACAAAAACCGAGAGATACCCCTCGGTTAATTTATACTTCTATAAATACTACCTAAAATTCCATTAATAAACTTCTGAGATTCTAAACTTCCATAAACTTTAGCTATTTCTATAGCTTCGTTTATAGATACTTCTTCTGGGATATCTTCTCTATAGAGCATTTCAAAAACCGCAATTCTCAAAATAGCTCTATCGACCTTAGCTAATCTTTTAAAAGACCATTTTTCAAGATTTTTCTCTATAACAGAATCTATTTCTTCTATATTATCTATAAGTTGCGGAATAGCTACATTTATATATTCAATTTCATCGTCACTAAAAGAAAAGTTATCTAAAAATAATTCAACTTCTTTTATATCAAATTTATTAGTTAAATCCATTTGATATAACAACTGCATTTGACCTATTCTTGCTTTTTTCCTACTCATTAACTTCTTACTTTCTCTTTTTCCGATATCGCAATTCCACTTACATGAACATTGATTTCTACAACCTCTAAACCTGTCATATTTTCAACGGCTTCTTTAACTTTTTCTTGTACTACTTTTGCAATTTCAACTATATTTCTGCCATATTCAACAGTTACATAAGTATCTATAACCGCTTCTTGTTCTCCAACGGACACTTTAACTCCACGACCAATATTTTTAACGCCCAATATATCAGTAACAGAAGATTTTAAACTAGCTTGCATCTTTACTACCCCATCAACAGATTCAGCAGCAAGAACTGAAATTGTAGCAATAACATCTTCTGATATTTTTACATCTCCAGATATATCTGTATTTGCTAAATACTTTTCAGACATTTCGCACCTCCATGCTTTAGTAAACTTAATTATATCAAATATACACTATGTATTCAATTTTTTAATTATCTGCGAGAGTGTCAAATTTTTCTTGGAAAACAAATTCCCATATTTTATCAGTTTTTTATATAGCTACGTTTAACCATTGTTTCAACCAGTTTCCTTTACTTCTCTGTATTATTTCTAATTCTATTCCACCTAAATTGTTGTTATATGTTGATGGCTTTATTTTGTTTACTTTTTCATCTAATTCTATTATTGTTTCTTCTTTGTGTTTTTCTCTTCTTTTTTCTAGATAGTATTGTTCTAAATCTCCTCTATTTGCTTCATATAATCGCATTCTTGACATTTACACTTTTGTAGAAGATGGCTTCCATTAACTCTCTTTCTTCTTTTGTCAGTGTAGCTAATGCCTTGTTTATTTCTTCAATTTTCATTTTTACTTCTACAATTTTTTCTAAGTCTATTCTTTCATCTATGATGTTATCTACAAAGTGTCCGTCATAATCAAAAGACGAAAAAGGTAATACGCTGTGTTCTCTATCTTTCTTATAAAGATACTTTTCATGCTCCGTTATTTTCCAGTAGGCTTTATAGACTTCTTTGTTTACTGGTACAGCTTTGCCTTTTACATAAAAGTAATATTCTTTCTTTTCCATTGTGCGTTCCTCCCTTTTTATTTTTCTGTTTTGTTTTTTTGAGAATAAAAAAGGAGGACTTCTACACTTTGGCGTAAAAAGTCCTCCGAAAATAACAATAAAATTAAGTCTTGCTGTTATTAGATTATTTAACTGTTTTTTATTTCTAATCCCAATTTTTTATGAATGTTAATAGCAAAAGGAATTGCGATGATCGTTGTTATCAAATCTGAAATTGTTTGAGCATATATAACACCATTTAATCCCATAAATTTAGGCAACAATAAAATGATAGGGATAAATACAATTCCTTGTCGCAATGAGTTTAAAAATACTCCCCCTAATGCCTTTCCCATAGACAAATATAAGGTAGAGTAGGTAAACTGAAATCCAAATGTTATAAACATAATGACACCTGCTCGTAATGCCGGCACTGCTATATTTAATACATTTTCATCGGTCCCAAATAAAGATAATATACTTGGTGAAAATATATAAATTATCAGAGTCCACACTATGCAAAATACATTTGTCCATTTAATACTTGCCTTTATAGAACCTCTGACTCTTTCATAATTCTTAGCTCCGTAATTAAATCCGGCTAATGGTTGTAATCCTTTCATATATCCAAACACAACATTTGTTCCTAATGTTATAATCCTAAGAACAATACCCATTGCAGCTATTGCTTCTTCTCCATAAAAGGATGCTGCATAGGATATTTTGCTTATAGATATAGTTTGTAGAATCTGAAGTATTAACATAGAAATTCCTATCTTCAATACCTCTTTATAAATTGCAAATGTAGGTTTGAAGTGAGGTATTTTTATCTCAATTAAATTTTTATCTCCTATAAAGTAAATGAGATACATTAGACTCGTTATCACTCTGGCTATAAGTGTCGCAATAGCTGCACCTCTCACTCCTAAATTAAGTCCAAATATGAATATCGGATCCAAAACCATATTTGATATAGAACCTAAAAGCATAGCTTTTAATGAAATTTTGGCAGCTCCTTGTGCAACGACTAAGTTACCAAGTGTTACATTGATTGATCCCAAAATACCGCCTACTATGAATATTCCTGTATAAGACTTAGAAATTTCCATAATAGATGGAATGGCTCCCATAAATTTCAAAACGCCCTCTAAATAGCAAAACAATACAATAGCTGTAATTATCCCTAAAATTGCACTTGATATAAGAGCAATTGTTGCTACAATACTTGCTTCTTTTTTATTATTTCCTCCAAGTAGCCTTGATATATAAGAGCCTGCTCCCGCACCAAATGTTAATCCTATTCCTAAAAAGATAAGTTGAATCGGAAATGCAACTGAAACGGCAGCTACTGCCTCTTTCCCAAGACCGGACACAAAATAGGTATCAACGACATTGTATAAAGCGGCTACCAATAAACTGATAACCATAGGAATACCTAATTTAAAAAGTGCTTTATCAATATTTTCTTCCTTTAAAATTTTTATTCTATTTTCATTCATTTAATCATCATCCTTTTCTCAATTTATAACTTCCAGTATTTATGCAACAAAAAAAGGCATAAATACAAAATAGTATCTGCCTTTTGCTTAATAATTTATAAAACAAAAGGCTACAGACAAAACATTGCCTATAGCCCTTTACATTTTAATTACATATCGAGAAATGTGTACAAAAACAAAGCCAACTAAATGACCTGATTTCTTGTATTTCCCGATGAAATCTTAAATGCAATCTATTTGCTATACTCTGTACAATGTTTCATCGGTTTCATTTGTACAGAGTTAAGTTTGTTCTTAGGATGATTTCTTAAGTAAATTCTCATAACAATCCCCTTTCAGCTATATAGTAGTATTTTATCATCTTTTTCAAAAATCGTCAAAACAGCATACTCACATCAGAAAGTTTCGATTTTTCCCGTAAAATTGTTCGCTTTATCTATCAACGAACCTCTGAATCCCATTGTAAAAGCAATGTTACTACTTCTAATTGCCAAAAGTTTATCTCCTATGTTAACACCCAAAGAATCCATTAAAGACTGAGGAATATTTACATTTGTTCCATTCAAAGATAGCCATCCGTACATTCTTCCCTTATATAAAATAAGTTCTCCTTCTTTTAAACTTCTCTCTGCCAAACATTTATTTCTAACTAATATGCTATTTAATTTTGAATCGGAAAGTAATGATTCTGGCATAACACAGAATCCTCCTGTTTGCTTGCTTCCTGAAACAATATAGATATACTTTTCTTTTTCTAATTTGTACTCCTTTATTACCATAGTCGGCAAACTTAACTTCCCATCTTTTTTTATCTTCGACCAACCAAAAATATATTTCCCACCTTTAGTCATTTGTGGCATTTATCTCACACTCCTCTAAGGCTTTTTTAGTAATCCTAATTGCACCTAAGCTATGAATACGAACAACAGGGTGTGAATCATTATCTGCATACCATTGTAATTTTTCTAAGTACGGTTTGACATAATATGGTTTCCTTTTCCCTATTACTCTAAATATTTCAGGTGCTTCTATACGAACTCGTTCACCCTGATCTGATATCATTTTATAAAATGTATCCAATTTGTCGTAAAATAGTTCAGGAGCATTAGTCGCAATATTTTCGCAAGCCCATACAAAAGAAAGTCTAACTTTTTCTACCTCGTCTTCTTTCATTTCCATTATTTTATCTAAAAAAGGAATAATCAGATTTTTATCAGCTCTACCTATTCTTCCTAATGCATTTACGGAACGCTCTCTTAATTTAGGTGAATCATTCTTTAAGTAAGCTGCAATATCTTCAACATATTTTTTAATTTTCACAGGATGATTTAGTCCCATTTCACCAATGAACCATAACACCTTTGCCTTTACATCAACAGAATACTTTCCATTTAATTTTGTTGCAACTTGATCAATAACTATGTCCCAATTTTCTTTGTTCTTTGTTATCTTTCTTAATTCTTTTAGTATCTCCTTATCATCTTCTATGTTTTTCATTTCGCATTACCTCTCAAAATATACTTTTTTAAAGTCATTTATCCAATCATTTAATGCCTCAGATAACAATACTTGTTGCTTTAAAATAGATTTTGCACATACAGGAATTTCTTTCCTTTCCATTTCTAACTTGCTTACTGCATTTTTATACTTCTCAATTTCTGTTTCAATATTATCTACAATTTCTTTTTCCTCAGAATTAGAAAGCATTCCCATATTGATAACAACTGCATTAAAATCTAAAAATACATTAACCATTTGAACGGATATTTTCTTCATCAGTTCGAGAAAATACTTTTCTCCATCTTCTGTAATACGATAAATAGACTTTTCCGGCATATTCCCTTCTCTTGACAAATTGCCTGTTATATATCCTTTTTCTTCTAACTGAATTACTTTTTTATAAATTGATGGAGTGCTAACTTTAACCCATTTAGAAATATTTCTATACTCAACATTCTTTTGTAAGTCATAAGCACTTTGTTCTTTTTCTTTAATCATTCCCAAAACTATTAAATCTATTGTTGACATATTATCCCTCCAAAATAAAAACTACTATAAGTTATATCACTATATTTTATAGCAGTCAAATTTTAAGGAAATTAATCATAGATTGGTTCATTTTCTCTTTCAACTTTTTCATATACCTATAATTATACTCTCGCTTCTTTTATCTCTTTCTTTAGTGGTACTTGACAATTGCCTATAAAGTTAAAGTAAACATCAACTTGTTGTTTTCTATCTTTTCCTTTTCTTCCTCCTGTTGCTTCATGGACTACTACTTTTTCTATATACTCATTTATCATTGGTACTGTCAGTTCTTCAATATCGGTATACTTCTCTATCATTTTTAGGAATTTATCGGTGTCAACTTTTCTCTGATGGTAGCTTTCTATTTCATTTTCAAAATACTGTATTTGTTTTTCTAAGTCTTGTTGCTCTGTATCATAGGTATTAAATAATCTGTCAAAGTGTTTTACAGGAATTTTCCCAAGTGCGTGGTCTTCATACAGCTTTGTAATGAGGGTTGTCAGTTCTTCATTCCTTGAGGACAGTTTTTCTAATTTCTCTTTATATCCTTGATATTTTTCTTCTCTTTTTTCATCGGATAATTTGTTCATCACTTTTAGAAATTCTTGTTTTTCTTCTTTTGCAAAGTCTGTGATTTCTTTGATTGATTTTAAGAGAATTTCATTCACTGTTTTTACTTTGATGTAGTGCATACTGCAAGAGCCTTTTCTGTGTCTGTAATGTTGACATACAAAACAATAATCACAATCGTATTTCTTTGCTTTATGTTCTGCCGGCTCTCTGTAACTTAACTTTCCTCCACAATCTGCACAGATTAAAAGTCCTGTAAATGGGTGTGAGGTTGTACCATACTTTGGACTTCTTCTCACTGTTTTTCTTAGCCTTTGAGCATTATTCCATGTTTCTTCATCAATGATTGCTTCATGGGTGTTTTTGAAGATAATGAGTTCATCTTCTTTTGCCTTTCTTCGCTTCTTGGTTTTGTAATCAAGGCATATTGTTTTACCAAGTACAGTATGTCCCATATATTCTTGCTTTTCTAAGATATAGCTTACTGTGGTTGGTGTCCAAAAATACGGGTCTTCTATTCCTCTTTTCTTGGAACTGTGGTTATTTTCAGGATAATGTATTTGGGCATAGGCTGATGGGATAAGGACTTTATCTTTGGTTAATATATCCGCTATCTGTGTTACTCCATATCCCTCTATAACAAGATGGTAAATGCGTTTTACGACCTTTGCACTCTCTTTATCGACAAGTAACTCCTGTTTGTTCTTTGGGTTTCTAAAATAGCCGTATGGAACGCTTGGTGATACTCTTTTACCTTCTTCCATTCTTGCTCTGAAGATAGATTGTATTTTTCTTGATGTATCTCTTGCATACCATTCGTTCATAATGTTTAGAAATGGGGTAAAGTCGCTTTCTGCTTGTTTCTCACTATCTATTCCGTTATTGATGGCGATAAACCTTACTCCCTTTTCTTTGAAAAGTATTTCGGTGTAAAAGCCTACTTTGAGATAATCTCTGCCAAACCTACTCATATCTTTTACTATCACAGTAGATACTTTGTTTTCTTCTACTGCTTTTATCATCTTTTGAAATCCCTCTCTATCAAAGGTTGTTCCGCTTACTCCGTCATCGGTATAGTGATAGATATTTACAAAGCCATTTCTTTTGGCATAGCTTTCAAGCAGCTGCTTCTGATTGGTGATTGAATTGCTTTCTCCTTGCATTTCGTCATCACGGCTTAAACGCTCATAAAGGGCTGTTTGTCCTGTTCTTTTCGTATTTGACATGAGAATTACCTCCTTTCTAAGTTTTTATTATTTTCTCTGTCCCTAAAAGGTTAATCCTTTTTCTGCTGTATAAGTATATTGCTGTTATTTGATAGTATCTTTCGTAGTTACTTTTAAATCCTATGCATTCTAGCGGTACGTATTTTACATCTATTTCTGCAAATTCTCCCGGATAAATTCCTTTTAATGGTTTATATTTGCTTTTTGGATAGCTTATTTCCCTTGGTTTTTCATAGTTTTTAAGCTTTTTTATTTGTTTACACATTGAGTTGTAGCTTCGTTTATATCCTGCATAAAGGCATTTTCTATATACTTGACCCATTCCTTTGTGTTTATGGCATTGGTATTTTTTCTAAGTAGTTCTAATTCTTCTTTCGTATGCTCGTTAGGATGACTATCTGGACGTCTTGATTTATTTGCTAATAATTCTACGCTCCCATCATATTTTTTAGCCATCTTTGCACTTGTTGTCTGCTAGTGTTGTATCTTCTAGCTGCTTTTGCGTTATTTTTATGTTTTATTGCATATTCTACTACTTTTTGACGAAATCTTATTTCTTCTGTTATACTGGTTTTCATAGGAAGCCTTCTTTCTAATGTTTTGTTTTTGCTTAAATTTATATTATCAGATGGCTTACTATTCTTTTATTTTTTGTCACATATTTATTATTATCTAACACTATTATTCCCTAACAAATAAAAAAATCTCTTTACCCAATACAAAATAATTGATATGATATAGTGAAATTAATTTAAAAAGGAGAAAATATGAAACGTAATATTATTTTAATTTCCGCGATGGCACTTTTTTCCATGCTATTTGGTGCTGGAAATCTAATTTTTCCTCCAACACTTGGTATGCTAGTTGGAGATCAGTTCATAACTGCATTTTTAGGGTTCGTAATAACTGGTGTTGGTTTAGTATTACTCGGTATTGTATCTACTATTAAAGCTGGTGGAACAATTGACTCAGTTGCAAAAAAACTTGGGACTCCAGCTGCTAAACTATTTGGAACTTTAATATTATTGTCAATAGGACCTGGAATTGCAATTCCAAGAACTGCTGCTACAACATTTGAAGTTATCAGAGGTTCTCTGCTACCTAATTTAAATCCTGTTCTTGTATCAGCTATATTTTTTGGTTTAACTTTATTTTTTACATTTAGTCCAAACGGAATAATTGACTCCATAGGAAAATTTTTAACTCCAGCCTTACTCATCACACTTGCAATTATTATAATTAAAAGTATATTAACTCCGATTGGAAAAATTGTACCTACTGGATTTGAAAATTCTTTCAGCTATGGTTTCCAAGAAGGATACCAAACGATGGATATGATTGCCGCTTTAGCATTTACAGTATTGCTAATAGATGGCTTCAAAAAACACAATATATCTGATAAAGATGAGATAGCTTCTCTAACTTTAAAATCTGGTGTCATAGCTACTTTTGCTCTTGCACTTGTTTACTTTGGACTGGCTAGAGCTGGTGCAACTGTTTCAGGATTAAACTTACAAGATTATTCTCGTGTAGACTTACTTTTGTATATTGCTGAAAGCTTACTTGGAAACGCTGGTAAGATATTTATATCTTTAGCTATGTCTTTAGCTTGTCTAACTACTTCTATTGGTCTTACTTCAACTGTTGCTAATTTCTTTGAAAGATCAAGTAATCATAAAATAAAATTCTCAGTATGGGCAATATTAAGTACACTTGTAAGCGGATACTTCTCTATAATGGGAGTTGACCAAATTGTAAGCGTAGCTGCTCCAATTTTGATTGGACTTTACCCTGTATCAATGGTACTTATATTCTTAAACTTGTTCCCCAGTGTATTCAAAAAATCAAGCACTTATATAGGAGCTGTTTTAGGAGCTTGTATCCCAGCTATAAATTCAATATTCTCTGCTGTAGTAGGACATGGTTTAGTAGATAACTTAGTTGTAACTTTACCAGCATCATTACAATCTTTTTATTGGATTATCCCAGCAGTAGTACTTGGATTACTATTTACTCTACTAGATAGAAAATAACAAAAATTTGGAGCTATTGCAAAAGTCCTAAATAAAAAGACGAGGAAACTAAAAACCCCTCGTCTTTTTTGATACAATGTAATCATGAAAAAACAAAAAGACACACTGTTATTAACTAATTTTACACAGTTAATGATACAATACAATTAAAAATAAACTTTAATACAGAAATATATATAAAAGATGATGTAAAATTAAAACTTGTAAAAAATATAATTGAGAGAATGAACTTATCAAAACTAAAAAAGTCTATTCATCATATGATAGAAAATCCCGTAAATCGGGTCTGT
>NZ_JH165067.1:33698-48311 GCF_000227315.1 Peptoniphilus indolicus ATCC 29427 | reverse complement strand
ACAATTAGAAAATATTGAAAACCTAAAACTAAATTATATTTCTACAAAAGTAAATGAAATAAAAATTGTCGAGGAATTTAAAATTCTAATAGATTATATTTTAGAGCAGAACAGGGGAAATTTAATTAGAAGATTAAATTTGAACTATTTTAAAATAAATTCTTCAGATGAAAAGTTGATTTCTGAAATTTCAAAGATAGAATTTAAAGATTTAAATAGCTTAATTAATAATACACAGACTGAGATATCTGCGGAAATAGACTTGACACAATTTTTGGCAACTCTTGAGGAACTTAAAATTGATATAAAATCAAGAGATACTTTTGAAAATTATTCAGATATATTTTTATCATTTTTAGAAAACACTAAAGAGTCAATTGAAAATTTCTATGGTATGTTAAATGATATTGAAGTTTATAAAAATGATTTAAACACATTAAATTCAATTGTTTTGGTATTAAATAATTTAAAAGAATATGGTGAACATTTTGGAATGGTTTCTGTCAAAGAATACACTGAGTTATTAATTGAATATTTAGATAGAATATCTTTTGAAAATAGAGACCCTTTTAAATCAAAAGTATTTAGTTTAGACGGAAGTTTAAAATATAACTTTGAAAATTTGTATATAACGTCATTTAATGAGAATTTTCCAAACTATAGAAGTGGGAATTTCATGATTGAAACTCAATTTGAATTTTTAAAACAAATAGGGTTTGAAGTAGAAAATGAAGATGAAATTTATCAAAGGGAACTTTTGAAATTTTTAATAGCTATTTCTTCATCTGAAAATACAGTGATTTTTAAAGATGAAGAAAATCTTTCAGCTTATTCTTTTATGTTGAATTTAGATAAAGTTGTAGAAGATAGGATATCAACGATGTCAGAGCTATTCTCAAATGTTATTTTAGAATCTAAAAAAGAAATTTCTGAAAATTATTTAGACATGTATCAATCTAAAAGAGATATTGAAGATATTATAATGAGAATTTTTGAAGAAAGGTTGAGGAATTTACAAGATAACAAGGTGACATTATCTGGAAATGCCAAAGATATTTTAAAATCAAAAATTGAAAAACGTGGTCTTAAAGTAAGTGATTTAGATAGTTGGGTTAGGTCTCCATATAGTTTTTTATATTTAGAATTGGTAGGATTAAAAGATATTTTGAAAGAACCTGAAAAAATTAATATGCAAATGGGAACTGATTTTCACAAGATTCTTGAAAGATATTTTAGAAAATATGATACATTAGACCAAAAAAACTGGAAGAAATTGTTGAACCAATAACAAATAATAGTGATTTTCCACAACTCAGAAAGAAAATTTATTGTGCCATTTTAAGTGAATATATAAAGGTTGATTTAGAAAATAGAGATGGATTTAGACCTAAAGAATTTGAAATGCCATTTATCATAAAAATTGGAAATATAGACTTGAGTGGAAGAATTGATAGAGTGGACCAAAGTGTTGATGGAAAAATAATTGTAACAGATTATAAACTTTCTTCAGCTCCCGGTTTTGAAAAACAAGGTACAGAAGTTTTTCAAATTCCAATATATATGAGCTTTTTTGAAGGGGCTTGTGTGGAAGGTAAGTATGGATTTATAAAGGGGGCAAAAGTGTCTCATGTTATAAGAAATATTGATGAAATTGGAAAAATAAAAGGGGCTAGGAATCAACTCAGCACAGAAGAATTTAAAGATAAATTACAAGAGTCATTGGACAATGCTTTAAAAGTCATATATTTAATGTACAATGGAATTTTTGATAAGTGGGACGATGTAGATAGCAGGATTTCTGATTTGGCAAGGAGTTAAAATGGAACTTAATGCAATACAAAAAGCAGCGGCTGAAAATATTGATGATGATATAGTTTTAATGGCGGGAGCTGGAACTGGGAAAACTCAAGTCTTAACTAATAGATTTTTAAATATTTTAAAAAGTGGCGAAGATATAGAAAATATTTTGGCTATAACTTTCACTAAAAAAGCAGCGGCTGAAATGAAGTTGAAAATAAAAAGAGCTCTTTTAAATTCTAATGACCCAATGTTGCGAGAAAGGCAAAAATACATTTCAAAAGCTTCTATATATACGATACACGGGTTTTGTTCAGAATTGATTTCAAAATATCCGATAAATGTTGGTATTGACCCGGAGTATAAGGTTATTGAAAGTCAGGACTCGACAAAACTACTTGAAAATTCAATAAAACACGTATTGAATAAAAATATAGATGATTTACATGATTTGATGTTTGAAACAAAGAATGTAACGGTTGAATTTTTAGAGTCTGAATTGATGGGAATGTATTGTGATATAAAGAATTTGGGCTATACATTTGAAAAAGTAAGAGAAAATACTGAGAAGACCTTAGAATCATTACAAGAATTAGATTTTTCGAAGCTGATTGAGTTATTAAATGAATATTTAGATGGAATGGTAAGGCGAAATAAGTTTAAAGATTTTACAGAGCAAGAAGAATATATCAAATTTTTAAATGAGCCTACTATAGATTTCTTAGAAGAGATTAAAAATAATTTAGGTACAAGCACTAAGCAAGCTGAATTGATAGAAGAAATAAAAGAAGAGATTCTAAAGCTGCAGATGCACCTTGAGTTAGAAAATGTTAATTATATTAATTTAGTTTTAAAATTAATCTCGGAAATTGATGAAGAATATAGACAAGCAAAAGACAATATGAATGCTTTAGATTATGATGATTTACAAGAATATGCTATAAAAGTTTTAGAAACTGTAAAGCTAAATTATAAATATGTTATGGTTGATGAGTTTCAGGATACAAATCATATTCAAACTAAGATTTTAGACATATTAAAAGAAAAAAATAAAGATTTAAATTTATTCGTAGTTGGAGACCCGAAACAATCGATATATTCTTTTAGAGGAGGTTCAATTCAAACTTATAGAGATTATATAAGGAAGATGCAAAGTTGTGGAGCTAAGGCATTCGAACTATCAGAAAACTACAGAAGCTCAAAAAAATTAATCGAGTCGTACAATATTCTGTTTAAAAGTTTAATGGGAGATGAGTACTCTAATTTAAATCACAATGTTGAGGGTGAAGAAAAGTTTAAAATACTTGAATCAGAAGATGAAGTAAAATCTGTTGCAGACTATGTCGAAAGTTTAATTGACTCAGGTGTTCCTCAAGGAGAGATAGCTTTAATATACAGAAAAAAGAAGAATATGGAATCTATGGAGAGAGAACTTGTAAAGAGAAATATAGAGGTTTCTAACACAGCCACTAGGTTTTATAAAAATAGAGAAATACAGGACTTAATTATAACTTTAAAAGCTATCTATAATTCAGAGGATATAATTAGTTATTTGAGTTATTTAAAAACCCCTGAAGTTGGATTAAGTGAAAATGCAATATTTTTATTGGCTAATGAATATGTAGAATATAGAGAATGGGGAGAAGATTTCTTGAATCTTTTATCTGATTCAGATCGAGAAAAATTTAGTGTGGCAGTGGATAAGTTAGAAAAGTTAAGAGAGTATTCAAAAGTTCTAAGTATATCTAGTTTAGTGGAAAAAATTATATTGGAATTGGATTTTTATGAGATTGCATATTATTTCAAAGGAGAAACAGGAATAAAGAATTTAAAGCAATTAATTATGTATGCTATAAATTATGAATGTGCGTACTCATCAAATATATTAGACTTTTTAGCTCATATAGAGGATTTAGAAATTGAACAAGAACCATCAAGCACGGCTGTTAATCTCATAACTACACACAAATCAAAGGGGTTAGAATATGACTATGTAATACTTATGGATGGTGACCAGCCATATAAGATGAGAAATGGTAATTCATTATTCCAAATTGGAGAAATGGGAATAGGAGTAAATATAGAAGGAAGAAATTCTATATTTAAAATTAATAAGAGAGAAAATGAGTTAAGACAATTAGAAGAAGAACTTAGGATATTTTATGTTGCGTGTACAAGAGCAAAGAAAGTTTTGGTTTTTGCATACAATAGTAATTTGGCGAAAATACCGGATAAAACATATAAAAAACTTTTATTTGAATCAGAATTGAATGAATTTGATTATTTAGACCTTGAAGTTAAGAATAAAAAGAGAAGAGTTGAAAGTTTTATATCTAAGCAAAAATCAGATGATAAACTAAGTTTGTATAAAAAAACATTGATAAGAGATAATTATTATTCAAAAACAGGAATATCTGAATACTATTCAGTTTCTCAATATATGCTATATAGAGAAGATAAAGATTTATACTTTAAAAGATATGTGCTAGACAATGATGCGCAACTCAATTTAGGAGGAAGTATAGGGCAGATAGATCCTATAATAAAAGGGAATATAATTCATAAATATGCTGAAAAACCTAAAGAAAATATAGATTTATTTATAGAAGGTGAGCTTCAACGATATGGAATAGAATATGAAATTGAAAATATTTTAGAACTTAAAGAGTTGATAGAATACTATAATAAAAATTCTAATGAGGCAATTCATAAAGAGTGGGAATTTTATTTAAGTATTGAGAATGCTATAATACATGGATTTATAGATGAAGTAAGGAGCACAGAAAATGGAATAGAAATTATAGATATAAAGACTGGTAGAATGAATAAGAAAAAAATTGAACACTATTCTTCTCAACTTCAAATATACTCTTATGCATATTCAAAGATAACTGGTAATAAAGTAAACTCTGCAAAGTTATTTTCTTTAGCTGACAAAAGAGAATATATTATAGATATAAGTGAAGAAATATTGGAAGAAAGAATTTTAGATTTTAAAAGATTCGTGGAAGAAGTACAAAATTCGAATAAAATATGAAATTTATGTTGTATATAAGGGTATAAAGGAAATAGTTTAAGGAAAACATTTAATTTTAATTTAACGGAGGATTTTATGGATTTTAAAAAAGAATATCAAGATAAACTGATTTCTGCTGAAAAAGCAGCTTCATTTGTTAAAAGTGGAGACACTATTGATTTTGCTTGGGCAGCTCAAACTCCAGTTGCAATAGACAAGGCACTTGCTAAACGTGCAGGAGAACTTGAAAACGTAGTTGTAATGGGCGGTGTTTTGATGGGGGTTCCCGAAATTTTTAATGCAGACCCTGAAGGAAATGCTTTTATTTGGAAAACTTGGCATGCAGGTGGAGCTGATAGAAATAGAATCAATAAAACTGATGCGGGATTTTACGCACCACTTAGATATTCAGAATTGCCAAGATGGTACAGAGAAAACATTGATTTAAATATTGCATATCTTGCAACTACACCTATGGATAAACACGGATATTTCAACTTTGGGTTAAATGCTTCTCATTTAAAAGCAGCTATTGAAGTTGCTGATTTAGTAGTTGTGGAAGTAAATGAAAATTTACCGGTAGCTTTGGGCGGAGTTGAAAATGTAGTTCATATTTCTGAAGTGGATTATATAGTAGAAGGAGAAAATCCTGATATTAAAGAACTTCCAGCTGGATCTTTCGGTGATGTAGATAAAAAAGTAGCAGAACTTATAGTTGGAGAAATGGTAGATGGAAGTTGTATACAACTTGGTATAGGTGGTATGCCTAATGCAGTAGGTTCTCTATTAGCACAAAGTGACTTAAAAGATTTAGGAGTTCATACAGAGATGTTAGTAGATGCTTTTGTAGATCTTGCAAACGCGGGTAAAATTACAGGAGCTAGAAAGAATATAGATAGATATAGACAAACTTATGCATTTGCTGCAGGTACTAAAAAGTTATATGACTTTGTAGACAATAACCCATCTTGTATGGCTTCAACAGTTGGATACACAAATGATGCGAGAGTTATAGCTCAATTGGATAACTTTGTTTCCATAAACAATGCAGTAAACGTGGATTTATTTGGACAGGTTTCTTCTGAATCATCTGGATTTAGACATATCTCAGGAGCTGGAGGACAACTTGACTTTGTGCTTGGAGCTTATTTATCCAAAGGTGGAAAGAGTTTCATCTGTCTTTCATCTAAATTCTATAACAAGAAAGAAGATAAAGAAGAATCAAGAATTGTATTGAATTTTGAGCCGGGAACAATTATAACTGCAGCAAGACCTAACACACACTATATTGTAACTGAGCACGGAATTTTTAACTGTAAGGGGAAATCAACCTGGGAAAGAGCTGAAGGAATTATCAACTTAGCTTCTCCTGAATTTAGAGAAGACTTGATAAAGCAAGCTGAAAAAGCTGGAATTTGGAGAAAATCAAATAGAAAATAAATTAAAAGTGACCATTGGTCGCTTTTAATATTTAATATTAAAAGAATATATAAGTAAAATACCCACGATATTAATATCGTGGGTATTTTCATGGAGGCGACAGCCAGATTCGAACTGGCGATAAGGGTGTTGCAGACCCGTGCCTTACCACTTGGCTATGTCGCCGAATACTTTAATAATGTTAACATAGTTTGAAATGTTTTTCAAGAAGAAAATTTCATTTTATTAATTTACTTCACTTAGAAAACACTTTATCAAAATTGATGTTGTAAAATATGAAAAAAAATTGTATAATAACGAAGTAAATGAAAATATTTTCTAAAGGCGACATACGTTTTCAATGTTCCGAATAGCTGAGGGTATGGATAGTAACTAAGTACATGATCCAAATTTGAGTTATAGACATATGTTTTTTAACTTTAGGACATTTTACCAATGGTAAAATAAAGAAATTTATTTAGGTTGAAGGAAAAGCTTTTACATATTCAAGACATCCTATGTGTTATGCGTTAGATTTGATAGGTTGTGCGGATTTGCTAAATATTAAGTAGGTAATATTTTACCACGCTATTATAAATGTATTTAATTTGATATACGGCAAAGGCTTTTCTTGAGATAAAATTAAATTAAGATTAGGAGAGAGTTATGGAAAAAAACGTAAACAGATTAAGCGATAAAGAGCTTATCTACCAGTTAGAGGGAAAACCAAGTTTAAAAGTTGCATTTCCTATTGGTTTTCAACACGTACTTGCAATGTTTGCAGGGAATTTAGCGCCAGTTTTAATATTAATAGGTGTTTTGGGATTAAATGGCACTGAACTGAGTTTGAGAATGATTCAATGTGCTATGTTTGTTTCGGGACTTACAACATTTATTCAACTTTACCCAATTAAGATAGGTAAATTTCAAATAGGGGCGGGTCTGCCTATAGTTATGGGAACATCTTTTGCATTTGTGTCTACAGCGGCTTCAATTGGAGGAGAGTATTCTAGTTTTGGACCTGAATATGCACTTTCAGTAGTATTAGGAGCTGCTTGTTTGGGAAGTATGGTAGAAGTAATAATAGGTTTATTCTATAAACAAGTAAAAGGTTTATTCCCACCTTTGGTTGTAGGTAGTGTACTTATCACAATGGGTGTAAAACTTTTAGGAGTTGGTGTAAATTATTTCGCAGGTGGAGTAGGTGCTGAAGATTTTGGATCAGCTAAAAACTTAGCTTTAGGATTTTTAGTATTTTTTGTAATCACTTTCTTACAAAGATTTGGGAAGGGAATGTGGAAAATATCTTCTATACTTGTTGGATTAATAATCGGATACATAGTAGCTGCGTTTATTGGTAAAGTTGATTTCACACCTGTAATGAATGCCAATGTAGTTGGAGCTCCACTTCCTATAATCAAACCATGGGAATTGAAATTCCCTCTAGGAGCTGTAGTAAGTTTTGCTACAATTTACATTGTTTCAGGTCTTGAAACAATAGGTAACTCAAATGGTATAACAATTGCAGGATTTAATAGAGAAGCAACAGCTGAAGAAACTTCAGGAGCTATCTTAGCGGATGCACTTGGTTCAACAGTTGCAGTTCTTTTCAATGCACTTCCTAATACAGCTTTTGGTCAAAATGCTGGTATAGTTGCTATGACTAAAGTAGTAAATAAATGGTGCGTTGCTATGGGAGCTTTTGTTCTTATGGCTTCAGCTTTCCTTCCTAAAGTAGGTATGTTATTTAACATTATGCCTAACAGTGTTTTAGGGGGAGCGGTTATAACTGTATTTTCTATGATCATGATTAATGGTATTAAGATGATTACTAAAGCTGGATTTAGCGATAGAAATATAATCGTTTTAGGAATTACATTTGGATTAGGTCTTGGACTTGGTTCTCACCCAGAAGCACTTGTAGGACTTCCTCCAATGTTCCAATTTATATTTAAAGATACTGTTGCTTGTGTTTGTATTATTTCTATTCTTGCAAACATAATATTCCCTCCAACAAAAGAGGATAAAGAAATGGCTGAACAAATGATCAAAGAAGGCGACAATTAAAAAGATTAAGTGAGCAGTGGTAAAATCCGCTGCTTATTTTTATGTCATATTTTATTTTTGAGTTTGTATTATGGATACTTACTTAGCTTAAATTGATATGTATGCTTGAAAATGCTATAATACAATGATAGGTACAATGGATCGGAGGATGTAATGAAAGAAAAATTATTAGACATAAAAGCAAGAGTCCAAAGTGAATTAAATGAAATTCAAGATTTAAAAGAATTGGACCAATTAAGAGTTAAATATCTTGGTAAAAAAGGCGAAATCACTGCAGTGATGAAAGAAATGGGTAATCTTTCTGCAGAGGAAAGACCAATTATAGGAGCACTTGCAAATGAAGTGAGAACTGAAATAGAAAGTAGCTTACAAGATAAAATTAGTACATTAAAAAATAAGGAATTATTGGAAAAATTAGAAAGTGAAAGAATAGACATAACTCTAAACAAAGAACCTCTTTTAGTGGGTCATGAGCATCCTCTTATAAAGACTATTGAAGAGCTTGAAGATTTATTTATAACTATGGGATTTATGGTTATAGATGGTCCTGAAGTAGAGTCTGTTGCAAATAACTTTGACCTTTTAAATGCTCCAATGGACCACCCTTCAAGAGATTTATCAGATACTTTTTATATCGATGATAAGACGGTTTTAAGAACTCAAACATCACCGGTTCAAATAAGAGCTATGAAAGAATATGGAGCGCCACTTAGAATGGTTTGTTCAGGAAGAGTTTTTAGGTCTGATGAAGTAGATGCTACACACTCTCCTATGTTCCACCAATTAGAAGGACTCATTATCGACGAGAAAATTTCTATGGCTAATTTATTTGAAACACTAAATATATTCGTTAAGACACTATTTGGAGACGAAATAAAGACAAGATTTAGACCACACTATTTCCCATTTACTGAACCTTCAGCCGAAGTTGATGTAACATGTACTGTGTGCGGTGGTAAAGGTTGCCCAAGTTGTCACAATACCGGTTGGTCTATGGAACTTTTAGGTTGTGGTATGGTACATCCAAATGTGCTTAGAAATTGCGGTATTGATCCTGAAAAATATTCTGGATTTGCATTTGGAATGGGAATAGACAGAATTGCAATGATAAAGTACAAGTTGAACGATATAAGATTGTTATTTGAAAATGACAATAGATTCTTGAATCAATTTTAGTGGAGGCTTTAAATGTTTTTACCGGTTAAATGGTTAAGTGATTATATAGATTTAGATTTAGATATTAAGAAAGTTGCAGACGAGTTGAGTTTAACTGGTTCTCATGTAGAATCTATAATTAATAGAGCTGGAAACTTATCAAAAGTGGTAGTTGGAAAGATTTTAAAAATTGAAAAACACCCAAACGCAGATAAACTTGTTGTTTGTCAATTAGATGTGAAAGACGAAGTCATCCAAATAGTTACAGGAGCTCAAAATGTATTTGAAGGAGCTGTGGTTCCAGTGGCTTTACCGGGGGCTAGTCTAGCGGGTGGAGTTAAAATAGAAAAAGGCGAATTGAGAGGTGTTGAGTCAAATGGTATGTTATGTTCTTTAGAAGAACTTGGATACGACCAATCTGTTATTTCAAAAGAAGCTAAAGACGGTATATATATTTTTGATGAGCAAACAGAAATAGGTATTTCAGCAATAGAAGCTTTGGGATTAGATGGAGAAATTATAGAATTTGAAATAACTCCAAATAGACCGGATTGTCTTTCTATCATAGGAATGGCAAGAGAAACTAGCGCAACTTTTGACATACCTCTTAAGCTTGAAAAACCTCAAATAAAGAATGAAGTTGAAGATATTAATGAATATTTTGACGACATAACAATTGAAACTGAAAATTGTAAGAGATTTTATGCTAAGGTTTTAAAAGATGTTGAGATAAAACCGTCTCCTCTTTGGTTACAAAATCATCTTGTAGCTGCAGGAGTTAGACCTATAAACAACATAGTTGATTTGACTAATTTTGTAATGCTTGAATACGGTCAACCTCTTCATGCTTATGATTTGGATGATTTGAAGTCTAGAAAGATAGTAGTTAGACAAGCTAAAGATGATGAAGTTTTAAAAACTTTAGATGGAGAAGATAGAACTTTAAAGTCAGAAGATATTGTAATAACTGACGGAGAAAAAGCCATAGGTCTTGCTGGAATTATGGGAGGTTTTGATTCTGAAATAAAACCTACTACTAAGAGAGTTTTACTTGAAGGGGCTAATTTTGATAAGGCTTCAATCAGAAAGACTTCAAAAAGACTTGGTTTGAGAAGTGAAGCGTCTTCAAGATTTGAAAAAGGTGTTGACATCACATCTGCTAAACTTGCAGTTCAAAGAGTTTGTGAACTTGCAGAGGAAATCAAATTTGCAGATATTATAGCAGGAGAATTTGATATATATCCTGAAAAAGTTGAAGAGAAAAAAATAAAACTTAGAACTTCAAGAGTTAATAAGCTTATAGGAATGGAGTTTACTACTGAAGAAGTTTCTAAAATTTTAAATAGACTATTTATTGAAACTGAAGTTAAAGGAGAAGAACTTACAGCTACAATTCCCACTTTTAGATTAGACCTTGAGATAGAAGAAGATTTAATTGAGGAAATAGCAAGAATATATGGTTACCACAACATAAAAGCTAAACCGCTTGAAGGTAGCCTTTCAGTTGGTGGAAGGTCTGAACTTAGAATGCTTGAGAGAAGAGTCAAAAATGTTCTCTTGTCACTTGGATTTAATGAGTTTATGACTTATTCATTTGTAAGTCCTAAAAACTTCGATAAGTTGAATTTACATGAAGAAGATGAACTTAGAAATGTTGTAAAAATAATAAATCCTCTTGGCGAAGAATACAGCATTATGAGAACTACACTTACATCGAATATGATGGAAGTTCTTTCATACAATGCACATAGAGGAAATTTAAATGTAGCAGGATTTGAATTTGGAAATACTTTTATTCCAAAAGAAGGTCAAGAATTGCCTACAGAAGTAACTAAATTGTCAATAGGTTTTTATGATTTAGGAGATTTCTATTTTTTAAAAGAAGTTATAAGAAGAGCTCTATGGCAAATTGGAATTGAAAAATTTGAATTGAATAGAGCTAAGACAGAATTTTTACATCCTGGAGTTTCTGCAGAACTTTTTGTTGAAGGTGAAAGTATAGGATTCTTTGGAGAAGTTCACCCTATAGTTCTTGAAAATTATGATCTTAAAAAGAAATGCTATGTAGCAGAACTGGATTTTTATAAACTTTTAGATTTTGCTGAAGAAAATTATTTATTTAAGGAAATTCCAAAGTATCCATCTGTAAAGAGAGACTTGGCATTTATTATGGACAATGAAGTTCCAGCTTATGAAATAGAAAAAATAGCAAGAGAAAATGGTTCTGATTTACTTGAAGGATTCAAAGTATTTGATATATATAGATCAGAAGCTTTAGGAGCTGATAAAAAATCAATTGCGTTCTCGCTTATTTTTAGGTCTTTAAAGAAGACGTTGGTAGAAACTGAAGTAAGTGAAGTTACTGATAAAATTATCAAGGTCATCGAAGATAAATTTGATGCTACTTTAAGAGCTTAAGGAGGAATATATGAGCAGTGGAAAAGTAAAAGTTCAAATAGATGATATGAACTTCTATGTGGTTGGCGGCGAAGAACAAAAGGTTAGAAAATTTGCCGATGACTTAGACAAGAGAATTAAGATGGTACAAAATTCTAATTATAGACTAAACCAAGTCCAAGCACTAATTTTAACTGCTTTAAATATTCTTGAAGAAAAGGATAGAGAAGCAGATAAAATCAATAGTATACAAGAAGGATCTATTGAAGAAAAAAATTTGAATACTTTAAATGAACTTGAAGAGTTGAAAACTAAATTAGTTTCTTTAAGTGCTGAAAATGAAAAATTAAAAGATAGATATGATAAAAAACAAAAGGATTATGATTCTTTAGTAAATGAAAATCAAAAACTTATAGAAGATGCAAAACAGTTTAATTTGAAAATTAAAGAATGTACAGATGAAGTTGAAAAAATAAAATCTGAAAAGAATTCTTTGGAAGAGCAGATATTTGAGGCTCAAAAGAGAATTATAGATTTGAATAGAGAGATTGAAAGTTTAAATGATAGATAGAGTTGAGTTATTAGCTCCGGCAGGTGGTATGGAAAGCTTAATTTCCGCAGTCAAAGCCGGGGCTGATGCCATTTATTTAGGAACTGATAAATTTAGTGCGAGAGCGAAAGCTTTTAATTTTAATAGAGTAGAAATCAAGGCTGCTGTAGAATATGCTCACTTAAGAGGCGTTAAAATCTATGTAACAGCTAATATTTTATTGCTCGACAGCGAAATAGATGAAGCATTTAAATTGGTTGAATATTTAAATGAAATTGGAGTCGATGGAATAATAGTACAAGATATGGGCTTTGGAATTACAGTTGCAAAAAGTAATTTGCCTATAGAAGTCCATGCAAGTACTCAAATGGCAATAAATAATCTTTATGGGGCTAAGACTATAGAAAATTTTGGCTTTGAAAGAGTGGTATTGGCAAGAGAAACTTGTCTTGAAGATATGAGTTTGGTTAGTAAGAATACAAACTTAGATGTCGAAGGATTTGTTCATGGGGCTTTGTGTGTATCTTTTTCTGGAGAATGTTTGATGAGTTCCATGATAGGTGGAAGGTCAGGTAATCGTGGAGATTGTGCGCAGGCCTGTAGAAAGAGTTATAAGATAATAGGCTTGGACGGAAGAGAGTTTGAAAGTAAGTACTATATTTCTCCTAAGGACCTAAATTCTCTAAATACATTGGACACGCTTGTCGAAAATGGAATTTTTTCTTTGAAAATTGAAGGAAGAATGAAAAATCCTGAATATGTATATCAAGTTGTCAGTTCGTATAGAAAGGCAATAGATAACACACTCACAAAAATTGATAAAGATAATGTTGAACAAATTTTTAGCAGAGGGTTTACTTCAGGGCTTGCATTTGGAGAATTTGGTAAAGACTTTATAACTATTGAAAAACCAAGTAACAGAGGTAGAGAGATAGGGAAAGTTTTAAATGTAGGTAGAGATTTTGCTGAAATAGAATTATTTGATTCAATTTCTTGTGGAGATGGGATTGAAATATTTGATAAAAACAAAAGTTTTGGATTTAGAGCAGAAAAAGATTATCCAAAAGGCGTTAATAGATGGAGCCTATTAAAAAATTTAAATGCTACGGCAAAAATATATAGGAATTATTCTGAGGATTTAGATAGAGCTATAAAAGAAAATTTAAACAGAGATATCAAGTACAGAGATATTTCAATAGAAGTAAAGTTTAAAATTGGTCAAAAACCTAATATCAAGTTAAGAACAGATGATTTTACAGTTGAATATGAATCTGAGTATATTGTGGAGCAAGCTCAAAAGAAAGGTGTTTCAAGAGATAAGATAGCGGAAAATATCTCTAAGCTCGGCGGAACAGTATATAATTTAATAGATTTAAATTTAGAGATGGATGAAAATATTTTTATTCCAATATCAGAAATAAATAACTTGAGAAGAGCTGCTTTAGAAATTTTAGACGAAAAATATTTACATGACAGAAATGTAGAAAAGATAAGTTATAGTTTATATAAACCTAAAAAGAAATTTGAAAAGAATTTATCTGTAGAGATTTATTCTGTAGAGGATTTAAAAAAGATAAAAGATTTTGATGGTCTTAAAGTATGTATTCCAATTGATAGATTTAATAGAGAGATTGAAGAAGTAGCCATCAAAGAAAACGTAAAATTGAGCGGAGTATTTCAAAAGTTTCAATCTACAAGGGAACTTGAAGAGTCCTTGAAAATTTTAAAGTCTACAGAAGTTTTTGGCGAAGTGTATTTAAATAATTTATCTCAAATATCTCTTTTAAAAGATTTATCTATAGATAAAGTAGCTGATATAGGGCTAAATGTATTTAACAAGGTTACGATAAGTAATTTATTAGAAATGGGTTTTACAAGAATTTGTCTTTCTCCAGAACTCAACAAGGAACAGATAAGGGGAATAGCAAAGGATTATGGAGAGTATACAGAAGTAGTCTCTCATGGGTTGTTACCAGTTATGACAATGGTTCATTGTCCTATGTCTGTTAATCTTGGATGTTCAATAGATTCTAACTGTAAGGCTTGTAAATATTCAAAAGGATTTTATTTAGAAGATGCTAGGGGAGAGAAATTTTTAGTTGAAAGAAATTCTAATATTTCCGAAATATTTAACTCTCATCCTATTATGTTGTCTGATAAAATAAAAACTTACATGGATTATGGTATAAGAAGTTTTAAATTAAACTTAAGA
>NZ_JH165067.1:28548-32718 GCF_000227315.1 Peptoniphilus indolicus ATCC 29427 | reverse complement strand
TTCTAAATGGATGAACCTATTTTAAAATCTTATAGAGTTTTAGAATTTGACAAAATAATAGAAAAATTAAAAGCTATGATGTCATCTGAATTAGCTGTTAAATATGCTGATGAAGTTAAAATATCCATGGATAAGATAGAAGTGATGCAAAGGCTTAAAGAAACTACAGAAGCTGTAGATTATATAATAAAAAGAGGTGAACCGCCTCTTTTTGGAATATATGAAATGTCTGGATATATGAAAAGGCTTGAGATAGGCGGATATCTTACAGCTGGACAGTTGATAAAAGTTGGAGATTTCTTAAGAGTTTCAAGATACTTAAAGACTTATCTAGCACCTGATGATTCTGATTTACAATCTGAAATATTGGTAAATTATGCTGATGGATTGATGGCTTTTAAAAAGATAGAGGATACAATTTCTGATGCGATAATATCTGAAAATGAAATTGCTGACTCAGCATCGCAAAAGTTATCTAGTATAAGAAGACAGATATCTAAGAAGAAAGACAGCATAAGAGAAAGACTTAGTTCTATGATTTCTTCTGGAAGTGAATATTTACAGGATGCAATAGTGACTATTCGTGAGGGAAGATATGTAATACCTGTTAAAAATGAGCATAAATCCAAGGTAAAGGGAATTGTTCATGATGTGAGTTCGAGTAAACAAACAGTTTATATAGAACCACTTGCAGTTGTAAATATAAACAATGAATTGAGGTCTCTTGAAGTAGAAGAACGAGAAGAAATTGAGAGAATACTACAAGAAATTTCAAGTAGAGTAGATGATGTTAGACACGAAATTTTGTTGAATCAAGATTTACTTAGAGAGATTGATTTTATATTTGCAAAAGGAAAACTATCGCTTGAGTATGATGGTAGAAAACCGATTATAAATGACAAGGGATATGTAAATTTAAAATCTGCTAGACATCCTTTATTGGATAAGAAAAAAGTAGTTCCAATAGATATTAGTTTGGGAGGAGAATTTACATCGCTAATAATAACAGGACCTAATACAGGTGGTAAGACTGTATCTATAAAGACTTTGGGACTTTTGACATTGATGGCGCAATATGGATTACATATTCCTACGATGGAAAATTCAGAAATTGCTATTTTTGACAAAGTGTTAGCTGATATTGGTGATGAGCAAAGTATCGAGCAATCTTTATCAACATTTTCATCTCATATGGTAAATATCGTAGAAATTTTAAAGGAAATAACGCCTAAGAGTTTAGTTATATTCGATGAGCTTGGAGCTGGAACAGACCCTACTGAAGGGGCTGCTTTGGCAAGGTCTATAATGGATTTTATGCTGAGAAGAAAGATAAGATGTATCTCTACAACTCACTATAATCAACTGAAGCTCTATGCTCTTTCAACTGATGGAGTGCAGAATGCTTCAATGGAGTTTAATGTGGATACACTTTCTCCAACTTACAAACTTTTGATAGGTGTTCCGGGCAAGAGTAATGCTTTTGAAATTTCGCGCAAACTTGGTTTACCGGATATAATAATCAGAGATGCTAAGAAGATGATTTCAGAGGATAATATTGAATTTGAAGAAGTCTTATCTTCTATAGAGAAGGATAGGACTAGAATCGAAGAGTACAAACAAGCTGCTGAAATCGAAAGTTTAGAATATAAAAAGAAAAATGAGAAACTAAAAAAAGAAATTGAAAAGTTAAATCAAGAGCGAGAGAAAGTTTTAGAAAAGGCTAGAGAAGAAGCTAATAGATTGGTGCTTACTACAAGAGAGAATATGGAGCTTGTAATCAATGAACTTTCTGAGTTGAGAGAACAAATGAATTCTGCTCAAGCGAGAAAACTACAAGAAGCTCAAGATTTATACAGAGAAAGTTTTAAATCTGCTCAGAAAAAGAATGAATTTGTACTTGAAAAAGCTGATGAAGTTATAGGAGAATTAAAGGTAGGAGAAACTGTAAGATCTACTTCTTTAAATTCTGAAGGAGTAGTGCTGGAGTTGCCGGATTCAAAAAATCAAGTACTACTTCAAATGGGTATGTTGAAGATGAAATTACCTCTTGATACATTAATTAGAACAAATGCTGAAAAAGAAGTTCAAAAGACAAAGACGAGAAATATAATAGATAAGAAGAGTAAATATATTAAGTCTGAAATTGATATAAGAGGTAATAACTTTGAAGATGCAAGAGTTATTGTAGATAAGTACATAGACGATGCCTATTTGTCTGGAATTAAAGAAATTAGAATAATTCACGGAAAAGGCACGGGAGTACTTAGAGAAAAAATAAGAGATTATTTAAGAAAAACAAATACGTAAAGCACTATGAGGATGCTCCGAATAATCAGGGAGGATATGGTGCTACAGTAGTGGAATTTAAAAACTAAAGGAGTAAAGATGCTAAATTTTAAAGCTGAAGTAGCTAACATACTTGCAGAAAAAATTGATAGTTTAGATTATGAGAAGATTTTTTCTTTGATAGAAACACCACCAAGTTATGATATGGGAGATTATGCTTTTCCAGTATTTTCTCTTGCAAAAGTATATAGAAAGAACCCAAATATAATAGCAGCAGAAGTTGCTGAGTCAATCAATAGTGATTTATTGGAAAGAGTTGAGTCAAAAGCTGCTTATGTAAATTTCTTTATAGATAAAAATAAACTTGTCAAAGAAGTTTTAAATACTGTTGAACAGGAAAAAGAAGAATTTGGTAGAGTAAATGTTGGTAAAGGAAAAGATGTAATAATAGAATATTCTTCTCCCAATATTGCCAAACCATTTCACATAGGACATATAAGAACTACAATTATTGGAGATTCATTAAAAAGAATTTACAAATTTTTAGGATATAATGTAACTTCATATAACCACTTGGGAGATTATGGAACGCAATTTGGGAAGCTTATAGTTGCAATTGAAAAATGGGGGAATAGAGAAGAAATAGAAAAAAATCCTATACCTGAACTTTTAAAATTGTATGTTAAAATAAACCAAGAAACTGAAAATAACGAAGAATTATTAAATGAATGCAGATATTGGTTTAAAGAACTTGAAGAGGGAAATGAAAAAGCTGTTGAACTTTGGAAATGGATAAGAGAAGTTTCAATGGAAGAGTTCGAGAGAGTATATAAGATTTTAGATGTGGATTTTGATTTTTATATGGGCGAATCTTTTTATTCGGACAAGATGGCTAGAGAAGTTGAAGTAATGGAAAGAAAAGGTATTTTAGAAATTTCTAATGGAGCTAAGATAGTAAATTTAGATGAACACAATATACCGCCAGCACTAGTTATAAAAAGTGATGGTTCAACAATATATCTTACAAGAGATATAGCAACGGCTGTATACAGACAAAACGAACACAACCCTGAAAAAATTATATACGTTGTAGGCTCTCAACAAATATTACATTTTAAACAATTAAAATATGTATTAGAAAAGATGGGATATGATTGGTTTGAAAAGATAGTTCACGTTCCATTTGGAATGGTTTCTCTACAAGAAGGAACTCTTTCAACAAGAAGAGGTAATGTAGTTTATCTTGAAGATTTATTAAATAAATCTATAGAAAAAGTAATGGAAATTTTGAACAATCGTGAAAAAGAAAAAGGTCAAAATATTGATGATAAAGAAAAGCTTGCTAAGCAAGTAGGGGTGGGGGCTATCAAATTCCAAGAACTTTTCAATCAAAGAATAAAGGACTATACTTTCGATTGGGAGAACACTCTTTCATTTGAAGGTGAGACTGGACCTTATGTTCAATACACTCATGCAAGAATAAACTCGATTCTTGAAAGGGGAAACTTTGAACAAATTAATGTAGAAGACAATTTATTAAAAGAAGAATCTGAAATAAATTTATTAAGACTCATCTATAATTTCTCAAATGTAGTTATAGACGCGCATGAAAAGTATGAACCATACTTTATAACAAGACATATAACAGAAGTTGCAAAAGAATTTAACAAGTATTATAACTCTACTCAAATATTAGTAGAAGACTCAAAGTTAAAAGGACAAAGACTTATGCTTGCATATGCAGTAAAAACAGTTATTAAATCAGGACTTGGACTTTTGGGAATAGAAGCTCCAAATAAAATGTAAAGTAAAGAATATCTGAAGTTAGCGCTTCAGATATTCTTATTAGTATTTATACTATTATCCTATTAAATTTAGATATAT
>NZ_JH165067.1:16668-27189 GCF_000227315.1 Peptoniphilus indolicus ATCC 29427 | reverse complement strand
CTATATAAAAAAATAGATGAAAAATGATATGAACTCTGGTTGTAAAAATTCAAGTAAAATTTTAAAAATAGTTAGAAATACGAATGTTGAAAACCTCTAAGTTGGAAATTTGAACTTATTATTAAAATTGTACACAATAAATAAACTCATTAAAACCTAATTTTTAAACATATGAGAAAAAACAATTTAACATTTTTTGTGTAAGACAATTGTTTTTTTAATAGATGAATTGCATTAAGTTTATGGAAGTTAAAAATAACATTTGACAGAAAACTATTGAGAATAATATACACAATAATTATGAAAGATGTTGGTTTTGATAAAAGTAAAATGATATCACAAATAAGGTATTTAGAGTAATTATTAAACGATACTGCATAAATTTATTAATATAATTGGCTAAATAAAGATTAGAGTAGTAAAACCAACAAAAGTGAAAATCCTGTAATCTTTCCATTAGGATATAATCTTGCATACGAGTATAAAGGGACTCACATATAGATTAAGGTGGATTAAGAAAGTTTGGGAGACAAATCCTGTTAGAAAGAGGATTTACTATTATATAAAGTGAGCAAAAAGTTATTATTTATAAAAATAGATAGAAGTTACTTTATTAAAGAGGAGAAAGAATATGAATAAGAAAGATATGAAAACTCAACTTTTGACTAAAAATCCAAAAGATTTAATGTTTCAACTAGCTTTACCAGGTATTATAGGAATGCTTGTAATAGGTCTTTATCCATTTATGGATGGTGTATTTGCAGGGTGGATTATTGGAGATTATGCTATGTCTTCTATAAGTATTTCTATGTCACTTACTTTAATTAATGGGGCAATTTCGGCATTGATTGGTGTAGGCAGTGCATCTATTTTATCGAGGGCTATTGGAAAAGGTAATAAGGAAACAACGGATAAAATTTTTGGGAATTTAAGTTATTGGGTAATAGTATTCTCGGTTTTTATTACCGTATTGGGCATTATTTTTGCACATAATTTTTTAGATTTAGTAGGGGCGCAAGGGGATATAAAGGCCCTTAGTATAAGATATTTAAGAGTTGTTTTCTTAGGTTCAACATTTGTTAATTTTGCTCAAGCAGGTAATATGACAATGCGTGGTGAAGGTGCATTAAAACAATCTATGCTTATCATGGGGGCAGGAGCTTTATTAAATATAATACTTGATCCGATTTTTATGAAATTGATGGGTAAATATGCAATTGAAGGCGCGGCGATTGCGACTGTAATCTCCCAGATTGTGCAAGCAGTTTTAACACTACATTATTTTACTAAAAAGAGTGCATTTGTTGGTATTCATAAAATAAAAAAGGCAAGTGAAATAGCAGGAGAAATGTTTAGTATAGGAAGTTCTGCTATGATGATGCAATTATTATTTGCAGTACAACAAACATTTCTATTTAAGCAAGCATTTAAATATGGTGGAAGTGATTGGGGAATTTTAATGTCTGCCACAATGAGATTATATATGTTTTCATTTATTCCTTTATGGGGTATGAGTCAAGGATTACAACCTGTCATAGGAACTAATTTTGGGGCAAAACAATATAATAGAGTAAAAGAAACAGTGAAGATATTTGCTTGTGGTGCAACAATACTTGCTGCTATATCTTGGATACCATCAATGTTCTTATCTGAAAAGCTCTTATCATTATTTAATGTTAGAACTGAAATTTTGACTGCAAATGTGGTTTATTTCAGAATGTACTATTGTACTTTTATTATGTATGGAATTATGATCATGACGCTGACTTTCTTCCAATCCGTTGGCGATGCAAAAAAGGCTGGAATGGTTGTAATGATGAGACAACTGATATTTTTTGTTCCGGCTATATTAATATTGCCAAAAATGTTTGGCGCCTCTGCTGTTTGGTGGGCTCAGCCAATTGTTGATTTTAGTATTATTCTACTTGGATTATTTTTAATGCTTAGCAGAATTAGAAAAATAGAAAAAGAAGAAACTATAAATTATTAGGTACCTAATTATTAAAAGTCGGAAATAAACCATTTAGAAAGGTTTGATATATTAATATTATTTAAATGCAAGAAATGTGGTGTAAAATGAAAAAGACTTTTTGTAAATCTATAGAAGAAAGAAATAACAATTGTAAAGCTTTGTTTAAGAAAAATAGATATTAAAACTTTAGGATTGTCAAACATATGTGACTAGAAAGCAATCTAATAACATTTTCAAAGGACATATCCCCTTGACAAAAGTAATGTATATTTTTGCCAAGGGGAGAAGTGAAGTAGTCTTGACAGAGATATGCATTATTGAGTTTGCAAAAAGAAGTAATGGAACATTCCGAATAATGACAGAATGGGCTGCAAGTAATGATTGTTTTGTTGTTGCAAGTGTTGTCTCATTAGCGGAAAAAGGTAATGAAAAATTAAATAATCCGGGGATTGATTTGTTCAAAATAGAAAACGGGAAAATACAAGAAGTGTGGACTTTTGCAGAATATCAAGAGATAGAAGATAAGTTTTGGGAATAAATCGAATTTATTTTTAGTGAATATTATTAGAGGATAGAAAAAATAATCTTTTAATCTTTTGCTGAAAAATTAAATACAAGGTTTTTTACAGATGAATAACATCATAGATTAAAGAATAACCTTGAATAAGGGCAAGAGTATGTTGAATTTGTTGCAAACTTTATGTAATAATTCTATCATTTTAGTTATAATCATCTTGACAAATATTGAATTTAAATTTATTATTAAATATAAATTCAGTATTAGTGTAGAAAGAGGTGTGTTATGGCACAAGTGTTAAAAGAAGAAGTCAGAAATAGAATACTGGAAGCAGCAGAAAAAGTATTTTATAAAAAGGACTATAGAGGTGCCAAATTAACAGAAATTGCAAAAGAAGCGGATATACCTGTGGCACTAATATATACCTATTTCAAAAATAAAGAAGTTTTGTTTGATGCAGTAGTAAGTTCTGTTTATATAAATTTTGAGTCAGCTTTTGATGAGGAGGAGTCTTTGGAAAAGGGTTCTGCTTCTGAAAGGTTTGATGAAGTTGGAGAAAATTATATTCATGAACTTTTAAAAGAGCGTAAGAAGTTAATTATTTTAATGGATAAAAGTTCAGGTACAAAGCATACAGAAGCAAAACAAAAACTCATATCGCAAATGCAGGTTCATATTGAAGTGAGTTTAAAAAGACAATCAAAAGAGGAATATGATCCAATGCTTGCTCATATTTTAGCCAGTAACTTTACAGAGGGGCTTCTTGAAATAGCAAGGCACTATCAAAGTGAAAAGTGGGCAGAAGATATGCTAAAACTTGTTGCAAGATGTTATTACAAGGGCGTGGAATCGTTGTGAGGCGGATTTAATATGAAATAGGGTTGATCTGGAGGTTGTTATGGAATTTTATAAAGCGTTAATAGGAGAAAAAAGTAATAAGAAAAATATATTTAGTGATTTGATTGGAGAGTGGAATATTGAATGGATTGATGGTAAAGGTACTGAAAATGAAAGACATGTAATTGGAGAGTGGATATTTTCAGAAATATTAAATGGAGATGGAGTACAGGATGTTTTCATTTGCCCGTCAAGACAAGAAAGAATATCCAACCCTCAGCTTGATGCAGAATATGGGACAACGATAAGAGTATATAATCCTAAAAAACAAAAGTGGGATATTTGTTATACTTGTTTGGGGAAAATGGTATATTTAGAAGCTGAAAAAGTAGAAGATAGAATTATACTAACAAATCTAAATAATGATAATGGTTTAAATTTATGGGTATTTGATAATATTTCTAATTCAAAATTCCATTGGGAAAATAAAACATCTTTTGATAATGGAAAAACTTGGAATACAAATGGCGAGGTGCTTGCAATGCGAAAGAGGAAATGTCAAGAATTAGGAGCTTAGCAGTAGTATTTTAGCACTAAAAAATAGACTTTGTGTAATTAGCAAAGTCTTACTTTAAGCCTTAATATTGAATTATAATTCAATATTATTCAATTTTGGAAGGAGTGTTGTTTATGACAGAAAAAGAGTTAAGAGGAAAAGCGATAGGGAATAATTTGAAGTCAAATATATTACTTACTTTAAGAATACTGTTTGATTTAATACCGCAGGTATTGCTTGTTTATTTAATCAGTTCCTTGATTACACAGGATACAGAAACGGGAAAGTTGAAATATATTTTTCTTATAATGCTTGCATCATTTGTGCTAAAAGGAGTGTTTTATTATTTTGCGACAAAAGTTGCCCATGAAAAAGCATACGAAAAATTGACAGAACTTAGGATAGATATTATCGGGCATCTAAAAAAACTAAGCTTAGGATTTTTCAAAGAACATAATACAGGGGAGCTTACGAACATTGTTCAGCATGATGTGGAGCAAGTGGAGGTATATCTTGCTCATGGCTTGCCTGAAATAATGGCAGTTACACTTCTGCCTACTATCATTTTCATAGCTATGATTTTTGTAGATTGGCGTCTTGCTCTTGGAATGATTGCCGGAGTTCCACTCATGTATTTGGTAAAAGTTCTTTCTCAAAAAACGATGAATAAAAACTTTGCTATTTACTTTAACCATGAAAGCAGGATGAGAGAAGAGCTAATGGAATATGTAAAAAATATTTCTGTGATTAAGGCTTTTGCTAAAGAAGAGGAGATTAGCGAAAGAACATTAAAAACGGCAAGAGAGTATATTTACTGGGTTAAAAAGAGTATGGGAGCAATTACAATTCCAATGGGACTCATTGACATATTTATGGAAATTGGAGTAGTTATTGTCATGATTTTGGGAAGTATATTTCTTTACTATGGAAATATTACAACACCTAATTTTATCCTTGCCATTATTTTATCATCTGCTTTTACTGCATCTATAAGTAAGACAGCAACCTTGCACCATTTTTCTATTGTATTTAAGGAAGCTATAAAGGCGATTGGAAAAGTTTTAACTGTTCCGCTTCCAAATAAAAAGATGGAACAAGGGTTAGAATTTGGAGATATAGAATTTAAAGATGTGAATTTTGCATACGGAAAAGATAGCTTTGAACTTAAAAACATCAATTTAACTTTTAAACAAAATAGTTTGAATGCCTTTGTCGGAGCGAGCGGCTGCGGAAAGAGTACGGTATCTAACCTGCTTATGGGATTTTGGGATGCAGACAGCGGACAAATAAAGATAAATGAAAAAGATATAAAAGAATATAGTCAGGAAAATATTTCGGAACTTATCGGCAGCGTTCAGCAAGAGGTTATACTTTTTGATTTAAGTATTTTTGAAAATATAGCAATTGGAAAATTAAATGCAACAAAAGAAGAAGTCATAGAAGCTGCTAAAAAAGCAAGATGCCATGATTTTATTTCTGCTTTACCAAATGGATATGAAACACGAGTAGGTGAAATGGGAGTTAAGTTATCCGGTGGAGAAAAACAAAGAATCTCCATTGCGAGAATGATACTTAAAAATGCACCGATTTTAATATTAGATGAAGCAATGGCAGCTGTTGATAGTGAAAATGAAAGACTAATCGGTGAAGCGATTGACGATTTAAGCAAGGATAAAACGGTTATTACAATTGCTCATCATCTAAATACGATTAGAGATTCAGACCAAATTATAGTTATGGATAAGGGTGTTGTTCTTGATGCAGGAAGCCATGAAGAGCTGATGAAAAGATGTGATTTTTATAAGGATATGGTTGAAGCACAGAACAAGGTTGATAGATGGAATTTGAAAGACAATTGTCTTTCACGAGCAAGCAGCAAAGCGGATTGCGAGTGTACGGAGGTGGTAACAGAAAATGTTTAGAGAAATGTTAAAGCTACTTACAAAAACCGGCAAGAGAGATTTGATTATATCAAGTGTATTCTTTGCCCTTTATGGACTAAGCTCCATAGCCATGATTGTTATCGTATTTTCTATACTGTTTCAGATATTTGATGGGACGAGTTTAGATATGCTTTATAAATATTTTATTGCGATTGGATTACTTGTAGTCTTCAAAGGCATTTGTAATATGGTCGCAGATATGAAAAAGCATAGTGCAGGTTTTGATATTGTTCAGCAAATCAGAGAACGAATGATTATCAAATTAAAGAAATTTAGTTTGGGTTTTTATACAAATGAAAGATTGGGAGAAATCAATACAATTTTACACAAAGATGTTGATAATATGTCCCTTGTTGTAGGACACATGTGGTCAAGAATGTTTGGCGATTTTTTGATAGGTGCAGTCGTATTTGTTGGTCTTGCAAGTATTGATTTCAAACTTTCTATTATTATGGCTGTATCTGTTCCGATTGCACTTATCTTTCTATATCTGACAATTAAGCAATCTGAAAAAATAGAAAATCAGAACAACTCAGCACTTCTTGATATGGTTAGCTTATTTGTTGAATATGTTAGAGGAATACCTGTATTAAAGAGTTTTTCAAACAATAAGAGCTTGGATAATGAGCTTATGAATAAGACAAAAAGGTTTGGAGAAACAAGCAAAGCAGCTTCAAGATTTAAGGCAAAACAGTTATCTATATTTGGTTTTTTACTGGATATTGGATATTTAGTTCTTTTAACCTCTGGAGCAATACTTGTTGTAAAGGGAAGTCTTGATGTACTTAATTTTATTATCTTTGCGGTAATTTCAAAAGAGTTTTATAAGCCGTTCGCTTCTATGGAACAACACTATATGTACTATGTTTCGGCGGTAGATAGTTACGAAAGACTTTCAAGAATTTTATATGCAGATGTAATCCCGGATAAAGTGAATGGGATTATTCCGAAAGATAATGATATAGCTTTTGAAAACATAGATTTTTCCTATGAAAAAGATGAATTTAAAATGGAAAAATTGAGCTTTTCTATTGCTGAAAAAACAATGACAGCCTTAGTTGGAGAATCAGGTAGTGGAAAGACTACTATAACCAACTTGCTTTTAAGATTTTATGATGTGCATAAAGGAAAAATTACACTCGGAGGAATTGATATAAGGGATATTCCTTATGATGAGCTTTTAGATCGTATCAGCATTGTCATGCAGAATGTTCAACTGTTTGATAACACGATTGAAGAAAATATCAGAGTAGGTAAAAAAGGAGCTACAAAAGAGGAAATCATTAAAGCTGCAAAGAAGGCAAGGATACATGATTTCATTATGAGTTTACCAAAAGGTTATGAAACTGATATTGGAGAAAATGGTGGGCTTCTTTCAGGTGGACAAAGACAAAGAATATCTATTGCAAGAGCTTTTCTAAAAGATGCACCGATTTTAATTCTTGATGAAATGACAAGTAATGTTGATCCTGTAAATGAATCTTTGATACAAGATGCCATTACAGAACTTGCAAAGAATAGAACCGTACTTGTAGTGGCTCATCATTTAAAAACAATTCAAAAAGCTGACCAAATTCTCGTATTTCAAAAAGGAAATTTACTTGAAAAAGGAAAGCATGGGGAACTTCTTGAGAAAGATGGCTACTACACAAAATTATGGAAAGCTCAGTATGAGGTGTAACCATGATTTTGTTAAAAGATGTTTCTTATGAATGGGAAGATGGGCGAACTGCTTTAAAAAATATCAATCTTGAAATTAAAAAAGGTGAATTTGTTTTAATTTCAGGAAAAAGTGGAAGTGGTAAAAGCACTCTTGGAAGTGTAATGAATGGTCTTATTCCGCATTATTACAGGGGCAAAATGCAAGGGGAGGCCTTTGTGTCCGGAAAAGATATAAGCAAATTATCGCTTCATGAAATAGGGCATATTGTAGGGACTGTATTTCAAGATCCAAGAAGTCAGTTTTTTACGACAACGACAGATGAAGAAATAGCTTTTGGGCTTCAAACCATCTGCAAATCAAGAGATGAGATCAAACAGAGAGTAGAAGCAGTATATGTGGAGTTGGATATTGAGGAACTTAAAGGAAAATCTGTTTTTGAATTATCAAGCGGGCAGAAACAAAAGATAGCTATTGCAAGCATCTATGCAATGAATCCGAAAGTTTTAATTTTAGATGAACCTTCAGCAAATTTGGATATGAAAGCAACATTTGACCTGTTTTTAATTTTGGAGAAATTAAAGAAAAAAGGAACAACGGTTGTTCTAATTGAACATCGTTTGTACTATGTAAAGTCTTTATTTGACCGTTTTCTTTTGATGAAAGACGGAGAAATTACGAAAGACTTGAGTCGGGAAGAAGTTATCTATCTTGAAAGGGCGTTTTGGGATGAAAATGGACTAAGAACTCTTGAATTAGAAGAATACAGGATAAGTGAGAAGAAAGATTTATATCAATTAAATGATGAAAGTATCAGTGGAAAAGGCTTGAAATTTTGTTACCCAAGTGCAACTAAGGTTGGAAATAAGCAAAACCAATACATCTTAAATCATCTTGATTTCAACATGGAGTACGGAAAAGCCATTGGTCTTATAGGGTTAAATGGTACCGGGAAAACCACCTTTGCAAGAGTGCTTTCAGGACTTGAGAAGATAGAAGAGGGAAAAATATGGGCGAGGAAAGATAAGTCGCTTAATCATAAAGATTTAATGGATATGTCATATTTTGTCTTTCAAGATTCAGACTATCAGTTGTTTTCGGAAAGTGTACTTGATGAAATGCTGCTTGGTATTTCAAGTAAAGATAAAAAAGAAAATACTCAAAAGGCAAAGTCTATTTTGAGTGTACTTGGCTTAGATAAATACATTGATAAGCATCCGTTTGCTTTATCAAGAGGAGAAAAACAAAGACTTACAATAGCTTGTGGAATGATGAAACGGGCAAAGGTTTTTATCTATGATGAACCAACATCAGGTTGTGATAAAGACTCAATGCTTTCAGTGGCAAAATTGATTGAAGAACAATTAAAAAATGGGATAACAGTTTTGGTGATAAGTCATGATTTTGAGTTTTTAGCGAACACAGTGAGCAAGCTTTGGGTAATGGGAGATGGAAAAATAGAAAAAGTTTTGAATATGAGTGAAAGTAATAAATTTCTCATATTAGACAAGATGAGAGGAGGTAGAGAGCTTGATAGATAGAAAAACAGTCGATCCGAGAATAAAACTTACTATACTTCCAATTGTTGGATTTACTAGCTTTTTTATAAGCGATACAATTCTACTTTTTGTACTAATTGCCTTTGCCTTTTTTCTGTATGTATACAGCAGTATGTGGAAAAGAGCATTACGCTTTATTTTGTTTTTTGTGTTTTTATACTGCATAGAGTTAGGGCTTGGAAAGTTTTGTGAAGCAAGCATCGTATTTGCAATATATATGTTTATTTACTTTGCAACAAGAATGACCTTAATTGCTATGTTTGGTGGATATATAACAAAGACTACAAGTGTAAGTGAAATGCTTGAAGCATTAAATAGAATGAAAGTACCAAGAAGCATTGGTATACCTTTTAGTGTTTTGCTTAGGTTTGTACCAACTATAAAAATAGAAGTCAAGGCATTAAAAGAGAATATGAAGATTCGAGGAATTGTAACAAGCAGATTTTTCCCGTTGCTACATCCAATTAAATATATTGAATATACGCTTGTTCCGCTTTTAATGAGAATGATTAAGATTTCAGATGAACTGTCAGCTTCAGCACTCATTAGAGGACTTGATAGTGATGAGAAGAGGGTAACATTAACAGAATTGCGGTTTAGAAAAACAGACTTAATGATTGGACTATTAGGAGCTTTGATGATTGCTCTTGTGATAGTAATACAGAAAATTTATTAGGAGGACTTTTATGAAAAACAAATTAAATGGTCGTGATTTTATTACAATCGGAATCTTTAATGCAATTGGAATTGTCATATACATGGCAGTTGCATTTGCTATGGCAACAACAGTTATTGGAGGATTTATTGCTTCAGGAGTTAGCTTTATGATAGCTGCTACTGTTTATATTCTTATGGCTGTGAAAGTTAAAAAGAAGGGCGTATTTACAATATCAGGAACGCTTATTGGTTTAATTGCATTGTCAGGAGGACATTTGCCTCATGCAGTCTTTGCTGTAATCGGTGGAATTATATGTGATTTGATTATAGGAAATTATGAAAGCAAGGGACGAATAATTATTGGATATGGGATATTTGCACTAGCAGATTTTTTAGGGACAGTAATTCCTGTGATTTTATTCGGGACAGCTTCTTTTGTGGAAAGAGCGTCAAAATGGAAAATGAGCGAAGCACAAATAAATGAAGCATTATCATATTTCAAAGTATCGTGGGCAGTAGGATTTGGCTTGATAACTTTTGTTCTTGCTTGCATAGGAGCATTTGTTGCAACAAGGATACTTAAAAAACATTTTGAAAAAGCAGGAGTGATTTAAATAAATCTTTGTTCGTGAGGAAAAAATGGATTAAATAATGGAGGTAATTACTATGTGTTGTGGAGGATCTGTTATTCATATAGAAAAAAATAATAGACCTTTTTGATACTGGTAATTATCATAAAAAATCAAATTTAAAATATAGGGAAAGAGCAAGTTTCTTTCATTTTAGAGGACTTATTATGCCTATGTGCAGTCCCCTTTTT
>NZ_JH165067.1:0-16618 GCF_000227315.1 Peptoniphilus indolicus ATCC 29427 | reverse complement strand
AATATACTAGACATTTATTGACTTTTTATCTAAAAATAAGATTAAATATTTTTATTACATACACAGATAGACATTGAATTTTTTCTAGATAGATATTTTTTTGCATCTTTAGGATAAATCCCCTTATATTTTTTGTAACACGCAGTGAATTTACTATGAGAAGAATATCCAACGGCTGCTGCAATATCTTGTATTTTTAGGGTTGAGTTTAATAAAAGATTTTCAGCCATGTTCATTCTTTTTCGTTGAGAATATTCTGTAATGCTCATTTGATATTTTTGTTTAAATAATTTTTTTAATTTAGTACCGCTCATCATAGCGATTTTTTCAAGGGTTTTTTGTGAAACATCTAAAGCGTAATGATCATCAAGATAGTTTGCTACGTTTTCAAGGGCAATATTATCATATGAAGAAATATGGCTTTCTTTTTATTTAAAAATGCATCTATTACAATGCTAATCCATTCTTTGGCTTTTGCTTCAAAAAACATTTCTGCTGCAGGAGAGACCATTTTGCAGTTTAGAATGTCTTTAGCAATAGGTTCTAAAGAGTTGGTGATAATGGCTTTTGTATCTTGAAAAATATGAGAATATGAAATATTCTTTGAAACTTTCATGGAAGATAGACAGTCTTTTATCATTTGCGGTTTAAAGTTTATAGCGATACCAAGATACGGAGAGTTTTCATGTAATAAAAAACGATAATTCTTTTCTAAATTTTCTATGTCTAAAATATATAAAGAATTTGCTGATAAGGTTTGATATGGATTAAAACTCTCCCCGCTGGCACTAATTATATAGGAAGATGAAAAAGTCATAAAATTTTTTATATCCGGCAAACTAGTGTGGATAATTTCTTTTTTTGCAAAGAAATCGTGTATATCAATTATAAAATTTTCAGTTTCATAAAACCAATATAAACCTTCGATTTCATCATTATTTACACAAAAAGTATGTCCTACATTACAATATTTCTTATTAACAAAACATTCAGATGCTCCCAGATAATCTTTTACAAAATTATAGTAGTCTTTCATAGAATTCCTCCTTTTAGCCCGATTAGACATTATTCCTAATAGACATAAATATTCTATTTTTATTATATCACGAAATACACAATGATACAATAAAGTCTATAAAGCAAGAGATTTTTAAATCTGAGTTTTATACAATGGTGCCGATGAGAACTAAATGGGATAAAATAAATCTTGGGTTTAATATCTAAAAATTAAAATAATAGGAAAGGAGAGTTTTGTTTTGAACGATAAGCAAAAGAAAACATCAATTTTAAAAAGACTAATGCCATACGCAGGTAGCAAAGGTATTATGCTTTATCTTGCCATGTTTTTGTCTGCTGCATCAGGAATTATGGTATTAATGCCCATGGTTTATATTCACAAAATAATAAGCAGTATTGTACTTGGCAAGGGAATACAAATTGACATTATAAAACAAAATGCAATTTATGGGGCAGCATTTGCAGCGGGAGGATTGATATTATATTTGGGAGCACTTATTTTATCTCACGTGTTTGCTTTTGAAGTGGAAGATAATATCATTAAGCTTAATGTGAAAAAAATGATGGATAAGCCTCTTGGATATTTTGAGAATAAAGAGAGTGGAAGAATTAGAAATGTAATTGTTTCGGGCGCCGCAGAAACTCATTCTTTTTTAGCACATCAGCTTCCCGATATGGCAATGACCATTGTTACTCCTTTGGTTCTTCTGGTATTCTTTTTTGTATTTGATTGGAAACTGGGTTTAGTAAGCTTGGTACCGATGGTGATTGGCATGGGGCTAATGACTACTATGATGACAAAAGGTGCTAAGGAAGATAAGGAGGAATACTATACGGGACTGTCAACTTTATCGGCTGAAACTGTTGAATATGTAAGGGGAATACCGGTAGTAAAAACTTTTGCACAAAGCATTGAAAGTTTTGATAGACTTTATTCGCTTATAAAGAAGCTGACTGATATAGTTATGAAAATGACTATGAGATGGCAAAACAAAATGTCTATTTATGAATCTATAGTAAGTTCGACAGCCTTTTTTTGGTACCTACAGCAATTATTTTTATAAATACCGGAGGAGATATTCGTCAGGTAATTGGCAATTCAATTATATATTTTTTAATTGGACCTGCTTTTGGCGTGTTTATTATGAGATCTGCTGTTATATCTCAATATTCTTATTTTGCAGAAGCGTCTTTAAATAAAATAGAAAATATTTTGGATTATAAAGAAATGCATTATGGAGATAAATCCGGAGAGGAAGTTAGCTTAGAGTTTAAAGATGTATCTTTTGCGTATGAGGATAATACAGTTATTGACAATGTTTCTTTCAGTGTAAAAAAAGGAGAAACAGTAGCCCTTGTGGGTCCTTCCGGCGGTGGGAAAACAACAATTGCTAAGCTTGCTGCAAGATTTTATGATCCTCAAAGCGGAGAAATTTTCATTGGTGGAATTAATATCAAAGAATACGACAAGCAAACTTTAATGAATAAAATTTCCTTTGTATTTCAAAATTCAAGACTTTTTAAAATGAGTTTAAGAGACAACCTACTTATAGGAAAAGAAGATGCAACTGATAGAGAAATAGAACAGGCACTTTTAGATTCAGGTTCAAAAGATATAGTTGATAATCTAAAAGATGGGTTGAATACTGTTTATGGAACAAAGGGCACATATTTTTCTGGCGGAGAAGCGCAAAGACTTTCGATAGCAAGAGCCTTTTTAAAAAGTGCTGATCTTTTAATATTAGATGAAGCAACTGCTTTTGCGGATCCTGAAAATGAACATATAATACAAAAATCTTTTAAAAAACTTTCTAAGAATAAAACAACCCTTATGATTGCACATAGGCTTTCGACCATTGTAGATGCAGATAGAATATTAGTTGTTGATAAAGGGAAAATAGTTGAGGAAGGCAAACATGAAGAATTATTAAATAAAAATGGACAATATAAAAAGCTTTGGGATGAATATCAAAGAGCTGTTAGTTGGCAGATAGGAGGTCAAAATGAATAGATATTTTATGAAAAATATGCTATGTCAGAGAAGGGAGCAAGTAACCTTTCTAAAGCGATTTTTTCTCGCACAATTTTAAGCTTTACCAAGCTATTTCCGCCAATGATTGCTTTTGCTTTTTTATTCCAATATTTAGGTGGACTTGAAGGTGTTAAATCACAGGTTAATCTTACATTAACTAATTATCTGGTTATTATAGCGGTCATGCTTATTGTAATGTTTATTGTAGCAAGATGGGATTATAAAAGACTCTACACCAATGTTTATATGGAAAGTGCCAACATAAGGATTGATGTAGCGAACAGACTAAAAAAGCTTCCTCTTTCTTACTTTGGCAAAAGAGATTTAACGGATATTGCGACAACGATGATGGACGATATTACTTTATATGAACAAATATTTTCACATTCCGTTCCCCATATATATGCTACAGCAATTTCTACTGTAATAATTTCCGTAATGATTCTTATATACAATTGGAAAATGGGATTAGCAACAATTTGGGTAATGCCTATATCACTTTTAGTAGCATATTTAGCAAAGAAAATGCAAAAAAAATCGTTAAATAAATGGGTTAAAAGCAGTAGAGAAGTATTTGATGATTTGCAGGAAAATATTGAACAAATTAGTGAAATAAAATCCTATAACTTAGAAAAAAATCACTTAATAAATTCTATTCGATGCTTGATAAACTTAAGAAAGATAAGGTAAGGGTTGAGCTTGTTTCAGGAGTATCGACAGGTTTTGCTAAGATATTACTTAAACTTGGGATTGTAAGTGTGGCACTTATCGGTGCAAATATGTTTATTGCAGGTGAAATTAACATACTTATTTATATAGTATTTTTAATGTTGACGGTTAGTATTTACCTTCCCATAGAAGAAATTATAAGCTTTATGGCAATGATAGTCATGCTTGATAGCGTAGTTTCCAGGATAAAAGAAATTAAAACTATGCCAATTCAAGAAGGCAAGACCGAAATGCATCCTAAAAATTATGACATAGAATTTAAAGATGTTCATTTTGGATATGAAGATTACTCTGTAATCAATGGAGTCACTTTTGAGGCTAAGCAGGGAGAAGTAACTGCATTAATTGGAGAATCAGGAAGTGGAAAGAGTACACTTGCCAAATTGGCAGCAAGATTTTGGGATGTAGATAAGGGAAGGATATTATTAGGTGGAGAAGATATAAGCAAGATTGAGCCGGGAACACTGTTAAAGAATTTTTCTATTGTATTTCAAGATGTGGTCTTATTTAACGCCAGTATAAAAAATAATATTAAAATTGGTAAAAAAGACGCAAGTGATGAAGAAATTATAAAAGCGGCAAAAGTGGCAAGGTGTTATGAATTTATAGATAAGTTGCCCGATGGTATAGAAACTATTATAGGAGAAAATGGACAAAAACTTTCAGGAGGTGAACGTCAGAGAATCTCTATTGCTCGTGCAATACTTAAAGATGCTCCTATCATTTTAATGGATGAAGCAACTGCATCACTTGATGTTGAAAATGAAAGTCTTATTCAGGAAGCTTTGTCTGAGCTTATAAAAAATAAGACTGTTATAATAATTGCTCATAGACTTAGAACTATTAGAAATGCAGATAAAATTGTTCTATTAAATGAAGGCAAGATAGAAGCTATAGGAAAAGATGAAGACCTTCGTAAAAATTCAAAATATTATAAAAATATGTTAGAAAAATCTAATTTATGTTAAGGAGAGAAAATGAAAGATAAAAAATTAAATGTAAGAGACTTAATAAACGCAGGTTTGTTTGCTATTTTAATATTTATAGCGACTTTTGTCGGGGGAATGATAGGATTTATGCCTACACTTATGCCTATAGTTCCTCTTCTACAAGGAATTATTTCAGGACCGGTATATATGCTTTACTCTACCAAAATTAAAAAAACCGGAATGGTATTTATTCAAACTACAGTGATGTCTTTGGTGTTTTTTGCAATAGGACACGGACCTTGGGTAGTACTGACAGGTGTTGGAGCAGGAATATTAGCAGAAGCGGTTTTGAAAAAAGGAAACTATACTAGTGTAAAACAAGCGAGATTTGCTTTTATAATCCAATCTTTGTGGGGGCTTGGAAATTGGTTACCAATATTTTTTGCCAGAGCTTCGTATATAAAGACAATGATTGATATGGGATATGGAGAAGAATATGCTCAAAAAATGATGAGTGTTTTGCCGAACTGGTCACTAATTCCAATTATTTTATTAGGTATGATTGGTACTTATATAGGATGCAGTATAGGTATAAAAATGTTAAAAAAACATTTTGTTAAAGCGGGTATGGCGGAGGTATAAAAAGTGAGAGAAGATTTTTTGAAACTTGATTTTAGAACAAAAATCTTCATGTCATTGATTCTATCTTATACTTTGATTTTAGGAAATATTCAACAAAATCATCCTGTTGTGGCAGCGTTTTATTCTCTGCTGCCATATGTTTTTTTATTTTGGTGTAAAGAGTGGAAAACTGCAATAAAAGGTCTTATTTTTGTAATAATAGCTTATATTGCTCAAAAAGAATATTTATTTGTAGATAGCGGATACATGGGGGCTATAGGTCTTTTTATTACAGTGGTATTTCTAAGATTACTTCCCGGGCTTATGATGGCAAGGTATGCACTTTATTCCTCTTCAATGAGCGAGATTACATTATCTCTTAAGAAAATAAGATTTCCGGATGAGCTGGTTATTCCGATTATAGTTATGGCAAGATTTTTCTATACTGTAAAAGAAGACTATCATCAGGTAAAAGATGCCATGTATCTTCATGGATTGACAATCAGAAAATTGTTTTTTATCCGGTTAAGTTTTTTGAATATAGGATAGTGCCGCTTTTAATGATACTTACAAAGACGGCTGATGATGTTTCTATTTCAGCAATGACTAAAGGGTTAAAAATCGGTGAGAAAAGAAGTAATTTGATAGAAAGCAAGTTTGAAATTTTAGATTACTTTTGTTTTTTACTCATGTGTATATTGATAGGTTTTTATTTGAGAGGTAAGTATGCTTAGTGTTAAAAATCTAAAATTTTCATACAAAGGGAATAATGTTCTTGAGGATATTAATTTTGATGTTTATGAAGGGCAAGTTCTTTGTTTAACAGGGGCAAGCGGCTCCGGTAAAAGCACTCTAATTAAAATAATTAATGAAGTCATTCCGGAAATATATGATGGGGAAATAGACGGGAAAATAGTGCTGGATAAACAGCTTATAAATGATAAAAATATAGCGGATAGAAGTGCTTATATCTCTACTGTGTTTCAGAACCCCAAAACTCAATTTTTTTGTGTTGAGTCTACTGACGAGTTGGCATTTCCACTAGAAAATAGAAATGTAGAAAAAGAGGATATTGAGAAATCCATAGAAAAATATACAAATTTATTAAATACTGAAAAACTGTTAAATAGAAATATTTTTTCGTTATCAGGTGGAGAAAAACAGTTGATGGCTGTAACAAGTGTTATGACTATGGATAATAAAGTTTATCTTTTTGACGAGCCGTCATCTTCTTTAGATCATAAAGCCATTGAACTTTTAAAAAATGCAATTATTCAGCTTAAAAAAATGGGGAAAATTGTTATTATTGCTGAACATAGGCTTTACTATCTTATGGGTATAATTGACAGTCTGGCAATTCTAAAAGATGGCAAAGTAAAAATTTTCCCTAAAGAAGTTTTAAGCGATATAAAATTAAAAGAACTTCAGGGAAAGTATTTTTTAAGAAGCTTTAATGAAATAAGTAAGTCTAGTTTTGAAGAAAAAAGTTATAAGAAGATTCATTTACTTGATAAGGGGAAAATTGAAACAGAAGATGCATGTTTAGAGTGTAAAAACTTTATGCAGGATTTTAAAAAAACTAAAATAATGGATTTAGAACAGATCAGCTTTTCACAAGGAATAATTTTTTTGATAGGAGACAATGGAGTAGGAAAATCAACTTTTATAAATAAGTTATCAAAACTTATAAAAGGAAGAGGAAAATCATTTTATAAGGGCAAAGAAATAAAAGAATCATATAACCATATATCTATGGTAATGCAGGATGTAAACTATCAAATATTCACTGAATCTGTATGGAACGAAATTTCGATTGTAAGTGATGATGATATTAAAAAAGAGCGAATATTAAGAGAATTTTGTTTATACAATAAGAAAGATTCTCATCCTCAGGCGTTATCTGGTGGTGAGAAGCAACGTCTGATGATTGCACTTGCTATAGTTAGCGAAAAACCTATTATAATTTTAGATGAGCCAACAAGTGGGCTTTGCAAAAAACAAATGCTATCTGTTATAAAGTATTTAAAAAGATTGAAAAATGAAGGTAAAACGATTATAGTAATAACTCATGATTATGAGTTTATTTATGAATGTGGTGGGACAGTATATGAATTTGTAAAGCAATAATTAAAATATTCCCATGTCTCATTAGGAGTTTTTAAAAATTATTTCAAATCTGAAAATTAAATATGGAGGTGTATATTAGTTGGAAATAACAAAAGAAAAGAATATGATTTTGAACGATAATATGTTGAAAACTTGTTTAAAGCTTTCGCTTCCGGCTGTGGTCGCAATGTTACTTTATGGATTAAATACAGTATTTGATGCTGTTTTTGTGGGTAATTTAGTTGGAGAGGAAGCTTTGGCAGGAGTATCTATCGTGCATCCATTAACACAAATAACTCTAGGTTTAGGATCTCTTGTAGGAGTTGGAGCAGGATCTTATTTAAGTATTCTCATTGGAGAAAACAGTACGGAAAAACAAAAAAGAATATTAGGAAATTCAAATGTAATCATAATTGTATTGAGTATAGTGATTATGATATTAGGATTTGTTTTTATGAATCCTTTATTAGATTTAATTGGAGCAAAGGGAGAGAACATTGCATTTGCAAAAGAATATTATAGTGTTGCTCTTTTTGGCTCAGTCTTTTGGATTGCTGGTCTTTCTTATAATATGGTTGTTAGAGCGGAAGGTAAAATGACGAAAGCAGCAATCATGATGGGTATAGGAATGGTAGTTAACATTATTGCTAATTATGTTCTAATGGGATTATTTAACTTGGGAGTAAAAGGCGCTGCACATGGAACAAATCTTGCGATGTTTGTATATGTTGTTTTGTTCTTTATTTACTGTAGAAGAAAAGAAGCAAGTTTTGAGACAAATGAGTATAAATTATACTTTAATAAGGAAATTATCAAAGAAATTGTAAATATAGGGTTACCTTCATTTATCATGACAATTATGACAGTGATTCAAGGAATTATCATCTTAAAAGCGTTAAACACTTTTGGCACAACATCAGATGTTGCATTTTATGGGATGGTATTTAGGATTTTAAACCTTCTTATGACTCCAATTTATGGGCTTATGAGAGCTTTACAGCCTGCTATTGGAATTAACTATGGAGCAAAAAATATAGAAAGAGTAATTGGATTTTATAAAGTATTTTCTGCAGTGGCTTTTGTATTGATATTACCTATGTGGCTAGTGTCAATAGCTGTTCCGGAGTTTGTATTGCATTTAATGTTACCTACAGGGAACTTTACTGTAACAAACTTGAATTATTTTAGAGTGATTATTTTGATATTGCCAATGCTTTGCTTAGTATTGACAGCTATGACTTTTTTTCCATCTATAAAAAAAACAAAGCCTGCAATGATGATAGGGATTGGAAGACAGGTTTTTCTTTACATACCACTTATGATTGTTTTGCCAAGGATTTTTGGAATTGGATCAATATATTTTGGTTCATTTATAATTGATACATTTATTACAATCATGGTGATAATTATGCTCAAAAAAGAGTTTAGAAGTCTTAGGGAGTTATAATTAGGAAGAAAATAAAATGATAAATTTTATGATAGGGTTTGTAATAATGTAAGCAATCTAAAATTATTTAGTTCTCCTAAATTGCAATATCAAATTGAACTATATTATCAAAATCATCATAACTCTAGATAATATGTTGTTTAATTGTACAAAATATTAATATTTGTAGTATTCCAGGGTGATTAATTACTAAATTTTATTTATAAATTAAAATATATTTTGAATAAAACTTTAACAATTAACCCTCAAACCTCTTGAAATACAGGGATATTTGGAAGAGAGAAGATTGAATCTACTACCAATTTACTACTTTTGAAGGAAAAAACTTGATGTGTTGTAAAAAACTCTTGAGAATAAAGGTATTTTACCATAGATACCATAAGGTATCTTGCATGGATCAAAATTTAATAGGAAATCGTAAAAGCGGGATCTTTCGCTTCTGTAAATGAAGTATAAGAACACCGCTTTTTAGTACCATAAATAGTTTAGGAAAGAGGAAACTCTCACCTGCACTATTTATGTATAATGAAAAGATAGAATGACGAGTCGCTTTTTGGATTGATTACATCCGTCATAAAAACTGTCATCTACCGATTCATTATCAGTATTCGATTAAATAGGTTGGGCAAAAAGTCTGCGTAACGAGCTAAAATGAATGGAAATGAGTGCAGGTAGAAACTACAAATAATAATGAGGAGGATAAGAGATGATTTCTATTGGCATTGATATTTCTAAAGAAAAATTCACCGTATGTGCATTAGAGCAAGGAAATAAAGTGATTTGGAAGTCATATGAAATAAGGAACTCAAAATCTGAAATTGAAAAATTTATGATAAAAATGGGCGAATTATAAGAATTAAGAATTGTTATGGAACCCACAGGTAAATACAATCTGCCCATTCTATATACCTTAAAAGCAAATGGATACTTTGTAAGCTTAGTGAACCCCCTAAAGATGAAGCAATTCTGTCGCTTACTAAGTTTTAGGAAAGCTAAAAATGATCAGATTGACGCCAAACAGATAGTCGAAGATGGTTTAATCTACTGGAGAACTTTAGAAAACTACAATTTAGACGACAGAAACTACCAAGAATTAAAGCATTTAAACCGTTACCATCAACACCACATAGAACTAAGGATTTGTCAAATCAATTTTATCGACCGTATCATTGACCAAACATTTCGCGTCATAAAAAAATTAATTCTGCATGGATCACAAGATTTTTCAAAAGACAAGTTATTAGATTTTCTTGAAAAATGGTGGGATAAAGATAAAGTTCTAGAACTATCAGAAGAAGAACTTGTAAAAAAAATATCAAATCTGGGCAAAAGAAAAGAGATACCGTTCGAATACACAAAAGGCTAAGTCCATCTATAGCCTTTCTCAGGAAGGTATCTCTACACAACCCTCTACCAGCCCATATATAGAGGCGGAGGTACAAGAGAGTATTAAGTTGGTTAAAAGAATTAAGCAAAGCTTACATAATATATTATAACAAATGATCGAACTTGCCGAGCCATTAGAAGAATATCAAGAAGCAAAAAAAATTTCAGGAATATTAGATAAATTAACCGTTCAAATAATGGCAGAATTTGGAGATTTAAGTAAGTTCAGGAATAAGAAATGCCTAATATCCTTTGTTGGAATAGATGCCTCACCCTATGAATCAGGAAACTTCAAAGCCACCCAAAGAAAGATATCAAAAAGAGGAATGCAATCCTGAGAAAAGTCGGCTACCAGGCAATGAAATGCATGATGAGTGCGAAAAATAAAGACAATGAAATTTACTTACATATGATAAAGAAAGAAAAAGAAGGAAAGGCAAAAAAAGTATGTAAATTCGAAGGTTTGAATAAATTGTTGCGAATCTATTATGCAAAAGTCATGCAAGTAAAATTAGGGATAGAACGAAGAGAAGCTGAATAAAATTTAAATAAGACAAACTAGTTATTTAGTTGATTTTCATTTATTCCTATCAGCTTATTTGTCGTGCATAAAAAACGAAACTCAAGGATTGAAAACACCTTGACTTTCGTTAGCAGGTTTTCAAGACAAAATACAGTACAGAATTAAAAGAAAAAGTAGTCAAAGCATATCAAAATAAAGAAGGAGGATATAGGACTTCAGCTGATAAATATGGAATTAGCAATGAATCCATTGTAAGAAGATGGGTTAATATATTTAAATCACAAGGCTATGACGGATTAAAAGTATCTAGAAAAAATAACAATTACTCTTTTGAATATAAGAAAAATATAGTAAAGTTTTACTTCACAGGAGAAATGTCCTATCAAGAACTAGCTAATCAATTTAAAATTAATAATCCATCAATTATTACAAGGTGGGTTGAAGAATTTAGAGAAGAAGGTTTTAATGGACTAAGACCAAAAAAGCGAGGTAGACCATCAGGTATGACTAAAGATAAAAAACCACCTAAAAAACAAGCTAAAGAAGAATATACAGAAGAAGAGATAGATGAGATAAAAAGCTTAAAGGAGAACTCTATTGGACACAAATGGAAATAGATTTATTAAAAAAAAGATGGAATTGGAGGACAAGGACGATCAAAAAATGAGAGTATGGCTAGAATAATTCATTCATTAAGAGAAAAATATAAACTAAAAGACTTGCTAAAGAAACTAAAATTTGCAAAATCAACATACATGTATTGGCAAAAAAGATTTGATAGAGAAAATAAAGATGAGTATTTTAGAAGAACATATTAAATCCATATGTAAAGATAATCCAAACTATGGCTATAGAAGAATACATGCCATGCTTAAACGACTCGGGCTTCTAGTAAATAAGAAGAAAGTTCAAAGACTCATTCAAAAATTAAAACTTCAAGTAACAAGCTTTACTCGTAAATCAAGAAAATATTACTCATACAAGGGAACAATTGGAAAGGTAGCTCCAAACAGAATAAAAAGAAGATTCAATACTTGTATAGTTCATCAAAAAATAACTACAGATACAAGTAAATTCAAATACTATGAATCTGATAAATCTGGTAATATGCAAGTTAAAAAACTCTATCTTAATCCATTTCTAGATATGTATAACGGCGAAATAATTAGTTATTCAATTACAAAAGCTTGAGCATTAGATGCAATAATAACTGCACTTGATGAAGCCATATTAAATACTTCTGATTGCAAGTATAAAAGAATCTTTCACTCAGATCAAGGATGGGCATATCAATTAAAACAATACACAAGCAAATTGGCTAATAACGGGATATTACAAAGTATGTCAAGAAAAGGTAATTGTTTAGACAATTCACCTATGGAGAATTTCTTTGGAATATTAAAGCAAGAAATTTACTACGGTAAAACATTTAGGTCTTTTAACGAGCTTAAAAACTGTATAGAAAAATATATAAAGTATTACAATGAAGATAGGATTAAAGCAAAACTCGGATACTTAAGTCCTGTAGATTATAGAAAATTAAATGCAGCTTAGTTGCTATTTCCCCTAGGGGAAATATTAGAAATAAAAAACCAGAGACAAATATTTCTTAATGTCTCTGGTATAAAGTCTAACTTTTTGGGGTCACCTTATGCTGAGTAAGCTGTTTTTATTTTTGAACTTTTTTTCAATCCCACTTTTTATTTGTTTTATTTAAGATCAACCAATGTAACAATTTTATCCGTATCATTATATTCAACATATAATCCAAGAGCTTCAGCTACAAATCTTATAGGGATAAATGTCCTTGAGTCTTTGATTATGGACTTTGTATCCATTTCAGAAGTTTTATCATTAAGTGAGTAATTATTTTCGCCAACTTTTAAAGTCATTACAGAATCATTATTTGTTATCTTAACTATTTGGTTTTCAGCATCCCATTCAACTTGAGCTCCTATTGCTTCGGCTACAAATCTTACAGGAACCAAAGTCCTTGAATCTTGAACGAATGGCACAGTGTCCATTTTTTTCTTTTCTGAATTTATAGAATAATCTTTTTTGCCAATAGTCATTTCGATAATTTTTGATGATGAGTCGTAGATAGTAGTGGTTGAAGTCTTATTTCCAACTTTAACTGTGATTTCTGACTTGTATAGGTCGGCGGTAGAAGATACAGTTAAGTTTCCATTTTCATCAAAGTTTCCAACAAAGCCGTTAATTGAATATTCCACAACTTTAGGACTAAGCGCTATTGTTCTACCATCTTTTAGTTTAGCTTCTGTAGTGACATTTAGAGTTTCGCCGTCGGATATTCTCTTCTTATCAACTTTAGCAGTTAGCTTTACAATTTCGTCAAATCCTTTAACAGTAATTTCTTTTGTAGCTGTCAGTCCATTTGATGTAGTTAAAGTAGCAGTTACACTACCCGGGTTGAGACCCAATAGGTAAGAACCAAAGAATTGAGCGCTTTCGTTATTACTACTGTCGTATTGATAAGTCCAAGAAGATATATCAATCGGATGTAAATTTTCATCCCAAGCGCCGACAACATCGTATAGTGCACTTTCTCCAACTAAGATTGAATCGGGTCCTTTGAATTTTATTCCCTTAGGCACTCCGGTGGCAGGAGAAGTGTTAAAAATTCCTATACCTGATACAACTTTTCTTTCAGAAGAATTTTTTTCAGGATTGATAACTCTACTTCCTGTTTGACTACCAAGTTCTTTAAGTACCATTGCTGTTGAACCGCCACCATCAAGGTTTACAGCTTTGTCACAACCTATTGAAATCATAAAATCTGACAACTCACCAAGAGTAAGTCCAGCAGAACGAGAAGTTCTTCCCTCAGCAGCAGCTAGATATATCTTCTTGCCATCAGCAGATATACCAGCGGCAGTTCTGGCTCTTCTTCCGCCAAGCACATTTATATCTTTAGTGTATTTTACAGCTTGTCCATTGTTTACCAATAAAGCATGCCCACCAACCATAAATTTGAAGTCATAGTTAGGAGTTATTTTATAGTCAACTTTAATTTTATCTCCAACTTTTACATTAGCGTTTATAAAATTTAAAGCTTGGCCATCAACTTGTAAAATTTGTTTTCCATCTGGAACGGCAAAATCAAAATTTTTACCTTGAGAAATTGCTTCAACAGTTCCATCAGAATTTACCAATACTTCACTATTTTCTTTTCGCCTCTTGAAGCAGAAGCCCAAAAGTCATTGTAAACTTGAATTTTATTTTCGTGTGAATATTCTCCTGTACCATCATACCAATAGTAAGACCTATTAAGTCCATCAATAGGATAAGATACATTATTTGGTGCTATAACTTTACCTTCAAAGTAAGTTGTATCTATTATGGCTCTGTTATCAGACGTAATACCTAAAGTATGACGGTCTGTATAAACACTTGGAGAGCTCACTAATCGTCCGTCGATAATTGAAGCGTTATCAGGAGCACCTTGAAGTAACATATTAAAATAATCTGCATTTACAAGAGCGTTGGCATTAGTTCTTTTTGCCATTGACGATACAGTGGCACGTTGAGTGTATTTACCATCTCCTGCAACAACTTTTAAATTAAGATAAGGATTATTTAAATCAAGCTCAATTACTTCCACTTTAACATTTTTATTTTGATAGGTTACATCATGACTAACTCGAGTAGCGCCAGGGCTGAACTCTTCTCGTAAAACTTCCTTTGCATACACATTTGAGTTTAAAATCAATAAGAAGATAAACACAAAATATGACAATTTAAATTTTTTCATAACTACCTCCATTGTTATATTATAACTTCTATTGAAAATAAGTTCTACAAAGGATATATTAAATATTAAAAGAGGTGATATTTTGTTATTAGATGATTTAAAAATGGTATATTCAAAAGCGTTTAGAGAAACAGTTAGCAGATTAAAAAATAATCCTATAATGCTAATAGTGCCTGGCGTATATTCAGTTCTTTACTATTTAGCAAATAGACTTATAGCAAGTTTTGCAACTGGAATAAGTGGACTTGCTTATGGATTTATTGTGCCGATAGTTGGAGTTTTAATACTCTCAAGTTATTATGAAATACTATCTGATTTAAATGCATTTGGAAGAATAAGTTTTAGAAATTTTAAAAGTTCTTTTACAAGAAATTTCGCAGCAATTTATTCAGTTCTATTTATAATGTTTATTATCTCGAATATAATGAGACTTGACGCAACAATTTTACTTCTATTGACAGCGATAATTTTTATAGTGTTCAATCCTATAGCGGAAGCAATTTATATAAGAGGAGAAAACTATATTGACGCCTATTCATATTCAGCTAATTTTATGAAAGAGAATGGAGTTCATTGGATACTTCCTCTTATAGCTTATCTGGGAATAGTGCTTGTATTGACAAATATAAATGTTGTTTTTAGTTTGATTTCTAATGTAATTAACATTCCAATGGGAATAGGATATATGTCAGTGAATAACGGAGCGTTTGTAATTGTAGAATTAATAACTTCTTTCTATGTAGTATTTAGAGGAGCGTTATTTAATGTACTTTCAAAATCAACAATGAGAAAAAGAGCATATATGGGTGGATTAGATTGATAGAAAAAAAGATAAAAGAAAAAATTAAAGATGTAGTATTTATAGAATTAAAAAAGACGGTAAAAGTAAAAGAGATTGAAATAAAAAAGAAAATACCGTTACCAGTTAAAATGACAAGCTTGTTAGAAGGTATTCAAACTGGAAAACTAGAGGAAGAATTTGACCTTTTAAGAGTTACAGAGGGAATAGTTTTCTTACTTGGTGTAGAGCAAGATTTCAAATACAAAGAAGAATACAAGACGATAATTGAAAATGTACACTCTAATTTAAAAGATTATATTCTATATTTGTCAAAATATTACTTAGACAATGGGGAGTTAATAGAGAGTTATATCTATTTAAACGCACAAGATGTGTTGTTGAAATATGATTCAGATTTATATTTTACAAGATTAGGTGTACTAGAACAGATATACAACCAAAACTTAGAGAGTCTTGAAGATGAAGAAAAACAAAATATAATATCTAAGTTATTAAAAGGATATGAAGAAATCAACAAGAGAGAAGAATATCCTTTGGCATTTTACAAGTTGGGATATCTTAATTCTGGATTAAAAATTATCTAAAAGCTATGCTATACTTCAAAAAGTTTCTAAATTATGAAGGAAATGAAGAATTGAAAAACGAAGTTCGTGTAAATTTAGAAGAAATAGAAGACAATGCACGAATGGAAGAGGGAGAAGCATACTTAAGATATGGAAAATTTAAAGAAGCTGAAAATGCATTTAATAAAATAAGTAAGTCTTATTACGAATTCGACAAGGTTATATATTATAAGAGTATTATTAATTACCACTTAGGTTATTATGACCAAGCAAATGTACTTATAGAAGAAGCATTGACAACAAACAGCCGAGAAGAATACTATAATCATGCTGCCTTAGTAAATGTAGCTTTAGAAAATATAGATAAGTCAATATATTGGTATGAACAAGGATTAAAAGAATTTGAAGAAAGCTATACACTAAATTATAATTTGGGACTTTTATATTACAATTTAAAAGATGAAAAATATAAAATATATTTCAAAAAAGCTTATAAGATAGAGTCATCAGACCAATTGTTATCTCTAATTAAATAGGCTTTAACAAAAAATAAAAAATAGGTTAAAAAGTTGTTGACATGATAATATGAAGATGGTAATATTATTTAAGTCAGTTGGACAACTGATGAACGGAAAAAACGATTGAAAAAACTTTAAAAAGTATTGACATTGAAAAATAACCGTTGTATAAT
>NZ_JH165066.1:63370-67762 GCF_000227315.1 Peptoniphilus indolicus ATCC 29427 | reverse complement strand
AATAGCAAGTCATTTTAAATTAGAAAAGCAACTATATCTTATCATCTATCTTTATTAAAAAGAGTAAATTAATTACCGACAGTAGATATAAAATTATATCTATTATTCAATTAATAGGGATACATTTGTAGAAGTTATAAGGTGGTTAGATAAATTTTAGGAAAATAGAAAGCTATTGACAAATAGAAAGGAGATTTGCCATGAAAAAAAGATTTTTGAAAGATGTATTAGTGCTGATAGGAATGATGTTTGTAATATTTATTATTTGCATATTTCTTCCAGAGAAAATTCCTGTTCATTTCAATGCAAAAGGAACCCCTGATATGTTTGCTAATAAATATTATCTTCTATTCGCTACAGTTATTCCATACTCTGCATATTGGAAATTTGTACGAGGAAGGAAAAATAAAAACGAATGAAAATATATCCATATTTACAAATTGCATCAGTGTTAAGAGCGACTATTTTAAGAGGAGATTATGCTCCGGGACAACGGATGCCGCCTATAAGAGCTTTAGCACAGAGGGAGGGATGTAATCCTGCAACAGTTCAAAAAGCGTTAAAAGTTCTTGAGAAGCAGGGTTTTATTGTTAGTCGAGGAAGTAAAGGATATTTTGTTATTGAAAGTGAACAGAAAATAATTGAGTTAAGAAATCAGGATTTGAACACGCTAACAAAAATGTTTTTGGAAAAACTGTATGAGTTAGGATTTTCGAATGCTGAGATTGTCAAATTATTTGATAGAATAGACACTTAAAAAAATCAATTATGCAAGAAGGAGATAGAGATTTTGGCTATTTAGATTATAGATAAAACGGAGGAAATAAACATGGAGAAATCTAAGCATATAGTGTTAAAAATACCAAAAAAACAAAAAACTTCCCTTTTTTATAATCTTTATAGCAGATTATTGTTTCATATGCAAACTGAAACAATCAAGTGCAGTTAGTAAAATACTTTTAATTTTCTGTTTTAGAGGACTTCGTATGCCTAAGTGTAGAAGTCCTCCTTTTTTTTGCCTGAAAAACAGTCAGTCAAAAGAAACGGAGGACTTCAAAATGAAAAAAGAATATTATCTATATGTAGGCGGACAAAAGGTCAAAGTCAGTGAGGATATTTACAAAGTCTACTGGCGGGAAAGAGAACATGAAAAGTATTTAGAGCAGGTGGACAGAAAAAACCACTTGCTCTTTTTTTCGTCCTTAGATCAGGATGGACATTTTGCAGAGAATATCATTGATGAAAGCGTTGATGTCGAAAAGATTGTGGAAACACAGATGATGATTGAAACCGTCAGAAACGCTATATCAAAGCTCAATGCAGAAGAAAGGGACATCATAGAGCGGTTGTACTTTCAGGATGAAACCGTTCGCTCGGTAGCAAGGCTAAAAAGTATCACACACCCGGCTTTGATTAAGAAAAGAAACAAAATCTTAGCGAAGCTGAAGAAATTTATCGAAGAAATTTAGAATTTCGGTAACCAAAGGGGTCAAATTTTCCTTATATAAAGTGAAGGGGAGTTTGACCTCTTTTACTTTCTTGAAGAAGAGAATGCCGGTTAAGGCGAATTGGAAGATAAAAAGAAAGTTCCCTTTCTGGTATTTGTACTTTGACAACTGAATAGACCAAGGTAGGACTTTATCTACTTATGGAGGATTATGACTTACGCCATGACCTTTTTGCTGAAGCGAGATGTTTTCACAAGTATTTATCGCAGTTCGTTTCGGTTTGGATGAATACCATTGTATATGAGGATATAAAAAAGCGAGCGAGAAATAAGAATACATAAAAAACAGAGGTGGCAATCTGTTCGTTGAAATAAGTAGTGATAATGATACTTCAATAGTTTATGCCGGCTCGTCTGGAAGAAGAGGCGGAGGTGAGATTCCTATGTTGTCAGCCAAGACACCTACCAATGTCATAAAACTTAAAATGAAGAAAGGAGTTTTTTATGGACACAGAAGAATTGACAAGATACAAAAATGTGTCGGTGGATGAGATTGATCAAAGACTCGTTCCGGACATTGAAGATATAAAGAACAAGAAGAATATGGATCCGCTTTCCATGTATTTTATGAAAGTCGGAAATGTTATCGTCAAATGCAGTTATGCAGGAAACGGAAGAAGTTTAGCGGATTGCTTTTTGTCCTATTTAGAAAAGAAAGCGATGCTGCTTGATTAAAAATATGATAAAAGAGGAAGACTTTTTTCGAATTTATGGTATAATACGAATCAAATAGGGATACAACTTAAATAAGTGCTTGAAAAGACTCCAAGTTATCATATTTCTCTTGAAAAAGAATATGAAAGTTTGGAGGTTTTGTTATGTCTAAAAGAATTTCAGATACCTATCGGGTAGCCATGTATCTTCGGCTATCTCAGGATGATGAAAAATACGATAAAGATTTCAAGGCGGAAAGCAACAGTATTTTCAATCAAAAACTTCAGATCCAAGATTACATTGATAAAAACGAGGAGATGGAGCTTGCAGGCGAATATGTGGATGACGGATATTCAGGAATCAATTTTGAACGACCGGCATTTAAAGAAATGATGGAGGATGTAATCACAGGCAGTATCAACTGCATTGTGGTAAAAGACTTATCCCGTTTTGGCAGAGATTATATTGACAGCGGAAGATATTTGCAAAGAGTGTTCCCCTCTCTTGACATCAGGTTTATTGCCTTAAATGACAATTATGACAGCTTCACAGCCAGTGAAACGGAAAAGAATCTGGTGATTCCTTTCAAGAATTTCATCAACGACAACTATTGCAGGGATACCTCCGCAAAGGTCAGAAGTGTTTGTAAAGTAAAGAGAAAACAAGGACAGTTTATATCAAACTATGCTCCTTACGGTTATGAGAAAGATGAAGAAGATAAGCACAAAATAGTAATTGATAAAGAAGTGGAAGATGTGGTGCGAAAAATCTTCTCCATGAAACTGGAAGGATATAGTTCCTACTCGATTGCCAAACACTTAGACGATAATGGAATCCCCTCACCGATGGAGCATAAAAAGGCAAAGGGAATAAGGTATAAGACAGGCTTCAGCACAAAGGCGTTTGCCAAGTGGGATACGCCTGTGGTCAATCGCATTTTAACCAATGAGGTCTATATTGGAACACTTCAACAGGGAAAACGAGAAAAAATCAATTATAAGCTGGATAAAGTGGTTTCCAAAGATAAAAGCGATTGGATTGAAATTGAAGATAACCATGAAGCGATTATTGATTCCCATGATTTTGAAATCGTTCAAAAACTTCTGAAATGCGACATTAAGGCGAAAACGGTCGGAGAAAAAGCGGATTTGTTTTCCGGACTTCTCTTTTGCAAAGACTGCAACGCTCAGATGACAAAGAAAGTCGATAAACGAGGGAAAACACCGACGGTATATTATATTTGCTCCTCATACAATAAGGGGCAGGATTGCAGCAGGCACTCCATAAAGCAAGAAGAATTGCAAAGGACAGTGCTTGAAATGATTCGTCATTATATTCAGTATCTTGGGGAATACGAAAGTGTTTCAGAGAAAATCAAAGAGATGGAAGTATCCTATGAACTGTTTCAAAAAATAGATAAAAGACAGGAATATACCAAGAAAAGCAAGGCGAAATTTGAGCTTTTAAAATCTTCCCTTTATCAAGACCTGAAGGAAGGCATTATTGCGGAAGAAGAATTTTATGATATGAGAGAGTTTTACACGAATCGTATCGTAGAAAGTGAGTTGATTTTAGAAAAGCAGAGCAAAGAAATTGCAAGGCTCTACAAAAAGAGTTTGGGTAATCAGAATTTCATTGCAGACATTAAAAAGTATCAAAACATCGGTACGTTAGAAAGAGGACTTCTCGTTCGACTCGTCGATAAAATCTATGTTTCGGAAGATAAGAAGATAGAAATTCAGTTTAACTATGATGAAACGATCGAGATTCTGGATAAGTTAAGCAGCTATACCGCTCAAACTCCTGAAATCAGGGAGGTGGTATAGATGGCAAGAACAGCAAATAGAAGAATGAAGTCGGAAGAACAACTGATAAACAAAGAAAGTATAAACAGCTTTCAAACGGCAATCTATGCAAGAACCTCAAGGGATAAGAAAGAGAAACCAAGCGACTCCATTGAAAATCAAATTGCTCTTTGCGAGAGCTTCATTCAAAAAAGTGAGGATTTCAGTTTAGCAGGAATCTATAAAGATATTGCAAAGACGGGAACGGACTTTGAACGACCGGACTTTGAAAACTTGATGGATGAAGTACGAATGGGGAAAGTCAACTGCATTGTTGTAAAAGACCTATCGAGGTTTGGAAGAAACTATACCGAACTTTGTAAATGTCAATATAAGAATGTACATTTTTGCTCAAATAATAATGTACATTTTCTTATTCCTCCTTAT
>NZ_JH165066.1:59046-62381 GCF_000227315.1 Peptoniphilus indolicus ATCC 29427 | reverse complement strand
TTAAAAGGATTTCTAATATAGAGAGGATGAGTGTTAAGTTTTTTGTAAGTGATATGTCTAATATTTTTAAATCTGTTAGGGATAGGTTCTTTAGAAGTTCGATTCATATTATTGATAGGTATCATTGTTTCTTGGGCTTTGGAGAATGTTAGAAAGAGGATTCAAAGGGATGTTTCTTCTAAGCTTAGGGTGTTTTTAAGAGAAGCAAGAGTTTAGTTACAAAGCCTTCTTCTATGCTTAGTTCTATGCAGGCTAGTGAGGTTTCTTTAATGCTTGGGTTAAGTGAGGATTTAAGGTTAGCTTATCAATTAAAAGAGTTGTTCTACCAATATGTTCTTATTCAGCCTAATAAAAAGATGGCAAGTAAATGTTTGAGTGAGTGGATAAGAAGGGCTAAGGAGTCCGGTTTAAAGGAATTTAGTTCTTGTATTACTGCTTTTAATAATTGGTTTGATGAGATGAGAGGCTCGAATTATTGAGCCTCCCCAATGTTTGACATAGGATCTATAAAAATTGTATTGTATTCATCTCTCTGGTACAACTTTTTGGGATTACTCTAGTTTTTAATGTTATCCTATCAGGAATAGTTTTTAAAACAAATTTTTTAGTATTCTCAAAAGTGATGAGCAGAATAAAATTATCTATTTTGTAAGATCAGCCTTTAGTTATTTTTATTTCTTATATATTTATCAATTGCCGCTGCAGCATCTTTTCCAGCTCCCATTGCAAGGATAACTGTAGCCGAACCAGTTACAGCGTCTCCACCGGCAAAAATTTCTGGTCTTGAAGTTTGACCATCTTCGTTAGCTACAATTCCGCCCCATTTGCTAGTTTCTAAGTTATCTGTAGTAGAAGCTATTAGAGGATTTGGATTTGTACCAAGTGCCATGATAACTGTTTGGTATTCAGTTTCGTATTCTGAACCTTTAATAGTTACAGGTTTTCTTCTACCTGATTCATCTGGTTCACCAAGTTCATTTTGAACATTTACAAGGCCACGAACCCAACCATTTTCTGTTCCAAGTATTTCAACTGGAGCAGTTAGCATTTTAAAGTTTATTCCTTCTTCTTTTGCGTGATGAACTTCTTCAACTCTTGCTGGGAGTTCTTCTTCAGTTCTTCTGTATACAATGTCAACTTCTGCACCAAGTCTTCTTGCAACTCTTGCAGCATCCATTGCAACATTACCGCCACCTATAACGGCAACTTTTTTACCAAGTACAACTGGAGTATCATATTCACTTTCAAAAGATCTCATAAGATTATTTCTAGTCAAGAATTCATTTGCAGAATAAACACCATTTAAATTTTCACCAGGAATATTCATAAATCTTGGAAGTCCGGCTCCTGAGCCTATAAATATTGCCTCAAAACCTTCTTCATCGATTAATGAATCGATTGTCACAGTTCTTCCAACGACGATGTCGTTTTCAATTTTAACGCCAATTTTGATTAAATTTTCAACTTCGTGTTTTACTATTTCATCAGGAAGTCTAAATTCAGGAATGCCATATACTAGAACTCCACCGCTTTGGTGCAAGGCTTCGAATATAGTTACGTCGTATCCCATCTTAGCAAGTTCTCCTGCACAAGAGATACCAGCAGGGCCACAACCAATTATTGCAACTTTATGTCCATTTGATCTTGGCTTTTCAGAAAGAGTTACGTTGTTATTTCTTGCGTAGTCAGCTGCAAATCTTTCAAGCTTTCCAATTGCAACGGCATCACCTTTATTTGTAAGGATACATCTTTGCTCGCATTGAGTTTCTTGTGGACAAACTCTACCACATACTGCAGGTAGTGCTGTATAAAGTGACAATACTTTTGCTGATTGTTCAAAGTTTTGGTTTGCAATTTCTTTTATAAAACCTGGAATATCAATTGATACAGGACATCCGCCAACGCATAGAGGTTTTTTACAGTTTAAACATCTCTTAGCTTCAATTACAGCTTCTTCTTCTGTATATCCAAGACAAACTTCTTCAAAGTTTTTACTTCTGATTTCAGGGTCTTGATTTGAGATAGGAGTTCTTGTAAATCTATCAAATTTTTCATTTTTTGCAATTTCATCAATTGATTTATTGCCTTCACCATTTAAGCTTTTCTCTAAATCGTGAAGAATTTCTTTGTGTTGTTTAGCAATAGCTATATCAATATTACAGTCGTGGTCTTTTTTCTTTAAGTCTAGGTAGTTTTCAGTGTTATCTGCGAATTGTCTTTGTCTTGCAATAGCAGAGTCGAAATCAACTAAGTGACCGTCAAATTCAGGGCCTTCAACACATGCGAATTTCATAACTCCATCAACAGCAACTCTACAAGCTCCGCACATACCTGTACCATCAACCATAATAGGGTTTAATGAAACAATAGTAGGAAGTTCATATTTTTTAGTTGTAAGGCATACGAATTTCATCATTATCATTGGTCCGATAGAAACACATTGGTCATACTTTTTATTTTCATTTTCAATTAAGTCTACAATTTTATCTGTTACTAGACCTTTGAATCCGTAGCTACCATCATCAGTACATATGTATAGATTGTCACATACAGAATCAAGTTCTTTTTCAAGAATTACAAATTCTTCATTCTTAGCACCTATGATTACATCAACTGGAACACCATGCTCATGTAGCCATTTTGCTTGAGGATAAACTGGAGCAGTACCAACACCACCAGCTACCATAAGATATTTTTTAGATTTAAGTTCTTCTAAATCTTCTTTTAAAAATTCTGAAGGAACACCTAATGGTCCAACGAAATCTTTTAGGACAGCACCTTCTTCAAGGGCACAAAGTTTTTGAGTAGATGGTCCTGAAGCTTGAACTACAATTTGAACACTTCCACGTTGCATATCGTAATCAGATATTGTTAGTGGAATTCTTTCTGAGTATTGATCTGTGATGACTATTATAAACTGTCCAGGTTGAGCTGATGCGGCAACTCTTGGAGCATATACATCCATTAAGTAAATGTTAGGAGCTAAAAGCTCTTTTCGCATTATTTTATACATAAAACACCTCTTTTAAAAATTAGACTATTATATTATACTTCTTAGAATTTTAAATAACAATCAATATAGCTAAAAACCTATAAAAATATATACTATTACAATAGATGTGAGACCAAATAAAATAAAAATAGAGAGATATCCTATATAATTAAATTAACTAAAATTAAAGAAAAGTATACTTCCTATGAATACAATTATACAAAAAATAAAGATATTTGCTGCATACTGTAGATACAAGATATTATGTTGTTAAATCTTATAGGAGTGGATATGCTCTATGTTTTGCATTAAGAATACATAAAGTTTTAAACATCTTTAAATG
>NZ_JH165066.1:45640-58996 GCF_000227315.1 Peptoniphilus indolicus ATCC 29427 | reverse complement strand
AAGCTTAAGAAAGGATATAAAAGAAATCCTTGTTCTTTGTTTAGGGGATTAAGAAAGCTTGGATGTTTTAAAGATAATGAAAAATATATCCTTAAGCATTGTGACACACCTAAAAAACCTTATATTCCTACACATCTAAACAGCTTGGTAAAAAGTGGTAATTAGATGTTAAATATTTTCCTAAAAATGTTATGTTGATGGAATTGCTGATAAATTTACCAAGATATGATAATAGATGATATAAGTTGTGAAAAATTCATATATCCAATTAAGGAGTCGTCTTCATATTAAACTGTAGAATTTGTAAAAATTGCTATTAGTTATTTTGGATATTATCCTGAAATAATACAAACAGATAACGGATTTGAATTTACTCATTTTAAGGAAGCAAAAAGAATAAATTCATTTAATATGCTATGTAGTGAATTAGGTATAAAATTTCAAATAATAAGATCTAGGACACCAAGAAATAATGGAAAAGTCGAAAGAAATTATAAGAATTATAATGAAAGATTTTATAAATATTTATATTTCTATAGTTACTATGATCTAAATCTTCAAATGAAAAGATAATTGTATAGATCTAATAGGCTTAAAGTGCAGATTTTAAATTAGATTAGTCCTGTTGAAAAAAGAAATATATTATTGTGGCTATCTCCCAATAATATATTAACATATGTGATATTTATTTTTTTGCTTTTGCTATTATATCATCTATAAATTTACAAAAATAAATAATTGAAATTTATATTCAAGATTAGTTAACAAATATTAATAAATTACAGATATATTCTATTAAGAGTTTTAGAAAGTTTCAATTAATGGTATAATTATAAAGATAATTAGACAATTAAAGTGTCATAGGAGGTGCTCTATGTCTGCAAATATAAATACTGATTTAGGTAATATTGTGATAGAAAATAATGTTATAGCGCATATAGCGGGTATATCTGCTATGGAATCATACGGGATAGTTGGTATGGCGTCTAAAAATGCGGCAGATGGGTTATTACAAATTTTAAAACTTGATAATTTATCTAAAGGTATTCAGGTTAATTCAGAAAATGGAATGATTAATATTACACTACATGTTGTTTTAGAATATGGTGTGAGAATTTCTACGGTTGGAAATAATATTATAGATAGAGTAAAATTTAATGTTGAAAATTTAACAGGACTTACAGTTGATAAAATAGAAGTCTTAGTTGAAGGAATAAGGACAGAGTAGGGGGAACAGTGTAGTGAAGATTGAAAATTTAAATGGGGAATTGATGTCTCGTGCAATAAATGGGGCAGTCAATTATCTTATTATAAATAAGGAAGAAGTAAATTCCTTAAATGTGTTCCCAGTTCCTGACGGAGATACAGGCACTAATATGTCTCTTACTTCAAAATCGGCGTTAAAACAAGTCCAATCTGTTGAAGACTTAACTGCCTACAATGTTTCAAAGGCAGCTGCGAGAGGCTCGCTTATGGGAGCTAGAGGCAATTCTGGAGTAATACTTTCTCAATTTTTAAGAGGTTTTTCAGAAGGCTGTGAAGGAAAAGAAACTTTAGATATTCAAGAGTTAGCACAAGCTCTGAAAAAAGCATCTGAAACAACTTATAATGCTGTAATGAAACCTACAGAAGGTACTATTTTAACAGTTGGTAGAGAACTTTCTGATTTTGCAATAAAAAATTACAGAAAGTATGATGATATTTTAGAATTTTTAAAAGATATTATAGAGGCGGCAAATGTATCACTTTCTAAGACTCCTGAAAAGCTTCAAGTTTTAAAGGAAGCCGGAGTTGTTGATGCCGGAGGAAAAGGGCTTTGCGTTCTCATGGAAGGTGCATATAAGGCGTTATTAGGCGAAGAAATAGTTTCTGAAGATGATGACGTACTAAACAAGAAAAAACAAAAAGAAGTACACTTGGGAAAAGCTGATGAAAATATTGAGTTTGGATATTGTACTGAATTTATAATAAATACTGAGTATGAAGATTTAGAAGCTTTTAAATCTAAATTATCTCCATTGGGAGATTGCCTATTGGTAGTTGGCGGAAGTGGCACAGGCCTTATAAAAGTGCACGTTCATACCAATAACCCTGGTAAAGCTCTTCAATACGGGATTGAACTTGGAGATTTACAAGATATAAAAATAGATAATATGAGATTCCAACATGAAGAAGTTTTATTTTCAAAAGAAGAGGTTGCTTCTACTAAAAAAGAGACTGAAGTAGTTGAAGAAAAAGAATATTCAATTGTATCTGTCTCAATGGGAAGTGGACTTTCTGAACTATTTGAATCAATTGGCGTGGACAAAATTGTTGAGGGTGGACAAACCATGAATCCTAGTACAGAAGATTTTGTAAATGCGGCAAATGATGTAGCAGGCAGAAATGTAATAATAGTTCCAAATAATTCGAATATAATTCTTGCGGCTGAACAAGCAGCTAAAATTAGTGAAAAGAATATAATTGTAATACCTTCAAAGACAATTCCTCAAGGAATAAGCGCAATTTTATCCTTTAGAGAAGACTTGAGTCCAGAAGAAAATAATGAAATTATGACAAATGCTATGTCTGATGTTATATCTGCGCAAGTTACTTATGCCGTTAGAGATACAAATATGAATGGCAAGGATATAAAAGTAGGAGATATAATTGGACTTAGTGGAAAGAATATAGTAGCTAGCGGAAAAGAAATTGAAGCTGTTACAAAAGATTTAATATCTGAGCTTATTGATGATGAACATTCAATTATAACTCTTTATGCCGGAGCAGATATTACAGAAGAAAAAGCAGAAGAATTAAGAGACAAACTAGAAGAAATATATGAAGAATGTGAAGTTGAATTAGTAAGAGGGGAACAACCTATTTATTATTATTTAATATCACTTGAGTAATTAGCCCCCATTAGTGGGGCTTTTTTAGGATAATTATGAATTTAAATACTAAACTTATAGAATTAAAAGGTATAGGACCAAAAAAACAAAAACTGTTTGAACAGTTGGGAATAAAAACTTTAGAAGATTTACTTGAAAATTCTCCAAGAGATTACGAAAATCGAGCTAATTTCAAAAAACTTAGAGCAGCTAATGACGGTGAAAAGGCTACTTTTATAGTAACTGTAAAGGCAATTGTAGATGATAGATATGTAAAAAGAAAAATGCATATGTTGACCTTTGTCGTTGAAGATAGTTCAGGGGAAGCGAAAATAACTTTTTTTAATTCACCATTTTTAAAAAAGAGTATAAGAATAGGCGAAGAATATTTAGTGTATGGAAAAGTTGGTTTTTTCAAAAATACAGTACAAATAAGCTCTCCTAAGATGGAACTTAAACGAACAGCTAATACTATTAGGAGTATAATACCTATTTACAATTTAACGAAAGGGATTAGCAATCAGGATATTTTAAACAATGTAAATAAAATAGTTGATTTGAATTTGTTTAATGAAATAATTCCAAGTAGGTTAATTGAGAAATACGGGTTAATGAATAAAAATGCGGCTATAAAACAAATACATTTTCCTGAAAATTTGACTAAGTTAGTAGCTGCAAGGCAACGATTATCGTATGAAGAGTTTTTATCTTTTCAATTAAAAATACTTTCACAAAAAATATACAGCGAAGAAATAGAAATAGAACCTTACAAGATTGATGAGAGGGTTACGGATTTTATAAATTCACTTTCATTTAAACTTACAGATGGTCAGAAAGAAGCCTTAGATGAAATATTTAACGATTTTAAATCCGGTAAAAAGATGAATAGATTACTTCAAGGTGACGTTGGCTCCGGTAAAACTATAGTTGCTATTATAAGCATGTATGTCGCGTGTATTAATGGCTATCAATCAACAATTATGGCCCCTACTGAAATATTGGCCAAACAGCATTTAGAATCTTTTAGAAGTTTATTTGACCCATTGGGAATAAAGGTTGAGTTGTTAGTAGGAAGTACTTCTACTAAAAACAGAAATAGAATTTTATCGGGAATAGCAAATGGAGAGATAGATATTTTAATAGGAACTCATGCGCTTATTGAAGATAATGTTGAGTTTTATAATTTGGGGCTTAATATAACCGACGAGCAACATAGATTTGGAGTAAGACAAAGAGAAAAACTAAATACAAAATCAGATACAAACCATGTTTTAGTTATGACTGCGACGCCTATTCCACGAACATTGGCTCTAGTATTGTATTCTGACTTGGATATTTCAACTATAAATACATTGCCTCCAAATAGAAAGCAGATAGAAACTACTGCAATTGGTGTTGGGATGCTTGAGAGAGCTCTAGATTTTATAAGGTCTGAAATTAATAAAGGTAGGCAAGCTTATATAGTATGTCCTCTAATCGAAGAGGGGGCGCTCAATTTGAACTCAGCAACGGATGTATACAATGATATAAAAGAACACTTTAAAGACGTTAGAGTGGGGCTTTTACATGGTAGAATGGCACCGGTCGAAAAAGAAAATATAATGTTGGAGTTTAAAGAGAGAAAACTTGATATATTAGTTTCGACTACTGTAATAGAGGTTGGTGTAAATGTTCCTAATGCAACAGTAATGTTGGTGTACAATGCAGAGAGATTTGGATTGGCGCAATTACATCAGCTAAGAGGAAGAGTTGGAAGAGGAGAGCATAAGAGTTATTGTATTTTATTTAATTCCTCACAGTCTGAAATTTCTTGGGAGAGAATGAAAGTAATGACTGATTCAACAGATGGCTTTTATATAGCAAATGAGGATCTTCGCTTAAGAGGTGGAGGAGACTTATTTGGTACTAGACAATCAGGACTTATGAATTTTAAATTTGCGGATATTATGAGAGACTATAAAATATTAAAAGTTGCTACAAACGATGCTAAAGAGATTTTGGGAATGGACCCTGAATTGAAATTAAAAGAGAATTTAATGCTAAAAAAAGAAATTGAAAAGTACTCTAAATCCTTTAAAATGCTTAATTAATAATTGTTATACACATTTAATTATGATAAAATATGTTTGTTTGGAGGAGCTATGAGAGTTATTTCAGGAAGTAAAAGAGGGTTAAAACTTCAAACTCCTATTGGATATGGAACAAGACCAACAGAGGACAGAGTCAAAGAAAATATATTTAATATTTTGGGACAGATGTTTTATGATGCGAAAGTGATGGATTTATTTTCAGGTACTGGGCAAATTGGGATTGAATTTTTATCTCGAGGAGCTAAGAGTGTAATATTTGTAGAAAAAGATAAAAAAGTACTTAAAGTTTTAAAAGAAAATTTGAATAAAGCTTCTTTTAAAGCGGAAATTCTTGAAAAAGATGCTTTACTTGCTCTAAATGGTGTTGGTAATAAGTTTGATTATATATATATGGACCCACCTTATGATGACAGTGAGTTGTATGATGAGGTTGCTGAATCAATATACAAATTAGATTTATTGGAAGAAGATGGAATTTTAGTTGTTGAGGAGAGGACTGAAGCGCAGCATGATTTCAGTGAATATTTTGAACTTATAAGAAATAAAAAGTACGGCTCGACAACTATTGAACTTTGGAGAAAGAGATGAAAGTCATATATGCGGGGAGTTTTGACCCTGTAACTAATGGGCATTTAGATATAATAAAGAGAGCTAAAGATATTTTTGGGGAAGTTATAGTAGCTGTTTTAAAAAATACAAAGAAAAATTCTCTATTTACGGTAGAGGAAAGGCTCGATTTATTGAGAGAAGTCCTAAAAGATGAAGATAATATAGAAATAGATTCTTTTGAAGGATTATTAGTAGACTATGCAAGATCTAAAAATTGTACTACAATTGTAAGAGGACTTAGATCAGCAGGCGACTATTTAAATGAATATAGTTTGGCAATGGCAAATATGCACTATAAAGATGGAGTAGAAACTGTATTTCTACTTGGGTCAAATACACACTTATTTGTAAGCTCAACTTTAGCGAAAGAAGTAGCCGTATTTGATGGAGATTTGTCGCTTTTTGTACCCGATATAGTGGGTAAAGCTATGAAAGAAAAATTAGGAGGCAAACAATGAATTTAATGGAATTAGTTGAAGAACTTGAAGATTTAATTGAAACTTCAAGCCAAATACCACTAACAGGTAAATTAATGTTGGACAGAGAAGAACTTCTTGAAGTAATCAACGAAATGAAAGCTCAAATCCCTACAGAAGTAAGGGAAGCTAAGCAAATTAGCTCAGAAAAAGATTTTATAATTGAAAATGCACAGGCAGAAGCTAACAGAATTATATCTGGAGCAAAAGCCCATGCAGAAGATATAATCTCACATGATGAATTAGTTATGCAAGCAAATGCAAGAGCAGATGAAATTTTAAGAAGTGCAAATGAAGAATCTAGTCAAATAAGAGAAGGCGCTAGAGATTATGCAGATGAGTTACTTGAAAACACTCAAGTTAATCTTTCAGAAATAATCAAAATGCTAAATGAAAATAGACAAGAGTTAAGAGGATAAGCACCTGAGCAGGTGCTTTTTTTATACCATTTTTTAGTTAGATTTAGAGATATGATATAAAAATGGAAAATAATATAATATTTTTAATAAGGAGAAAATATAATGAAAAGGACAGCAATTTTAATTACTGCTTTATGCTTTATATTCTTGAGATGTGGCAAAAGTTTTAATCCCTTCGTTAAAGTTAGCATTAGTGATAAAAATGGTGCAGATCAATATTTAGAAGTTGATAAATATGGTAAGAATAGAAAAATAAATGAATTTAAAGCGGATAATTCAAAGATATATAATTTAGATACTGTAGAAAGTTTTTTGCCTGAGATTGTAGACAATAAGGTAAAAAATATTTTAAAAGATATTGTTATAACAAATGAAAATGGAGAAAGAGTAAAAGATAACGATATATTGAATGCAATTATAAAGAAAGTCGCTGAAGATATTGAGCACAATATTATAAAATGTAAAATTATGGAAGATGAAAATGAATATTTTGTTTTTGTTGCTTTAAATGTCAATTGGGTTGATCCATGTTATCTTTATTATTATAATAAAGACATTGGAGAACTTTTAGAAATTATGGAAAGGAATAATGTTGAAGTTAATTACATAGAACTTTTACAAAAATATATAAATTTTTAGGGGAATATTATGATTATTACATTATTGTTTTCAATTATCATGATAAGGTTGCACTTGTTGTTATGGGCAGGAGTAGGCTTTATTTAAAACAAAAATTACTTTTCTTCTTTTTCAAAAAAAATTAGATGTGATTTAACCGAAAAAGATTTTACGGATAATATGTAATTGGTTGGACATGGTTATTACAGACATAATATTCTTATTTTTTTATTGTCTTGAATTTGTAATCTGGGTCTTGGTTTTTTGAATACTATTATTTAGAGGTTGAAGAGGTGCTTAGTTATAACAAAACTATCTGAAGACCATGCACTTGGAAAAATTCCCGTAAAAGATTTTGATAGATTATTTAATACCTATGATACGGAGCAACAAGGATTAGAAAAACAAATACAGTATTTTGAACAAGAAATATAAAGCTATTATTAGAGAAAAGTTGACACCGATAAATTCCTAAAAATGATAAAAAATATATCGATATTGAAGAACTGACAGTACCGATGATAAATGAGTATATAGAAAAAGTTGTAGTCTATGAAGCCACAGGGGTAAGACAAGGTAAAGACAGAAAACAACAAGTTGATGTGTACTTTAACTTTATAGGCGACTGTCAAGACCACAAAGCCGATATACAAAAAATAGCTTAAAAATGGTATGATATTAAACAAAATAAGATTGTGAGGGGTGATTAAGTGGATAATCAAGAAATTATAAATTTTTTAATAAAAGCGAAGAAGTCGACTTATGCGAGCGATGGAAATCCTATTAAGTCATCAAGACCTTGTTCAATTGATTTGAGTTATTCACAGGGTAAATTTATGTATTATGATTCATATTTTGGAACAAATCCATTTATCGGAGAAGAAATTATATTGATTGATAGTAATGTTATATGGAGCATGAATTATATTGGGAGGAAGCTTGATGACAAATTTGAATATAATTTTTTGAAAGAAGCATTAATGAATGTTACTCAAGAAAGACCGTTTAGAGGTCCACATACCTATGAAAGTTCAGGTTACACATATAAATCTTTTGAAAATGGAAATTTTAATTGGTTTCAAGGATATGAAACAATTGAATATAATGGGCAAGTTATTTATGAGTGTTATTATCATGGAGGGAGTATTAAGTAAACTTTCTGATTAAAAATAATAAAAAAGTCATTCAAAGAACAGTAAATCAAAAAAGGTTTACTGTTTTATTTATCTGATAAGTTGTTGTCCGTGAAACAACAGGAGGAAGAAAATGAAAAGAAAGAAAACAACAAATTTATGTTTACTTTAACTTTATATGCAACTGTCAAGACCACAAAGCCGATATACAAAAAACGGCTTAAAAATGGTATAATATTAAGTAATATAAACAAAAAAAGTTTAAATTTAGAGGTAATGAAAGATGAGGTTTCATGAATTTGGAGATAAAAATTTTCCGCATATATTACTGATACATGGTGGAGGTAATTCTTGGTGGAATTATCTTCGACAAGCTCGTATATTATCAGATAAATTCCATGTGATTTTACCAACACTTGATGGTCATGGAGAAGAATATCAAAGAGATTATATTTCAACTGAAAATTCTGCTCAACAAATCATGAATTATATAAAAAACAATTGTAATGGGAAATTGTTTGCTATAGGCGGTGTTTCTTTAGGTGGTCAAATTGCAATTGAGTTATTATCATTAGATAGTGATATAGCTCAGAAAGCAATAATAGATGGTAGCATTTGTATTCCTCAGCCAAATTTATCACGAATTAGTACGATTGTTGTAAAAATATTTGGAAAACTTATGTTTAGTAAATCAGCCAGCAAAATTCAATTAAGTTTGATGAAAAAAATTTATCCTAATATGGCTTATCCGGAAGAGATAGAAAATTATTATATGGAAGATATGCCAATATTACCAATGAAAACATTAGTGAAAATGTATAAAACATATATGGGAAAGTATAGATTGAAAGAAAGTATTACAGAAAGCAAAGCACAGGTTTTATATATTTATGGCGAGAAAGAAATGCGTTGTGTTAAGGAATCAGCTAAACTATTTAAAAAAATGCATCCTGATTGTATTCTCTATGAAGCTAAAGGTTATAATCATGGATATTTATCAGCGTATTTACCGTTAGAGTGGATAAAACTGGTTAATCCATTTTTAACTAGTTGACAATTTAATGAAAACTAACACAGAAACAGTAAATCAAGTTAGGTTTATTTTTTTCTTTGCTCAAAAACAGAGAGAGGAAAAAAAGAAAATGTAAAATATAGAAGAAAAAATTTTAATGGCGGAAGAAGAAATCATGCATTTACAGATATGCTAAACAGGACAAATCAATATCGAACATAATAGTATTGAACTTGGAAAATGTACTGCCTATGTAGATAGGAGAAGTTATTTTGGAGGGGATACTTATATGTTTAGTTTTGTAGAGTCTATTTCTGAAGAGAGCATAACAATACGAACTGAAAAGTTTATGTATGTCCTGATGAATAATAATACAGTTCTCGCTTTATGTCGTGTTAATATTTTTATAAATTGATATGATTTTAATGGAAGGAGGGTTTTATGCATTTTATCTAGTAGATTTTAGAATGCGTTCAAATAGAACGGTAAAAGAAAATCTATTAAAAACTATAATTTTTAGAGTTAAAATTTAAACTGGAGACAGTAAATCAAATGGTTTACTGTTTTTTATTTAATTACGCTTAAAAGGGGTAGTATATTAAATGTAAGTAATTAGTTTGTGTAGTATTTATAAAATATAAACATAATAGGAGAATATATGACTAATAATTATTTTGATAAAGTAGCTAAAGTTTGGAATACAAAAGAGAGGGAAAATAGAACTTTCTCAATCTATAAGAAAATTATAAATATATTTGAAGATGGTAGTGAAAAGAATGCTCTTGAAATTGGTTCAGGAGATGGATTATTGGCAAGTCTTTTGTCTAAAGAACTTAAAGAAATTGATTGCATAGACAGTTCTGAAATGATGAGAGAACAGACTGACAAGAGGTTGGAGCAATTAGAAATAGAAAATGTAAAGGTATATGATGAAAATTATTTAGAGACAACATCAAAAAAATATGACTTTATATATTCTTTGACAGCTTTTCATCATATAGTGGATATAGAGTCTGAACTCAATTTAGTAAAGAGTCATTTAAAACCAAATGGTAAGTTTATATTGATGGATTTAGATACTGTGCCAGCTTCTTTTCATAAAAATTTACCGGATTTTGACGGGCACGATGGATTTTCTAGGGAAGAGATGGAAACGTATTTTAGAAATGCAAAATTTGAGCCATTAAATTATGAAATATTATGGGAAGGTAAGAATCGTGAAATTGATTTTAGAATATTTTTAATGGAAGGCATATTGTCTTAATTAAGACAGTTTCACAAGATAAAAAATACCAGGAGTGAGATTAAAAGCTCCTGGTTTTAAGTTTATTTAGATATACTGTTTTCCAAAATTTTATCTATTTGTTCATTTTTTAATTCACAGCTATAGAATAATTTATAAAAATCTTTTACTTCATCTTTTATATTAACATTGTATTTTTGAGGGTATAGAAGATTTCCAAGCCATGTTATTCCAATTATTCTGTTTACTGATGGAGGGTCTGCTAAGAAACCATATGGTTCGGATGGAACTCTATAGATTTTACCGTTTTTAACAGCATCAAGATTGCTCCAAGCTGGGTCTGTAGTTATCATGTCGTAAAGATTTTGGTTATCTGCAAGAATTACTTGAGGATTCCAACCTATAAGTTGTTCCATAGATATCTCGCTTCCGCCACCTTTTGATTGAGCTTCTACTTCTGCAATGTTTTTAGCTCCTACTAAATTTAAGACTTCTGCATGGAAAGATTCTTTAGCATTAGTATTAAGTCCGGCATCTCCCATAGCCCAGTATACAGAAACTTGTTCATTTTCTGGAATTTGAGTTTTCTTTGAGTTATCGATAACATTTTTACAATATTCAGATAGCTTTTTAGTTTTAGAAGTATCTCCTATGATTTCTCCGATTTTATTGTATGCATCTGACATTGTTTCAAGTTTTGCTTCAACGAAAACTACAGGTATATTTATTTGACTTTGTAAGTTATTCATATCTTCAACAATTGATTTTTTAGCTTCTCCAATGTCCATAACTACATCAGGTGAATTTTTAACAAGTTCTTCCATATTTAAATCAGAATTTTTACCGTAGAATTGTCCAAAAACAGGCAGGGTATCCATTTTATCGTCTATGTATTCTTTTTGCTTGTCTGATAAAGGTTTAGCCAATCCAGCTAATTTATCAGAGTTTGAAGTGTATAGAACTATTTGTGCAAGTGGACCAGATGGGGCAATAGTGTTTATCTTGCTTGGAATTTCAACTTCTCTGCCAACTGAGTCGGTTATTTTTCTTGTTTCAGAAGCAACTTCGGTAGCTTTTTCAGGCTCTTTAGAATTATTAGCGGATTCTTTCTTTTGACATCCGGTAACTATAAAACTAAAAAGTAAAGTGATAGTTAACAATTTTAATAATAATTTTTTATTCATCTTATAACTCCTTTAAAATATATTTTAAAACGATAAATCGTTTTAATGAAAATTTAATATTGTCTATAAGTTTTCAAATCAGGCAGAATAACTTTTTGATTTGTATCTTCTACGTTTCGTATAAGTATTGGTATTTGATATATATTTGATAATAAAGATTCAGTTAGAATATCGTTGGTGTTACCATATGCTATTGTAGAGCCGCGGTTTAAAATTAAAACCTTATCAGCAAATATTTGAGCGTGTTCGGGGTTGTGAGTAGAAAATAAAATCAAATATCCTTGTTTAGAAAGATTTGATATATATTCCATCACTTTTATTTGGTTACCATAATCTAAGCTCGAGCAAGGTTCGTCCATAATTATGATTTTTGATTGTTGGGCAATAGCTCTTGCTATTAAGACTAACTGTCTTTCTCCTCCGGATAATTCATTAAATTTTCTATATCTAAGATAGTTTAAATTTAATGAATTGATGGCAAAGTCAACTAATTCATATGATTTTTTATTGGGCATCTCAAAAGTATTAAGAGATGAGTTAGTTCCCATAAGCACCATTTCTTCTACAGTAAAAGTGAAGATTTTATTTTGACTTTGTGGGATATAAGATACAGTTTTAGCTAATTCTTTTGCGGATAGTTTTTTTATATTTACACCATCAACTGAAATAGTTCCTAGATAATTTTTAATAATTCCCAATATTATTTTGAATAAAGTGCTTTTGCCAACGCCGTTTTTACCGAGTATAGCTACCAAGCTATTTGAATTGGCTTCAAAAGAAACATCTTGTAAAACTTCATTAGTTCTGTATTTAAAAGAGATATTTTCAACTTTAAGGTTCATTAATTCACCTCCCGACTCATTAGGTATATAAAAAATGGAGCGCCAATAAATGATGTCAAAATTCCTATCGGTATTTCACTAGTTGAAAGTATTCTTGAAAAATTATCAACTATTAACAAAAATGAACTGCCAATGAGCATGGAAGCAGGAAGAACTCTTCTCATATCGCTACCAAAAAATATTTTTGCTATATGGGGAATAACAAGTCCTATCCAACCAATTACACCGCTTACAGAAACACACACAGCTGTTATTAATGTAGTTGATAGAATTGCTATAATTCGTAACTTTTCTGGGTTAACGCCAAGAGAATGAGCTTCTTCATCTCCAAACGTAAGTAGGTTTAATCTCCATCTAATTAACAAAAGAATTAACACACCAACTGATATTATGGGTAGACAAAAAAAGAAGTCGTCTAATTTTGATGAGTTTAAAGAACCCATTAACCAATATGTTATGGCAGGTAGTTCGCTTGTAGGGTCTGCTATTAACTTTAACAATGATAGAGCAGATGAGAAGATAGAACTTACCATCATTCCAGTGAGTACAAGTCCAACGTCTCTGTTTTTCTTTATCTTTTTTGAAACGAATATAACAATTAAGATGGACAAAGTACCCATAGCAAAAGAAATTAAAGTTGTTGAGAATCTATTAAACCCTAATAAAATACCAAGTGCCGCACCAAATCCGGTACTGCTTGAAGCTCCTAAAACATCAGGGGACACCATAGGATTGTGAAAGACTGCTTGTAGTGTAGCTCCAGATATAGAAAGTCCAACTCCAACTAAAATTCCAACTAAAATTCGGGGAAGTCTAATATTATAAAGAACTGTATGTATATTTGGTTCTAAATTAAAATT
>NZ_JH165066.1:28028-44956 GCF_000227315.1 Peptoniphilus indolicus ATCC 29427 | reverse complement strand
CAAACCATACGAAAAGAACTGATACTATAGCCCCAACAATATAGCTAGCTGTGTATCCTTCAATACCTAATCTTGTATCCAAAGAGAATCCAAGGTCAGCGTGGAATATATAACTTGTTACTATGAAAGTATAGAATATACCGGGTATTAAAGAAATATAGTAGTTTTTGTTATGAGCTTTCAAGTAGATAGATATCATTAATAATGCAAATACAGCTACTAATTGGTTAGTAAAACCAAAGTATCTCCAAAGCATATTGAATCCACCTGCATTTGTTTTAGCAAAGAATAAAATTAAAACTGCAGGAATAAAGATTATTATAGAAAGGATTACTCTCTTTATAGCAACTGATTGGTCAATATTAAATTGTTCTGCAATCATAAGTCTTAGAGCTCTAAAAGCAGTATCTCCACTTGTTATTGGAAGCACTATTACTCCGATTATAGCAAGAAGACCACCTATGCTACCCATAAATCTTTTAGAAATTTCACCAACCATTAAAGTTGCAGTAGTATCAACAGGGGCAGTAGTGTTAAATAAAACCATAGCACCTGCAGCCCAACACATAGCAATAAAACCTTCAGCAAGCATCATGTTATAGAAAGTTTGACGACCTTCTTTTTCGCTCTTAACAGTTCTAGAGATTAGAGTTGCTTGTGAACCGTGGAAACCTGACATTATACCACAAGCTACTGTTATAAAGAAAACAGGTATGAATGATTGAGCAGTAGGGTGTTCAGAAATTAAAGCTCCTGAAGTGATAGGATGAAGATCGGCTCCACCAGTTAAAAGAACTCCAATGAAAACACCAATTGCAGAAATTCCAAGGAATGCTCCGAAGATTGGATATACACGTCCTATAATGGCGTCAATAGGGAAAAGTGTAGCTATGATATAGTAAAGTAAAATACAAGCATACACTATCCATATTACATTTGAGTTTATGTCCATGCGAAGGATATTATTTACAATTAAATCTCCAGGAGTGTAAATAAAAACAACACCAGTTAAAAGCATTAGTATCCAAATAATTATATTGTAAATTTTATTAGTTCCTGTACCAACATATTTTTTTATAAGCGTTGGAACTTGGGCCCCATCATTTCTCATAGAAATCATACCAACAAAGTAATCATGTAGAGAACCTGCAAAAACACAGCCTATAGGTATTGTTAAAAATGCAATAGGTCCAAAAAGGATACCTTGTATAGGTCCTAAGATAGGTCCTGTACCAGCAATGTTTAAAAGTTCAATAAGTTGATTTTTCCATTTTTTCATTCCTACATAATCTACACCATCAGCTTTAGCAATAGCAGGTGTGACACGATCATCTGGATCAAATACATTTTCGCAATATTTTCCATAAGCAAATCCACATACTATTAAAATCAAAACGCCGATTAAAAATAATACCATAAACTTTTTCCTCCTCAAATATAGTTTATACATTATAAATCTAATACATAAAAGCTATTAAATCAAGCTTTTATTAAAGAAAAAAGGACTCATTTAGAGTCCATAATTTCGATAAAATCACCCACAGAGATTAAACCTCCTTTAATAACTTTTGTGAAAATACCCTCAAGTGGCATAACACATTTACCTACAGTTTGCTTAATTGCACAACCTTTGTGACATTCTTTTCCTATTTGAGTAACTTCTTGAATAGTTTCTCCTATTTTCAATAAAGTTCCTATAGGAAGTTCATATAAGACGATTCCTTCAGTAGTCAAATTTTCTGCGAAATCTCCATACTTAAGATTTAAGCCTTCCATTTTATTAAAACTTTCAACACCTAATAAACTAACTTGTCTGTGCCAGTTGCCTGCGTGGGCATCATCCTTAAGACCAAAATTTTCTATAAATTCTCCTGAATCTTGAGGTATTTTTACTACTCCCTTTGTATCTGATTTATTTATCGATATAACTTTTGCCATTAAATCACCTAATATTTCTAAATTGAATTTTAATATATTATACGGCATTTAAAAATTTACCTCAACTTTTAATAAATATAAATTCAAAACTTGACTTATTAAATTAAAAATTATAAATTAAGTTAAAAGAAAAATGGATAAGGAGATAAAAATGGTATCATATATTTTGTTAATATCAATGGTTTTAGGAATAGTATACAACGGATATGGTTATTTTAAAAATGAACATCATGCTAAAATTATGTTACATAAGATGTTAATATCAGGATTTTTATTGGTGGCAATTTTAGTTATATTTTTTAAATTCAGCACATTAGAGAAAATAAATTTAATAGTTGGAATAGTTGGATGGCTATTTTTTGTATCAGGATTTTTTGCAGAAGGATTTTCTAAAAGTGGAGTAATAGTAACTCCAAATTCACTATTTATCTCTATATTTGTCAGATGGGATGATGTTAGAGATTTAAAATTTACAAAATTAAAAAATGGAAACTACTTGGTTAATTTAAAAATAAGTAGTTGGAATATTAGACAAGTATATGGTGAAGAAGAAAGTGAAATTTTAAAGAAATTTTCTAAAAATAAGTAAGCAATCATATTTGTTAGGTAATAAATAGATATATGACAAAAAATAAAAAATTAGGGAACCATCTGGTAATATAAGCTTAAGCAAAAACAAATTATCAGAAAGAAAGGCTTCTTATGAAATTTAGTATAACAGAAGAAATTCAATTTAATCAATATTGATGAAAAAAGAGTATTTACAAAACATTATATAACTATGTAAACTTAAGTCTGATTTGTGTTAAATCTATTGATTTGCCGATAAAGCTACACAGGAAGACAAAATCGAGTAAAACTAGACTAAATAAAAGAAAACAGGGAAAATCTTTAACATACTATGGGAAAAATCATTATCTTAAGATAATGAACTGAATGAATAAACTACCTAGAAAAATCCTAAATTATAAAACTCCTTTAGAGGGTTTTGTTAGAAACTTAATAATTTATGATTAATTGATCACTTGGGTAATATAGTTCAATTTGATATTGCAATTTAGTATATATAAATGATTTAAATTAAACACTTGACAGAAAAAGATATAGAGTTTAATATATACAAAATATAAAAAAGTCTATGAAATGGGTGCTTCTCATATAGATTAAAAGCGATCTGAGTAGAGTGTGAGTCAGAAAATTGAAGTGAGAGTAAGCAGTAGGGCCATGGAGATGGCAATGTGAGAGCTCGAGCATTGCACGTAAAGTTGTCGTTAAACTATAAGTGGGGTTATTTATTTTAACCCAATTGGAGTGGTACCGCGGATATTCGTCTCTTTCTATCTTTAGATGATAGAAAGGGACGTTTTTTATTATAGGGAGGAAAATATGGAATACAATACAATGAAAAATTTAGAACTCAAAAAGGTAGTGTTAGCTTATTCTGGTGGATTGGATACATCAGTTATGATAACATGGCTAAAAGAAAATTTTGGTTGTGAAGTAATAGCTGTTTCAGGAAATGTAGGTCAAGAATCAGAGCTTGATGGTCTTGAAGAAAAAGCATTAAATTCAGGAGCTTCAAAGTTATATATAGAAGACATACAAAAGGAATTTGTAGAAGACTTTGTATTCAATACTCTAAAGGCAGGAGCTAAATATGAGAATCAATATTTATTGGGAACAGCTTTTGCAAGACCTATTATAGCAAGACGTATGATAGAGATAGCGCATAAAGAAGGTGCAGATGCTATTGTGCACGGTTGTACAGGCAAGGGGAATGACCAAGTTAGATTTGAAACTACAATTAGACATTTTGATCCTGAAATAAAAATAGTTGCACCTTGGAGATTTTGGGAAATAAAATCTCGTGAAGAAGAAGAAGCTTATGCAGCACAAAGAAATATTCCTATAAATAAAAATAATGGCTCAGCATATTCAGAAGATAGAAATTTATGGCATATTTCTCACGAAGGTTTGGAAATAGAAAATCCTGCTAATGCTCCTAAATATGATAATTTCTTAACTCTTTCTAAAAAGTTTGAAGATGCTAAAGATGAAACTGAAGAAATTGTACTTGAATTTGTAGAAGGAGTTCCAGTTTCTTTAAATGGAGAAAAGTTGGATGGAGTCTCACTAATAAAGAAGTTGAATAAAATTGGTGGAGAACATGCAATTGGAATAGATGATATTATAGAAAACAGAATAACAGGAATAAAGGTAAGAGGTATATATGAAAATCCAGCAGGTTCAATATTATATAGAGCACATGAAATTTTAGAGTCTCTAACACTTGACGGAGATACTTTGAAGTTTAAACAAATGTTATCTCTTAAGTATGCTGATGAAGTTTACAAGGGACTTTGGTATTCAAAATTAAGAGAATCTCTTCAAGCATTTGTAGATGAGACACAAAAAAGAGTTAGTGGTACAGTAAAATTGAAATTATACAAGGGAAATATAATTCCTAATGGAGTTGAGTCAAAATATTCTCTATTCTCAGAAGAGTTTGCAACTTTTGGAGAAGATGGAGTTTATGACCAATATGACTCTCAAGGTTTTGTAAATTTATTTGCTCTACCTTTAAAAATAGAAGCTATACAAAGCAGAAAGAATGAATGAATGGTAATGGATTTATATAAAGGAAGATTTAATAATAAAACGGCTTCAATTGCTCATGAGTTTAATAGCTCCATTGGAGTGGATTATAAACTCTATAGAGTGGATATAAAGGGCTCAAAAGCACATGCAAAAATGTTGAATAAGTGTGGTATAATATCTGATGAAGAGTTTACAAAAATTGATTCAGGACTAGATTCAATACTTTTAGATATTGAAAATGGTAACCTTGAATTTTCTAAAGATGCTGAAGATATTCATATGTTTATAGAATCTGAGCTGACAAATAGAATTGGAGATGCAGGTAAGAAATTACACACTGCAAGGTCCAGAAATGACCAAGTCGCAGTAGATGTAAAACTATTTACAATAGAAGCTTCTAAAAGAGCTATAGATTTATTAGTTGAATTAGAAAGAATAATATTTAAAGTTGCTGAAGAAAATTTAGATTCTGTAATGCCGGGTTATACACATTTACAAATTGCACAACCTGTTACATTTGCACACCATATAATGGCGTATGCTCAAATGTTTTTAAGAGATATTTCAAGAATATCTGATGCAAGAGATAGAATGATGACTAGTCCACTTGGAGCAGGTGCTTTAGCCACAACAACTTATGAGATAGATAGAGATTTTACGGCATTAGAGCTTGGCTTTAAAGCTCCAACACTAAATTCGATGGATTCTGTATCAGATAGAGACCATGTTGTTGAATTATTATATTGTCTAGCTAATGTTGGAATGCATTTTTCTAGATTGGCAGAAGAACTTATAATATATTCATCACAAGAATTTAAATTTATAACTATAGCTGATGAGTATTCAAGCGGTTCTTCAATTATGCCTCAAAAGAAAAATCCTGATATGGCAGAACTTTTAAGAGCAAAATCGGCGTGTCTATATTCAAATCTAATGGGAATAATGACCATGCTAAAGGGAATACCTCTTGCGTACAATAAAGATATGCAAGAAGATAAAGAATATTTATTTGACAGTGTTGAAACATTTGAAATATCTATAGAAGTTTTAAAAGGTATGTTGGATACTATGGTAGTCAATTCAAATAGAATGAGAGAAATGGCACATAAGGGATATATAAATGCAACGGATACAGCAGACTACCTTGTAAAAAAAGGTCTTGCTTTTAGAGATGCATACTATATAACAGGCAGTATTGTTAAATATGGAATTTCCGAAAACCTTAGCTTAAACGAAATACCTTTAGAAAAATATAAAGAATTTTCAGAAGTATTTGAAGAAGATTACTATAAGTTTATAGATTTAGATTATATATTAAATGAAAGAAAAGTTTTTTGGTGGTCCTTCAGCTAAGTCTGTTAAGGAGCAAATTAAGCTAACTAAAAAGCAATTGGAAGATATTAAAAAACAATAAAAAAACAATGTTAAGCCTTTTTCTATAGAAAGAGGCTTTTTATATCAATTTATCTATATTGTGCATAGGTAAGTTGAATATTAAAAGCTTTTTGGCCGCTTGAGAAAGGGTATATATTGTAATATCATTAATAAAGAAAATATTTTATAGGAATAATAATTTTATAATTATAAATTTATAGAGTAAGTTATTTTTAGGAGGAAGAATGGGAAGAACAATAGAATTTACAGAAACGGTACTCAGAGATGCTCACCAAAGTTTGATGGCAACACGAATGAGAACTGAGGATTTTAAAGATGCTTTAAATCTTTTAGATAATGCTGGGTATAGGGCTCTAGAGTGTTGGGGAGGAGCTACTTTTGACTCTTGTATAAGATTTTTAGATGAAGACCCATGGGAAAGATTGAGATTTATAAAATCAAATTTAAAAAACACTAAGACTCAAATGCTTTTAAGAGGTCAAAATTTATTAGGATATAAAAATTATCCTGATGACGTAGTGGAAAAATTTATAGAACTATCTATTAGCAATGGTATAGATATAATAAGAATTTTTGACGCACTAAACGATATAAGAAATCTTGAAACTTCAATAAGTGCTACAAAGAAATATGGAGCAGAAGCTCAAGTTGCAATAAGCTATACAACTTCTGAAGTACACACTGTGGAATATTTTTCAAATCTTGTTTCTAAAATTACAGAGATGGGAGCGGATTCAATAGCTATCAAAGATATGGCAGGGATATTGACACCATATAAGGCTTATGAATTAGTTACTGAACTAAAGAAAAATACTAATCTTCCATTAGAACTTCATACACACGAGACAACAGGAATGGGTTCAATGACTTATTTAAAGGGAGTTGAGGCTGGAATTGATATAATAGATACTGCAATATCACCATTTTCAGGAGGAACATCACAGCCTTCAACAGAAACTTTAGATGTTTTGATAAGAGAGAGCGGCAATAATACAAGACTTAATATGAAGGTATTAGAAGAATTGGCAAGCTTTTTCCAAAATGTTAAGGAAAAGTATTTGAAAGAAGGGACTCTACCTACAAAAATGTTATCTATTGATCCTAAGGGATTGATTTATCAAGTTCCGGGTGGAATGCTTTCAAACTTGTATACCCAACTTGCAGGTCTTAAAAAACTTGATAAGTACGAAGAAGTTCTAAAAGAAGTTCCACGTGTTAGAGCGGATTTAGGGTTTCCACCACTAGTAACTCCTATGAGTCAAATGGTTGGAACTCAGGCTACTTTCAATATAATAACAGGACAAAGATATAAGATGGTTCCTAATGAAGTAAAAGACTATTTAAAGGGACTTTATGGTCAAACTCCTGTTCCAGTGGATGAAACTTTTAGGAAGAGTATTATTCAAGATGCAGAAGTGATAACAGATAGACCGGCAAACCATTTATCAGATGGACTTCCAAAAATAATTGAAGAGATAGCTGATGTTGCACAATCACAAGAAGATGTTTTAACTTATGCACTATTCCCAGAAGTTGGTAAAAACTTTTTGGAGAGAAAATATAACTTTTAAATATAGATATATCTAAGACACTTTAAAAGCTTTTTTTATAGTGTCTTTTTTATAGCATATATGTGAAAGCTTTAATTAAAATTAAAATTTAAAATAAAACTTAGAAAACATTTTCAATTTATTTGAAAAGGTTATCTAAATATTATATAATGGTCTTAAGAAATTATAGGAGGTAAGTATGAAAAAGAGAAATTTACTTGTTGTTCTAGCAATAGCTACAACAATGCTACTTGTTGCTTGTGGTGGTAATAAACCAAAGAATGATGCTGCTGCAAATTCAGAAAAAACAGCGACAGAAGCTAGTAATTTAATTGTAGGATTTGTAACTGATGAAGGTGGAATTAACGATGCTTCATTTAATCAAGGTGTTTATGAAGGTATTGGGCAAGCTGAATCTGAACTGGGAATTAAGAGGGTTTACAAAGAATCATCTGATGCAAATGACTTTATTCCAAACTTTGAAAGTATGTTAGATGAAAATGCTAACATGGTTGTAGGTGCAGGATTTAAAATGGGGGATATTATTGAGCAAGTTGCTAAACAAAATCCGGATGTCAAATATGCTATGATTGACCATAGTCCTTCTGAACCTATAGACAACTTACTAGGCATAACTTTTAGAGAAGAAGAACCATCTTTCTTAGTAGGTTACATTGCTGGTAAAACTACTGAAACTAACAAAGTTGGTTTTGTAGGCGGACAAGAAGGAACACTTATAGGGCATTTTGAATATGGTTTTAGAGCTGGTGTTGATTATGCAGCAAAAGAACTAGGCAAAGAAATCGAAACTGCAGTACAATATGTTGGTGGATTCAGTGATGTTCAAAAAGGTAAAGCAATTGCAACTCAAATGTATCAACAAGGTGCAGATGTTATATTCCATGCAGCAGGAGGGGCAGGAGACGGAGTTATAGAAGCAGCTAAAGAAGCTGATAAATGGGTTATCGGTGTAGATAGAGACCAATCTGAAGCGGCTCCTGAAAATGTATTAACATCAGCGATGAAAAATGCTAATGTAGCTATATATAAGGTAATTAAAGAATTTGTTGAAAATAATAAGTTTGAAGGTGGAACTACAATTGAGCTTGGTCTTAAAGATGAAGGCGCAGTAGGCATAGCTCCAACTTCAGATAAGAATGTTAAACCAGAAGTTCTTAAAGCTGTAAAAGATATTGAAGAAAAAATTGTAAAAGGTGAATTAACAGTTCCTAAAGATAAAGAATCTTACGAAGCAGCAAAGTAATTTAAGTATTTGAAGAGTTTGGTTTTATCCAAACTCTTTTTTTAATTACTAAATGTGATTTTTATAGTATAATTAACAAAAGGGTGGTGAAGAAGTGCAAAATCAGGATAATTACAAATTAGCTGTAGATATGAGAAACATTGTAAAAAAATTTGGAGATTTTACAGCTAATAATAATATTAACTTTGATGTCAGACAAGGTGAAATACATGCACTTTTAGGTGAAAACGGAGCAGGTAAGAGTACACTTATGAATGTACTATACGGACTATATTCTCCAACAAGTGGCAGCATTTATATAAATGGGAACTTAGTAGATATTAAGGATGCTAATGAAGCTATCAAAGTTGGACTCGGAATGGTGCATCAACATTTTATGCTTATAAAACCGTTTACTGTAGTTGAAAATATAATTCTAGGAATGGAGCCAACTAAGGGTTTGGCACTGGATATTAAATTTGCTAGAGAAAGTGTAATCGAACTGTCTAAAAAATACGGATTAGAAATTAATCCAGATGAAAAAATAGAGAATATATCTGTTGGTATGCAGCAAAGAGTTGAAATTTTAAAAGCTCTTTACAGAGGTGCAGATATATTAATTTTTGATGAGCCAACAGCAGTACTTACTCCTCAAGAAATAGATGATTTTATTAATATAATAAACAATCTGTCACAACAAGGAAAAACTATTATTTTAATAACTCATAAGTTAAAAGAAATTAAAGCAATGGCAGACAGATGTACTATTATAAGACGTGGAGAAAAAATAGATACTGTAGATGTAAAAGAAGTTACTGAATCTGATTTAGCAGACATGATGGTAGGAAGAAGCGTCGGACTAAAGGTAGATAAAAAAGACCAAGAACATGGCGAAGCTGTGCTTGAAATACAAAATCTTGTAGTAAAAGATCAACGAAATGTTGATATGGTAAAAGGACTTGATTTAACCTTATATAAAGGGGAAATCTTAGGACTTGCAGGAGTAGATGGAAATGGGCAATCAGAGCTTTTAGAAGCTATTACAGGACTTAGAAAAATAGAGTCAGGCCTTGTTAAAATAAATGGTGAGGATATAACCAATAAAACACCTAGAGATATTCATGAAGCTGGATTATATAATATCCCGGAAGATAGACAAAAAAGAGGATTAGTATTAGATTTTGATATTTCAGAAAATTTAATTCTAGAAAATTACGACAAAGAAAAATTTTCTAATAAGGGAATTTTAAAATCTAAAGAGATAGAAGATTTTGCTAAAGAATTAGTTGAAAAATTTGATATACGTCCAAGAGATATACATCAAAAGACAAGTGCTTTATCTGGGGGGAATCAACAAAAGGTAATTATTGCAAGAGAAATTACTAATGATCCTGATGTATTGATAGCGGCTCAACCTACGAGAGGATTGGACGTAGGGGCAATTGAGTATGTTCACAGATTTTTAGTAACTCAAAGAAATAATTTTAAAGCTGTTTTATTGATTTCGTTTGAGCTTGATGAAATACTAGCTCTATCTGATAGAATAGCTGTTATTTATGATGGGAAGATATCAAAGGTAATGAAAAAAGACGAAACTAATGAAACTGAAATAGGATTGTTAATGGCTGGAGGTGCTGCAGATGAAAAGTAAAAATAGATTATTTTATACTGTAGTATCTATACTATTTGGATTTTTGTTTGGTTCTATTATTTTAATAATTAACGACATCAATCCTTTACAAGCTTTTAAAGTAATTGTAATAGGAGCTTTAGGAAAGCCATCATATATTTCATGGGTTATAGTTAAAGCAATCCCTATAATTTTGACAGGTATTTCAGTTGCCTTCGCATTTAGAACAGGACTATTTAACATAGGTAGTGAAGGACAATATATAGTTGGTTCAATAGGTGCATTCTTAATAGGTTATTTATTGAAATTACCACCAGTAATTCACCCTATATTTGCTCTTTTAGTTGGCACTCTTTTTGGAGCTATTTGGGGAGGAATTGTTGGTTTATTAAAAAGTAAGTTCAAAATAAACGAAGTAATCTCTTCTATAATGTTCAATTGGATTGCATTTTATTTAAGTAATTATATGTTGAGTTTAAAAGCATTGAGAAAAGTTGGAACTGATACAACTTACCCAATAAATGTAACTGCAAATATTGAAATTTTAGGAAACTGGAAGAGAACAGATGCTGGAATAGATTTCTTAATGAACCACAGCATATTGAAGCAAGTTTTAAGACCTCCATTGAATTGGGGTATTGTAATAGCTATAGTTATTGCAATTTTAGTTTGGTATATTATAAAGAATACAACTTTAGGATATCAATTAAAAGCTGTTGGATACAATTTAGATGCTGCTGAGTACGGTGGAATAAACATACAAAAAAATCAGGTTACTTCAATGTCTATTTCAGGAGCTATATCAGGACTTGCAGGAGCCATTATGGTTCTAGGTGTTGCAGGAAACATAGGGCTTATGGCATCGCAACAAGGATATGGATTTGATGGTATGGCAGTTGCTCTAATAGCTGGTAACAATCCATTAGCTTGTATACCTTCAGGACTTTTATTTGCAGGTTTGAAATATGGTGGAGGAAAATTAAACTCTTCTCTAAATACTTATTCTGAAGTAGTAGATATAGTAATAGGTATAATAATATTCTTCATTGCTATGCCAAGACTTTTAGAACTTATAAGTTCTCTATATAAAAAGAAGGAGGCAAAATAATGAGTACAATTTTAGGTATTATAAGCATTACATTATTATATTCAGCTCCTCTTATTTTTACAGCGCTTGGTGGAGTTATAAGTGAAAATGGTGGGGTTGTAAACATAGGACTTGAAGGTATGATGACGATAGGAGCTATAGTGGGAGCAACTGTTGGTTTTTATACAGGGAATCCTTGGCTTGCATTTTTATGTGGAGGTTTAGGAGGAATGGCATTAGCTCTATTCCACGCAATAGCCACTATAAATTTCCAAGCAGACCACGTTGTAAGTGGTATAGCTATAAACTTAATAGGACCTGGACTTTCATTATTTTTATGTAGAATATTTTTTGACGGAGCTGCAATGTCTAAGTCAATTCCATTTAAAAATAAACTGCCTCAACTTTTTTCTAATGTATTTACAAAAGAGTTGATATCACAATATCCGTGGATGAGATATTTAAAGGTTTTATTTCAACAATATGTTATAGTTTATATAGCTTTTGCATTTGTAGCTATTATGTGGTATGTGCTATATAGAACTAAATTAGGTCTTAGGATAAGAGCTGTCGGGGAACATCCTAGAGCAGCAGAAACACTTGGTGTTAATGCATATAGAATAAAATATTTTTGTGTATTAGCTTCAGGTTTTTTAGCGGGACTTGGTGGAGCAAGTATGAGTTTGGCAATAGTTTCTAACTACAGACAAACTCTAATTTCAGGACAAGGCTTTATAGCTCTTGCAGCCGTAATATTTGGTAACTGGAGACCTCAAGGTGCATTTATTGCTTGTTTAGTATTTGGTGCAGCACAAGGATTTTCAGTTATATTGGGAAATTTAGGAATTCAATTAGATACAAATCTTTTATCAATGCTACCTTATGTAATAACATTGCTTGCTTTGATTTTATTTGTAAAGAGTTCAAATGCACCTAGTGCAGACGGTATTCCATACCAAAGACATAACTAAATTAAGCTTATCAAACCTCTTGTATTACAGGAGGTTTTTTATTATGTATAAATATATTGCCAATTATGATATTATATTTTAAAGAGAAGGTGATATTTTGAACATAAATTGGTATCCAGGACATATGAAAAAAACTATAGAAGATATACAAGCAAAGTCAAAACTAGTGGACTTTTATATAGAAATAATAGATGCAAGAATTCCAATTGCTAGTAGAAATCCTATACTTAGTAAGGTATTACAAAATAAAAAAGGATTACTTATTTTAAATAAGACAGACCTTTCTAATTCTGAGCAGAATGAATTATGGAAAAAGAAATTATCAGATGATAATAACAGAGCTGTTCTCTATAGTGCAGCAAAGCCTAATTCATCTCTTATAGTAAGAGAAGCACTTAATTTTATGAAAGACGAAATAGCAAAAAAAGAAGAAAAAGGTATAAATATGGGACCTTTAAGGGCTATGATAGTTGGCATTCCAAATTCTGGAAAATCTACATTTATAAATGGTATTTCAAAGACAAAGTCGGCTAAGGTAGGCAATAGACCGGGAGTGACTAAAACTAACCAATGGATTAAATTAAATCCTAAGTTACATCTTTTGGATACTCCGGGAGTTCTTTGGCCTAAGTTTGAAGATGAAAAAGTTGGTTTGAATCTTGCTTTTACTGGAGCTATAAAAGATGAAATAATGGATATTGAAACATTGGTGCTTAGATTGATTGAAAGATTGATTAGTATAGACGAAAATATTTTGAAAAATAGATATAATGTTGAAGTAGATGGAGAGCCTATTGAAGTGATGGAAAGAATAGGAAGAAAAAGAGGCGCAATTGTAAAAGGTGGGGAAATTGACTACTCAAAAGTTGCAAATATTGTTCTTGATGAATTCAGGAAAGGTGTCTTAGGAAATATTACATTGGAGACTATTGATGGAAGAATTTGAAAAAGAGTACAAAAAAATTGGCTACACTAATATAGTTGGAATAGATGAAGTTGGCAGGGGTTCTCTTTTTGGAGATGTGTTAGCTTGTGCTATTATAATGCCGGATAGCAGAATAGAAGGAGTAGCTGATTCTAAAAAATTATCTGTAAAAAAAAGAGAGTCTCTATACGAAAAAATACTTGATGAGTGTATAGCAGTAGGTATAGGAAGGATTGATTCTAAGAAAATTGATGAAATAAATATAAAAAATGCGACACACTTGGCGATGGAACAAGCAATTAAAAATATGAGGGATCAAAAAGGGCGAAAAGTATATGCTGATTTATTGTTGATAGATGCAGAAAAAATTGATACTCAAATAGCACAAGTTTCCATAATAAAGGGTGATGATAGGTGCTATTCAATAGCTTGTGCTTCAATAGTTGCAAAAGTATATAGAGATAGTCTTTGCGATAATTGGGAGAAGTTATATCCTGGATATAATCTAAAAAAAAATAAAGGTTATGGGACTACTGAACACAGAAATGCAATAAAAGAAGTAGGATATACACCTATGCATAGGCTTACCTTTTTGAGAAATTTAATAGGTTAAAAAATGAATAACAAAGAGTTTGGAGATTACGGTGAACAGATAGTAACAGATTATTTGGTGAGCAAAGGATGTAAAATTTTAGATAGGAATTATCGAGCTAATGGGACTGAGATAGACATAATATGTTTAGATAAAAATATAATTGTATTTGTAGAAGTAAAGAGCAGAAGGTCTAAAAAGTTTGGGAATGCTTTTGAAGCTGTGGATGAAAGAAAGATTAAAAACATAATAAAAACATCAATGAATTATTTAATTAAGTATGATTATACACATTTGCAAGTTAGGTTTGACGTTGTTGAGTATTATTCAACGGGAGAGATTAATCACATAGAAAATGCATTTGAAGTAGTATGAGGTGAAATTATGTATTCTAAAGTTTTGACTTGTTCTTTACAAGGATTAGAAGGAGATTTAGTAACTGTTGAAGCGGATTTAATGAGAAGTTTACCCAAATTTACAATAGTTGGATTGCCGGACACAGCTATAAAAGAGTCTATAGAGAGAGTTAGATCGGGGATAAAAAATGAAGGTTTAGAGTTTCCTTTGAGTAGAATAACTATAAATTTGCAACCTGCAAGCTTGAGAAAAGATGGCTCGCAAATGGACTTGGCAATAGCAATGTCAATACTATCTGCAAATCAATCTGTTGATATTAAAGAAGAATATATATACATTGGAGAATTGTCATTAGACGGTTCTGTAAATAAGATAAACGGTTGTCTAGCAATGGTAATTTCAATGCGTGAAAAAGGATTTAGAAAGTTTATAATTCCTTATGAAAATCGTGAAGAATGTTCAGTAGTTTTAGACGTTGAAATATACCCAGTTAAAACTTTAAGAGAAGTTGTTAGTTTTTTAAATGGCGAAGAACAAGTAGCTAGATATACTGAAGAATATCATATTGAAGATAAGACTTTTGATATAGATTTTTCAGATATGAAAGGTCAAGAATTTTTAAAGCGTGCTTTAGAGGTATCTGCCGCTGGGAAGCATAATTTACTTATGGTTGGTGAGCCGGGAAGTGGCAAGAGTATGGCAGCTAAAAGATTTCCAACTATACTACCGAGTTTGAATTTTGATGAAGCAATTGAAGTTACAAAAATATATTCAATAGCGGGTCTTTTGAAAGAATCAAAATTAATTACAAATCCTCCTTTTAGAGCACCTCATCATACTGCATCGGCAGTCTCTTTAATTGGAGGGGGGAGAATCCCAAAACCGGGGGAAATATCGCTCTCGCACAATGGTGTACTTTTTTTAGATGAACTTCCCGAGTTTCAAAAAACTGTTATAGAAGTACTGAGACAACCTTTAGAAGATAAAACTATAAGTATATCAAGGGCAAATGCAAGTTTAACTTATCCGTCAGATATTATTTTGATTGCAGCCATGAATCCTTGTCCTTGTGGATTTCATAATTCTAAGGACCATGTGTGCAATTGTAGTGCAGCTGATATAAATAGATATCTATCTAAAATTTCACATCCTCTTTTGGATAGAATTGACATTCATGTTGAGGTTTCTGCTGTAAAATATGATAAATTATCAAATGAAAAAATTGAATCGGAGAGTTCAAAAGTTATAAAAGAGAGAGTAGAAAGAGCAAGAGAATTACAAAAAGATAGATATAGAGATTTCAATTTCCAATGCAACTCTGAGATTAAAGAAAATATGATGGCAGAATTTTGTAATTTAAAAGAAAAATCTAAAAAATTATGGATATGGCATTTAAAAAATATTCTTTTTCCGCCAGAACTTATAATAAAATACTAAAGGTTTCAAGAACAATAGCAGATTTAGAAAATCATAAAGATATAGAAGATACTGATATATTAGAAGCTATAAGATATAGGACAATGGATGTTAAATATTGGAGTTAATATGGAATACAGAGACTATATATTATATTTAAATTTAATTGGAGTTGAAAATATTGAAATAGAAAAAATTCAAGATTATCTATCTATAAATGATATACATATTTCAGAAATATTTTCATCTGAAGCAATTCAAAAAAATTTTTCAAAAGCAGTTAGAAATAGACTATCAAAATTTGATGAGGAAAAACTAAAACTTTTAGAGGAATATTGTTTTAAAGAAAATATAAATATCTTAACTTACATAGATGATGATTATCCAGATAGACTTAGATACATAGAAAATTCTCCGAGAGTACTTTATACAAAAGGCAAATTTTCTAAAGATGACTTTTTTAGCATAGGTATAGTTGGCTCTAGAAATCACTCAGATTATGGAAAAGTTGTTGTAAACTACATAGTGGATAATTTAAAGCCAGTAGGGGCAACAATAATTTCAGGGATGGCTTATGGAATAGATGCACTGTCACATAATAGGGCAATATTTAACAATATGAGGACAATAGCTGTTCTTGGAAGTGGGGTAGATGTGATATACCCTAAAGCAAACTCTCATCTCTATTCTGAAATAATAAACAATGGAGTTGTGTGTTCAGAATATCCTCCTGGAACCGCACCAAAGCCTTATAGATTTCCTCTTAGAAATAGAATAATTTCAGGTCTTAGTTTGGCTATAATTGTTGTAGAGGCTAGGAATAAAAGTGGCAGTCTTATAACTGCAAGGATTGCAGCTGAGCAAGGTAAAGAAGTTTTTTCAGTTCCGGGAAATATAAATAGTTTTTATTCAGAAGGCACAAATGCATTAATAAGAGATGGGGCTAATATATTGAGTTCTATTGATGAGTTGTTGGCAATACTTCCAAAGGTAGAGAAAAAGAAAACTTTTTGAAGTGGATTTATCTGAAGATGAAATAAAAGTTGTAGAGTGTATAGAAAAAGGTGTCAATGAAATAGATGATTTGGCTAGAAATTTATTCATGAATGTTTCAGAACTAAGTAGTTTTTTAACTATTTTAGAGCTTAAAGAAGTGTTGACAGTTAATGGAAAAAGAATTCAACTAAATATGTAATTATAAAATTAAATACAATTTAAAATGCACC
>NZ_JH165066.1:16731-27551 GCF_000227315.1 Peptoniphilus indolicus ATCC 29427 | reverse complement strand
ACAATGCTGCAAAATAATACCGAGCCATATAACACCTCAAAGTAATTATACTTTTAGTAAATTATTTTGTCAAAATAAGAAAATTACAGATTTATATTAAAATCCTAGTAATTCTATATGAGTTTTTAAAAAATTATGTTATAATCTTAAAGTATTAATCGTAGTGGTTTACTATGAATTGGGTTTGTAATAAATATTGTAGGAGGAAATTATGAGTCGTGAACTCTTAAGAATTGAAAACTTAAGCGCAGGTGTAGAGGATAAAGAAATCCTTAGGAATATAAATTTGAAAGTTAATTATGGTGAAGTGCATGTAATTATGGGACCAAACGGTTCTGGTAAATCAACACTTGCCAATGTTTTAATGAATAATCCAGAGTATAGTGTAACTTCTGGAAAGATATTTTTAGATGGTGAAGATGTAACAGAACAAACAACTGATAAGAGAGCTAAAAAGGGTATGTTTATGTCTTTCCAAACTCCAATGGAAGTGAGTGGAATAACTGTTGAGAATTTTATAAGAACTGCTAAATCAACTATCCAAGATGAAAATATATCTATTTTAAAATTTAAAAAGAATTAAAAAATGAAATGGACAAGTTAGATTTTGATGAATCTTATGCTTTAAGATATTTAAATCAAGGATTTTCAGGTGGGGAAATGAAGAAGAATGAAATTCTTCAAATGTTAATATTAAATCCTAAGTTAGCTATTTTGGATGAAACTGACTCTGGACTTGACGTAGATGCTACAAGAGTTGTGTCTGAAGGAATAGCAAGATTTGCTTCTGAAGATAATGCTGTAATTATAATAACTCACCATAGAGAGCTTATAAAGAGTATAGTTCCTGATTATGTACATGTGATTATAAATGGTGAAATTGTTAAAGAATCAGATGCAAGTTTAATAGATGAGATAGAAGAAAAAGGATTTAATTGGATAAGAGAAGAGGTGAAGTAAGTGGTTACCAAGAAAACTCAAATTGATGAAATGGATAGAGGGATCTATGACATCAAAAATTCTTTTTCATATAGATCTAAAACTGAACAAGGTTTATCTGAAGAAATTATAAGACAAATATCAAGCGAAAAAAATGAACCGGAATGGATGCTTGAGTATAGATTAAAGGCTTTGGGAATATTCAACTCACAAGAAAATCCTACTTGGGGACCTGATTTATCTGAAGTTGATATACAAAAGGTGACAACTTACATCAGACCGGATGCTGATCTAACTGATGATTGGAAAAATGTACCGGATGAAATCAGAGATACATTTGATAAATTAGGTATTCCTGAAGCTGAAAAAGAAGCTCTACTTTCAGGGGTAGGTGCACAATATGACAGTGAGGTTGTTTATCACAACATTCAAAAATATCTTTTAGACCAAGGTGTAGTTTATACTGATTTTGAAACTGGTCTTAGAGAATATCCTGAAATAGTAAAAAAATACTTCCAAAAATGTATAACTCCAACTTTGCACAAGTATGCAGCTCTTCACTATGCTGTATGGTCTGGCGGTAGTTTTGTGTATGTGCCGGAAGGTGTAAAGGTTGATGTGCCATTACAGTCTTATTTCAGACTTAATGCTCCTGGAGCAGGACAATTTGAACACACTCTTATAATCATTGAAGACAATGCGTATTGTCATTTTATAGAAGGATGTTCAGCTCCTAAGTACAATGTATTGAATTTACATGCTGGTGGAGTAGAGTTGTTTGTTGGCAAAAACGCAACTCTTAGATATTCTACAATAGAAAACTGGTCAAGAAATATGTACAACTTAAACACTAAGAGGGCTATAGTAGATGCGCATGGTAAAATTGAATGGGTTTCAGGTTCTTTCGGTTCTAAAGTGTCTATGTTGTACCCAACTTCTGTTTTAAGAGGGGAATATGCAAGCAGTGAATACACAGGTATTTCATTTGCAGGAGCAGGTCAAAATATAGACACAGGAGCTAAAGCAATCCATACGGCTTCTCATACAAAATCAACGGTAAACTCAAAGTCAATTTCCAAATCAGGAGGAGTTGCAGTATATAGAGGTTTGGTAAGTGTTTCTTCAAATGCACATGATGTTAAGAGTTCTGTATCTTGTGAGTCATTAATGCTTGATAGTGAATCAAGGTCAGATACTATACCAGTAATAGATATAAAAAATAAGCATGTTGACTTAGGACATGAAGCGAAAATTGGTAGAATATCAGACCAAGTAATTTTCTATTTGATGAGTAGAGGCATCCCAGAGTCTGAAGCTAAGGCTATGGTGGTTAGAGGGTTTGCAGAACCAATAGCTAAAGAGTTACCTATGGAATATGCTGTAGAAATGAATAACTTGATAAACTTAGAACTTGAAGGTTCTATAGGCTAGGAGGATAGAATGGGAAATAAGATATACGGAAATAACTTGTCTTTTAGAACATTTGATTCTTCAAATGTTAATCAAGTAGAGTTGGAATTACCGATTAATCTAGTTGATAAGATAGAACTGAAGGAAAGAGAATTTAAATCTGATTACGGTTTTTCTAAAGAAATAAAAGAATTAAATATAAATAATTATAATTATTATAAAAATAAGGTTGAAATGGTGAAAGTTTAAATAAAACAATCATTTACGACTCAAATGAAACTCTAGTTGAGCTGACAGATATTTATGCTGAATATGGAGCAAAACTTAACTTAGTTTTAAAATATGATGAAAATACAAAATCTGATTTTAGAAGTTCGCTTATAAGGTTAAAGCTTGAAAAGAATTCAATAGTGAACTTATTTATAGTTCAAATGGAAGAAAACAAAAAAGTTATTGAATCAATAATCACAGATATTGATGAAAGCGCAACTTTAAACTTGTTCCAATATGAAATAGGAAGTGTTGAACTATACACTAACTTAAAGGGTAATTTAATTGGTGAAGATTCAAATATAAATATAAATAGTATTTATTTTGGGTATGGAAAAAATGAATTGAATCTATTCTATGACATATATCACCATGCTAAAAAATCAAATTCAGATATCATGGTAAATGGAGCTCTTAGAGATGAAAGCTATAAGAACTTTAAATCAACATTAGATTTCAAAGAAGGCTCTAGTGGATCTATAGGTTCAGAGGAAGAATATGCAACTCTATTATCTGATGATGTTATAGCTTTATCTGTACCGGTTTTACTGGCTCATGAAGATGATGTACAAGGTAATCATGCTGCTAGTGCAGGGAAAATAGACACCGATTTATTATTTTACTTGATGTCAAGAGGACTCGACCAACAACAAGCAGAATCTTTGATAATTTTATCAAGATTTGCTAAGGCAATTGATTCAATTGAAAATCAAGAGTTAAAAGACTTAATCAATGATAGAGTTCAAGAAATAGTTAGGAGATAATATGCTTAATAGGGAACAAGTTGAAAAAATTAGAGAAGATTTTTCTTATCTAAAATCAGATAAAAAATATATTTATTTTGACAATGGAGCTACTACTCAAAAACCAAGACAAGTAATAGAATCTCTTGAAGAATATTATAATTATGAAAATGGGAACCCTCATAGAGGGGCCCATCATTTTGCTATGGAAGCTACAGATGTTTACGAAGGTGCTAGAGATAAAGTTAGGGAATTTGTAAATGCCAAGTCATCAAATGAAATTGTATTTGTGAGAAATGCAACAGAAGCTTTAAATTTGATAGCATATAGTTGGGCTTTAGAAAACTTATCTACTGGAGATGAAATTTTAATCTCAATTATGGAGCATCATTCTAACCTTGTAACTTGGCAATATGTTGCTAATAAGACAGGAGCAAAGCTTGTATATTTATATTTAGATGAAAATATGCAAATAACAGATGAAGAATTTGAAAGTAAACTAAATAAGAATACAAAACTATTTAGTATAACAGCAGCTTCCAATGTAGTTGGGACTATGCCTAATGTTAAAGAATTTATAAAGAAGGCTAAGAGTAGTTCTGGGGCAATTTGTATAGTTGATGCAGCTCAATATGCACCACACCACAAAGTTGATGTACAGGACTTAGATTGCGATTTTTTAGTTTTTTCAGGACATAAAATGGTTTCTGCTATGGGGATAGGAGTCCTTTATGGAAGAGAGGATATATTAAATTCTATGAACCCATATATGTATGGTGGAGAGATGATTGAATATGTGTATGAAGATAAAAGCTCATACATGCCATCTCCTCAAAGATTTGAAGCGGGTACAGTAAATGTAGGAGGAGCAAAATCTTTAAAAACTGCCATAGAATATATTGAAAAAATAGGTATGGATAATATCTATGAATATGAGTCTGAACTTACAACTTACTGTTACGATAAAATGAAAAAACTACCATTTATAGAAGTGTATACTACACCAGTTAAAGAAAGAAGTCCTTTAATAAGCTTTAATTTTAAAGATGCTCATCCACACGATGTAGCTTCTATTTTGGATAATTATGGAATAGCAATAAGAAGTGGACATCATTGTGCGCAACCATTACACAGAAAATTAGGAAATAACTTTTCTTGTAGAGCTTCATTTGCTTTTTACAATACTTTTGAAGAGATAGATTATTTTATCGAGCATTTAGAAGAAGTTAGGAGGATGTTACAAATTGAATCTTAATGATATATACACTGAACTAATATTAGAACAAAGTCGAAATAAGAGAAATAGAAGACATTTAGAAAATCCAACTCATGTTGAATTGGGACACAATCCTTCATGTGGAGATGAAATAACACTAGAGCTAAGAGTTAAAGAAGAAAAAATAGAAGATGCTTCTTATACTGGAATAGGTTGTGCTATCTCTCAAGCTTCTACTTCTATAATGATAGACACTATAAAAGGATTGGACACGCAAAAAGCTTTGGAACTTAGCAATAAATTTATAGCTATGGTAAAGGGAGAAATTTCAGATGAAGCTGATCTGGAAGATTTAGAAGATGCTATAGCATTTGAAAGTATTCAAAATTTACCGGCGCGTGTAAAATGCGCAGTACTACCTTGGTATACTTTGAAAGAAATGATAGAGACGGATATTGATAAAAAGAGTTTTAGTGTGTAGGTGAAAAAATGAAACTTTCTACTAAGGGTAGATATGGACTTATGGCAATGCATAGGCTTTCTATAAATTATGGGAAAGGTCCAATATCTATTAGCGAGATAGCTAAAGAAGAAAATCTGTCAGAAGCCTATTTAGAACAACTTTTTACATTATTGAAAAAAAGTGATTTAGTGAAGAGTTCAAGAGGAGCTAAAGGCGGCTATCAATTAAAAAAAGCTCCTAATGAAATAAAAATTGGAGAAATTTTAAACTCTCTTGAAGGAAATATATCTATATCTTGTAAAAATTTAAATAGCTCTGATTGTAGGGGATACAATGCTTGTGAAGGAAGTTCTTGTGCAACAAAAAATATTTTGGACACGTTACAAGAAAAACTTGATGGAGTTTTAGATTCACTCACTTTAGCCGATATGGAGTAGGTATGGAAATTTATTTAGATAATGCTGCTACAACAAAAATTAGTGATGAAGTATTTGGAGCAATGTTGCCATATTTAAAAGAATTTTATGGTAACGCTTCAAGTGTTTATTCAATAGGGAAAAAATCTAAGGAAGCTATAATAGAGGCTAGAGATTTAATAGCAAAGGCATTGCGATGTAAGAGTAAAGAAATATTTTTTACATCAGGTGGTTCTGAAGCTGACAATTGGGCTATAAAAGGTAGTCTTTTAAAATCTAAACACATACTTTCTACGCCAATAGAGCATGAAGCTGTTTTACAAAGCTTAGAATATATGAAAGATTTAGGCTATGAAATAGAATATTTAGATGTAAATAGTAATGGAATAGTTGAAATTGATTCTTTAAAAAGTAAGTTAAGAGATGACACAGCTCTTATTTCAGTCATGTATGCGAATAATGAGATAGGCACTATACAACCTATAAAAGAAATAGGAGAATTTTTAAAAGATAAAAATACATTGTTTCATGTAGATGCAGTTCAGGCTTTAGGTTCTATTGAAATTAATTTAAGTGAATTAAATGTAGATATGATGAGCTTTTCGGCGCATAAAATACATGGACCAAAGGGAGTAGGAGCTCTTTATATTAAAGAGGGCACAAAAATAAACTCTATGATAAATGGTGGTTCACAAGAGCGGAATAAACGAGCTGGAACAGAGAATGTTGCTGGAATAGTTGGGTTTGCAAAAGCTGTTGAAATAGCTCAAAAAAATGTGTATGTAAGAAATTCAAAAATAGAAAAATTGAGAGATAAACTCTTAAAAAATCTTTTGAGTTTAGAAGGAGTTTATTTAAATGGAGACCTTGAAAATAGATTAAAAGGAAATATAAACATATCTATGGAAAATGTTGATTCAAGCATTTTACTGATGAAATTAGATATGGAAGGTATTATGGCATCAATTGGAAGTGCATGCAATTCAGGCTCAATTAATCCATCATACGTTTTAAAAGCTATTGGTAGAAATGATGAGTTATCTAAAAATAGTTTAAGGCTTACATTAAATGAAGAAAATTCAGAAGAGCAGATAGACAGAGCTTCTGCTATAATAATAGATAGTATAAATTCTCTTAGATAGAGGTGTGATATGCAAGCGACAAAATTACAAAATATGGGTGTGGTGAATTTGACACCTGAGTTTTTAGTAATCGGTACAGCAACTCTTTTCCTACTATTATTATTTTTAACGATATACTATCTTATAAATATAGGGAACGTATATATAGAATCTGATAAAAGAATAAGAGTTGATTTAAAAGTTATTATAAATGTGTTATTTGCAATAATAGTTTTGTACATATTTAGAATAATTTTACAAAAATACGGAATAGTGGCAGATACTTTATGGGCCATATTTTTTGGTGCAGTAATTGCATTTGTTATTAATCCGATTGTAACTTTTTTGGAAACAAAAAATGTAAACAGAAAAGTAGGAGTATTGATTGTATACGTTAGTATTATATTAATACTTGGACTATTAATGGTAATTGTAATACCAAAAACTGTTCAAGAAATTACAAATTTATTGCTTAGAACACCAGTTATTTTAGAAAAATTAGGTACTGATTTTTCTAAAATAATGGAGAATTTAAGCAAGAATAATACATCTACAATTTATCAGTCTTTCGATTTAAAAAAATAGGAGATGGATTTAGAGATTCTGTAATGAAACTTGTAAATAATTTGCAAGGTTCATTTGTAGACAGTTTGAAAAATGTAGGTAGTGGTGTTGGAGCAATATTCTCAAAGCTACTTAGAATTGTTTTAATGTTTATTTTTGCATTTTATTTTACTGTAGATAAGGATAAATTCAAAAATGGAATAGTAAAAATTTTACCTAGAAAATACAAAGAAGACATACTGTATCTTTCTATGAGGATAAATCAAGCATTACTTAATTTTGTTAAAGGAAGATTGTTATTAGCATTTTTTGTAGGTTTTTTCACAATGATTTATCTTTTAATTTTAAGGGTCGACTTTGCTGTTGTAATAGGAATTATAACTATGATAGCTGATATAATTCCTTATATAGGACCATTTATGGGATTTGTACCAGCAGTATTATTTGCTTTTATAGTATCTCCGTTTAAAGCTCTTTGGGTAGCGATATTATTTGTGCTGTTACAATGGGCTGAAAATAATATTCTTGCGCCAAAGTTAATAGGAGACAAAACAGGATTGAATCCAATTTTAGTTTTGATTTCCATTATAATAGGAGGAGGGATTTTTGGAGTATTGGGAATGATTTTATCTGTTCCTGTATTTTCTATAATCTTAATACTTGTTGACTACTTAAAAATAAAGTACAATGAAAGAAATAGAGATATAGTTTAATAACCTCCCTATTTAGGGAGGATTTTTATAATTGAGGTGTAAAAAAAGGATGAAGAATTTAAAACTCCAAGAAATTAGAAGTGAATTTTTAGAATTTTTTAAAAGTAAAGAACATCTTGTATTAGATAGTTTTTCTTTAATTCCAAAAGGGGATAAATCACTTTTACTAATTGGGGCAGGTATGGCGCCAATGAAAAAATACTTTACTAAAGAATTGACACCCCCACATAGTAGAGTTACAACTTGTCAAAAATGCATAAGAACAGGCGACATAGATAATGTAGGGAAAACTGATAGACACGCAACTTTCTTTGAAATGTTAGGTAATTTTTCTTTTGGAGATTATTTTAAAACTGAAGCAATAACTTGGGCTTGGGAATTTTTAACTGAAAGACTTGAGATAGAAGAAGAAAAGCTATGGGTTACTGTTTATGAAGAAGATGATGAAGCTTTTGCTATATGGAGAGATAAAATAGGTATTCCTGAGGGGAAAATAGTAAGACTTGGAAAAGAAGATAATTTTTGGGAACTTGAAGTTGGACCATCAGGACCTTGTTCTGAAATATATGTAGACAGAGGCGAAAAATATGGCTGTGACGACCCTAACTGTAAACCGGGTTGTGATTGCGAAAGATTTATAGAAGTTTGGAATCTTGTATTCACTCAATTTGATAAAGACGAAGAAGGAATTTATCATCCATTATCTCATCCAAATATAGATACAGGAATGGGATTGGAGAGAATTTCTACAGTTCTTCAAGGAACAAATAATATATTTGAAATAGACGCGCTACAAAATATAATAAAAGCAATTTCAAATATATCTGGAATTACTTATCTAGAAAATGCTAAAAAAGACGAGTCTATGAGAGTTATAACTGACCACATAAGAGCTATGACTTTTATGATATCAGATTCTATAAGACCTTCAAATGAAGGAAGAGGCTATGTTCTTAGAAGACTTATAAGAAGAGCAGCTAAACATGGCAAGAATTTAGGGATAAATGGAAGTTTCTTACATCAATTGACAGATGAAGTAATAGATTCATGGGGTAAGCACTATCAAGACCTTGAAACAAATAAAGAAAAAATTAAACAAGTTATAAAACTTGAAGAAGAAAAATTTGCTCAAACTATTGATAAGGGAACTCTTATGTTAGATGAAGAGATAAAGAATCTAAAAGAAAATGGATTAGACACTTTAAATGGAGATACAGCATTTAAATTATATGATACTTATGGATTCCCTATAGATTTAACTGAGGAAATTATAAATGATAACGGGTTAAAGTTAGATAGAGACGGTTTCTTTGCATTGATGGAAGAACAAAGAAACAGAGCTAGAGCTGCTAGAGATGATTCTGATGAAGTGGGATGGTCAAGTAACGAATCTGAAGGAATTTATGATGGTTTTGAAAATGAATTTGTCGGATATGATTTAAATGAAGTTGAAACAGAAATAACTCATATTTTATCATCAGGAAAAGAAGTTTCTGAATTAAATGAAGGTGAAAAGGGTGCTGTAATTCTAGATAAAACTCCTTTCTATGCACAATCTGGAGGACAGATTGGAGATACAGGAATTATCAGTTCTGATAACTTTAAACTTAAAGTGTTAGACACTAAGAAGGCAAAAAATGGAGTGAATATTCACTTAGTAGAAGTTGAAGAAGGTCTTTGTCAGTTAGAAAATGTAGTTGCCAAAATAGATCTAAAAAGAAGACAAGATATAAGACGTAATCATTCGGTTACTCATTTATTACATCAAGCTTTAAAAGATACTTTAGGAGATCACGTAAATCAAGCAGGCTCAGAAGTTGGCCCTGATAGGATGAGATTTGATTTTACTCATTTTGAACCAGTAAATGCTGAAATTTTAAATAAAATAGAAGAAATTGTAAACAGCAAAATATTTGACTCATTAGAAGTTAAGACTACTATAACAGACCCTAAAGGTGCATACGAAATGGGAGCTATAGGACTTTTTGAAGAAAAATATTCTGATGAAGTTAGAGTATTGAGCATGGGAAGTTACTCAATGGAACTTTGTGGTGGAACACATGTAAGAAATACTTCTGAAATAGGAATGTTTAAAATAGTTTCAGAAAGTGGTATATCATCTGGGGTTAGAAGAATAGAAGCTATAACTGGACCGGCTGTTTATGTATATTTAAATTCATTAGAAAACTTAAGAGATGAATCAGCTCAAATTTTAAAGACAACTAAGACAGAAGTTATATCAAAAATTTCAGCACTAGTTAATTCTGTAAAAGAATATGAAAAGGAAATAGAAGGCCTTAAACTTAAATCAGCAAAAGATGAATTATCTGGTATAATAGAGAATGTAAAGATTAAGAATGAAGTATCATATGTAACTTATAGTTTTGAAGGAGTAGATGTTAATACTCTTAGAAATATAGCAGATGATGTTAGAGAAAAAATGGGTAATATTATAGTATTACTTTCTACGGTTGTAGATGGAAAAGTTAATTTTGTATGCGCTGTTTCTAAAGAGTTAATTTCTAAGGGATATTCTGCTGGGAATATCGTAAAAGAAGTTGCTAAAATAGCTCAAGGTGGCGGTGGCGGTAGACCAAATATGGCAACTGCAGGAGCTAAAGATGTTAGTAAAGTGCAAGAAGCATTGTCAAAATTAGAGGAATTGATTTAATGTAAGTATTTCTATGTTATAATTACAGGAGGAATATATGAACGATAAAAATCAAACACAGATTTTCGAAAAGCAAGCTTTAGAATCAGAAATATTTAAAAATATTTTAAAGACAGTTTATGTAGCTTTGGAAGAAAAAGGGTATAATCCAATAGACCAAATAATAGGATATATTTTATCCGGAGATCCAACATATATAACTAGTCATAATAATGCAAGATCCATCATTCAAGAAATTGAAAGAGATGAACTTTTAGGTGAATTATTAAGATTATATCTTAAGTAATTCACTAA
>NZ_JH165066.1:13147-16681 GCF_000227315.1 Peptoniphilus indolicus ATCC 29427 | reverse complement strand
GAAGTTTAATAGCCAATATGTACCTTTGAGGTTGTGGTTATGGGGAAAATACTTGGACTTGATGTAGGAGATAAATGGATTGGTGTTGCGATAAGTGATGAGTTACTTATGACAGCTCAACCGTTAGTTACTATAGAGAGAGTTTCGAATAAAAAACATACGAAAAAATTTATGAGATAGTTTTAGAAAATAAAATAGAAACAGTTGTTGTAGGATTGCCAAAAAATATGAATAATACAGTTGGACCTCAAGCTGAAAAAGTATTAAAATTTTCTGAAAAGTTAAAAAATAAATATAAAGTTGAAATTATTTATATTGATGAGAGAATGACGACTCTTTCTGCAGAACGAGTATTAATAGAAGGAAATGTCAGGCGTGAAAATCGTAAAAAATATGTAGATAAGATAGCAGCTACATATATTTTGCAGACTCATCTTGATATTTTGAGGAGGAATAATGCAGAGGCAACTCTTTATTGATGAATATGACAATGTAGTTGCTTTCATAGTAAAAGCTGAGTTTAACATTGATGAAAATAGATATGTTGCTATAGCTCCTGTTGATGACCCGGGTTCAAAAACTTATATATACAAGATAGATATTGACCCATATGGTAGTGAGAGTATTACAATGCCGGAACGTTCAGAGTTATATGACGCCTTTAAGGCATATGAAAAAGTAAAAAATGATACACTTCAGTGAGGTGCTTTAAATGGATAATAGTGTTGAAAATGTAAAAGATATATTAAAGGAACATGGACATAAGTTTACTAGACAAAGAGTAGAAATATATAAAGTTTTTGCAGACAATCAAGGTGCTCATTTGTCTACTGAAGAAGTTTATAAAGAAGTTTCTGAAAAAAATAAAAATATTGGTATAGCAACTGTATATAGAACAATGCTTTTATTTGAAGAAGTAGGAATTTTAGATAAGATAAGTTTTGATGACGGTGTAACTAGGTACGAATTAAAGCACGAGTCTGGAGAAGAACATAGACACCATCATTTAATTTGTGTAGATTGCGGAAAAGTTACTGAGGTAAAAATAGATTTATTAGATAATTTAGAAAAAGAAATAGAAGAAGAGGAAAATTTCAAAATAATTGACCACAGCCTTAAATTTTATGGACATTGCAAAGACTGCTATCAAAAGTTAAAAGGAGAATAGATGAAAAATAATGGAAGAGTTAGGATAATTCCTCTTGGAGGGATGCTTGAAATTGGTAAAAATCTAACTCTAGTAGAGTATAAAGATGAAATTTTGATTGTTGATTGTGGGATGACATTTCCAGGGCATGAGTTGCTAGGAATTGATGCAGTAATCCCTGATGTAACATATTTAATTAAAAATAAAGACAGAATTAAGGCTATGATTTTAACACATGGGCATGAAGACCATATAGGAGCCATACCTTATGTTTTGAGAAAAATAAAAATGCCTATATACGGTACTGCACTTACAATAGGATTACTTGAAAATAAATTAAAAGAGCATAATATTGGGAAAGTAGATTTACATGTAGTAAATGACGGAGACAATGTTAAGATTGGTAAAATGGAAGTTGAATGGATTCATGTTAATCACTCAATTCCAGGAGCGTGTTGCTTAGCTATAAAGACTCCACTTGGATATGTATTCCATTCAGGAGACTTCAAAGTAGATTTCACACCTATTTCAGGTAAAATTATAGACTTAAATAGAATTGCTCAGATAGGAGATGCTGGAGTGTTGGCTATGATTACAGAGTCTACTAACATTCTACGTGAAGGATATACAATGAGTGAAAGCTCTGTTGGGGAAACTTTTAATAGAATATTTGCGAGTACGCCAGATGCCAGAATAATCATTGCAACATTTGCTTCAAATGTGCATAGAGTTCAACAAATCATAAATGCAGCTGAAAAATTTGGGAGAAAAGTTGTTCTTTCAGGTAGATCTATGTTGAATGTAACAGATACTGCAATTAGATTAGGATATATGAATGTCAAGAAGGGCACTATAATTGATGTCAAAGAGATGGGCAAGTATGATGATAATGAGTTGGTTTTAATAACTACAGGTTCTCAAGGAGAGCCTATGAGTGCATTAACTAGAATCGCATACAATGAACACAGAAAAATACAATTGACATCAAATGATGTTGTAATATTGTCTGCTACACCAATACCTGGCAATGAAAAAGATGTTTCAAGTGTAATAAACAAATTGTTAGAATCAGGTGCAAAAGTTATTTATGAGTCTCTAGGAGAAATACACGTTTCAGGTCATGCTTGCGAAGAAGAGCATAGATTGCTTCAATCATTAGTTAAGCCAAAATATGTCATTCCAAATCATGGAGAATATAGACATCTTTTAAGACATGCTGAAGTGGCAGAAAGTATGGGTGTCCCTAGAGAAAATATCTATATTATGGAAAACGGGAATGTGTTAGAAATATCAGAAGATGGTGCTAAGTTAGTTGCAGATGTTCCATCAGGAGATATTTTAGTAGATGGACTTGGAATTGGCGATGTTGGAAATATTGTATTAAGAGATAGAAAACACTTAGCAGAAGATGGTTTAATCGTTGTTGTAGTTACAATTTCTAAAAAAGATGGAAAAGTTATTTCAGGACCGGACATTATATCTAGAGGGTTTGTATATGTAAGAGAATCTGGTGATTTAATAGAAGATTCTAGAAATGTTATTAAGAACACATTGAAAGAACTTGAAAACAAGAAGTTAGGGGACTGGGCATCGGTTAAAACATCAATAAGAGATGACCTAAAGTCATTCTTATTTAGTCAAACTAAGCGTAACCCAATGATACTTCCAATAATTATGGAAATTTAAGGAAATCGCAAGATTTCCTTTTTTTATGAGGATTATATGAAAAGCGAAGTTTATAGAGAAGTAGTTTACGATCATGTAATAGATTATATAAATTCATTTAATGATCCAGGATATTTAAAAGATATGAGAGATTATGCTGAAGAAAATCATGTACCTATATTAGAGAGGGAAACAGAAAGCTTTATAAAATTTTTATTGAACACAACTACACCAAAAAAGGTTTTGGAATTAGGTACTGCTATAGGGTATTCAGCAATTTCTTTTACTTTAAATTCTGGCATTGAATCATATACAACTGTTGAATTGAGAGAAGATTTCACAGAAATAGCAAGAGAGAATATTAAAAAATATAATGTTGATAATGTTATAGAAGTAATAAATGGAGATGCTTATGAAGTAGTAAAAACTTTACAGGATGTGTATGATATAATATTTATAGATGCAGCGAAAGGACAATATAAAAAATATTTTGATGAATGCGAAAAACTTTTGAGTGATGAAGGAATAATTATTTGTGATAATATTTTATTTAGAGGAATGGTTACGAAAAAAGAGTTAGCTGTTAGAAGAAAGAAGACTATAATTAAAAGATTAAATGAATTTATTAGCTATATAAAAAATGACGAACGTTTTATATCAAGTATCCTTCCAATAGGAGATGGATTATTATTAGTTAGGAGAAAAGTTTGGAAAAAATAGAA
>NZ_JH165066.1:2391-13097 GCF_000227315.1 Peptoniphilus indolicus ATCC 29427 | reverse complement strand
GAAAAGTTTGGAAAAAATAGAATTACTGGCACCGGCAGGAGATTTAAATAAACTTTATACTGCAATAGATTATGGTGCGGATGCTGTTTATTTAGGTGGAGAAAGCTTTGGGCTTAGAAAAGCTTCGAAGAATTTCTCTATAGAAAATATAAAAAAGGGTGTTGAATATGCTCATGAAAGAGGAAAAAAAGTTCATGTAACTATGAATATAATACCTCATGAAGATGATATAGTTGGGGTGGAAGAATATGCGAAACAACTGGAAAAAATAGGAGTAGATGCAGTTATAGTTTCTGATCCAGGTATGTTTATGAGAATAAAAGAAGCAACAAATTTACCTATTCACATATCTACACAAGGTTCTGTAACTAATTCATCTACAGTTAATTTTTGGGCTAAAATGGGCGCTGAAAGAGTTGTATTGGCTAGGGAATTATCTTTGAAAGAAGTTAGAAAAATTGTAAATGAAGTAGGAAATAAGATAGAAATAGAAACTTTTGCTCATGGTGCGATGTGTATGTCTTATTCTGGGAGGTGTTTGCTTTCTAATTATATGACTGGTAGAGATGCAAACCAAGGTGATTGTTCTCAAGCTTGTAGGTACAAATATTATTTAGTTGAAGAAAAAAGACCGGGAGAATATTTCCCTATAGAAGAGCATGAAGAAGGTTCATTTATTCTAAATTCAAAGGATTTATCTATGATAGAACACATAGATGATTTAATAGAATCTGGAGTAGCTAGCTTAAAAATTGAAGGTAGAGTAAAGAGTGAATATTATTTAGCAACAGTAATAAGAAGTTATAGAATGGCTATAGATGCTTATTATGAAGACCCTGAAAATTATAAATTTGATTCTTCGCTGTTAGATGAGATTAAGAAAGTAAGCCATAGGGATTTTACTACTGGATTTTTTTATGGGAAGGCAAATGAAGATTCTCAAGTCTATACCGATAATTCATATATTAGAGGGTATGATTTTGTTGGAATAGTTTTAGAATATGATAAAGATACTAAACTTGCAAAGATAGAACAAAGAAATAGAATCTTTAAAGGAGAATCTGTAGAAATATTCGGACCATCTGTTAAACACTTTACTCAAAAATTAGAATATATGACAGATGAAAAGGGAAATGAAATAGAAGTGGCAAATAAAGCTAAACAGATTTTTTATTTAAAGCTTGACAAAGATGTTAAGCCAGGGTATTTATTGAGGAAAGAGATATGAGAGAACCAATTATTATAGGTATAGCAGGTGGCTCAGGTTCTGGAAAGAGCACTGTAACAAATGAATTAGTGTCAATGCTTGATACTGAAAGAGTAACTGTAATAGAAGAAGATAGTTATTATAAAGATCAATCAAATTTGCCATTTGAACAAAGAGTCAAGACTAATTATGACCATCCTTTTGCTTTTGACCATGATCTTTTAATTGAACATTTAACTAAGTTAAAAAACAAAAAGAGTATAGAAAAGCCAATTTACGACTATGAAGTTCACAATAGAAAAAAGATAACTGAAAAAGTTGTGCCTAAAGAGGTAATAATTTTAGAGGGAATACTTATTTTAAGTGAAAAAGAAATAAGAGATTTATTGGATATAAAAGTTTTTGTTGATACAGATAGTGATGTTAGAATTATAAGAAGAATTTTAAGAGATATGAAAGAGAGAGGTAGAAGTTTAGATTCTGTAATATTACAGTATATGTCAACAGTAAGGTCTGCACATCTTCAGTTTGTAGAGCCATCTAAGAGATACGCTGATATAATAATCCCTGAAGGTGGATACAATAAAGTTGCAATAGATCTTATATACTCTAAAATAAAAAATTCTTAGATGAAGAATAATTTAATTTGACAAGTTATTGAATATAAAGTATAATATCAGTATTGTTTAAGTAGAAGTCCGCTTCTCACCTTACGACTTAAAGTTTTGAGGTTGTTTAAGAATTGATTTTGTATTCTTGCGGGTTTCTATGCCCGCTTTTTTATTGTAAATTTTTGCATGGAGGTGCTAGTATTAAAGAACTTCAAATTAATGAAGAGATTAGAGATAAGGAAGTTAGATTAGTTGATGACGAAGGTAATCAAGTTGGAGTCGTTCCTAGAAGTAGGGCTTTAGATATGGCTTTTGAAAAGAAACTTGACTTAGTCAATGTCTCGCCTAACTCTAAACCACCAGTATGCCGTATCATGGATTACGGAAAATATAAGTATGAAATGATAAAGAAAGAAAGAGACTCTAAAAAGAAACAACGTGTAATAAATATAAAAGAAGTTAGATTAACTCCAAATATTGAAAAACATGATTTAGAGACTAAAGTAAAGCATGCTAAAAAATTTCTATCAAATGGGGATAGAGTAAAAGTCGCAGTTCGATTCAGAGGAAGAGAAATGGGACATACTGAAATTGGAAAAGAAGTTTTAGACAGATTTGTTGAAATGGTTTCAGAAAGTGGAACTGTGGATAAAAAACCTAAATTGGAAGGTAGAAACATGATCATGTTTTTAGCTCCAAATAAAGAAGAAAATTAGGAGGATTATACTTATGGGAAAAATGAAAACTCATAGAGCATCAGCAAAGAGATTCAAGAGAACCGGCTCAGGAAAGATAAAAAGATACACAGCATACAAAGGGCATTTAACTGGAAAGAAAACAGCTAAAAGAGTTAGAAGTCTTAGAAAATCACAAACAGTTAGCAAAGGTGATCAAAGAAGAATTGATCACATGATTCCATAGGAGGTAAATATAGATGGCTAGAATTAAGAGAGCGGTTAACGCTAAAAAAAAGCATAAAAAGATTTTAAAACAAGCTAAAGGATATTTCGGAGCAAAATCAAAGTTATTCAGACCTGCTAATCAAGCAGTTATGAAATCACTTAACTATGCGTTTGCTGGTAGAAAGCAAAGAAAAAGAGATTTCAGAAAATTATGGATTGCTAGAATAAATGCTGCTGCAAGATTAAATGGAATGAGCTATTCTAAATTTATTTCAGGACTTAAGAATGCAAATATAGAAGTAAACAGAAAAATGCTATCAGAAATGGCGATTAATGATCCAAATGGCTTTGCAGAACTTGTAAAAGTTGCAAAAGGTGAATAATTAAAGAAAAGCGTGTCTTGAAGTGAATATTTTAAATTCAAAGTTCCATTCTTTAATGTATAGGTTATTTCATAATCCACCAATGATTATAGGATTAAGTTTCTTATTTGTAATATTATTTGGTGCAGTGCTTTTAAACATGCCTGAGGCAAGTATATCGGGAGAGCGAATTGGATTTGTAAATGCTCTTTTTACAGCCAGCTCAGCAACTTGTGTAACAGGACTTATTGTTGTTAACACAGCATCGTATTTTTCAGTTATGGGTAAGGTTGTAATATTAGTCCTAATACAAATTGGTGGAATGGGTACAATGGTGTTATTTTCACTAATAGCAATGTTATTTAATTTTAAAATTGGCTTGAAAGAGAGAATTTTAATTAAAGAGCAGTTGAATCAAGATACATTAACAGGACTAGTAAAACTTACTAAATCTGTAATAAAGATAAGTTTATTTATAGAATTAGTTGGAGCTATTGTTTTATCCATAAGATTTATACCTATTTATGGTATGGAAAAAGGCATTGCCTTTTCCGTATTTCATTCAATATCTGCTTTTTGTAATGCTGGATTTGATATAATAGGTAGTTCTCTTATGAGTTATCCAACCGATTTGATATTAAATCTTACCATATCAATCTTAATTATATTAGGAGGGTTAGGATTTACAGTTTTTAGAGATATATTAAGAAAAAAGAGTATTAAACATACTAGTCTTCATACAAAAATGGTTTTGATTGTAACCTCAATACTTTTGGTAATAGGTACAATATTGTTTTATTTAATTGAAAATAAAGGTACATTAGCCAATTATGTTGGAACTGAAAAATGGCTTATATCGTTTTTTCAATCGACAATATCTAGAACGGCTGGTTTTAACTCTGTAGATATGGCTTCAGTTCACTATTCTACAGCAGTTATATTAATGATTTTGATGTTTATAGGAGGTTCACCAGCTTCTACAGCAGGTGGATTAAAAACAACGACTTTTGGAGTTATTTTAGCTACTACAATATCTGTTTGTAAGGGAGAAAGAGATGTAGTTTTCTTAAAGAGAACTATACCAAGAGATACAGTCTCAAAAGCAATAGCAATAACTGTAATTTATTTAGGAGCAGTAATAATAACTACGCTACTAATAACAATAGTAGAAATAGATAAATTTAATTTATTAGATGTACTATTTGAGAGCATTTCGGCTTTTGCAACAGTTGGCATTTCAAGGGGTATAACTCCAGAACTATCTACGGCATCAAAAATTATTATTACAGTTTCAATGTATTTAGGTAGAGTAGGTCCTGCAACTTTAGCTGTTGCAATTATGAAAAGTAGAAAAACTATACTTTATAAATATGCAGAAGGTGATATAGTTGTTGGCTAGGAGGATTTATGAAATCATATGTAATTTTTGGTTTAGGTAGATTTGGATCTACGGTAGCAATAACTCTTTCTGAGTTAGGATATGATGTTTTGGCTGTAGATTCAAATTTTGACAGAGTACAATCTGTTGCAGATAAAGTTACCACAGCTATGCAAGTAGATATGATGGATGAAAATGCAACTGAAAATTTGGGATTAAAAAATTTTGATGGAGCTGTTATTGCAATAGGTGAAAATTTTGAAGCGGCAATAATGTCATCAATTGTAGCTCAAGAGGCTGGAATACCTTTGATAATAGCTAAAGCTAATACTGTAAGACAAGGCACAATTTTACTAAAGGTTGGGGTAGATGAAGTTGTTTATCCTGAAAAAGACATGGGGTCTAGAGTTGCATATAATTTAACCTCAAAAAATTTGCTTGATTATATACAAATTTCACAAGAATTATCAATAGCTGAAATTAGAGCACTGCCATCGTGGTGGGATAAAACTATTGAAGATTTGGAGATTAGAAATAAATTCAAAATTACAATATTGGGAATTGAAAAAAATGGTGAAGTTGAAGTAAACCCAGCACCAGATACAGTTCTTAAAAATGATGATATTTTAATCATTGTGGGTAAAGATGAAGATATAAAGATGGTTGAGAAAAAGTCTTAGCTTGAAACTAAGTGTATAATTAAAGTAGTTTCCTAAATAAGGAGGTAAATTTCATGATAACTATAGAAAAAGTAGACTATGTAATGAATGTTACTGGAGCTGAGTATCAAGTAGTTAAAAATGCTTTACTTGATTCAGATGGAGATGTTGAAAAAGCAGTTGAAATCATAAGAGCTTCTGTAAGTAATTACAAATATAATGAAAAAGAAAAAGATGAATTCTTTAAATTTGAGGATATTAAATTTGAAGACATTAAAAGAGCTATAAAAGATATTTGGAACACTACAAATGCAACAAAAATTTTAGTTGAAAAAGATGGCGAAACAGTGATTAATATTTCTCTTACTGCAGCATCATTAGGAGCAATTTTAGCTCCAATTGCTACATTTATAGGGATGGGCTCAGGACTTATAGCTGATTATGATTTTAAAATTGTTACAGCTGATAAGGAAGAGATTAATATTAAAGAATATATATTAAATATGAAAAATAAGTAAGGAGAAGTAAAAATGCAAAAAGACATTCAACCGGAATACAAAGAAGTGACAGTTACTTGTGCTTGTGGAAACACATTCAAAACAGGTTCTGTAAAAGAAGATTTAAAAGTTGAAATTTGTTCTGCATGTCACCCATTCTTCACAGGTAAGCAAAAAACTGCTGAACACGGTGGACGTATAGAAAAATTCAACAAAAAATATAGACAAAAATAAAAAATGGTTAGCAAAAGCTAACCATTTTTTATAAATAGGAGATAAATATGAACACTAAAACAGCATTTAAGACAACCATAGGTGGGCAGGCTCTTATAGAGGGAGTTATGATGAGAGGTCCGTCTAAAATAGCTGTAGCAGTTAGAAAACCTACGGGAGATATAGAACTTAAAGTAGAAAAGGCTAAAGATCTCTCAGAAAAATATAAAATATTAAAATTACCTATCTTAAGAGGCGCTTATAAATTGATAGATGCAATGATAGTAGGTGTTAACGCCTTAATGTTTTCTGCATCTTTTTGGGATGAAGAAGAAAATAATAAGAATAATAATTTAGAGGTATTTACAACAGTTGCAGTTTCTATGTTATTAGCTGTGGGGATATTTATGGTGATTCCATCAGTAGCGGCTGGATTTCTAAAAGATTTTTTTTAAGTCTTCAATTGCTTTAAATCTATTTGAAGGAATATTGAGATTACTCATATTTTTTATTTATATTAAATATATTTCCAAATTAGATGATATAAAAAGGGTATTTGAATATCATGGAAGTGAGCATAAATCAATTCATTGTTATGAATCTGGAGAAGAACTTACTGTAGAAAATGTTAAAAAATATCCCATAGAACATCCAAGATGTGGAACCAGTTTTTTATTTATGGTTATGATTATAAGCATAATAGTTTTGTCTTTCTTTGGATGGCCTAATCCTATTGTGAGAATATTGACAAGAATTTTAGCGATGCCACTTATAGCTGGTATAGCATATGAGGTTAATAGATACATAGGGAAAAGTGATTCTGGAATTTGCAAAATAATAAGGATACCTGGGTTAAAGATTCAACAAATAGCAACAGTTAGAGAACCTTCAGAGGATATGATAGAAGTTGCTGTAACTAGTTTAAAAGCAGTTCTTCCAACAGATGGAGAAAGTGATTTATGGAAATAAGTGAAATTTTTAAATTAGGAAAAGAATATTATCTAGATAGTCAATATGCTGATGTAAATAGAGAAATAAAAATGATTATTTCTGAAGTGTTAAACCTTGAAGAATCATACATTACTGTACATGATGATATTGAAGTAAACTCAGACGATGAAAAAAAGATTTTTGAAATTTTAAATAGAAGAAAAAATGGAGAACCTCTACAGTATATATTAGGACATCAGTTTTTCTATAAACATGATTTTGTAGTTGATAAAAATGTTTTAATTCCAAGATACGATACTGAAATTAGTGTTGAAACAATTTTAAAAGCTATAAAGAAAAATGATAGAGTCTTAGAAATTGGATGTGGAACAGGTTGTGTTTCTATAAGTATAGCTTTGGAACGTAATTATGTTAAAATAGATAGTATAGATATTTCTGACTATGCAATTGAAAATACTTTAAAAAATGTACGAAAATATAATTGTGAAAATATAAAAGTGTTTAAAAGTGATATTTATCAAAATGTAACTGATAAATATGATATTATTTATTCTAATCCTCCATATATACCAACAAGGGAAATAGAAAAATTACAAATAGAAGTTCAACGTGAACCTATATTGGCATTAGATGGTGGTTGCGATGGATTAAGTATTTATAGAAGAATAATTAAAGATTTGGATAAATACTTAACAAAACAAGGTTTTTTAATTTTAGAGATTGGTTATGAGCAAGCAAAGGACATTACAAATTTATTAGGAGATTATAATACACTGGTTTTAAAAGATTTGTCCGGACATGATAGAGTTGTAATAGCTACAAAGGGAGATATAGATGTACGAAAATTTAGAAGCTTTTGAGGAAAAATTTAAAAGTTTAGAGCAAGATTTAATGGATGTTAACATAATAAGTGATTCTAAAAAGTATCAAAAAACAGCCATTGAACATGCAGAAATTGAACCAATTGTAAATAAATATAGAGAATATAAAACTCTAGTTAAAACTATAAAAGACAATAAAGATATGTTACGTGATAACATAGAAGATGAACTTAGAGATTTAGTAAAAGAAGAGTTAAAAGATGCAGAAGATAAGCTTGAGGGAGTTGAAGAAGAACTTCGTATATTATTGATACCAAAGGACCCTAATGATAACAAAAATGTAATCATGGAAATTAGGGCCGGAGCAGGAGGTGATGAAGCAGCTTTATTTGCAGGAGTACTCTATAGACAATATGTCAGATATGCAGAAAGACAAGGTTGGAAAACAGATATCATGAATACTAATGAAATAGGTATTGGTGGATATAAAGAAGTTGTCTTTATGATAATAGGTAAGGGAGCATATTCAAGGTTAAAATATGAATCAGGAGTTCATAGGGTTCAAAGAGTTCCTGAAACAGAATCATCCGGAAGAATTCACACTTCTACAGCTACTGTTGCGGTACTTCCAGAAGTTGAGGATGTAGAAGTTGAAATAGATCCAACAGAAATAAAATTTGATGTGTTTAGAGCTTCAGGTAATGGAGGACAATGTGTAAACACTACAGACTCTGCAGTTAGACTTACTCATATTCCAACGGGTTTAGTAATCAGTTGTCAAGATGAAAAGAGTCAGTTAAAGAATAAAGAAAAAGCACTAAAGGTTTTAAAAACAAAATTATATGATTTAAAAATGAGAGAACAACAAGGTGAATTGTCAGATCAAAGAAGTGCTCAAATAGGAACAGGTGATAGATCCGAAAGAATCAGAACATATAATTATCCTCAAGGTAGAGTAACAGACCATAGAATTTCTTTAACATTGCATAAGATAGACCAGATAGTAGATGGTGATATTGACGAGATAATAGATGCTTTAACAAGTGCCGAACAAGCTGCAAATATAAATAAAGCATAATTTAGCTCAATATAGCAATCTATATAAACATATTTTAATTTAAAAAGATGTTTTATAATTAAGACATCTTTTTTCTATAGATAGAAAATTTTAAATAAACTCTAAGTTATAATAAAAATGTAGAATTTTAGACTATTTGAATATATAATAAATGTGTATGAATGAACAACTGTAAATAGGAGGTAAAATTATGAATCATATGACAAGTGATAATTTAAGATCAGCTTTTGGTGGAGAAAGCCAAGCCCACATGAGATATAGAATCTGGGGTAACTTAGCTAAAAAAGAGGGTTTTGAAAACATAGCTAGACTTTTTGAAGCTACTTCTGATGCTGAACAAGTACATGCTACATTGCATTTCAATGCTCTTAGAGATGTAGCTGGAGATTTTCCTGTAACTTCTATGGCTGGATTTGGAATTGGTACACTTAAAGAAAACCTTGAAGGGGCTAAAGGTGGAGAAGTATTTGAATATACTCAAATGTATCCAGCGTATATAGCTGTTGCTGAAATGCAAGAAGAAAAAGAAGCAGTTAAAGCAATGAGATTCGCAATTGAAGCTGAAAAAATACACGCAGAAAGATATCAAACAGCAATTGAAGCTGTTGAAGTTGGAAAAGATCTTGATGTAGAAAAAGTATTACTTTGCCCAGTTTGTGGATACATCGGATTTGAAAATGTAGAAAAGTGCCCTCTTTGTGGAGCAAAAGGTTCTATTTTCGTAGAATATTAATTAATATTAACTAAGGGTTTGAGTATAGAAGTTCTACACTCTTTTTTAAAAGCTCTAAAATATCTGTTGGGGAGTAAATCTCTAACAGATATTTTTGTCTTGAATTTATAATCTAAGTGCAACAAAAAATGATTCATAGTTATCTGATAAAATAGTATTTGAAAACAGAAATAAAAAATCAGGAGAAACTATGAATCACTATAATCATTTTACACTAAAAGAACGAGAAATTATAAAACATTATTTGGATATTGGAAAAAATCAGTCTGAAATAGCGGTACTATTACGACGAAATAAATCTTCAATTTCTAGAGAGCTAAAAAGAAATAGTTTTAATGGAGAATATTTTCCTTGTGATGCCCATTCTCTTTATCACCATAGAAAACATAGCTGCAAGCCTAAGAAAAAGTTAGATAATCCTGTTCTATTAACATGCGTGAAAAATCTTTTTCTAAACCATCAGTGGTCTCCTAAACAAATTTCTGCACGATTAAAAATGGAAGGTTTTTCATACACAATCAGCTATAACACAATTTATAGAGGAATCTATAATGGTTTATTTGATGAATCGGGACAAATAGAGGAGCTATACGTAAACTTAGGCACAGAGGAAAAAGTCGCCATACAAAAAATTATGAAGAGAGAAGAGGTAAAATTGTCATTAGTAATTTAATTACATATAGACCTCAGATAACTAATAACAGAGGACGTCTAAGAGATTGGGAAGCTGATACTGTATTAGGACAAGTAGGAAAAGCATGTTTAGTTACCCTAACAGATAGAAAAAGTAGATACTTGCTTTGCAAGAAGATTTCAGAGAAAAAATCTACAGAAGTGAAGAATGCGATGATTGAACTACTAAAAGATCACTCCGTAGAAAATATAACTCCAGATAGAGGAAAAGAGTTTTCAAAACATCTACAGATTAATAAAGAACTACATTTGGTCAAATTTTATTTCCCCTTTCCACATCATCCTTGGCAAAGAGGAACTAATGTAAACACCAATGGTTTATTAAGAGAATATTTTCCTAAAATAAAAGATATCGATCAAACAGATGAGTACGTTGAATCTAAGGTGCAATAAATTAACTTACTACCTCGCAAATGCTTGAATTGGAAAACTCTTTATGAAGTATATCATTCAACAGAGTTGCACTTGATTTGACAATTTAAGCAAGAAATAAATGAAAATCAAATAAAAATGCTTTGTTCATTAAAGTTTTTAGAAAATAATGAAAATATAATATTTCTTGGAAATAGCGGAGTTGGAAAAACTCATTTAGCAACATCGA
>NZ_JH165066.1:0-1471 GCF_000227315.1 Peptoniphilus indolicus ATCC 29427 | reverse complement strand
GTTCTTTGTATACATTCGTAAATCAATTACAGAAAAATCAATTATTTGGTCTAAATCCTTAACTAAGGTTGGAGTGAATTCAATGTTTTTTACACAATTCATTATCTCATAAAAACTTTCTTTTAGTACTTGTATATCTGTATCTGAAAGACTGTTTAAAGGTCTGTCTTCATCAAGATTAGCTCTGTAACATATCTCTCTTATTACTATAGGGCTAAGTCCCATAAATGTTTTTATAAAGCTGTTTTTAATTGTAAGATTATTTATTTCGATGTTATCAAATGAATTTTCTTTTAAAGGATTTAGTCTATTTGAAATTAAGTCGGTGTTATAAGTTAAACCTGGCAATATTTCTCTAACAGAAGACATATTGTGATTTACACGTCTAATAGAATCTATAATTCTATTTGTTTCCGTTTCTATAAGTATAATGTTTGAGTACTTTCCCATAATCTCAATTATTAAACTCTTTTTAATTTCAAATGCTAAGTCATCTCTACTTAGCACATCTATTTTTAAAATCCTATCCATCTCATATTGTTTGAAGTCTAAAATTTTAAAGCCTTCAAGATGCTTTCTTAAGAGCATACAAAAGTTAGGCGGAGTTTTAGGATTTTCAAACTCCTCATCGGTAAAATGAATTCTAGGAGCTTGACTAGATACATCTAAAAGTAATTTCTTTTTTTCGCCATTAACTTTCATTTGAAAAATTATTGAGTCTTTTGTTGGTTGATATATTTTTTCTATTTTTGTATTTAAACAGTTGTCTTTTAATTCTTTAGTGATTGCTTTCAAAACAATTCCATCGTAAGCCATATTTCACCTCAAAGTAAATTATACCATATATATAACTATGTAATTTGTTATAATAAAATTATAAATAATTATTTTAACAAAACTATTTATGAGTTGATGGAGGATATTATGATTAGAAGATTTAAAGTTGAAGATGCTAAAGAAGGCTCAGCGCTGATAAAAAGAACTTTATATGAAGTCAATTCTAAGGATTATGAAGATAGATTTTTAGAAGACAGTTCTATACAACTTTCAGAAAATGATTTGATAGAAAGAGCTGAAAAAAATAATTATTACATATGTGAAGAAAATGAAAAGATAGTTGGGATAGGTGGCATAGGTTCATATTGTGGTAAAGAAGATGAGGCTTATATAATGAGTGTTTTTGTTTTACCTGAATATATTGGAAAGGGTATTGGTAGAAACATAGTTGAGACTTTAGAAAAAGATGAATACGCATTAAGGGGCAATAGAATAGAAGTGGCATCATCCATTACAGCCGTTGGATTTTATAAAGAGATGGGATATCGATTTAAAAACAATGATAGTAGACTTAATGAAGTGGAACAAAACTACAGAATGGAAAAATTTTTAAAATAGTATATTTTTGATTTGAATTTGTTAAATTAATTTAACAAATTAATTATAAACTTTTCAAGTATAGTAAAATCCTTAT
>NZ_JH165065.1:93705-97311 GCF_000227315.1 Peptoniphilus indolicus ATCC 29427 | reverse complement strand
ATTTTAGAATATTGTTCTATAACTATTAAATAAATTCTACCATTGTTCAACTAGGGAGTTGTTAAATATGAATAAAATAAGCCATAATATATACTTCATTTCATCATATGAATACAGAACGTTTAATATTCTCTTTAGATGATGTAGACATCTTCAACACAACTAAATTAAATAATTTAAACTTTTCAAAATATGACTACATAGGATTTGCTTCTGGCATATACTATGGTGAGATGTCAAAAAATATTCTCGATGCCGCTCGAAAAATAATTTTAAAAGATTCAGCTAAAGTTTTTATTGTCTATACTTGTGGTATTTGTCTTAAAAATTATTCTAAAAGTATGGAGCATATTTTAAATTCAAGAAATTTAGATTATATTGGTGAATTTTCATGCCGTGGTTATGATAATTACGGTCCTTTTAAAATCTTTGGTGGAATATCCAAAAAGCACCCTACCCAAAATGATATTACTAATTTTAAAAAATTTATCTATGAAATTCAAAATTTATAGATCTCAAACATTAAAAACACGACTTCTCTAAAAGCCGTGTTTTATTTTTAATATGCCCAACCCCAATTTCTATTCCATCCATTCCAGTCAATATTTGGAGTCTCTTCTGTCCAAAATCTTTCAGATTCATTTGGTTCTCTTTCATTTCTCCTATCATTAATAGGATTTATATCTTGTCTATTATATGATATCTGAGAAGTGTTTGGATGTTTTGAAATATCCCAAGCTCTATATCCGGCTTCTCTAGTTCTGAGCTTATCATCATTTACTAAATAAAACTCATAATTAGGACTGCTATTTGTTGGGTCATTCCATGTCAAGTCTATTTGATACCAAGTCCCATCTACCTGAACTCTATTCCACATATGATTTGTTTGTCCATTTCTAAATTGTCTTTCAACTTCTTCTCTTGGTATATAATAAGAACTGTTAGGTGATGTTGTAGTTACCATTCCTGATACGATTTCTACATTTAAATTTGCTTTTTTAGCAAAAGCATAAAAATATGTTGCATATCCTTGACATACTCCGTGATTATCATAATGTAGTGCCAATGGTGAAAATTGAGAGTATCTACCTTGTCCTCCTTCAGATCTATAATGAACCTTGTTTACAATGTGGTCATGTATAGCTCTAACCTTTTGCTCATCATTCATATTAGAATTTATATTTCTATCCACCCAACTTTGAATATCTGAGTGATATTTATCAATTACATTCTTATCCTCTGTAAAGTATCTAGGTTGTACTTGAACTAAATATATTTCTTCATTTCCTCTATACCAAGCTGTCAAACCGTAACTTAATTGATTCGTAACAGTTAGAGTTTCTGCATCTAATAAATCCAAACTATTTAAATCAATTTGAAAACCTTTCGCCTTAACTAATATAGGGTTTTTCAAATCCAAGATTTGTCTTTTTATTTCTCTTTCTAATTCAACTTTGCTATTTACTGTATCATTAACTTCTCTATAAGACCATTTCCCTACAAATTTTATATCTTCGCTTACTGATTCAAATCTATCCGGTGTCCACCCTTTAAATTCCCAACACCCAATAGTCCCATCATTCTTGATAAAATGTAATTGAACAACTTCTGCACCATTAGAATTTACAACTTTAGAAGCTGTTACACTCTCCCCTCGTGAAACTTCATTATTGCTAGGAAGTAATCCCATTATTTCATCCGGTATTTCAATTTCACTATCACTTACAAAAGAATAAGTTACATTATATTTTTTAGAATCTACAGGCAATATTTCAAAAACCGCTTTTAGTTTAACATCCTTTACTATTGAAGTATTGAAATCAAACTCGTTTATCCCATCTTCTGACCAAAACTTAAATTTATATCCTTCTTTTTGAGGAATTTGTTCTGGCTTTATAGCACTTTCTTTATATCCGACAGTAATTTGTGGAATATCAAATTCATTCCCTTCCACATCAAACATAACCGTTTTATAATCTTCATTCAGTTCATTTGTAAAAACTGCCTTTAAAATGATACTCTCATTTATTCTAGTATCAAAATTATATTCATTTATTCCATCTAATGACCAAAACTTAAATTTATATCCTTCTTTAATTGGATTAATTGGTTTTTCTACTCTTTCTCCTGATTTTACAATTGCAGTTGGTATTGTATTTGAGTCTCCATCAATATCAAAAACAACTGAGTACTCTTGTTGAGGTATAGGTTTAAAAACAGCTGTCAAGACCACATCTGATGACGGCATTATAATGATATTATTATTTAAATTTATTTCATCACCATTTATTGATTCACATTTTATATAATCTAATTCAAACCCTACATCAGGTTTAACAGATATCGTAACTTTTTCTCCTTTTGCAGACTTTAATTTATCTACAAATATTGAACCATTTGATGTTTCATAAGCATATACATTATACTTTAAAAGTTTCTCATTAGATTTTCCCTTAAGATTATTTTTAGATAACTCAATTAACTCAACTATACTATTTACTGTTTCTTGGTCAATATTGTGAGTATTAAATACATTTTTACCTATAATAACTGCATAATCATATTGATACTTATTAAAATCTGTATCAAATCTATATCTATCCTCCGCTTTAACCTTTGATTCTTCATCAATTAATTTTTTTAAATTACTTAAATCAGCAGAATAAATTCTTATATCATTTTTATTGCCTATCTTGTTACCTTTTAAATTTAATTTTGCCTTTTCTATTAAATTTAAAACTTCTTCTATGTCAATATCTTCATCTAAAGATGATAATGTATACTTCCCTATTTCTATTGCATAATCATATTCATCTTTATTAACTTGTGTATCTAATTTATATATATCAGATTTCTTAATATTATATGACTCATCAACTAATTCTCTTATTTTATTTAGTTTACTTCTACTAGTATATTTCTCTTCAAATTTAGCAATTAAATTTTTACTTTCAGTTGCAGGAACTGTAAAGTCAAACCTAACCCCATCTTCATCATACCAACCTATAAATTTTTTGCCATCTATATTCGGTTGTTTAGGAGCAACAATATAACGTCCCTTTATAAAATTTACTTTCCAATACTCTTGATTCCCTATATAGAATCTTATAGTTTTGTTGTTATTTGAAGTCTCAAAATCTCTTTCATCTCTCCAACTTCTATACCCCCAACTATTTTCTTCTCGCTTAGCTTTCAAAAAAGTTTGTTCCGTTTTTTTAAAACCTTCAGCAAAAGTAGTCCCTACATTTGATGCCAAAATCATCAAAGTAAACACTATAATAAGTATTCTTCTTTTCATGTTACCCTCCTTAAATTAATTTAGTCAAATATTTATTTAACTAAGTCATATTGTAACATGATAAATAGATGAATGAAAGTATTGTGTTATTTAAATTTTCTATATATAATTATTGTTTGATATAATTTTTTATATATTTCAATTATTGATTTAAACTAAAATAAAGGTGCTGTTGCAGAATAGATGATTCTACTCTGCAACAGCATTTTTTTATCAAGTATTTAAATTTAGCCATTGTGTTTTTGGTCTTGAAATATTTTTTAGATAAATTTATCTCGTTTTTCTTAAAAATGGGTTCACTTAATAAA
>NZ_JH165065.1:86817-90949 GCF_000227315.1 Peptoniphilus indolicus ATCC 29427 | reverse complement strand
CATTTTGAGACTTTTGCAACAGCCTCTTTAGCTTATATAAATTTTAGAAAGTTATTATTTCTGCAGTTTCTATTACTACATCTTCCACTGGTTTATCTCTAAAATCAACTTTTAAAGATGCAATTTCATCTACTACTTCCATTCCTTCAAAAACTTGACCAAATACAGTATGTTTACCATCAAGCCAGAAAGTTCCACCTAAATTTTCATATACATCTACAATTTCATCTGGATATCCTTTTTCAGGCCCCGCTGATCTCATTTGTGATATAACATCTTCTGAAACAGGTCCTGCTTGAACTATGAAAAACTGAGAACCATTTGTGTTAGGTCCTGCATTTGCCATTGAAAGAGCTCCTCTAAAATTTCTAAAATTTAAATTTATTTCATCTTCAAATTTTTTACCAAATATACTCTCTCCGCCCATTCCAGTTCCTGTTGGGTCTCCACCTTGAATCATAAAGTTATCTATAACTCTGTGGAAAATAATTCCATTGTAATATCCTTTATTTATTAAACCTTTAAAATTTTCTACAGTTTTTGGAGCTGCTTCTTCAAAAAGTCTAAGCTTTATAGCTCCATGATTTGTATTTAAAACTGCTATTTCTTCACCCTTATTTGGTTCTCTTATTTGTTCTAACATTATTACACCTCTTTATTTAAACTAATGCGTAAGCTTCTAAAATGCCTACAAAATGTGCTACACTTGCTAAAAGTACAAAAACATGCCAAATAGCATGATTATATGGAATTTTTTTGTTAGCATAAAAAATTGCTCCTATAGAATATAGTAGTCCTCCTAATACTAACCAAAATATAAATTCAAGAGAAGTTGTATTATAAATAGATTTCATCATAAATATAGAAATCCATCCCAACCCTAAATAAATCCCTAAAGATAACTTATCAAACTTAGAGAATTTGCCTAAAGTTATAATTTTAAAAACTATACCTACTATGCATACAAGCCATATAAATGAAAGCATTATAATCCTCATAATTCCATCTAAAGACAATAGTATTATTGGTGTATATGTACCACCAATAAAAATAAATATTGAACAGTGGTCAAAAACTCTAAGTACTCTCTTAAATTTTTCATTCGGAATACTATGGTATATAGCTGAACTCAAATATAAAAAAATTAGACATCCACCATAAATTGAAAATCCAACAATCTGAACAACAGATTTATTTCTAACTCCAAAAATTATTAAAAACACCAACCCAACAATTCCAAGTAAAAATCCTAGCCAATGTGTTATAGCATTTAACAATTGCTCCTTAAAAGAATAAATCACTACTTCTCTTTTAATAAAATCACCTTCTTTTAACAATCCCCTTGATCTGTAATTATAATAGGTCCATCTTCAGTTATTGCTATCTGATGTTCATATTGTGCAGATAAAGAATGGTCAAGTGTCCTTGCAGTCCAACCATTGTCATCGATAGTGAGTTCATGTCTTCCCATGTTAATCATAGGTTCTACTGTAAATACCATTCCCTCTTGAATTCTAATTCCTCTTCCAGGTTTTCCATAGTGAAGAACTTGAGGGTCTTCGTGCATATCTCTTCCAATCCCATGTCCTACAAATTCCCTTACTACAGAATATCCGTTTTCTTCCGCATAAGTTTGTATTGCATTTCCTATATCTCCAAGTCTGTTTCCTATAACAGCCTTTTCAATTCCCTTATACATACATTCACGAGTCACATCTAATAGTTTTTGAGCTTCATCACTAATATTGCCCACAGCATAACTCCAAGCTGAATCAGCCAACCAACCATCTACATTTACAACCATGTCAACAGTTATTATATCTCCATCTTTTAAAACATATTCTCCAGGAAATCCATGACAAATTTCATCATTTACAGAAGCACATATTGAATAAGGGTAACCTTGATATCCTTTTTGCTCAGGATAAGCTCCCCTATCTTTCAAAAACTTCTCTACAAATCTGTCCAACTCTATAGTTTTGACACCAGGTTTAATTTGCTCTCTTAAGTTGTGATGTACTTCAGAAAGCAATTTGCCCGCTATCTGCATTTTCTTTATTTCATCTTTAGTTTTTATTACTATCATTTTTGTCACCTTCTTATGAAAATAATTATATCATAATTTTATTTTAACATTGAATATCATTTAAATTTTCTTTTCTTGAGTTCAGAGTATATTTCCGAAATCACAGTAAGTTTATCTCTACACCACATAGGTGCAATGTGTAGCTTTTTATCGGGATCGCCTGTTATCCTATGCACCACTATCTCTTTTGGTAATTTTTCTAATGAATCACAAACTATCTTAACATACTCATCTCTTGTTATAAGTCGTATATCATTTTCTAAATAAAATTTAAATAATTTAGAGTCTCTTTGAATATACAGAGAATGGAATTTTACTCCAAATGGTTTTATTTTATACACATAATTTAAAGTGTTTAAATAGTCTTCATAAGTTTCATAGGGTAGCCCATAAATTACATGAGTTAGAAACTTTATATTTGCTCTTTTTAATTTATTAACCCCGTCCTCAAACTCTCTGTGTGTGTATCCTCTATTTATTAACTCTATGGTTTTTTCATTCACTGTTTGAAGCCCAAGTTCTAACCAAAGAAATGTTTTTTTATTCAAATCAATTAGCATTTCCATCACTTCGTCATTTAAACAATCAGCTCTTGTCGCTATTGCAAGTCCAACTATTCCATTGATTTTTATTACATCATTATACATTTTCTTCAAATAACCTATATCACCATAAGTGTTCGTAAAATTTTGAAAGTATGCAATAAATTTATCTGACTTCCACTTCTTTGACATAAAAGTTTTTTGAAACTCCACTTGTCTATTTATGTTAAAGTCTGAAAATGTAAATTCCCCAGCTCCTCTTGAAGAACAAAATATACAACCTCCTTGATTATTAATTCTGTTTGGACAAGAGTTGTGCCCATCTAAGGATAATTTTATAACTTTTGAGCCAAATTTATTTTTTAAATAGTCGTTTAATGTTGTATAGTACATTCTTCCCCCTATTTGTATCTAATCCAAAAATTTTCTATATTTATTTTAGCAAAAAAATAGAGAGCTCCCTCTCTATTTTAAATTTCCTGTTATTAGATAAAATTTCATATATTGAATACTTTCGCCTTCTTTTATTCCGCTTTCATTTAATTGTGTAAAGACAACTTTGTATACAATGCCTTTTGAATTTCCTTTTATGCTAAGGTCTTCTAACACTATAGTTTCATTGGAGACCTTTAAAACCCTCAACTTATTTAAGACATCTTTCATATCAAAACTGAAAAGTTTATTGTATTTTTCCCCAATTTTATATTCTATAGTTGCTATTCCGTTATTGCTACTTACTTTATAATTTCCTATTGTCTTACTATCTTCTACATCAGAATATAATTCAAATTCCATCAATCTGGAATAACCTGTTAAATCTATAGAAGAATTTCCTTCATAGAAATAACTTAAATCCTCTTTAGTACTTGATGAATATTTATGTGAGAATCCAAATAGTTTTTCAAAATTTTCTTCTGTATTTTTATAGTCATTAGGAAGATATTTAGACTCCCAAGGTCTGTGCTTTTCTGTCATATATTCAACTATTTGCACTATTTCTGCTTTGTCTTCATCAGATATATCTGATGATGGAACGACTTCTCTTCGCAATAACATATTATTCTTCTCTAATATTTTTGCCAATCTATTATTTTGACTCTCTGCTGAAACTCTATAAGCACTTATCGGACCTAAAGTTGATATTAAAATTGTAGCTGCCAAAATTATAGGAATAGTTATATTTGAATTTTTTCTATAGAACACATAATATAAATTTGAAAGAGTTGCAAAAATACCCGCGGCTAAAACAAAAAATCTATTTTCTGTAATTCCATACTCTCTTATTCTAAATATAATGGCATAGAACATCATTCCCATTATAGGGAGAATTATTATAGGAAAATATTTTTTAAAACCTTCAACTACTTTTGAATCTTCTATTTTACCAAGCACAAACATCAGCATCACTTCAAAAATAGAAAACCAAATTACAAGCTCTACTATCATTCCTTGAGGTATTTCTGCCGTTATTATAATCTTTGCAAAATAAAGATAAAGTATAGTT
>NZ_JH165065.1:78732-86767 GCF_000227315.1 Peptoniphilus indolicus ATCC 29427 | reverse complement strand
TGAAGCACTTGCTCTCGGATAATTTGACAAAAAATTCCAACATTAAATGGCATCATTAAAATCACAAAAGTTGAAGAATATATCTTATCGCTAATTTCTATTCCCAACAACTTATTTATTGCAAAATATATGCTAAATAATCCCACTAACATTATCACAGAATAGCTTACAGATATAAAAGCTGATGTAAATATCTTTATCAAATATGCTATGAAATCTGAATGATAAAATAATTTTGCTGCAAAAAAACACCCACTTGTCAAGCCAAGCAACAATCCAAAATATATATATTTATTTTCAAACTCAAACAATGTCGGGTCGGAAAACAATACTGTCTTTCCTATACCAAGCAAAAATATAGTTGATAAAATTGTCACCGATATCTTTATTAACTTATTTCTATTAATGTTCTCTTGAGTTTTGGCTGACTGAGATAAGCCTTCAAAAAATAAACTAACAAACATAGCCATAACTGCTGCTAACATAAAAAAGTAAGCAAATCTTATTGCACTTGAAAATTCACCTTTTATGCCACCCATAAATGATTGATCTTTTGCTATAACAACTATAAAACAAAGCGCTGAGAGAATTATCAATGCCATAACAAGAGGATATCTTTTAAAAGCATTTTTTGCCTTATTTAATGTTTCTGTAATTCTATAAATTATTTTCATAATTCCTCCTATATATATTATAACCTAAAAAAAATAAGTGTACATCAGTACACTCAAATTTTCGACATTGTCATCAATTTTTAAACTTTTTATTTATTATTTAAAATTATACTCAATAAAAAATCTCCATTAAGTACAATCCACACCCCGGAGCAGTCGGGCCCGCTTTTATTCTCTCTTTTGACTTCATTGCATTGTATAGACAATCTTCCGGCAATCTTCCTCTTCCTATTTCAAGAGCTGTTCCAACTATTATCCTAACCATATTTTTCAAAAAGCTCTTTCCGTAAAAATCAAATTCTATAGTTTCTCCAACTCTTTTTACTTCAATCTTATCTATTCGTCTTATTGTATCTTTTACCACTGCATATCTGCCCATAAAAGCTTTATAATCATTCTCCCCAATTATCTTATCCAAAGCTCTTTGCATTCTGTCTACATCAACATTGTAATTGTAGTGCATAGCTCTATTCAAATATAGTGGGTTTCTATGAAAAGAATTATACACTATATATTTATAGTGCTTGCCTTTTGCTGAAAATCTTGCATGAAAATCTTCTTCAACTCTTCTTGCATCAAGCACTGATATATCTTCTGGAAGATGATAATTAATAATCCTTGCCATATTTTTCACTTCAACTTTTGTATCCGTATAAAAATTTACCATCTGACCTTGAGCATGAACACCTGCGTCAGTCCTACCAGAATAATATAGTTTAACTTTATGCATTACTGATTTTTCAACTGCTTTTTTAAGTTCTTCTTCAATAGACACACAACTTGGTTGCATTTGAAAACCGTGATAGTTTGTGCCCATATAGGCAACTTTTAATAATATATTCATATCATATCAATGGGAGCATATTTAAAAGCTATCATCAATGCTAAAAGTCCCAATGTCAATCCCAAACCAACATAGTCCGAACCCTTAATTTCCAATTGCCTAAATTTAGTACGTCCCTTTCCTCCACGATAGCATCTCGCTTCCATAGCTGTTGCAAGTTCATCTGCTCTACGAAAAGAATTTATAAAAAGAGGAACTAATAACGGAACTAAATTTTTAGCCCTTTTAATCATATTTCCACTTTCAAAATCCGCACCTCTTGCCATTTGTGCTTTCATTATCTTGTCTGTCTCTTCAATTAAAGTAGGTATGAATCTTAAAGCTATTGTCATCATCATCGCTATTTCATGGGCTGGAACACCAATTTTTCTAAGTGGATTTAAAAGATTTTCTATACCATCAGTCATTTCTATAGGGGATGTCGTAAGTGTCAACATACTTGTCCCCATTACTAGTAGCAACAATCTTATTGCCATCATTATTGCCATCTTCAATCCTTCTTCTGTAATATTTATCACTCCCAAAGTAAAGATTATCTTCCCGGGTATAAATATAAGATTTATTATAAATGTAATCAGCAAAATCCATCTCAGAGGTTTAACCCCTTTTATTATCATTTTAAAAGGTACATGTGATAGTTTTACAACTGTAAACAGAAATATTGCAACTGGTATATATGGTGTAAATTTATCTACAAAGAATAAACTTATTATAAATACGATCATACTTATTATTTTTATTCTAGGGTCTAATCTATGCACTGGCGATTCAACCGGGTAGTATTGCCCTATCGTTATATCCTTAAGCATTTTTCCCCCTTAAATATTTTATAAGTTCCACTTTCGCCTCTTCTATGGTTAGAACATCATCATTAACTGAATTATTACATTTCTTAAAGGCTCTCATAAAAGACGTTACCTGTGGCACTCCAAGTCCTATTTCAACGAGCTCATCTTCTCTTTTAAAAACTTCTCTTGGAGTTCCGTCCATTATAAGTTTCCCTCTGTTCATAACTATTATTCTATCGGCAATTTCTGCTATATCTTCCATTGAGTGAGATACTAAAATTATAGTTATATCTCTCTTTGAAAAAATTTCTTTTATCTCTACTAAAATTTCATCCCTGCCCGCTGGATCAAGTCCTGCCGTTGGCTCATCAAGAATTAGTAGCTTAGGTTGCATAGCGAGAACTCCGGCTATTGCAACACGTCTTTTTTGACCTCCTGAGAGTTCAAAAGGACTACGTCCTTTCAAACTTTCATAATCTAATCCTACTGATTCCATAGCTTCCTTTACTCTATTATTAGCTTCTTCTTCGCTAAGTCCTTGATTCTTAGGTCCAAAAGCTATATCTTTTTCTATGGTTTCTTCAAATAGTTGATATTCCGGGTACTGAAATACTAATCCTACTGATTTTCTTATCTCTTGTAGCTTTACATCCTTTAAAGAAATATTTTTGCCGTCTATATATACTTCTCCCTCTGTAGGTTTTATAAGACCGTTTAAATGTTGTATTAACGTACTTTTTCCTGAACCAGTGTGCCCTATCAGACCTACAAATTCACCCTTTTCAATATTCAAAGAAACCGAGTCCAATGCCTTCTTTTCAAAACTAGAACCATGGTTATAAATATGTGTAAGATTTCTTATTTCTACTAACGACATATCTCACCCACTAATTCTTCAATACTCAAAATTTCTGTATTTATATTAAATCCCTCTTTTTTAAGTTCCCAAGCAAGTTCTGTCACTTGTGGAACATCAAGTCCCATTGCCTTTACTTTATCTACATTTGAAAAAACTTTTCTTGGAGTATTATCTAGTATTACTTCTCCTTTTTCAATTACAACAAGTCTGTCTGCTTCAGCAGCTTCGTCCATATAATGTGTAATTAAAATTATTGTTTTTCCTTGCTCCCTATTCAACTTTTTGATAGTTTCCATAACTTCTGCTCTTCCAACAGGATCCAACATAGCAGTGGGCTCATCTAAAATTATATAATCCGGTGCCATAGCTAAAATCCCAGCAATTGCAATTCTCTGTTTTTGTCCTCCACTTAGCAGGTGAGGAGCATTTTTTCTAAACTCTGTCATTCCAACTGATTCCAAAGATAATGTAACTCTATCTCTTATTTCTTCAGTAGGCATCCCCAAATTTTCAGGACCAAATGCAACATCTTCTTCAACTATTGTCGCAACTATTTGGTTGTCTGGATTTTGAAAAACCATTCCCGCACGAGCTCTTATATCCCAAATATCTTCATCTGATTTAGTATTCAATTTATCTACAAATACATCCCCATCTGTAGGTACTAAAAGCCCATTTATCAACTTTGCAAGAGTACTCTTGCCACTTCCGTTGTGTCCAAGTATGGCTACAAACTCTCCCTTTTCTATGTTCAAGTTTATATTTTTTATAGTATAATCTTCATCTTCTTCACTATATTTGAATTTTAAATTTTTTATTTCTATCATTATTTTACCTCGTATTCTAATATAGTTTAGTACAAGAATTATCTCTTTTCAACAAATATGTTATATTTTAACAATCCATTTTATCTAAATCTCAAATTTCTCCAAAATAAAAAACATTGAACCAAAGTCCAATGTTCCCTAAATTAATTTATTTTTTCACTCTTTAAAAAATCTAAAGCATACTGAGCATACACTCCAGCACCATTTGCAAGAACTTCTTCATCTATATTAAATTTTTCATTATGATGTGGATAACAAGCTCCTATCGCTTCATTTCTAGCTCCTATAAATCCAAAACAACCCGGTTTATCTTTTAGATAGTAAGAAAAATCTTCCCCACCTGTTGTTTTTACCATTTTTTGAAGAGCTTCACTTCCTGCAACTTTTTCAACTGCTTTTTCAGCTATCTTGGAAGATTCTTCATCATTTGTAGTTGCACCTAAAATATAAGTGTAATCCAATTCATAATCAGCGCCATAAGCGTCGCAAACTCCCTTTATAACTCTTCTCATATCATTTTCTATTCTATTTGCAATTTCTTGTGAAAAATATCTGTTAGTCCCTTCCATTTCAGCTTCTCCGGCTATTATGTTGAATCTATTCCCACTGTGGAAACTACCTATTGTAACAGTAACTGAATCAAGTGGGCTATAGTTTCGTGAAACCAATTGTTGAATAGCTTGTACAACTGCAGAACCTACTACAACGGCATCTACTGTTTCATGAGGCATAGAACCATGACCTGACTTACCTTTTATCTTTATATTAAACATATCAGCAGCAGCCATTCTCTCTCCGGCTTCTACAGAAATCTTTCCAGATTCAAGCACTGACCAAATATGAGCTCCATAGATATTTTCTATTTCTTCATACCAAGTTCCCTGCCTCATCATATATTTAGCACCAGTTCCAAGTTCTTCAGCCGGTTGAAAAATTAAGTATATCTTTCCTTCTATATCATCTTTTACAAAACTCAATATTTTAGCAGCTCCAAGTAGCATTGCAGTATGTGCATCATGACCACAAGCGTGCATCTTCCCTTCATTTTGAGATTTATATTCTACATCCGTTTGTTCTGTGACATTTAGAGCATCTATATCAGCTCTAAGACCAACTACTCTTCCCGGTTTCTTCCCCTCAATCCAAGCTATTACACCTGTCTTAGGTTCTTCTTCAGGTATTTCATAAGGTATGCCCATGCTTTCTAATTCTTCTGTAATTTTCTTGGTTGTCTCATGTTCTTGATAAGATAGCTCAGGATGCATATGAAAATATCTTCTAATTTCTGTTATATATTCCTTATTATCTTGTACTAACTGTCTTATATCCATAATCTTCCCCTTCTTAACTACATACCCGGTATCAATATTGGTCCCATTATACCTGCAAGTACAATAGAACCGATAGATACTGTTACAAATCCTGCAACTAGCATCTTTGGTAAAATTTGAGATAGTATTAATTCTTTTTCTTCTTCGTTTCTTGCTACCGCACTTGCAACTTCATTTGAAACTACAAATGTTCCCGGAAAACCAAAAAGAGCTGATGAGCCTATCGCAAATGACATCCATGGACCAACTTTTAAAAACTTTCCAACTACTATAGACAAGATTCCTATACCTATAGTACCCAATACTAAACATATCAATAACGGTAATAATATATTAGCTATATCTTGTGGACTAGCTCCTGCAAGACCGCCATATATTACAGTCATAAGAGCTCCCATTATAACCCCAAAAGAATTTCCTTTATCTAGTGGTTGTCTCTCTAAAAATCCAATTTCAGAAAATACAATGCCAAGTATAAGTGCTAAAACATTTTTATCAATTCTGACAAAAACATTTAATATTGTTACCCCTGTATCAAAGTTTTTAAAAAATCCTGATACTACTGTAGCGACAAGTGCTATAAAAACTGTCTTAGCCAAAAAGTAATTAGCTGATGTATATTTTGGTGGCAACTTAAAAATTGTCTTTCTTTCCACTTGCTTTACTTCTTCATCAGATTGAAAGCTCTCCCCGCTATCTTTTAATTTTAAAATACTATTTGCTTCTTTTCTCAAACAAAATGATGCAAGGGGATAACCTACGAACCCTTGAAGTACTACTAAAAGAGTGGCTATCAATTTTAAATCATGCCTACCTATAGCTGTTGCAACTTCTGCCATTTGTAACCCAGCTATAATTCCACCAGAAATAGGAGGTGCTGCAACTATTGCAGTTTCATTTCCAACCATAACTCTACCAACTGTCATAAGTAATACAACAATACCAACTATCCCTCCCGCTGCTATTGTCAAAGTTTTCCATTGAGCTATAAGTTGTCTTATATTTAGCATAGATCCCATGTGTACAAGTAAAGTAGTTATAAATAGAGCTCCAAAACCATATAACAATGAGTCCTTAAAAAGTGTTTCTGGAACTCCCATCCAAAAACCCGCTAAAAAAATTGCCGAGCAAACAAAAAGAGATGGCACTATACTCTTCGTTGCAGCAGCCACTATGTCTCCAATAGTAAGAACGATAAAAATAAATAATAATGCTTGTAAAGAATCCATATTTCTCCTCCTCTATTTAGTGCTTTTAACCATTAAAGCAAATGGTTTGTCGATTATTATACTCTTGTAAATTTTATTTGTCGATTAATTTAAATATAAAAATATTAATAAATCATATCTACGCTAAAAAATTCAATACACAAAAAATACTCTTAACCATTGCGATTAAGAGCACTTTAATAACACTATAAAATTATTTTTTATAAATCTAACATTCCACCTTTTGTATACAAATCATAATAATATCCCTTTTTATCCATAAGGTCTTCGTGAGTTCCTCTTTCTACAATTTTTCTATCTCTCATCACGAGTATCTCATCTGCATTTTGAACTGTTGTAAGTCTATGCGCAATAGTTATGGTCGTTCTTCCCTTTGATAACTCTACCAAAGACTCTTGAACTATTTGCTCACTCTTATTATCAAGAGCAGATGTCGCTTCATCTAAAATTAATATCGGTGGATTTTTCAAAAATACTCTCGCTATAGAAATTCTTTGTTTTTGACCACCTGAAAGTTTTACTCCTCTCTCTCCAACATAAGTTTCAAGACCATTTGGCAACTTCTCAATAAATTCAAGAGCTCCTGCCATTTTAGCAGCTTCTAAAACTTCCTCATCTGTTGCCTTTGGATTGCCATATCTTATATTTTCAAGAACAGTACCCGAGAAAAGATATACGTCTTGTTGCATTATTCCTATATTATTTCTCAAAGATTCAAGTTTTATTTCTCTTACATCTCTTCCATCCACTTTTATCGAACCACTTGTGACATCGTAAAATCTTGGAATTAAATTACATATGGTAGTCTTACCCGCTCCGCTCGGTCCAACTATAGCTAGATTTGCTCCTGGATTTATCTTCAAATTAAATTTTTCTAAAACATTTTTAGTATCCGACTCATATTTAAAATCTACATTTTCAAACTCTATCAGACCTTTTACCTTACCCATTAAAACTGCATTCTCAGAATCTACAATCTCTGATTTTGCATCCATAATTTCTGTAAATCTTTCAATGCCTGTCATACCTCTTTGGAATTGTTCTGTAAATTCCACTATTCTTCTAACAGTTGTAAGCAATGAAGTCACATACATAACATAAGCCATCATATCTCCGGCAGAAATCTTATTTGATATCATAAATAGTCCACCGCATGAGATTATTATAAGATACATAATTCCGTCGAAACTTTTTGTAACGACAGTAAAGCCTGCCATTGCCTTGTAAAATATTTCTTTAATTCTTAAAAACTTTTTATTTTCTCTTTCAAATTTTTCAGTTTCAACTTTTTCATTTGCAAAACTCTTTACAACTTTTATACCTAATAGAGAATCTTCTATAGATGAGTTCAAATCACCTACTTGCACTCTTTGCTTAGCTTGTGCTGATTTCATTATCATTCTAAATTTTGTTGAAGTGTATATCATCAAAGGCAATGTTGCGAATAATACTAAAGTTAAATTCATATTTATATTTATAAGAA
>NZ_JH165065.1:68392-77736 GCF_000227315.1 Peptoniphilus indolicus ATCC 29427 | reverse complement strand
CAGAAGCTGTTGTAAATCCCGCACAAAGTAAATCAATTAACAGTATGAATCTATATTTATAAAAATAGGGATATACTCTCTTTATTAAATTTATATTTTCAATTAATCACCTTCCTCAGCTTAAGATTTTATAATATAAAAATTTACTTTTCAATTGTATATCAGTTATAATTGACATTAATTTGTATAAAGCTTAAACTCTTATCTGGAGGTAATTATGGAGAACACCAAAAAACTTGCAAAATCTACTCTTGCCATAATTGTGTTTTCACTTGTTGGTAAGTTAATGGGATTTGTCAGAGAATCTCTTCAAGCAGGAGTGTTTGGAGCTACTAACGAGATGGATGCTTTTATAGCTGCTCAATCAGCAACAGCTATTGTATCTGCTCTAGTCACTACAGCTATCGCAACCACTTTTATTCCTGCTTTAACTAAGGCTGAAAATGAACTTGGAGAAAATCAGAGGAATTACTTTACTAATAATTTACTTACTTTAGCTACTATCTTTTCTATAGTCGTAGCTATATTGGGTTATTTATTTGCCCCGCAACTTGCAGTTTTATTTACAACAAAGACAAAACCTGAGGTATATTTGTTGGTTATAAAACTTATAAGACTTGGAATTCCAGTTGTAGTCTTCTCAGCAGTTGTAGGAGTTTTTACAGGTTTCCTACAATACAATAATAGATTTGCTGCCGCCGGAGCGATAAATATACCACTTAACCTTTGCTATATCTTCTTCTTATTGTTTATGACAAATATGGGAGGAATTTATGGACTTACAATAGTATCTGTAATTGGTGTGTTGGCTCAGATTATATTTCTTCTTCCAGATTCTATTAGACAAGGTTATAGACCTAAACCTGTACTCAATTTAAAAGATAAATATGTAATGGAAGCTTTGGCATTAGCTGTGCCGGTTCTTATGAGTTCAGCTGTAAACGACATAAATGTCATAGTAAATAGAAAACTTGCTGCAAATATGGTTGAAGGTTCAGTTTCAATTTTAAATTATGCAAACAAGATGAATCTTATGATTCTTGGAATTTTTATTGCTGCTATAACTTCAATAATTTTCCCTACAATGTCTCGTGCATTTAGTAGCGATAATAAAATCCAAGGAAAAAGAGTTATGAATGCATCAGTTAAGCTAGTGCTTTTCTTGACAATTCCTGCAACAGTTGGAATGATTGTACTGGCAAGACCTATCGTCGATGTCGCTTTCTTACACGGTGTCTTCACTAAACAAAATGCAATTGATACAACTGCAACTTTAAGATTCTACACCCTTGCTTTGATATCAATGTCTGTATCTATGGTACTGAATAGAGTTTATTATTCTATAGCTGATACTAAGACACCTTTTGTAGTTGGTCTTATAAATGTAGTAATAAACGTCGTCTTAAACTTGCTCGTAGCCCATAGATTTGGAACTCGTGGTCTTGCAGCTTCTGTTTCCATAGCAACAACTGTTGCAGTTTTAATTTCTTTTATACTTTTAAGACGAAAAATAGGAAATCTTGGCACTAAATCATATATAAGAGCGCTTATAAAGACTACACTTTCAGCTACTCTTATGGGATTATTTGCGCTAATCTATTTCCCAATTGAATCAATTTTAATAAATCCAAATATGTCAAATGCAACTTCTACTATAGTTAAACTGGTTATACTTTTGATTGTAGTTGCAATAGCTGCATTAATATACGGTATATCAATGTATGCACTTGGCGTTCGAGAAATACGAGATGTAGTAAATATAATAAAGAAAAAACTAAAGAAGAGTGAAATTTAATCACTCTTCTTCTCTATTTCCAAATTAAATTTTCATACCCTGCTATTCGCTTCTTCGAATTAATGAGGTATCTATTTTTGACTAACTCAAACATTGGCCTGTCCGCACTGTAAGAATCAGAAAAACACATTGAGCTATCATAATCTATTTCAAATCCCTTTTCTTTCAAATGTGCATCTATACGTCTAACTTTTTCATACGACTTGTTATTTTGAGTTATGATATTACAAAACTTGTCTAAATCAGTCCCCATTACAACATCAAAATCTAAATACTTGTTGAAATACTTCAAATAATTATACGGAGAAGCTGAAACCAACATCTTGTATTCTACATTAAGTTCTTTTAAAATTTTAAGTCCATCTTTTAGCATATGGTTTTCATACACATAATCAGCAAATTCCTCAAGTTCTTCCTCTGTAAAAAGATGAATTACCTGGCAAATTTGATTTTTAAAAAATTTTAAATCTCTCTCTATTGCATAACCAAAAGAACCCTTTACAATTCTATTTATATATTCAAAGCCATTTGCCTTTTTTAGAATTCTTGCATACTTCCACAACAAAACTATAGTATCTTCCGTTGTAAGTGTCTTGTCAAAATCAAACAATGCTATTTTTTTCAATACACACCTCTCCTCAATTTGATTATACTATAAACATTGACTAAATTTCATTTTTAGTCGAAAATATTATTGGTGATTATTATGAACGAAAATAAGATAATTCATATTGATATAGATGCTTTTTATGCCTCAGTTGAAGAAATTGACAACCCAAGTTTAATAGGAAAACCCGTAGTAGTAGGCGGTCGCTCAAATCGTGGCATCATAACTACTGCAAACTACGAGGCGAGAAAGTATGGTCTTCACTCGGCTATGCCACTTTTTATTGCTAAAAATTCATGCCCCAACTTAATTATAGTTCCGGGAAGAATGCAGAGATATTTAGAAAAATCAAAAGAAGTTTTTGATATACTCCACAGCTACACCGAAATTTTAGAAAAAGTTTCCATAGATGAAGCGTACTTAGACCTATCAAATTCTCTTAACTCAGTAGACGTTGCAAAACAAATAAAAAATGAAGTTAAAGACAGAACAGGTTTGACAGTTAGTTGTGGAATTTCATACAACAAATTTTTAGCCAAACTCGCTAGCGACTGGAATAAACCTGACGGATTAAAAGTTATTTCCAAAAATGATGTTCCTGATATTTTACTCCCACTCGATATAAAAAAAGTGCACGGTTTAGGAAGAAAATCCCAAGAAAAGCTTAGAAACATAGGAATAAATACAGTTGAAGATATGTTTCAACTCGATTTAGAATTTTTAGAAAAAATATTTGGAAAAATGGGTTATGAAATCTATCAAAGAATTCGTGGAATAGACAATAGAGCTGTAAATTCACAACGCAGTAGAAAAAGCTTAGGTGTCGAAAGAACTTTCCCCGACACACGTGATAAGTACATTCTACTAAACAGATTAATACAGTATTCAGTAGAGCTCTCAAAAGATTTAAGTTCTAAAAATTTAGGATTTAAAACTTTAACTCTAAAACTTAAAACCTTTGATTTTAAAATAAATACTCATTCCAAAACTTACTCACATGTCATAAATGATAAACAAGAAATTGAAAATCTTGCCTTAGAACTTTTCAACACTCATTACAAAGGCGAAAAACTTAGGCTTATGGGAATATCTGCTTCAAACCTTCAACCACTAAACTCACTACAATTTAACTTTCTTCATAATTGGTAATTTTTACCTAACATTAAAATTTAATGGATCTTAATCAAATTAAAAAAGTAATAGGTAGCATTACTATTGTAAAAATAAAATCTATGTTTCATATAGCTTTGACAATAAAATATAAAATTAAAAATTCTATAAACGAAAACTCAAGTACACTATTTAAATACTATTTAAGAAATCTACACTATCTAAAATTTTAGCGGAATTTAGATAGTAAATCTATAATATATTTAAGCTATTAGAATATGAAATAACTTGTATTTAAAAACTTTTCTTGATTAAACTATCATAAACAATATTAAATAGAATAATAAAAAATATGTACCTTATACAATAGCTAACAACAGATTTAAAATCAGTATATAAGTACCAAAAGAAAAACCCGTTTTAACACATTAAGAAAATTTTGAGGATAAATGTGGCAAAAAAATATCCGATGTATGTAAACTCTTGAAAAAATAATTGAACTGAACTATCAGCATATTCTAAATATTCACAAGGAATAAGACATCTAATATCCACATTCCTCCAAAAAATTTAATAGATAGTTAATAAAAGTAACAAAAACAAAACTATATTTCTAAATGACTATATTAGCCCAAAAACTTGTACATATCAATTGCAGGCTCAACTAGAAAATTGACAAATAGAACAAAATTATGAATCAGATACTATCGCAACTAACAATATTTTTTGAAATCAGAATCTAAATTTTGATTTCATCGTAATAAAAAATTTAAAGAGTTTTCATCAAATAAAGGCTCCCCTTTGTCTGAAAACCAATCCTTGACAAAAACTCCCAAATTTTAAAAAAATAATTAAACAAAAAGATAGATTCCAACAGTCTGATTGTCTACCTTTAATTTTATAACTAATCTTAATTTCTAATGAAATGCATACCCTAAATAATAAATAGATAATGGTTAATATGCTACAATTCAAAGTTCGTGTAAATACTATTAACTTTTCATGCATCTTAATATTTTCTCCAATGCATTTTTATCACTGTCTATATATATGATTTTTTCTTCACACTCATCATATACTTGAGCACACTTTATATGACAACCACAAATTATTATTACATAATCCCAATCTTTTTCATCAATGTAGTATCCAAAATAATACATAGGTAATTTCTCTTTTATTTGTTTATAGAGTTCTCTTCGGTCATACTTTGACTGACAACCTCCACAAAATTTTATTCCTATTCTCATTTTTGTTAGTTATTTTCTAATTTTTTGGCTAATTCTCTTTCTTCTTTATCTGCAAGAATTAGATTTAATAGTACACCTATACACAAGCCCCAAGCTGCACCTTTAGCGGCTATAACTGCTCCCATTACACCTGCAATACCTTTATCTAGTTCTGAGTTTGTCATATTTATCGCCAATCTTACACAGACAAACCCTTGTACTAACAATGTCATACTGAGTGCCGCTGGAAGAATTGGTTGTACAAAAGTAACTATTGGAGTTACCATAACTGCTATAAAGGTAAACCATCTAAATGTTCCCACACCTGAAAATATACTCTCCATCTTTTCCGGACCATCTTTATATCTCTCTGCAACGGATGCTGTAACTGCGGCCCACAAAGGTCCTGCTAAAGTTGGATATGCACACACTAAAGATTCTATTAAGTTTCTTATACCGCTTATTATATTTGACCTGTTTGCATCAAATACTATCTTTTCATCTTGTCTTTTTTCGTCTGCTTCTGCTAACAATGCACCTGAAGTTACAAAATCACCAAAAGCTATTATATAAACTACTATTGCCATAGGCAATGCTGCTAAAAATACTTCCTTAGTTGGCCAACCTATTGCAAAAGGACTCACTGTTTGTATTATCCCTGCAAAGTCAGGTATTTTTATAATTGGGAACCATTTTACCGGTGGTATCGGATATTCTCCTGCCAACGGACCTACTATAACTGCCAATAAAATGGCTGGTAACATCCCTAAGCCTCCTATGAAGCCAAATATTCCCTTGTTATTTTTTAACTTTTTAAATCTCTTTGAGAATAATAAATAGTATGCAAGTATTGAACATAAAGCTATTGTTATTGGAGTTGAATCAAATCTCTTCCCAGGGCTAAATTCTCCTATTACAGATGCAAACCCAGCACCCATTAATATACCTGCTTTTAATGAACTTGGAACTATACCCAATAGTTTCCCTGCAACGCCTGTAAGTCCCATAACTATAAATATTATCGCTATTATTAATTGCAATGCAATCAGCGCCTGTATTCTTTCAGGTCCCATCGGGAATGTACTCAAAAATGCTATCGTCAAAGGTATGGATGGTGTTATCCACCCAGGCACTACCGGATCTCCCCATGTTGCATGTAATGTATATAAGAATCCATTTATTATTACCATTCCCCAAGCTAGCTCAAATGGTATGCCTAATACGTCAGTTATTACTGGAACTGCTCCTAGACAAGTAGCACTCATGAGCAATGCTTGGAATAGTTCTGACAGTTCTATCCTATAATGCAATATTGGCAGTCTATATGTGAACATCCCAAGTCTAATCCCGGGTTGCTCCATTCCGTATTCTCTCTTCATAATATCTACCCCTACTAAATTTTTAGTTCATCATTAAATTTCATATTATGAGCTTTTATAAGTTCATCTCTAAAATCTGGATGTGCTATTCTTATAAGAGCCTCTGATCTCTGTCTCAATGTCTTACCTTTCAATTCTGCTATTCCATATTCTGTAACTATATAATCTACATCATTTCTTGATGTTGTAACTGCTGCTCCTTCATCTAAGCACGCTACTATTTTTGATGTTTTACCTTTTACTGTACTAGGCATAGCTATAATAGACCTACCATTTTTAGCCATTGAAGCTCCTCTTATAAAATCAACCTGACCTCCAACTCCGCTTATTTGATTTTTCCCAATTGATTCTGATGCTACTTGTCCCATCAAATCAACTTGTACGCATGAATTTATAGAAACTAAATTATCTTCTTGCATTATTATACAAGGATTGTTTACATAATCTACCGGCATCATCTGTACCATTGGATTGTCGTTTACAAAATCATATAATTCTCTCGTCCCCATTAAGAATGTTGCAACCATTTTCCCTTTGTATAAATTTTTACATTTGTTTGTTATGACTCCTTTTTTTACTAAATCTATAACACCATCTGCAAACATCTCTGAATGGATCCCTAAATCTTTTTTATCATCTAAAAAGCTTAGAACTGCATCCGGTATTGCCCCTATTCCTAATTGAAGAGTATCTCCATCTTCTATTAGAGTTGAACAATATTTACCAATTTTCATTTCTACATCTCCTATATTTGGTCTAGGCAATGTATATATAGGTTCATCATATTCAACTATATAATCTATATCAGAAATGTGAATGAAACTTTCTCCCATAGTTCTTGGCATATATTTATTTACTTGAGCTATAACAATCTTTGCATTTTCACATGCTGATTTTGTATAATCAACTGATATACCTAAACTCACATACCCAAAATCATCCGGTTTAGATACCTGCACCAATACTACATCTATAGGCATTTTAGTTCTAAATAATTTAGGTATTTCAAAAAAGAACGATGGTGTAAAATCCGCTCTACCTTCATGAACTGCTTTTTTAGTATTTGAACCTAGGAAAAAACCATTATGCTTAAAGTGTTTTTCCATACCTTCATCACAATATTTTGCAGATCCCATAGGTACCATGTGTACTATCTCAACATTTTCTAGATTTTTATAATTTTCAACCAAGTTATCTATTAAATATTTAGGTTCTCCACATGCATGTTCAAAAACTACTCTATTTCCTGATTTAATATTTTCTATCGCAGTATGTACATCTACTAACTTTGAGTTATATTCCTCTAACCAGTTCAAAATATCTCTCCTCACTCATGTCTAAGAAATGTTTTTGCATATTCCCACATTTTATCACTTATATCTGTATACAATCTTACGTCAATAATTTCCCCTTTAAATTCTTCTACCACTTTACTTTTTACAATTTCTTCAGTAGTTATTTGTGCTGATGGACAATAGCTACAATTGCCGGCTAAGGCAATTGTAACTACTCCATCTTCTATAGATTTAATATTTATTTTCCCACCATGAGAAGAAATTATAGGTTCAACTTTACTCTTTATAAAGTCTTCTACTCTTATATTCAAATCTTTATCTGACATTTTTCTCCTAATTATTTATCTTTTGAAACATCGACGTGTGCAATTCTTCTTGCCATTTCTTTTTTAGCTTCAAGATTTCCTTGTCTTGCTATCATTATTCTTTGAGCTTGTGGAGAACCTGCCCCATGCATTGATTCTGTTCTATATCCAACTGCGGCTGTTCCTAAAGTTATATTTTCAATAAGTCTTAACACTCTCATTCTATTTTCTGTTGATGTCCCAACCTTACCATTTAAAAATTTTTCAACCCAAGGTCCTGTAAACTCACCCTTTAAATCTTTTTCAGAAGGCATTGTTACCATCAATCCTCCCGCTATATCTTCAGCTAGTCTTGCTATTTCATAAGGGAATCTTGTTACATTTTGCTTACATACGTTTGCAAGTAATAAATCAATTAAATATGCCCCTGAATCAGTTTTACTTCCTTCCGCTGAGCAAGCCAGTGAACAAGCCCACATAGTTTCGTTCAAATGTTGCATTTCTATAATTTTGTCTTTAATGTGGCTGGCCTTAGGAACGCCATTGTAGTCTGCTGCTAATGCTGCTGCTCCAATAAGTACATCTCCAACGCCTGTTTTACATGCATAAGATTGTCTATGATATCCTGCAAATCTCTCAACTAACATTCCTGCATATTTCCATTCTCCACACATAAACACTCTTTCATTTGGAACAAAGACATCATCAAATATTACTAGAGCTTCTTGTCCCCCGTAAGTATTATTTCCAAGATCAATATCAGCTGCTTCTTCTAATTTTCTTGTGTCACATGATTGACGACCATAAATCATAAATACGCCTTTTGCATCAGTTGGAATTGCAAAACTTACAGCATAGTCTTTGTCATCTTCGCCCATTGCTATTGTAGGCATGATTAAATGTTCATGAGAATTTATAGAGCCGGTTTGATGAGCTTTTGCTCCTCTTACTATAATTCCATCTTCTCTAACCTCTTTAATGTGGACATACATATCGGGATCTTTTTGTTTCGAAGGCGCTAATCCTCTATCTCCCTTAGGGTCTGTCATTGCTCCATCAACCGTCCAGTCATTTTTTTGACATTCAAGTAAGTACTTTTTAAATCTTTCGTGATAATTAGTCCCGTTTTCTCTATCAATTTCATATGTTGTTGAATAAATTGAATTAAAAGCATCCATTCCTACACATCTTTGGAAACAACTTGCTGTTTTTTGCCCAAGAAGTCTTTGCATTTTAATCTTCTTGACTAAATCTTCTCTACTTTGATGTATATGACAAAATCTATTTATTTTTTCTCCTGTTAGATGGCTGGTTGCAGTCATTAAATCCTCGTACTCAGGATCATGTGCCAAATCATAAGTCATTGCAACAGAATTTATAGACGGCCTTATAATAGGATTATCTACCGGGTTTTCCACCCTTTCTCCAAACATATACACCTTAATATCCAACTTTCTTAAACTTTCGATATACTCTTTCCCTGTCATTAACATAATAATTCTCCTCTCATTATTATCTTATTGCTTACTATATCTTACACTAATATATACAGCAAAATTCATGCCAACTTTATATTTTAAGAAAACTCTATAATTAGGTCTTTTTTGAAGTGGTTATAATTTAA
>NZ_JH165065.1:60612-66637 GCF_000227315.1 Peptoniphilus indolicus ATCC 29427 | reverse complement strand
AAAAAAATAACTCACTAAATAGTGAGTTAAAATGGTGCGGGAAAGAGGACTTGAACCCCCACTCCATTGGAACTAGATCCTAAGTCTAGCGCGTCTGCCAATTCCGCCATTCCCGCATGAGTTATGTCTTAACAACAAAAATAATTATACCTAAAATTTATACTTAGGTCAAGTGTTTTTAAACAAATATTTTCAAATTTAAGCTTTTAGAGTAAATATTTTTAATTAGTTATTGTTAATGTTATAATATCTCAAAAGAGGTGAAAAATTGAAACAAAAATTTATTGAATTTATGAGAGGAAGATATGCTGCTATTTATGGCACAGATGCTTTAAGTAAATTTCTATTAATTGTTTTTATAATAGAGAGAATAATTTATAGATTTGCATATAAATTTCAAGGAGCAGATATAATTTCATTGACATTGGTAGTAATAGTTTACTATAGAGGACTTTCAAGAAATATCAACGCGAGATATGAAGAAAATAGAAAGTTTTTGTCTATTATATCTTCCATTAGAAAACCATTTAATAGAGCAAAAAATAATTTGTCTGATAGAGATTTTAAGTACATAGAATGTCCTAATTGTAAACAAGAATTGAGAGTTCCAAAGAAGAAAGGAAAAATTTTAGTTACTTGTAAAAAGTGTAAAACAAAATTTAACGCTAGAACATAGTTAACAATATTCATACAATAAAAACAATAGTAAACTTAAGCATATAAATAATTGACATTATATCCATAAAACTGTATTCTTTTATAGAGGTGTTTTATGGATATTTTTGAATTGAAGGATAAAGTCATAGCTGGTTATGATTTAACTAAAGAAGAGGCAATGTCTCTATACAAAGCGGATTATGAAGATTTAAAAAAATGTGCAAATGAAATTCGTGAACACTATTGTGGTACAAATTTTAATTTTTGCACTATTATAAATGCAAAGAGCGGAAAGTGTTCAGAAGATTGTAAATTCTGTGCTCAGTCAGGTCATTATGGACACAATTCAAATGAATATGGTCTTTTAAAGGAAGATGTAGTAGTTGCTGATGCTCAAAAACAAAAAGATGTTGGAATAGAAAGATATTCTTTGGTTACAAGTGGTAAGAGATTGTCAGATGAAGAAGTTGACAGAGTGTGTGAGACAATTAAAAAAGTTAAGTCAGATGTAGGTGTTGAAGTTTGTGCTTCTTTTGGTCTTTTGTCTAAAGAGAATTATCAAAAACTTTATGATGTAGGCGTTAGAAGAGTACATAACAATTTAGAATCATCAAGGGAATTTTTTGCAACTGTTTGTTCAACACACAGTTTTGATGAAAAGATAGATGCTATAAAAGCTGCTCAAGAAGTTGGAATGGAAGTTTGTAGCGGAGGTATTATAGGTCTTGGAGAGTCAAGAGAGGACCGTATAAACATGGCATTTGATTTAAAAGAGTTAAAGGTTGATTCTGTTCCTGTTAATATTTTAAATCCAATAAAGGGTACTCCTATGGGCGACAATGAGCGTTTAACTCAAGAAGAAATCAATAGAACTATTGCCATTTATAGATTTATTTTAAAAGATGTATATATAAGACTTGCAGGCGGAAGAGCACTGCTTAGTGATACTGGAAAAGAAAGCTTTATGAGTGGAGCGAACGCAAGTATTTCAGGCACACTATTGACAACTCAAGGAATGGATCCAAAGACAGATATAGAAATGATAAATGAACTTGGATATAAAGTTGTAGTATGAAACTATCATGTGCTATAATTCTTTTGAATGGAGGAGATTATGGACCTTAGAGACAAAATAAGAGCACTTAAAGATTATCCAAGTGAAGGCATAATTTTTAGAGATATCACAACATTGCTTAAAGAATCTGATGGATTTAAAGAGGCAATTGACCAAATAAGCGATTTGAGAAATGATGAAATTGATGTTGTAGTTGGTATAGAAGCAAGAGGATTTATAGTTGGAGCACCTATAGCATATAAAAAAGGTTGTGGATTTGTTCCTGTTAGAAAACCTGGAAAGCTTCCTTCTGAAACTGTTTCAAAAGAATATTCACTTGAATATGGAACTGATAAGATTGAAATGCACCAAGATGCAATCAAAGAAGGGACAAAAGTACTTATAGTTGATGACCTTTTAGCAACTGGTGGAACATCAAAAGCTGCTATTGAACTTATTGAAAGCCTTGGTGGAGTGGTAATTGGACTAGACTTTTTAATTGAATTAGAGGATCTTCCTGGAAGAGACGTTTTAAAAGGTTATGATGTAAGAAGTGTAATAAAATATTAAATAAAAAATATAAAGTTCTAAATGTCCGTTGTAAATAAAACAAACGAACATTTAGAACTTTTTTAATTTAAAAGTTTACTATTTTTTCTATGGATAAACTTTCCATATTCTCGAGTTCCTTTAAATTCTCCGTCTTGTGCAACAAGAGTTCCTCTTGAGAATACTAAATGAATTCCGCAATTCACTTCCAAACCTTCATAAGTGTTATAATCACACACTGAATGTTGCGTGTCAACGCTTATCTTTTCATTTTTACTTGGATCTATTACCATTATATCGGCATCTGTTCCAATTTCTAAGCTTCCCTTTTCTGGATACATACCAAATATTTTTGCTGAGTTTGTACTTACAACATTTACAAAAGTATTTAAGTCTATTTTGTCTTTTTGCACACCTTCTGAAAATAATATCTTTATTCTCTCTTCAACTCCTGGTGCTCCTCCAGGTGAATTGGTAAAGTTTTCAATTCCCTTTGATTTTTCAGTAGCATAGATAAATGGACAATGGTCAGTTCCAACCGTAGCTACATCCCCATCTTTTAATGCCTTCCACAATACATCTTGGTCTTTCTTTTTTCTAAGAGGAGGTTGCATTAAGTACTTAACCCCTTCTTTTGCTCCATCTTTAGAATATACATCATCAGTTAACATTAAATATTGAGTACAAGTTTCAGAATAAACTTCCTGCCCCATCTCTTTTGATAATTTTATTCTCTCCACAGATTCTCCAGCTGAAGTATGCACAATATATACAGGCACATCCACAAGTTTAGATAAATTTAGAAGAGTGTCAACAGATTCTGCCTCTGCTTCATTTGGTCTTGTCGCCGGAAAATATTTTACATCTGTATGACCAGCTTCCATTGCTTTTTCAATCAAATGTTTTGTTATTAAATCATTCTCACAATGTATCGTCAACAGACCTCCGGAACTCTTCATCTGTTTTAAAATTCTGTAAAAATCTATATCCGTCATTGCATATCCATAAGTAGAATAGGCTTTAAAAGAAGTTATCCCTTCATTTCTTACAATCTCGTCCAATTCTTTTAAAATATCATCGTCAACGTATTGAATAACTCCGTGAAAACCATAATCTACAACTGACTTTTTGGCAAGTTGTCTATATATGTCAATTGAATAGTGTAAATTTGCTCCTTCAGGTCCAAAAGCTATGTGGTCTAATATTGTAGTAGTTCCACCAACAGCCGCCGCAACAGTTCCTGTGTAAAAATCATCAGCAGACCTATATAGTGGCGATTGTTGAAGTTCCATGTGCGTATGAGGGTCTATCCCCCCTGGCATTACATACATTCCCTTGACGTCATATATTTCATCCGCCTCATCATAGTTTCCAATTCCAACTATTTTTTCATCTTCAATAAGTAAATCAGCTTGTACTACTTTATCCCCAGTAACAATAGTTCCATTTTTTAAAAGCTTTTTCATATATCTTTCCTTTCTATTTTAATCTTCAAATAAATTTATTCATAATAACTTACAACCATAAGTTTTTCAAGCTTATCAACTAAGTTTTCATCTATATCATAATAGGAAATATTTTCAACTCTACAACTAACTATTTCCTCTTTTGATATTTTTTCATAATTTTTATTGTTGTTTAAAGTGACACTCACACTGCTAAATTTCAAATTTTTTTCAGCAAATTTTTTCTTCAATTCCAATATTGTATCAGCTAATTCTTTGCTATTTAAGACACCAACTTTTTTTGTTATACGTTAATATTCCATATTTTTCAAATAAATCTCGGATGTCATAGTCTTTATTCGCTACAATTTCTAAAGTTTCTCCGTTCAATGCGATAAAATTCTTGCCCTGAGTTCTAAATCCAACGTCTCCAAAATTCTCACCTATTATAGTATGGTTAATATCAAATTCGAAATCTTTTCCCAATATTTTAGATACTTCATTCTCTAGTCTATAGATAGTAGACTTGCCACTTTCTACATCCTTTTTATATGTATCATCCTTAACTTTTTTATCGTTTAAAATCACTATAAAATTATTGTCCTTATTTTCTTTGGATTCTATAAAATACATCCCATCTTTTATATACAATGTCTTATCTGCATACTTTTCATTAAGATATTCTTCAACAATTTTTCTATTTTCCATGTCTAATAGCTGATTAAACTTTACAAATACAACACCTATAATAAGTACTACAATTGTCCTAAATTTACAAGAATTCCACTCTATCATAACTATCTCTTAATTAAATTTAAGGGCGCTCATTTCTAAACACCCCTTAAAATTTAATTATATTTCTTCCCACTCATCTACTTTAAATCCAACTAATACTTTTGAACCTTTTATTAAAATAGGTCTTTTTACTAACATACCGTCAGATGATAGCAATTTGTATTGTTCTTCATCTGTCATATCTTTTAATTTGTCTTTTAATTCCATTGAGCGATATAGCTGTCCTGATGTATTAAAAAATTTTTTAAGCGGAAGTCCACTCATTTTGTGCCATTTCTTTAACTCTTCTAATGTTGGATTTTCTTCCTTTATATCTCTATAAGAGTATTCTATATCTTTTTCTTTTAAAAATTTTTCAGCTTTCTTACATGTGCTACATTTTGGATAACATACCATTAAAATTTTTTCCATAATTTATTCCCCCTATATTATCTTTCCAATAAATATACAAAATAATTTTATTCTCATTACGATTTTATTTTCTGATAGATTAATTATTTACCCGAAATTTTTTCATCATAATTATCAGCTGTTATTTTTCCATCTCTTGTATCTACTAAAAAATAAAAATCTTCTCTATTTTTTTGATTGCACTGCCATAGTATATTTTCCAGATCCATTATAATAAGTCTTTGCTATATACATATCAGAGCTGTATTTGTTAGAAATATAATTATTTACAACATTTTTACTTCTATAAAAGTTAATTGGATTACCCAATTTTAAATAAAATATTATTAATGCTGATAGTAGTAGCAAAATATATCCATCACTATTTTTTCTCAATAAAGTCCCCTTAAAATTTTAACTATATTTTAAACTCATTTTACTTTTATGTATTAACTAAATATTATCATAATATAGCTTTATTTTACAGCCTTATCACTTGCTATTATAATTCAACTTGCTTAGCTAATTTTATTTATGAGTAGAAATTAAAAAGAAATATTTAGGGAGGTTTATTTATGAAATTATATTATGCACCCGGAACTTGCTCTTTAGCTTGTTGGATAGCACTTGAATGGGCCGGCGCTGATTATGAAGTTGAAAAAGTAGATTATGCATCCGAAGAATATAAAAAGATAAATCCATTGGCAACTGTGCCTGCTGTTGATATAGGTGAATCTCGTATGATGACTCAAGCTGGAGCTATTCTCCAATATATCGCTGAAAGATATCCTGAAAGTAATTTAGGTAGCAATGAAGGAATTGTAAATCATTTTAAATTTAATGAAACCATTTCTTTCTTAACAGGAGATTTTCACCCTGCTTATTGGCCGTTGTTTAGCCCTCAAAGATATACTACACTCACTGACGAAAAAAGTATTGAAGCAGCTCGTGAAGCTTCATTTGCAAGAATAGACCGTGTTATGACACACCTTGACAATTTGATCGGAGATACCAACCATATCTATCAAAATAAACTTACTGTACTCGATGCATACGCATTTGTAATGGCTCGTTGGTCTGTTAAAACCCCTAAGCCATGGAGTGAATATCCTAATGTTGCAAGATTTATGGAAGC
>NZ_JH165065.1:52834-60562 GCF_000227315.1 Peptoniphilus indolicus ATCC 29427 | reverse complement strand
AAATTTATAAACAAATAGGAAATCTATTAACAACTTTAGATTTCCTATTTTAATTTAAAATTTTTATTTTGTTTAGCCTTTATAGCCTAACTAATATATTTTTTATTTAGCTCTATAATATCTGTTAGGGATTTATTCCCCAACAGATATTATAAAGCCAAAAATAAGCTCAGCTGAGCTTATTTAATTTCTTATTTTACAGGAACTATTTTGTCTTTTCCACCCATATACATTCTAAGTGGTGCTGGAATTTTAACTGAACCATCTTCTTGTAGCATATTTTCTAAGAAAGCTATTAACATTCTTGGAGGTGCGACTACAGTGTTGTTAAGTGTATGAGCAAGATAAGTTCCATCTTCTCCTCTCAATTTAATTCCAAGACGTCTTGCTTGAGCATCTCCCAAATTTGAACAAGAACCTACTTCAAAATATTTCTTTTGTCTTGGAGACCAAGCTTCAACATCAACAGATTTAACCTTCAAATCTGCTAAATCTCCACTACAACATTCCAAAGTTCTAACTGGAATTTCAAGACTTCTAAAGAAATCTACTGTGTTTTTCCAAAGCTCATTATAGAAATTCATAGAATCTTCAGGTTTACAGATTATTACCATTTCTTGCTTTTCAAATTGGTGAATTCTATATACGCCACGCTCTTCAATTCCATGTGCTCCAACTTCTTTTCTAAAGCAAGGTGAATAAGATGTCATTCTCAAAGGCATTTTTTCTTCATCTGTGATTGTGTTTATAAATTTACCAATCATAGAGTGTTCTGAAGTTCCTATCAAATATAAATCTTCGCCTTCAATCTTATACATCATATTTTCCATTTCAGCAAAACTCATAACCCCTGTTACAACTTCTGACCTAATCATAAAAGGTGGAATATAATATGTATATCCCCTATCAATCATAAAATCTCTTGCATAAGAAAGAATTGAAGAATGAAGTCTTGCTATATCTCCTCTTAGATAATAGAACCCTGCACCTGAAGTATCTCTTGCAGCATCCAAATCTATTCCGTCAAAGCTTTCCATTATTTCAACATGATATGGAACTTCATACTTAGGAACTACCGGTTCTCCAAATCTTTCAACTTCAACATTTTCTGAATCGTCTTTTCCAACAGGAACACTTTCATCAATGATTTGAGGAATTACAAGCATTCTCTCTTTAAGTTCTACTTCATATTTTTTAGTATCTTCTTCAATTTGAACAAGTGCATCATTTATTTCTTTAACTTTAGCTTTTGTAGCCTCTGCTTCTTCAATTTTCTTTTGAGCCATCAATGCTCCAATTTCCTTTGAAATCTTATTTCTTTGAGCTCTTAAATCATCACCCTTAATTTTTTCTTGGCGAAGTTTTTCATCAATCTCTATTACTTCATCTACAAGTCCTAACTTTTCATCTTGAAATTTCTTTTTTATGTTTTCTTTTACCAATTCAGGATTTTCTCTTAAAAATTTAATATCTAACATTTTCTCACCTTTCTTAAAAAATAAAAAGAGCCTTCTCAATCCCAAAGGGACGAGAAGACCCGCGTTGCCACCCTAATTAGTCTACAAATAGACTCTCTTTAAAACAATAGACTCAAAGGCGGATTCAGTTGCCCTCGTTATTTACTCACACCAAACGTAAACTCTCTAAAAACTCGGCACAACTTACTATTCCTCATCACTGTCCTATAAAAATTAAATTAATTATATCATTTTATAAAATTCTTTTCAAATACTAAGAATTATTTTTTCTAATAGTAATTAAATCTCTTAAAATTATAATTATGCTAAAAGGTTTTATTAAATTTTTACAAGTGTTAAAATACTTCTGGAGGATTTTATGAAAAATAAATTATTAATACTTATATTTCTTTTTGTGGTTATATTTCCCATCAAATCTCTTGCAGCTTCTACAATTGGTTTGGAAAATAGTCAGGGCGAATATATGCATTATGAAAAAGCAATTGTAACTAAAACTTCTGAATTCAGTAAAGTTGACAGCTTTGGAAATAAAGAACAAACAGTTGAAGTTAAATTTCTGACTGGAGAAAACAAGGATAAGACAATTGAAGTGAAAAATTCTATTTCCACTCAATTGAATAGTAACTTGGATTTAAAAATAGGCGATAAAGTTTTGATTCTTGAAAATAAAGATGCCTACGGTGAAACAATATATAGCATATCAGACCACTTGCGTACAGATTATCTATATATTTTGGCTGCATTTTTTATACTTTTTCTTTTATTGATAGGTAGAAAAAAAGGTGTCCTTTCAATAATATCCTTGCTTTTTACTCTTGGAATTATACTCTTCGGAGCAATTCCTATGATTATAAATGGACATAGCCCGGTTACAATGGCTGTTTTGAGTTCAATTTTAATTTCAATTTTCACAATATTGATAGTTGCCGGCTTTAGCAAAAAAAGTTTATGTGCAATACTTGGCACTTGCCTCGGAACTATCTTAGCAGCACTCATAGCTTATTTTGTTGGAAATAAATTACATCTCACCGGTCTTTCAATGGACGAAACACAAATGTTATTATATCTTCCAAACAATCTAACCTTAGAGCCAAAAGAATTGCTCTTTGCCGGAATAATTTGGGGGTCTCTTGGAGCTGTGATGGACGTTGGAATGAGCATCTCTTCAGCGATATATGAATTATCAATAAATAATAAAGACCTATCGTTTAAAGAGCTTTTGAATTCAGGAATGAATGTTGGAAAAGATATTATGTCAACTATGAGCAACACTTTAATTTTAGCCTACCTTGGAAGTGCTCTTCCCCTAATACTGTTGATGATGATATTTAATCAAAGTAATTATAAAATCATAAATTTAGATGTGATTGCAACAGAAATAGTTCGCTCGATCTCCGGTAGCATTGGATTGTTATTTACAATTCCAATAACCGCTATCTTAGCAAGCTATTTTATGCAACAAAATAAAAAATAAATACATTTAAAAAGCAACCATATATCGGTTGCTAATTTTATTATTTAAGTCCTTCGTAAAGAGTTCCCTCTTTTTCATCAATATATCTATCTGCACTAAGAGCCGCTATAGCCCCATCTGCAGCCGCTGTAACAACTTGTCTGATATTTTTAACTCTTATATCTCCAGCCGCAAACACACCCTCTATATTAGTTCTCATTTCTTCATCAGTCTTTATATATCCATTTTCAAGTTCAAGCTTATCTTTGAATATTTCTGTTTGAGGAACATATCCTATAAACACAAATAGTCCAAATGGCTCATTAGGTTTTATATTTGTAACTTTACCTGTCTTTAAATTCTTAATCACTATCTCATTTACTATTTTGTCGCCTTTTACTTCTTCAATAGTACTGTCCCATATAAAGTCTATCTTTTCATTTGCAAAAGCTTTTTCTTGCACAGCTTCAGTAGCTCTTAATTTGTCTCTCCTGTGAATTATATGCACTTTCTTAGCAAATCTTGTTATAAAAAGAGCTTCCTCTACAGCAGAGTTTCCTCCGCCCACTACATACACTTCAAGGTCTTGATAAAATGCCGCATCACAAGTTGCACAATAAGATACACCTCTACCGCTAAATTCTTCTTCCCCTTTAGCACCCATAGGTCTTGGAGATGCTCCTGCTGCAATTAGTAAAGTCTTGCCTTCATATTCTCCAAACTTACCAACTACTTTTTTAGTTTCTCCTTCAAGTTCAACTGATACAACTTCATCCATTGCAAACTCACACCCGAATTCTTCCGCTTGGGCTCTCATAGTCATTCCAAGTTCCATACCTGAAATATTTTTAATCCCAGGATAGTTTTCAACATCAACAGTATTAGCTATTTGGCCACCTTCAATACCCTTTTCAATTATGAGTACATTTAAACTGGCTCTTGAAGCATAAATACCTGCTGTCAATCCCGCAGGACCTGCTCCCAATATGATTAAATCGTACATTTTATCCCTCTTTCTATTATAAACTCAATTTTTTATTAATATTCTTCTTACTTTAAATACCCATAAATTAACTTAATAATTCACACCCCCGCTCAGTTTTTGTTATACTTAAGTTGAGGTGAATTAAGTGAATAATTTAATAGAACATTTAAATCCAATTAATGCTAATATTATATCAATTATGTTGATTATCAGTATTTCAATATTGCTAAAGAAATCTTTTAAAAACAATATAAGAAAAGAAGTAGAAATGCCTAAGATAAATTTAACCCCAGCTCAAATAAGCTCACTGGTGTTTGGAAATATGAAATTTATAAAATCTTTAACTGCAACACTACTTTGCTTAAACGAAAATAAAAACATAAATCTAAACATTGGCACAAAAGATTTTTCCATAGATTTTTTAACTGATGAAAACTTAGAGAAGCCCGAAAAATATCTTATACAATTCTTTAAAACTATTAATCCCAAAAATATAACATCAAAAGATATTTTACGAGAGAGAAAATCTGCGCCCGACGACTTTAATAAATCTATGCAAAAATATTTTGATTTAGTCGAACAATCGCTATATACTAAAAATTTGAAAAAGAAAAATAATATAAAAATTCCAGCGCTAATTATTTTAATAGCTTTGATGTATTTGATAGTCGCTTTGATTTTAACATACTATAAGGGATTTTTAGCTTTAATTGTAATTCCACTTTCACTGATACTATCTTTTAACCAAACTAAAAAAATATTTGAAAAAACTCCACAAGGAGAAAAACTTCACGTTGAATATCTTAAATTTGTAGAAAACTTTGAAAATAAAAAGATTAATACATCTTCTCTTACTACAAAAGACATTATTAATCTAATCGCATTAGATGCTAAATCCGAACACATAGAGTCTATACTAAAATTAAATAACATTGACTCTTCAAAATATACCACACTGTTTGAAACTAACAACTTTATTTTCGCAGACAAAAAGAGTAGATAAAAACCTACTCTCTTTTTATTATCCAATTAAGTCTTTTAATCTTCCAGTCAACTTATAATTTACTTTCTTTAAATCCTTTAAATCACATGAACCAGTAAGCGCCATACTTATTCTAGTTTTTTCCATCAACTCAGTTAAATATCTCAAAGTGTATTCATATCCGCCATGCACCAAGTATGATAATATCTCGCCACTTATTCCAACCAAGTCAGCTCCCAAAACCAAACTCTTTAATACATCAAGAGAATTTTTAACTCCACCTGAGGCAACTATAAACAAGTCATCAGGTTTGTCCTTTACATTTTCTATAAGCGCCATTGCAGTTGGTATCCCCCAACCATATAATTCTGAAACATCTGTATCAGGAGTTCTAAGATTTTCAACTTCAAAGAAATTAGAGCCTCCAAATCCAGCTATATCGATATTTCTAACTCCTACAGAATACAATCTATCAGCAACTTCTCTAGAAATTCCAAAGCCAACTTCCTTGACAATTACAGGAACCTCAACAGCTTTTACGATATCCTCTATATTTTTTAGAACATCTGTAAAATCTCTTTCACCTTCGTCCATAGCAAGTTCTTGTGCTGGATTTAAATGAATTTGAAGTCCATCTGCCTTTATCAAATCAACAGCAAATTTGGCGTCTTCTGCACTTGCATAACCACTTATATTTGCAACTACAACACCCTCATCGCCCATTATTTCTCTAACACATTTAAAACTATTAGAAGCATCTTCATCTTCAAGCGCTATAGTTTCAGAACCTACTGCCATAGGAATTTTAAGTTCCTTTGCAAGCTTAGCTAAATTTTTATTTATATCTCCCGAAAATTCAGTTCCGCCAGTCATTGCATTAATCATAATTGGAAAAGAAATTTTCTTGCCTAAAAATTCCATAGTCGTGTCAATTTTATTATAATCACAACACGGTAGTGCATTATGATAAACGAAAACATCTTCAAAAAGTGGGTTTCCCTTATAGGTACTTCTCAGATAATTTTCTACATGTTCCCTCTTTCTATACTTTCTCATCTCAACATCTCCCATCAAGGATAATATAACATTCGAGTAAATCTTATTCAACCAAATCTCTATGATTTACTTCAACAGAATATCCAAGCTCTTTTAACTTCAAACCTATCTCATTAGTTATAACAACAGACCTATGAAAACCACCAGTACAACCAATTCCTATACTCAACACGCTCTTGCCCTCAGCTATATAATTTGGAATTAAAAACTTTAGCATATCAATGCACTTAGTTAAAAATCCACTGGTAACCGAATGTGACAATACAAATTCTTTTGTCTTATCATTTTCTCCTGACAATTTTTTTAATTCAGGTATATAGTAAGGATTTGGCAAAAATCTCACATCAAATATTAAATCACCATCTAATAAAATCCCATTTTTAAAACCAAAAGAAGTAACCGAAATTTTTAAAACTTCATCAATTTTTAAATCTACAATTTCTAACATCTTCTCTCTAAACTGCTTCATGGATAAATCAGAAGTATCAATTATATATTCAGCTTCTCCTCTTATATTCTCAAGCATCTTAGCTTCTTTTCTAATACCATTTAAAATAGACTTGTCTAGTGGATGAGGTCTACGCTTTTCCTTGTATCTATTTACAAGCACTTCTTCCCTTGCATCTAAAAATAGTAATTTATAATTTATGTTTTGAGCCTTAAGTTCCAATAAAGACTTTGAAAAATCTTCAAAAAACTCTCCACTTCTAACATCCACCACAACACAAACCTTACTCATGGTGTCAGATTTACAAGCCATTTCTGCAAACTTAGGCACCAAAGCCGGCGGTAAATTATCCATGGCAAAGTAACCCAAATCTTCAAATACATTTAAGGCTCCGGACTTACCTGAGCCGCTCATTCCGGTTATGACAAATATTTCCATTATCTTCCCCCAATGTATTTTACTTCTCTCTTTAACTCAACACCAAACTTTTCCATTACAATTTTTTGCACTGTATCTATCAAATCTTTAACATCTTGACTTTTAGCATTGTCAAAATTAACTACAAAACCACTGTGTTTAGTGCTTATCATTGCACCACCAACTCTAAGACCTTGTAGCCCTGAATCTTGTATCAACTTTCCTGCAAAGTATCCAGTAGGTCTTCTAAACGTGGACCCGGAACTTGGCATTTCTAAAGGCTGTTTGTCAATTCTTCTCTGCATTAACTCGTCCATCTTCTCAAAAATTTCTTCTTTATTTTTTTCAAATAATTCAAATTCAACCGAAAGAATAATATAATTATTTCTTTGAGCAATACTGTCTCTGTAAGCAAATTCCATTTCAGAATTGTTTAGCTCAATAACATTTAAATTGTTGTCAATCAATTTAACCTTGCTCACAACATCCTTTAGCTCTCCGTCATAAGCACCGGCATTCATTATAGCTCCGCCACCTACAGAACCGGGTATCCCATGGGCAAATTCCATACCACCAAGAGAATTTTCCCCCGCAAAAATTGCAGTGTCTCTTAAAGTTGCTCCAGCCCCTGCAATGACAGTCGTGCCTTTTAAAGTAATCTTGTTTAAAGTATCTCTTAAAACTATTACAAGACCGTCAACTCCCGAGTCATCAATCAAAACATTTGAACCGTTGCCAAGTAAAGTTACTTTAATACTCTTTTCTCTAGCAGTTTTAATGGCTTCAATTAAAGACTCTTCGTCATTTGGAATTAACAAAAACTCCGCCGGACCTCCAATCTTAAAAGTTGTATATTTATCTAAATTTTCTTCTCTATAAAAAGAACCAAAATTTTTAAATGAATTCATT
>NZ_JH165065.1:41403-52784 GCF_000227315.1 Peptoniphilus indolicus ATCC 29427 | reverse complement strand
TTATTTCTAGAATAAAAAAGACCTGAACTTTCCACTCAGGCCTTAAAATTAATTTAATTATTTAATTTCTTCTTTAAGTGCTTTCTCCTTCTTGATGATGTCAACAAGTTTAGGAACTATAGCGTTGATATCTCCAACAACTCCAAGGTCAGCTACATCAAAGATTGGTGCATCTTCAGTCTTGTTAACTGCGATGATAAGATCAGAATCTTCCATACCGGCTAAATGTTGGATAGCTCCAGAAATACCCATTGCAAAGTAAAGTTCCGGTCTTACAGTCTTACCTGTTTGTCCTACTTGACGGTCTTTTGCAATCCATCCAGCATCTACTGCAGCTCTTGAAGATGAAATTTCAGCATCAAGTTCTCTTGCAAGTTTATCAAGTTCATCAAATCCCTCCGGACCACCAAGTCCACGACCACCGGAAACTAAGATATTAGCTTCAGTGATATCTTTCTTCTTAGATTCACTCTTCTTGATTTCTCTGATAGTTACGTTCATATCAGCAGCAGTAAATTCTACTTTCTTTTCGATAACTTCTGATTTAGGGTTATCTACAGTAACTGATTGCATAACTCCAGGTCTTACAGTCGCCATTTGTGGTCTGAAATCTTCACAAATGATTGTAGCCATGATGTTTCCACCAAAAGCCGGACGAGTCATAAGTAAGTTCTTAGACTCTTCATCTATATCAAGTTTAGTACAGTCAGCAGTAAGTCCAGTGTGAATTCTTGCAGCAAGTCTTGGTGCAAGGTCACGACCAATTGAAGTTGCTCCATAAAGAACAATTTCAGGTTCATTTTCTTTGATTACTTCAAAGATTGCCTTTGCATAAGGTTCTGTTACATATTCCTTTAGCATTTCATCTTCTACTACTATAACTTTGTCTGCTCCATGTTTAAAAAGCACTGGTGTTTCAGACTTTACACTTTCTCCAAGAAGAATACCTACTACTTCTTGTCCAAGTGCATCAGCCAGTTCACGAGCTTTTCCAAGAAGTTCTATACCAACTTTTTGAATTTTGTTATCTCTTTGTTCTATAAATACGTATACATCTTTTGACATTTCACAAGCTCCTTTAGATAATGTACTTTTCTTGAAGTTTAGCTACAATTGCTTGAGCTGCTTCATCAGCTGATAAATCTTTTAAAAGTACGCCTTCGCCCTTACCTTGTTTAGGGAATGACTTCTTAACCTTTGTAGGTGAACCCTTTAGACCGATATTAGCTAAATCTAAGTTTTCTTTAATATCTTCTAATCCCCAAACTTTAACTTCTTTTTGGTAAGCTTCATATATTCCACCAACAGTCATATATCTTGCGCTTGCCGCTTCAGCTAAAGCTGTAATCAAACATGGCATTTTAACATCAATGATGTGATATCTATCTTCAAATTGTCTTTGTACAGTAACTGTGTCTCCGTTTACTTCTACGTTTTCAGCATAAGAAACTTGAGGAATTCCAATATGTTCAGCAATTTGAGGACCAACTTGTGCAGTATCCCCGTCAATTGCTTGACGTCCTGTTATGATTAAATCATACTCAAGATTTTCAAGAGCTCCAGCTATAGTACAAGATGTAGCCCAAGTATCAGCTCCACCAAAAGCTCTGTCAGATACTAAGATTGCTTCATCAGCTCCCATTGCAAGTGCTTCACGAAGAGCAACTTCAGCTTGAGGAGGCCCCATTGAAAGTACAGTTACATGTACATTTTCAGGGTCATTATCTTTAATTTTTAAAGCTACTTCAAGTCCCGCTTTATCATCAGGATTTATAATACTTGGTACACCATCTCTAATAAGAGTATTAGTTACAGGATCAAGTCTTACTTCGTTAGTGTCTGGTACTTGTTTAACACAAACAACTATTTTCATCTTTAAATAACCTCCTTAGTTTACACCCATCCATGAAGAAACTACCATTCTCATAACTTCAGAAGTTCCTTCATAGATTTCTGTAATCTTAGCATCTCTCATCATTCTTTCAATTGGATAGTCTCTTGTATAACCATATCCACCGAATAATTGTAAACAACGTCTTGTTACATCAGATGCTGCTTCAGATGCGAAAAGCTTACACATTGCAGCTAAGTGAGAATATGCTTCTTTATTTTGTTTAGCGCAGGCAGCTCTGTAAACTAAAAGTTGTGCTGCATCTGCTTTAGTTTTCATATCAGCTAATTGGAATTGAGTGTTTTGGAATTGAGAAAGTCTCTTACCAAATTGCTTTCTTTCCTTAACATAATCAACAGTTGCGTCAATAGCTCCTTCAGCGATTCCCAGTGCTTGAGAAGCGATACCGATTCTACCTCCGTCAAGAGTTTTCATAGCAACTTTAAATCCTTTGCCCTCTTTTCCAAGTAGGTTTTCTTTAGGAATTCTACAGTTTTCAAAAATCAACTCACAAGTTGAAGATCCTCTGATACCCATTTTGATTTCAGGTTCCCCAACTCTAAATCCAGGAGTTCCTCTTTCTACTATGAAAGCCGAAATCCCACGATTTCCTTTAGATTTATCAGTCATTGCAATTACTATAAAAGTATCGGCAAATCCTGCATTTGTTATGAATATTTTTGTTCCATTAAGTACATACTCATCTCCATCAAGAACAGCTGTTGTTTGTTGTCCTGATGCATCAGTACCAGCTCCCGGTTCAGTTAAACCAAAAGCTCCAATTTTCTTCCCACTTAATAAATCCGGTAAGAATCTTCTCTTTTGTTCTTCTGTACCGTTTTCAAAAATAGGAGCACAGCAAAGTGATGTGTGAGCTGAAACTACAACGCCTGTTGTTGCACATTTTTTAGAAAGTTCTTCAACAGCCATAGCATAAGCTAAGTAGTCTCCCCCTTGTCCACCGTATTCCTTTGGAAATGGAATTCCGAAGAAACCATATCTAGCAAGTTTCTTTAGATTTTCCTTTGGAAATTCTTCAGTTTCATCTACCTCTTGTGCAAATGGTTCGATTTCATTTTCAGTAAAAGAGCGGTACATTTCTCTAAGAAGTAAGTGCTCTTTGTCCATTGTAAAATCCATTTAATATCCCCCTTAATATAACGTGGTTAATACGTGTTAATAAAATAACACACTTGAGTACAATTATAACATTCTTTGTTAAAAATACAACAATGATTTTTAGAATACAATCCGAAAATTTGATTGCTATCTTAACTCTTAATTAGAGTTTGAAATATGTATCGTGTTCTCTGACACTTAAAACTAATCAATAAATCACAGTTCTCTTCTACAAAATAAATGTATAAATTTTTCCCTTTACAAGAATAATAACATACCTCTTATATCATCTCAATAAATAAAATATAATTTACAAATACCGTTTGTGGTTACTGCTTTTTAATTTTACTTTACAAAATTATTCTCTACATTATACTTAATTTGTAAGAAGTTTACTCTATAAGTTATATAAAAATTGGGAGGTACACATGAAAAGATTCTTATTTCTCAATATTATTCTATTACTTATGTTTTTCAACGTAGTTTTTGCAAATTCAAATGTATCTACAGAAGAATATAATCTTAATAACATTAGCTTTGTAAGTTTTAATCCCGGTTAGGAAATCGTTCCCTTCGTTGTAGATGCATGTCCTGGTAGAGGTTCTCATACCATGATTAGTAATGGTTGGGGTAAATTGATTGAAGTAGACCGTTATGGAAATAGACGTACTATCTTCAATGGAGCTGCTTGGCAATGCAAATATTGTAATGAAGTATTAGTAACTGAATTTGATCCTTTACTTACAGGATATGTTGGTAAATATTGTATGCGTTCAAGATGGGATGTGAGTTCGTTAAGTGACATAGGGACTATTATGGAGGCACCACCGGAATCTATAAGATTTACTAATGGAGCGACTGTTCCAAATTGTCATCTTTATTATTGATTATGAAAATAAAAAATATTCTTATACTAATTTTCACAATGCTAGTTCTAATTTCTTGCTCTGGCAAAAATAATGAAAATTTGGTTGATGATTTTTAACTACATATTTTAATCAAGCTAATTATAGTGAGACGGAATGGCAAAAAATTGAAGAAATCATCAGTTCCAAAGATAGTCATAAAGTCTTAGAGCCTTTCAAAGAATTTTTGACCGATAAAGCTCTGGACAAATTCGTAAATTCCCGTGTAATACCATGTTTCTATTTAAAAGATATGAATATATCTTATAAAATAGGTAGCTTTGAAAAGTCTGATGATGGCCTTACTGTAGAATTAGTATTAAATTCTAATGATAAAACTATATCTTTCCCATTAAAGTTTCAATTTAAAGATGGAAAGATAAATTGGTTTGACTACGCTACACTTATGAAAAATATACAGCAACTAAAAAAGCAATCGGTTTGAGTTCCGATTGCTAATTTTTTAATTTTCAACTTTTAGTTTTAATTTCTCATCTTCTATATCTACTTTAACTTTAGAATTTTCATAAACTTCGCCTTTTATAATAAGCTTTGAAAGTTCTGTTTCAAGAGTAGATTGAATATATCTCTTTACAGGTCTTGCTCCGTATTGTGGAGAATATGACGCATCTAAAATAAATCTCATTGCTTCATCTGTAACTTCTATTTCAATATTTCTATCGGCAAGCTTGCTTTCAATATGCTCTACAGTTTTCTTGATGATTTCATAAATTTGTTCCTTAACCAAAGGTTTAAACAATACAATTTCATCAACTCTGTTTAAAAACTCAGGTCTAAAGCTCATTCTCATTTGAGAGTCAACTGCATCTCTTGCCTCTTGTGAAATTTCTCCGTCAGAATTTATTCCGTCTAACAGATATGATGAGCCTATATTTGAAGTCATGATTATAACAGTATTTTTAAAATCAACTGTCCTGCCTTGGTTATCAGTAAGACGTCCATCATCTAAAACTTGTAATAAGATGTTGAATACATCCGGATGTGCCTTTTCAATTTCATCAAATAAGACAACACAATACGGCATCCTTCTAACTGCTTCAGTGAGTTGTCCCCCTTCATCATAGCCTACATATCCCGGAGGAGAACCTACAAGTCTTGATACAGAGTGTTTTTCCATGTACTCACTCATATCAATTCTTATCATATTCTTTTCATCATCAAATAAAATTTCAGTTAGTGCCTTTGCAGTTTCTGTCTTACCAACTCCAGTTGGCCCTAAGAATATAAACGAACCTATTGGTCTGTTTTCTGACTTAAGCCCCGCACGTTGTCTCAACACAGCATCTGAAACAGCTTCAATTGCCTCGTCTTGTCCAACAACTCTTTGATGTAGTATATCTGACATCGATAACAACTTATCCCTTTCAGTTTCAGCAAGTTTTTCAACAGGAATTTTAGTCCATCTTGAGACAACATGAGCAATCTCTTGGTCAGTTACAACTTCTTTGACCATAGAAGACTCAACTTGATTTTGAGCTTCTTTCTCTCTTAACTCTTCTTCCAACTTAGGAAGTTCTCCGTATTTTAAAACTGATAGTTTTTCAAGATTGTACTCTCTCTCAGCTTTTTCAATTTCATACTTAACTTCATCTATCTTGCTCTTTAAATCTTTTACTTTGTCTAAAGATTGCTTTTCACTTTCCCAAGTTGCCTTTAAATTATCAAACTCTGACTTTTCCTCTGAAAGTTCTTTTTCAAGCTCTTCAAGACGTTTTTTAGAGTAGTTGTCTGTCTCTTTTTTAAGCGCTTCTCTTTCTATTTCAAGTTGTAGAATTCTACGTCTTACATCATCAATTTCAGTTGGCATTGAGTCGATTTCAGTTCTAAGCATTGCACAAGCTTCGTCCATTAAATCAATAGCCTTATCCGGTAAAAATCTATCTGTTATATATCTATCAGAAAGTGTCGCAGCAGCAATTACAGCTGAATCTGCAATTCTAATTCCGTGGTAGATTTCATATTTTTCTTTCAAACCCCTTAGAATTGAAATTGTATCCTCAACAGTTGGCTCTTGAACCATAACTTTTTGAAATCTTCTTTCAAGTGCAGGGTCTTTTTCAATATACTTTCTGTATTCATCAAGAGTTGTAGCCCCTATTGCGTGAAGTTCTCCCCTTGCAAGCATCGGTTTTAAAAGATTTGAAGCGTCCATCGCTCCTTCTGTCTTACCTGCTCCGACTATATTGTGAATTTCGTCTATAAATAGGAGTATCTTTCCATCAGATTTCTCAACTTCAGAAAGTACAGCCTTTAATCTCTCTTCAAACTCTCCTCTATACTTTGCCCCTGCAACTAAAGCCCCCATATCAAGAGATATTATAGTCTTATCTTTCAATCCTTCAGGCACATCTTTTTTTACAATTCTTTGAGCCAAACCTTCAACAATTGCAGTTTTACCAACCCCCGGTTCACCAATTAAAACAGGATTGTTCTTTGTACGTCTTGAAAGAATTCTTATAACATTTCTAACTTCTTCATCACGTCCGATTACAGGGTCCATCTTTCCTTGTCTTGCCTCAGCTGTCAAATCTCTTCCGTATTTTTCAAGAGCGTCGTAAGTGTCTTCAGGATTGTCAGTTCTTACGTGTTGATTGCCCCTTATCTTTTGTAGCGCCGCTAAAAAAGACTCCTTAGTTATATTAAATTTTTTTAAACTTTCACTTGAATTAGTATTTTTAAGACCAAGTAGCGCCAAATAAATGTGCTCTACTGAAACATAATCATCTTGAAAATTATTGGCAATCTCTTCAGAATCAACAAGAGCCTTGCTTATATCTTTAGATGAATATACAGTTCCTGATTGCTTAGGAAGTTTTGAAATTTTATTAATCAGCTCATTCTTAAAAGCACTAGTATCTACTCCCATATACTTCAGTATCCTCGGTATTAAACCATCTTCATCATTTACCAAACTGTAATTCAAATGAATTTCATCCACTTGAGGATTTCCGTACTCTCTTGCAAGATTTTGCGCATTTTGTATAGCTTCAAGTGACTTTTTAGTATATTTTTCAAAATTCATAATTTCACTCCCTTGTACTAATTTTCTTTAACTCCTCATAAAGTCTAAGTTGCTCTTCAGAAAGATTTGTAGGATTTACAATGTTAAACTTCAAATATAAATCCCCAACGTTACCTTTCATATCCCTAAATCCTTTTTTAGGAATTCTCATTTTTCCAGTTCCCCTGTACCCCTTTGGAACCTTCACCTTTATTTTTCCATCTATATTGTCAATTACAATGCTGTCCCCAAGAGCCGCTTGCCAAGGATAAATTTCCTCTTCCTTAGTTATATTCAAACCATCAAACGACTCAGTTGTTGAAGTGTGAATATCGATTTTAAATAAAATATCTCCCATCACACCATATTTTTCTCCATTGACTTTAATCTTCTTGCCCGGAGTTATACCCGCCGGTACTTTTACATCAACTTCGATATTTTTCCCATTCAAAGAAAGAGCCATGTGCTTATTTGTTCCATGATATGCTTCCTTTAAAGATATGCTAATTTCAGTATTGTATTGTTGCCTATAATTCGATTTTCTCTTCGACCTTCCCCCTAAATCAGAAAAAATGTCTGAAAAATTAAATCCTCCCCTGCTACTCCTGTCATCTGAGCCAAAGAATGTTTCAAAGAAATCAGAAAAATTTCCATTTCCCGTTGAAGAATAAGAGTAACCATATTGAGAAGGGTCAAAATTAGCTCCGTTAGAAAAATCATAACTGGACCCAAAAGTATCATACTTTTTCTTTTTTTCAGGGTCTCCTAAAACTTCATACGCTTCGCTAACTTCTTTAAATTTTTCTTGAGCCTTTTCATCCCCACCATTTAAATCCGGATGGTATTTTTTAGCAAGTTTTCTATAAGCAGACTTAATTTCTTTCTCACTTGCACTTTTATTTACACCTAATATTTCATAATAATCTCTATACTTCACTTTTGCCTCCTATTTTGACCTTCTTTGACCTTATTAAATTATACACCGCTATTTCTAAATTTGCAATAGTTATCCACAGATTTTTATTTAACTATTTCACTTTTATTTTATAATTTAATTCTAGATTGTTTTAAGTTAAAATCATATTTTTTATTTATGTAGATTATATAAATCTCACACAACTTTATTTCAATATCTAATCTTTCCATACAATCTTACCCAATAAAAAAATGGTTTATCAAAATAAATCTTTCGATAAACCAAATTAAATTTTACTGCATATTTGCACTTGTAACCACTGCTAATATAATTAAAATATCATATAAAAAGTGAACAATATATGCCAAAGTTAAATTTTTTCTTCTAATATATACAGCAGATAAAACAAACCTAACTATACCTATTCCTATAACAGCTTGGACTATATTAAAATTATACGTTGATAAGTGCATAGCTCCGAAGATTAAAGATGAAACAACCCATGCAAAAATTTCTCTTGTCGACTCTTTTTCAAACTTAGCCTTATGGTATAAAAATAAAAACCAAATTATAAAAAATATCTCTTCTATTACAAGTTGCACCATTAATAAAATGGCAATGTATTTTATATTGTCCTCATTTGCAATCCCAACAATCGGGTTATCAACACTTCCAAATCGCTCAAGAATTATACTAGATATTACACCAACCAAAATAGTTAGTACAGTCATTCCAAAAACTACCGGTATATCCCTTAACTTAGGTCCTTTAAATAATCTTCTAAAAGATTTATGTCCTAACACAAATAAAGAAACTATAGGACCCACAAGGAACATAACCGCCAACCATGTTTTTTCAGGAAAAATTTCCATTATAAAAAACGAGCAATTCAAAATTATCAACGCTATAACCCATCTTAAAATACTTACTTCTCCAAGAGGGTATCTTTCTTCTTTAACTTCAACTAAAATATCTTCTTTTTCAAACTCTTCCATATTTCCCCCTGTAAAGATTATATCGTTACTTATAATTCTTTACAAACACAATAGACAAAATATAGTTGAGAATAAACATTACAATTGCCGATGAGCCTACTATCATATATAAACTCTTCACATCATAATTCCCATTAAAAATTCCAAACCCAAATAATATCGCAGCAACTATAATCGCATAGATTAAAATGTACAACATAAATATGCCAAGCGCCCATTTGACTTTAAACCTAAAACAAATTGGAATCATAGAGCTGTATATTACCATCAAAATTCCACCTACAATAGGTAATCCGTATAATTCCTCAAGTTCTATTCCAAAAAGCATACCTATAAAACCTATAACCCCCGATAAAACAAAACCTATAAAAACCAAACTCAAATAGCTGACATACGTTGAATTTACAATTTTTACATTTGAAATTGGAAGTCCTTTTATATATCTAAAACTTTCATTTTGTTCATCTTCTTTAAAAATTTCTATCATTAAATTTAAAAAATAAATGTTTAAACCTATCATAGGCCCGAGTACAGTTCTGGTTATATATGCAAACAAAAACATAAATGCGAATAGACCTATGTGCATTTTCATTGGAACATTTTTTATAATAATCCAATTTTTTTGAAGTATAGCACTACTCATAATTTTCCAACTCCTTTAAAAGAATTTTAAAAAATAATTTATTAAGTACTACATCAAGTAAGAAAATAAACATTCCAAAATATAAGATATAACTGCTCGTTACAAAATCAGATAATAAATTTGGAAAGTTAGCACTTAAAATAAAAGCTATAAAATATAAACCTACAGGCAACACTGTTACATAATTCTTGCCAAGTTTTAAACTGAAGAAGATATAAAGCAAACTAACAAAATAACATAGACAAGCAGTAAAAGCTAAAGTCCCGACTATCAACAAGTTTCTTGAAATACCATAAAAAATTCCTATTTCAACAAAACTTATAAATAAAACCATTAAAAATTGAGTTATAAATTTACTTTTTAAATATTCTCTTTCACCAATTGGTGTCGCCCTTAAATATTCCCTAACCTTTTCAGCCCCTTCAGTTAAAACAATCCCTCCAACAGACATTACAAATACAATCTGAAGCAATATACATACCGGTAATATATTTGCAGGATTTGCTCCCTCATTAAAAATTTTAATAATAAAGTAAAGTTGACTTAGTGGTATGATAATCAATTGAAACAACATAGTTTTTCTAAAAATATAGAAATCTTTAAGCATTAAGGCTTTCATAATCTCCACCTCGTTTGTAAAATACCATTATATCCTCGATACCGGCCTTATCTACGCTAAAATTAGGATATGACTTTCTAAACTCATTTACATTTTTTATAAGAGCATTAGTAGAATACTTTTCATTCTTAACTTTAACTATATACTCCTTAAAATTATTTATCTCTTCGTGACTACATTTTAAAATTCCAAAATTTTCAAACAATTCATACTTTTCTTCAGATAAAATAACTTCCCCATTGTCTATATACGTGATGTAATCTGCTATCTTTTCTAAATCTCCAGTGATATGAGATGAAATCAAAACTGAATTGGTTTCATCTTGCACAAAATCTAATAAAATATCCAAAATTTCACTTCTTACAACAGGGTCAAGTCCACTTGTTGGCTCATCTAAAATCAATATCTTTGGATTGGAAGACAATGCAATTGCAATTTTAAACTTCATCTTCATCCCTTTAGAAAAAGTTTCAAACTTTTTATTCGTTGTTATTTCAAACTTTTCAATATATCCAAAAAATTTATCAGAGTCCCAATTTTTATAGATGTTCCTATAAATTTTATCCGCTTGTAGCGCATTTATCTGCTTACTTAAAAAAGCCTCATCAATTACAAAACCAATATCTTGTTTGACAAAATTGTCTATATCCTTTCCAAAAGCTTTTATATCTCCACTAAACTTAGTAATGCCAAGTATACAATTTATAATTGTACTCTTACCTGCCCCATTTGCTCCGACAAGGCCCATAATCGTCCCCTCTTCAATGGAAAAATTTACATCCTTTAATGAAAAATCTTTATACTCCTTATTTAAATTTTTAATCTCTAAAGCTTTCATCTTCCACCTCTTTAAATAAATTAAACACTTCTTCCCTGTTAATCCCTGACGTTTTGCATATTTTCAAAATATCAGCTAACAGTTCCCTAATCTTCTGAACACTATCCGCTTTGATGTCTTCGTGATTTACCTTACTTACGAAACTTCCCCTGCCAGAAACCGTGTATATAAACCCATCCTTTTCCAAGTCGTTATACGCACGTTTAGTAGTTATCACAGAAACTTTTAAATCCTTTGCCAAACTTCTCATTCCCGGCAAAGCATCATCAGGCCTTAGCTCACCTACTGCAATCAGCCTTTTTATTTCATTTTCTATTTGTTCATAAATTGGTACATCACTTGAATTTAAAATTATTATTTTCATTTCGCACCTACCGTATATACTGTATATATACATTGTATAAGTGTGTATATTATATGTCAACACCCAAAA
>NZ_JH165065.1:37303-41353 GCF_000227315.1 Peptoniphilus indolicus ATCC 29427 | reverse complement strand
TTAAATTTTTGCCATTCGCCTTTAATTATTTAATTAGTTGCTATAAGAAATTGTTTTACTTTTAAAAGTATTGTGCTATTATATTTATATAAGAAGTTAACATTTTCATTACTTTTAATAATTTTTTAAAAGAAAAGAGGGATTTTATGTCTGTAGGAAAAAGCGAAAAAAGAGTCGACGCTTTTGATAAAGTTACAGGTCGTGCTAAATACACAGAAGACCTAGTTGATCCACGTGCTTACGTTGCAAAAATTTTACATTCAACAATACCACATGGAAGAGTAGTATCAATAGATACTTCTGAGGCAGAAAAAATTGAAGGTTTGGTAAAAATAGTTACATGTTTTGATGTTCCAAAACATGGTTTCCCAACAGCAGGTCACCCTTGGTCAACTGATCCACATCACCAAGATATAGCTGACCGTAAACTCCTAAACGAACATGTACGCTACTACGGAGACGACGTTGCAGTAGTTATAGCAAAAAATGAAGTTTCAGCTACACAAGCTTTGAATAAAATAAAAGTGGAATATGAAGAGTATCCTGCAGTTTTTGATGCATTCGAAGCTATGAAAGACGGGGCGCCTCAATTACATGAGGATTTCCCAAATAATATAATCAATCATACAACAAACAACAGAGGTAATTACCAAGAGGCAATAAAAGAAGAAGGTCTTATTAAAGTTGAAGGTTGGTATGATACACCTGTAGTACAACACTCTCATATTGAAAACGGGATTGTTTACTCTTATGAAGAATCCGGAAAAATAGTAGTTGTAGCCTCAACTCAAATACCTCACATTGTAAGACGTATTTGTGGTCAAGCATTGGGGGTACCTTGGAGTAAAATTCGTTTAATCAAACCATATATAGGTGGTGGATTTGGAAATAAACAAGACGCTCTTTACGAACCACTTGGAGCCTTCTTAACAACTCAAGTTGGTGGACACCCTGTAAAGCTTGACACATCTCGTGAAGAAACTTTCGTTTCAAACCGTACACGTCACAAAATTACTATGCACATTGTTTCATACCTTAGAAAAGACGGAACATTTGCAGCTCGTAAATTAGAAGCTTATTCAAATAATGGAGCTTATGCTTCTCACGGACATAGTATCGCAGCAAAAGGTCTTGGCTGTTTTCATCAATTATATCCTTGTGATAATGTTGAAGGAGATGCTTACACAGTATATACAAATAGACCGACTGCCGGAGCTATGCGTGGATATGGCATCCCACAAGCTATGTTTGCAGTAGAATCTCACACAGAAGATATAGCAAGAGCGCTTGGAATGGATTCATATGAATTCCGTATGAAAAATTTAATGCCTAAAGGATACGTTGATGGATTCTCTAAAAATGAAAACTACTACGATTCATTCAGAGAATGTCTTGAAGTAGGTAAAAAAGCTATCGACTACGATAAAAAATTAGAAGAATTTAAAAATCAAACAGGAAATATTCGTCGAGGCATAGGTCATGCAGTATTCTGGTACAATACAGCAGTTTACCCTATCTCGCTTGAAACTTCAGCTTGCCGTATGGTATTAAACCAAGATGGTTCAGTTCAACTTATGTTGGGTGAAACAGAAATTGGACAAGGTGCAGACACTGCATTCTCTCAAATGGCTGCAGATGCAATCGGGGTAAAATTTGAAGACATTCACATCATAACAAACCAAGATACCGATATAACTCCATTTGGTACAGCAGCATATGCTTCAAGACAAACATTTATAGCAAGTTTTTCTATTACAAAAACAGCAAGAATTCTCAGAGAAAAAATCTTTGACCACGCATATAAACTTCTCGGTATAACACGTGAAAATATAGATTTAATTGATGGAAACCTTGTTAGAATATCTGACAATAGAATTCTGATGAGTCTTGCTGAACTCGCAACAACAGAATTATATAGTTTTGTAAACAGCGAACACATAACAGCTGAGTCAACATATCAAATAAGAAATAATGCATACTCATTCGGTTGTTCATTTGCAGAGGTTGAAGTAGACTTAAGCCTATGTAAAGCAACAGTAAAACGACTAATCAATGTTCACGACTGCGGTAAACTTATCAATCCTCAACTTGCAGAAGCTCAAGTACACGGAGGAATGTCAATGGCTATAGGATATGCCCTTTCAGAAGAACTAAAATATGACGAAAAAACAGGCAGAACACTTAACAACAACCTGTTAGACTACAAGTTGTCTACGACAATGGATCATCCTGATTTAGAAGTTTATTTTGTTGAAAATGCTGAACCAACCTCACCTTATGGAACTAAAGCATTAGGAGAACCACCAACTTGTTCCCCTGCTCCAGCAATTAGAAATGCGATATTAAACGCAACAGGAGTTGCTGCAACACAATGCCCAATGAACCCACACGTTCTATATCCACTATTCAAAGAAGCCGGACTACTTGATAATTTAGAAATAGAACTTTAAGCAGGAGGAAATTATGTACGATATAAAGAAAATTTATGAAGCCTTTACAGTTGATGAGGCTATTGAGCTCTTACGTGAACATCCTGAAGCAAAAATACTAGGCGGAGGTTCAGACGTATTAATTAAAATTCGTGAAGGAAAAATGGCAGGCGAAGAATTAGTATCAATCTATATGATTGACGAAATTCGCGGTGTATCCATGGACGAAGATGGAACGCTAAGAGTTGGTGCATTGACATCATTTAGCCACATAACTCAAAACGAACTAATTCAAAAATACTGTCCTACACTTGGTGAAGCCGTAGACACTGCCGGTGGCCCACAACTTAGAAATATCGCAACAATTGGCGGTAATATAAGCAACGGTGTTCCATCAGCCGATTCAACAACAACCCTACACGCTTGGGATGCAATAGTTGAAATTAAAGGTGAAAACGGAGTTCGTGAAGTTCCTATTACAGAATTTTATATAAAGACAGGCGTTGTAGATTTAAAACCTACAGAACTTGTTACAGCAGTTAAAATCAAAAAAGAATCTTATGAAGGATACTATGGGCACTACTTTAAATATGCCATGAGAAATGCTATGGATATCGCAACAAGTGGTTGTTCAATCAGTTGTAAATTCTCCGGCGAAAACATAGTAGAAGATGTAAGAGCGGCATTTGGAGTTGCTGGACCTATACCACTAAGAACACCGGAAGCTGAAAAATTCCTAAAGGGAAAACCACTTACAGTAGAAAATATCAACGCATTTGCCGAAGAAGCAATCAAAGAACTTAAACCTAGAGATTCTTGGAGAGCTTCAAAAGACTTGAGAGTTCATATTCTAAAAGAAATCTCAAGAAGATGCTTAGTAGAATGCTTTAAAGCTTATAAAGGAGGTCAAAATGCATAATTCAGAACACGGACCTTATGAACCTAAAGAAGAACAAGTATTACACTACGAACCACAATTTAAACTAATCAGATGTAGAATCAACGGAGAAAGAATTACTCAGATGGTTGATATGAGAGCCTCTCTAACAGATATGTTGAGAAATGACTTTAGACTTACATCAGTAAAAAAAGGTTGTGAAGTTGGAGAATGTGGTGCATGTGCAGTTCTTATAGATGGAGAAGCCTTTAACTCTTGTATCTATATGGCAATATGGGCAGATGGAAAAGACATTTGGACAACAGAAGGACTGCTAAACAAAGACGGCACCCTCTCAGATATCCAACAAGCCTTTGTTGATGAGGCAGCTGTACAATGCGGATTCTGTACACCAGGATTTATAGTAACATCTTCAGAAATAGTTGCTAAAAAGAAGAGATTTACAAGAGCTGAACTTAGAAAAATGTTGGCAGGACATCTTTGCAGATGTACAGGTTACGAAAACATCCTAAGAGCTGTTGAAAAAACAATCGAAAAAAATCTTGAAAAATAAAAATATAAAGAAATGACCGCTAGTTTTAACTGGTGGTCATTTTTATTTATATAATTAATATTCTCCACTCTTTGAATAAACAAACATATCTTTATTTTTGATTTATTTCTTATTTTATAATTTCTTTAAAATTATTTCCCTCTATCCCTTGACAGTTATTTAGAAAGTGG
>NZ_JH165065.1:24875-37079 GCF_000227315.1 Peptoniphilus indolicus ATCC 29427 | reverse complement strand
AAAGTGGTATAGTATACTTGTAATAATGATATTGGTTATCTTTTGTATTTTTAATTTTACATACAAAGTACCTTATTAAAAATAAACCAAGGAGGATTTTATGAAAAACTTAAAAATGTTAGCTGTAACTACAGCTATGTGTATGTCTATGTTAGTTGTAGGTTGTCAAAAGAAAGAGGCGCCTGCTAATAATGCCCCTACTAATGCTGCGGTTCAAAACGCTAATATGGATAAAGATGCTAAGGCAAAAACTGCTGATGCTAAGGTAACTTTAGCTGATTGGGAAGGAACTTGGAACAACTTTGGAGCATATTTAGATGACCCGGCTGTTCAACCAGCTTTTGAAGAAGTTGCAAAGAGAGATGGTATAACTGCTGAAGAAGCTAAAGCTAAATTACTTGAAAGAAGAAACTGTGAGTTTAACGGTATGGTAGTTAAAGGCGATACTATCACTTTCTTAGATGGTTTTGAAGATAAAGGTGGAAAAGAAGTAGCATCTGCTGAATACAAACTAACTGATGAACACAAAACTCAACACGGTTCTCACGAACTTACATGGTACACTTTCGAATCTGAAGGAGCAAAATACCCTGTGCTTCTACTAATGGAAGTTCACGGTGAAGAAGAATTAACTCACTTCCATATGAGATATGGTAACAATGCTGAAGAACTTTTAGCTATGGATGATTGGTTCCCTACTTTTGTAAAGCCAAATTCAACTATGGACCAAATCATCGAAGAAATAACTGAATAATTTTAGGAGGTATTATGAAAAAGAAACTGCTTAGTTTCTGTTTTGTAATTTGTCTTTTAATAATTAGTGGATGTTCAAAAAAAGAGGTGAAAGATGACAGACCTGTTGTCTACACCTCTTTTTATCCTATTCACGAACTTGTTAGTCAAGTTGCAGGCGACACTGTAGAAATTAAATCTTTTATGCCGTTAGATAAAGACCCTCATTTTTGGGAACCTAGTCCTAAAAATATGAGAGAACTTGCCAATGCCGATTTGCTTATCGTAAATGGTGCTAATATGGAAAAATGGCTAGATCAAGTCTCTGAAAATCTACCTGATTTAGATGTATTAGTGCTTTCTGAATCTGTTAATTTGATAACTTACAAGGGAGCTGCTGCTATGGGAGATTTTCAATATATGGGTCATTCTCAAATGCAATCCGGACAAGAATATAGGATTGAATTTGGACATACTCACGAAAATAATATGCGTGTAGCTTTTTTCAAAAAAGGCAATGAAACAAATGCTGAATTAATAAAAAAAGGTAAAAAAATTATGGAACAGAAAGGTGAAATAGTTCATCAAAGGTCACAAATCAATATTGAAGATTCTAAAGTCTACACTATTGAAATGGGCCATGAGAGTGGACTTGTAACTTATAAGTTGCCAACTGATGGTGACTGGGTATTTGTATCAGACCGTATTTCGGAAAATATATTGTCTTATGATTTATTGGATTCAAATAAAGAAAAGCTAAATGAAGAAGTTGTACTTGCCGGTTCAAGTTCATCTCTTGATAAAATCACTTATGACCCACATTCTTGGATGTCGGTTGTAAATGCAAAGAAATATTTAAATGCTATTTTTGATAAATTATCTGAAAAATATCCTGAAAATCAAAGGTTGTATAAAAAGAATAAACTAAAAACTGTAGATGCACTAACTGATTTAGAGTTTGAGTTTAAAGAAAAATTTAAAATAAAAAAAATGATCACTTCCTTACTGCACACAATGCGTATGGATATATTGCGAGAGACTTCGACTTAGTTCAATTTGCGTTGTCAGATTTAGTAAGTTCTGAGTCTCCAAGTTTAAAGACTATAAGAACTGCAATCAATTTTGCAAACACTTATGGAATAGACACAATTTTTTATGAATATGGCGGCGATTCAAAGAGCGCCAAGTCCCTTGCAGAAGAAGTACATGGAAAAGCAGAAGGTCTTGTTTCAATGGAATTCGCTTCTAATATCGATGATCTGGAAAATAAAGATTATGTCTCTCTTATGAGGATGAATCTTGAAAAAATATATGAAGCTGTTAAATAAAATAAGGAGGAAATTTTGAATATTGTAGAAATAAAAAATCTTTCTTTTTCTTACGGACATGACATTGTCCTAAATAATTTAAATTTAAACATTAAAGATGGTGGATTAAATATAATTCTAGGAGAGAACGGCTCAGGTAAATCAACCCTACTAAAACTAATCTTGGGAGAATTAAAAGTCAATTCAGGAAGTATAAAACTTTTTGGAGAGGACATATCTAAATTTAAAAACTTTGAAAAGATAGGTTATGTACCTCAAATACAAGTAGCAAACCAGATGGCTTTCCCTGTTACCTGCCTTGAACTAGTGGTTTTAAATTTGTATCGAGATTTTGGAAAAGTTAAAATTCCAAAAGATGAACAACTTAGAAGAGCTAAAGAAATACTAATCAAGATGGGACTTGAAAAACAAATAAACACTCCCCTAAATGAACTATCAGGGGGGTTAAAACAGAGAGCCATGATAGCAAGAGCTTTGATAAATAATCCTGAACTCTTAATCTTAGATGAGCCGACAGCCGGAATTGACGTTAAAAGTAAAGAGCAATTTATAAATATTCTCTCTTCAATGCAAAAAGACAACATCACTATTATGTTGGTAACTCATGAAATGGAATTTATTGAAGAAAATTTAAAAGAATATGAAATTTTCAATCTTAAAGGAGGTTCAGTATGTTAGCTTATGATTTTATGAGAAAAGCCTTAATCGCCGGCTTTATGCTTTCAATCATGATTCCTTTAATTGGAGTTGTAATGGTTAATAGAAAGACTTCAATGGTTGGAGATGCACTGTCTCACACTTCTTTAGCAGGTGTCGCAGTTGGACTTATAATGGGATTTGACCCTGTTATCGGAGCTATTATAGCTTGTATAGTCTCAGCTTTTTCAATTGAAAAAATAAGAAAGAAGTTTCCGCAGTACGGAGATATGGCAACAGCTGTAATCATGAGCACGGGTCTCGGTTTAGCTGCTTTGCTTTCAAACTTCGCCCCCGGTGGAAATACTTTTGAATCCTACCTTTTCGGTAGTATCTCATCAGTTACAACTATCGACCTTATAAATGTGGGCATTGTCTTTATAATAGTTGTTGCATTTTCAGTAATTTATTATGGAGCACTACTTGATATTTCAATTGATTTAAACCTTGCAAGACTTTCAGGAGTAAATATAAAACTTATCAACAATGTATTTACACTACTTACAGCCATAACAGTTGCTCTTGCTTGTAAAATAGTTGGCGCACTACTTGTTGCTTCACTACTTGTGTTGCCGGTTGCAACGTCTCTATTAATATGTAGATCCTACAAACAAACTTTAAAACTAAGTATCATACTGGGAGTGATATATATGTTCTTTGGAATTTGTATGTCATATTGGTTCGACGTAAAACCCGGTGGAGCAATAGTTATAAATGCTGTAATTGGTATGTTAATACTTTTCAGTTTAAATAAAATAAAAAAGAGAAAGAGAATTTAAAAAATAGCAGTGTTGAAATTAACTCAGCACTGCTATTTTCTTTATGTTTTAATTATTACATATAAAAAGCAAGTATTTCAACTTGCCCTTTACTTATCATATATGAGATTTAACTTCTGCTATTCTCTCCTCAAGAGTTTTTAAAATAGCTTCATAACTTTCCAACTTATCTCTTTCTTCTTGTACCAATTTTTCAGGAGCCTTGCTTACAAACTTTTCATTTGCCAGTTTTGAACTAGCTCTTTTTATTTCAGAAATAGTCTTTTCCCTTTCATTGTTAAGTCTTTCATACTCTTTGTTGTAATCCACCAAGTCGTTAAGTGGTAAAAATATTTCTGCACCGTCAACAACTATAGACACATTTTCAGAAGTCATTTCAAAACTTTCATCTTCCACAGAAACACTTTCTGAATAAGCTAAGTTTAACAAATGTCCCTTGTTTTCTTCAACAGCACGTCTAGCATCTTGATTCAAAACTTTAATCACTGTTTGAGATTTGTTTTTATTTTCTATATTCATCTCTTGGCGCCTATTTCTGATAAGTCTGATTATATCTTTTATATACTCAATATCTTTTTCTTCAGTTTTAAACTTCAATGACTCTTCAACTACAGGCCAACTTTCCACAATCAACGCACCATTTTCGCTTGGAATGTGGTCCCAAATTTCCTCTGTGATGTATGGCATAAATGGGTGAAGTAATTTTAAAATTCCCTTTAATACATAGATTAAAGTTGCCTTAGCAGCCTTCTTAGTTTCTTCATCTTCTCCATACAATCTTGGTTTTACCATTTCAATGTACCAATCGCAGAAGTCAGACCAAATGAAATCATATATGTCATTTGCCGCAAGTCCTATGTCGTACTTGTCAATCTTAGTTGTCAAAGACTCAACAGTTTCCATATACTTAGTCAAAATCCACTTATCTTCATTTCTTAAATTTTCAAGTTTTAATTCAAAATCTCTGTCTTCAAAATTCATAAATACAAATCTTGTAGCATTCCAAAGTTTATTTGCAAAATTTCTGTTTGCTTCAACTCTTTCAGTGTAGAAACGCATATCATTTCCAGGAGTATTGCCTGAAATAAGTGTAAATCTAAGAGCGTCTGCACCATAATCAGCGATTAACTCAAGTGGGTCGATACCATTCCCCAAAGATTTACTCATCTTACGACCAAGTGAATCTCTTACAAGACCTGTCAAGAATACATCTTTGAAAGGAACTTCTCCCATTTGTTCGATTGATGAGAATACCATTCTAACTACCCAGAAGAATATTATGTCATATCCTGTAACAAGTACATCAGTAGGATAGAAGTAGTCAAGATCAGGTGTCTTATCCGGCCATCCAAGAGTTGAGAAAGGCCAAAGAGCTGATGAGAACCAAGTGTCTAGAGTATCTTCATCCCTTCTGAAAGTCTTTCCTTCATATCCTTCTTTGCCGGTTGGATCCTCTCTGCTAACTACTATCTCATCAGTTTCATTGCAATAGTAAACAGGAAGTCTGTGTCCCCACCAAAGTTGTCTTGAAATATTCCAATCTCTTATATTTTCAAGCCAGTGTTCATAAACTTTTCCAAATCTCTCCGGAATAAAATCAACCTCTCCATTTCTGTAAGCTTCAAGAGCCGGTTTAGCAAGAGGTTCCATCTTTACAAACCATTGCTTTGAAAGCATGGGCTCGATAACTGTTCCACATCTTTCACAATGTCCAACAGCACTGTCGTGTTCCTTTGCCCCAACGTATAGTCCAAGAGCATCAAAATCTTCTATTATCTTCTTACGAGCTTCAGAAGTTGTAAGCCCACAATATTTCCCGGCATTTTCATTTAAAACAGCCTTTTCGTCAAACACTATAAGTTGACCAAGACCATGTCTTTCTCCTACACCAAAGTCGTTAGGGTCGTGAGATGGAGTGATTTTTACACAACCTGTTCCAAAATCTTTTTCTACATATTCATCTGCGATTATAGGAATAGCTTTATTGTCCATTATTGGCAATAAGACATTCTTTCCAATTAAATCCTTATATCTTTCATCTTCAGGGTGCACTGCAACAGCAAGGTCTCCAGGAATAGTTTCAGGTCTTGTTGTAGCAACTTCTATACTTCCTGAACCATCTTCCAAAGGATATCTAAAGTGGTAGATATGTCTATGCTCATCAACGTGTTCAACCTCTGCATCTGAAATTGAAGTCCCACAATTTGGACACCAATTTATAATTCTGTCCCCTCTGTATATAAGTCCTTTTTCATAAAGCCTTATAAAAACTTCTTCAACAGCCTTAGAAAGTTGATCATCTAATGTAAATCTCTCTCTTGACCAGTCACAAGAAACCCCCAATTTTTTCAATTGGTTCTTTATATTTCCGCCATACTCGTGAGTCCAATCCCAAGTTTCTTCTAAGAATTTTTCTCTGCCAATATCTTCCTTAGCTATTCCTTGAGCCCTAAGCTTCTGTACAACCTTAGCTTCAGTAGAAATACTCGCATGGTCGGTACCCGGTAACCAAAGTGCCGAATAACCTTGCATTCTCTTAGTACGAGTTAAAATATCTTGTATTGTGTTGTTAAGGGCATGACCCATGTGAAGATTCCCGGTTACATTTGGCGGTGGCATCATTATTGTAAAAGGCTTTTTATTTTCATCAACTTCTGCCCTAAAATGATTATTTGACATCCAAAAATCATATATTCTATCTTCAAACTCCTTAGGATTATAATTCTTTGATAACTCTTTCATTTTTCCCCCTATATTCAATCTTACTCTGCCTTTGGCACTATTTTAAACTTCTTAATTTTAATAATAAAAAAGACCCCTCATCTCTAAGGACGAAGGGCCGTGGTACCACCTTAATTTCTGAATAAATCAGCTCAAATAATATATCGGTTATAACCGCTGCATAGCAGTGCAAAAAAGCAACCTTCACTACTTTCAAATGACACCTTCCACCGGCCGATGCCTCTCTAAAATTCTACGATAGCTACTCCTCTTTTTTATAGCAAATATTAAATTATTCCCATTATATTAATTAAAGCTCATAAAGTCAACTGCTCTTGAATAAAAAAGTTAATTCTTACAATACTATTAAATCTACACTATTATTATCACATAATAAAACTAATGTTTATTAATTTGTTGAATACCTATTTGTTTTGTTATTTACTTATCTTATTTGCTAATTTGTCTTATTGTGTGGTACAGGTATCCTCACACTGCCTTGTTAATGCTGACCATACATCTTTATTAACTTCTCTACTTTTTCTTCAAGTTCTGCTATGAAACCGTCATTTTCTATAATAACGTCTGACATAGCCTTTTTAGTTTCAACACTGATTTGTGAATTTATTTTCTTAACCGCAATTTCTCTTGTTATGTTATCTCTATTCATAAGCCTCTTTATCTGAGTAGCTTTTTTAACATAGACCAACCAAATTTCATCTGCTTTAAATGAATATTCCACCATCTTATCTTTTAGTTCAAAATACAACGGCATATCCACGAATAACACTTCGTCTTTACTCTCTTGAATTTTTGCATTTATTTCTTTAAAAATCTCTCTGTGCATTATTTTATTTAAGATTTCTAATTTTTCTTTATTATTAAATACATAATCCGAAAGAGCTGGTCTATTTACTTTCCCCTTTAGCAAAAATTCATCTCCAAAGTTTTCTCTAATCTTTTCTGCTATAAATTCTTTTTTCAAAACTTCGTGAGCTATTTCATCTGCATCTATAACTTGAAAACCGTGTTTTCTTATTATTTCTGTAACAGCACTCTTACCCGTTGCGATTGAACCGGTTATAACTATGACCTTACTTCGTGTCATAAAGGCTATCTCCAACTTTCATATCTATCTTCAACGCCACCTTCATATTAACTGCATTTTCCATAAGTTCGTGCATGATTTTTTTCACTTCTTCAATTTCTTCTTCAACTGCATCAACTATCAATTCATCGTGAATTTGAAGTATCAGTTTGGAATTCATATTCTTTTCCCTAAGCGTTTTATAAACTTTGACCATTGCAATTTTTATTATGTCTGCTGCTGAACCTTGTATTGGTGTATTGATTGCTATACGCTCCCCAAATTGACGTATATTGAAATTCTTTGCTGATAACTCCGGAATATATCTTCTTCTGTTTAAAATTGTTTTGACATACCCTTTCTCTTTTGCAATTTCTACTTCATCCGTCATGAATTTTTTAATACCTTTAAAATTTTCCAAATAGTTATCTATATATATTTTCGCCGTCTTTCTTGGAATATTTAAATTTCTTGAAAGTCCATAATCTGAAATACCATAAACTATACCAAAGTTTACTGCCTTGGCTTGTGATCTCATAAGTGAAGTCACTTCTTCAAGAGGAACTTCAAACACTTCAGAAGCCGTTTTTCTATGAATATCGACATCATTTTCAAAAGCCGATATCATATTTTCGTCTTCTGTTATAGAAGCTAGAACTCTAAGTTCTATTTGTGAATAGTCTGCATCAACTAGTGAACAACCTTCTGAAGCCAAAAAAGCTTTTCTAATAAGCCTGCCTTCTTCAGTTTTTATAGGTATGTTTTGAAGATTTGGATCTTGTGATGAAATTCGCCCTGTGCTCGCAACAGTTTGATTGAAGTGGGAGTGAATTCTGCCGGTTTTAGGGTTCACTATCTCTTTTAGTCCATCCACATAAGTTGATTTGAGCTTTGTCAATTTTCTATACTCCAAGATATTGCCGACTATCTCCCCTTCATCTATCAGCTTTTCCAAAACTTCTGCTGATGTCGAGTAGCCTGTCTTTGTCTTCTTTATGACTTGAAACCCAAGTTTTTCAAACAATATAACTCCAAGTTGTTTTGGTGAGCTTATATTAAATTCTTCTCCGGCTTGTTCATATATCAACCTTTCAAGTTTTTCTACCCTCTCGTTTAAATCGGCACCTATCTCATCAAATACTGTTGTCTCAGTTTTTATTCCTATAAGTTCCATAGAAGCCAATACTTCAACTAATGGCAATTCAACATTTCTATATAACTCTTCCATTTCTTGTTCTCTGAGTAGCTCAACTTGTCTATCTCTAAGTTTATATACTGCACTCAAATAAAAAGCTGCATATTTATTTAAATCATCATCAGATAGTTCTGAATATTTTTTCTTTTTCACGCCTTTTCCAAGTAATTCTTCTTCATCTTTATATCCAACACCGAAGTGTTCACTTGAAATATTTGAAATATCATAATCCGATTTAGTTGAATTTAAAAGATATTCAGCTATTTGAGTATCGTGAGTGAAATTATTTATATTTATTCCCTCACTCATCAAAACCATGATGTCTTCTTTTAAATCATGACCTATTTTTTCTATTTCTTCAGACTCAAAAACTTCTTTAAATTCAGCCAAATTTTCTATGCCTTGGTATATCACAACGGGTTTTTCCTTAACTTTTATTGCAAATCTGCAAGGTTTAATACCTTCATAAATTTTTCCATCCGTTATAAACCTAAAGGCAAAAGATTTTTCATTTTTTATTTCTTCTATTAAATCTTTATAAACAATATCTCTTACTTTAAATACACTCTCTGAAACTTCCACAACCTCTGCCTTTTGAAATCCTTCCGGCAATCTCTTTAGTAATGTGTAGAATTCATATTCTCTATATAAGTCAGATAACTCTTGTAGATTGTATTCTCTTAGCTTTAATTCATCTAATTCAGTTTCTATAGGCACATTTCTAACAATTGTTCCAAGTTTTTTAGACATAAAAGCTTGAGCCTTATTGTCTTCTAATTTTTCCTTTTGTTTTTTCGCTGTGATTTCATCTATATGGTCATATAGGTTCTCAATTGTTCCAAATTCATGTATCAACTTAAGTCCCGTCTTTTCACCTATTCCCGGCACTCCCGGAATATTGTCCGAACTGTCTCCCATAAGTCCTTTTAAATCTATAAATTGATCAGGTGTTAACCCATAATCTTCTTGTAAACTCTCAACTGTTACAAGGTCCATTTCAGTAATTCCCTTTCTTGTCAAAAGTACACTGGTGTCCTTGCCGACCAATTGATAGTAGTCCTTATCTCCTGTAAGTAGTACAGATTCCATACCGACTTCTGAAGCTAATTTAGAAATTGTCCCTGCTATATCATCAGCTTCGTACACCGGAGATTCTAAAACTATAATGTTCATAAGTTTTAATACATCTCTTACAATTGGAAACTGTTGTTCCAACTCATTTGGAGTCTTTTGGCGAGTGCCCTTATAATCTTTGTATATATCCGAACGGAAAGTCTTTCCCTTCATATCAAAACAAACCACAGCATGAGTAGGCTTTATCCTATCGATAGCATTTTCCACCATCTGTATAAAACCGTACAGTGCATTTGTATAAATTCCCTTTTTAGTTTTTAACAACGGCAATGCATAAAAAGCTCTAAAGAAGAGCGACGAACCATCTATAATCAAAATTTTTTCCATAAAATCACATCCTTATAACTATTATACATTATATTTACAACTAATTTCACAATGATAATTAAAAAAGAACCTAATTATAGGTCCATTTTGAGTTTTATTTAATTGTCATTGCAAAATAAAATATACTCTAATAGTTTCGACTTGATTTAATATATAAAATGTTGTAAAATAATTAGGTAATATGCCGGAGTGATGGAATTGGCAGACGTACCAGACTCAAAATCTGGCGGTGGCAACACCGTGCGGGTTCAAGTCCCGCCTCCGGCACCATTTATATACTCTCATAAAAGCTTAAAAGTTTTTGTGAGAGTTTTTTATTTGCTTTTATGTGTTTGTAAGACATTGTTTGTCGAAATTATTGTCGATTTGCGGACGGGCCTATACTTTTTTACTATTTATATCTTTTATTTGTTGATTTTATTTTGATTCTTTATTTTTCTTGTAATCACGTGCCGCCCGTACATTTTTTGAAATTGTTGGTTATATTGATGTTTTTTATATCTTTGCAGCAAAAAAACATGGCTTCCCACGCTTTTTTATAAAATTTGTAATTTGCTTTCTTTTACTATATACATCATCAACCAAACTATTCCAATGCCAAGCGCTATGTGACCTAATCCGGCTATTCCTGAGAACATATTTTGGTTAAATAGTTCTGCATTTCCCCCTATTACTTGATATATTCCCTTTATCCACATCATCACTATTGTAAGAACTAATCCTGCGCTCCAAAGTTTTATCGGCATTTTTATTTTTTTGTAGTCAACATTTTTTATTCTGCTTATCAAAAGATACAATATTATTCCAAATACAAAACCCAAAATTAATGTGTGTGTATGAATTACTGAAAGCATTGTTTTTCCTTTAAATGCGAAAATTTTTGTAAATTCCCTAAAAAACACTCCTGCACTCAAACCAAATATCAATGTTATTAGCGCTGTTTCTAAGATATCTGCTGTTTTAAATTGTGTTTTGTAGTGTTTGTAGGCTACATACACGAGCATAAAGTAAGCCACGGTCTTTGGCATCATTAACATTCCAACAATCGCATATTTATCAGCAAATAGCACCACCGGTACATAGAAAATAAATGACAGTGCAATTAAGATTGAGTATTTTCTAAACAGTCCTTTTTCATTATATGATATTGCTATTAATATAATTCCCATAATTGTAAACGGTATGTTTCTAATGATATTCCAAGTTAAGTTTGGGTCGCTGGTTCCCCATTTGTTTTGAGGGAGTACTGTTAAAATTATTCTTACTATTGTAAGCAAATATATTGTACAATCGAGCATTTTGTTTTCTTTGTGATTCTCTTTTTTGTAGTGTTTATAATACAGTAGATAAAATATCGTCATGGTTATTGAAGTTATCATTTTGCCCCATGAGAGTATTGATGCAAATTGTTCCATTCCATTTTGTGTCATGTGTGCCATAATTCTCGGTACCAAGTGGAATGAGTCCCCAAGTCCTAGAACTACCCCCATTACTCCAAATGTTTTTGCACTTTTATCTTCTAGTAATAATAATTTTATTCCTATTGATATCACTAAAACTAGATATAGTGCATCAAATATTGATTCAAATAGTCCTGCCATTTTTAATTCCTCCAAATATCCAACTGCATTGGATGTCATATTTTTCTATAAATGTGTCTTTATCCCAGTTTTCGCTAAATGCTCTCCTAACCAAGTCATGCACAATTGCCTTTATGAACATTATTTTTTCTTCCCTTGTACTCTTTAGTGATTTTGTCATTTCCTTTGTCTTATATTTTGTATATTCTCTTTCTAAGTGTTCTGTCCAGTAGAGATACTTATATTTATACAAATTATAGTTTTCCGGGTTGAAAATTTCTTCGCTTATTTCACGTCCAAATTGTTGAAGTGCTTTTTCATGGTCGTAGTTATTTTTCTTTAATAAGCTTGAAAAAAGTTTGTGTGAGTCCACTATATATTTTTCTAATATCAAAAAATATGCTTCTTCTAAATTTTCAAAATATTGGTAGAAACTTCCCCTTGGAATATTTGCTTTTTGTATTATATTTGCTATTCGAGCTTTATTAAATGGTTTTTGCAAAAATTCTTCACGAATTGCATTTAATATCGACTGTTTTTTCTCTTCTGACAAATTAAAAAAGTGTCCTTCTATTTTTTGCCCTTTCTTTATAAATTTATAAGAATTTTTATTATGACACCCTGT
>NZ_JH165065.1:11539-24825 GCF_000227315.1 Peptoniphilus indolicus ATCC 29427 | reverse complement strand
ATTATTTTATAAATTTTTGATTTTAAAACTTTGATTAAAAAAGTATTCGCAATGCAAAGATATGATAGCAGCTGTAATAGTAAGTGCCGATATTGATTTGTCTGCTTTGTTTTAAAGGTTTACACCGTGTGAAAATACTTTTGATTATTATCTTTTTGGTAGTATCCCAAGTTACATCTATCCAACTTATTTTAAGCTTTTCTCTGTAATAATTTGTTTGTGATTAAACTCATTTTACAAGTTGCTTCCTATTTCTTTATCAAATATATATTATCATCTAAAATAATAATATAAATCTTTAAATTTCACACCTTTATTTTAAACGACATTCTTTCTAATATTTCTCAACATAAATAAACTTACTATTATTTCTATTATCATAAGAACAACTATTATTGTATCAATAATAGGATAAACCTTGCCTATTCCGCTTAAAGATATATAATCCCAAAGGCCATGATAAACTACAATTAACCATATATTTTTTATATTTTTATAACTGAGAGAAAGAAATATACCTGCAATAAAGGTGGTTATTAATTGTGTAATAACACTTGCAGGGCTTAACCCTCCCAAGATATTAACCGCATGTAGCAAAGAAAAAGTCAATGATGATATAAAAACAGCTTTTGTAATTCCCCTTTTTTCTGCTGCATTTGAAAAAATAACTCCTCTATAGATAAGTTCTTCATTTAGTCCAACTAATAATGCTCCTATTAATGGAATAAAAAATGATTTAGATAGCTCAAATTTCTGCACTATTGTAAATAAACTTATTAACATAACAGGAACAAAAAGCAACATAAAAGCTGTATATCTCGGCCTATATTCATCTATCTTTTTCTTACATTTTTTATAACAAATTATAGAAAATATGGCCAATATTATTAAAAAAGGCATAAAGGTATTGATAAAATTTGAATCCAAATAAGATACATCTTTAAAATTTTTGCATATAAAAATACCTATCCCCATGATAATTGTGTAAATTATCGCTATACTATAAAATCTCTTCATGTTTGTGATGTTTAATAAAACTAAACATTTACCTCCCTTTCAACATTCATATTTTTAAAAATTTCCTACTATTTTAATCTTCTTATAAAAATAGCATACAATACCGGTTCACAAGACATCTGTCACCACATTCCCAATGATAATCAGTAATTAAAGACAATAAATCATTTTGGTCTTCTAATATTACCTTTCCTATACTCATAAATAAACTTTTGAGATTACAACAGATTAAATAATATTTGTAAAACCCTGGTTAAATAAAGAACTCACAGCCCAGTGAACATATAAATATATAAAAATACAGACGATATTTTATTATTTCATCTCGTCTACTCTTTTGTCAACAAAAAATCTTATACCTTAACATCTACTAAAAAGTCTTTAATGACATTTTGTAAATCCCGAATATTTTTATGTTGATACTATTCTCTTAACCTCTTAGATATTCCGTTTAATATTTCTATCTTTCCCTCTATTGGCAATAAAATTCCTCTTGATTAGTTTTTCTCTATCATAATCAAGAGGTTTCTATACACAAAATTTTACAACTTATAAAATTTGTGTAAATATAAATACTTAATAAAAAAGTGATGCGCAGAGTAGAATAATCTATTCTGCACACCACTATTTTAAAGACAATTTATATCAAAAATCAATAATATCACTTCAATAAACTCTAAAGTCTATTCCTTTTATTTGTAGATATTATATAGCACTTGAGCTACTTGAGCTCTTGTAAATGGTGTTTTTGGACTGAATGTCCCGTCTTCCATTCCGTTTACAATCTTAGCTTTTGCAAGTTCTTCAACTGCATCCTTGGCCCAGCTTGAAATCTTAGCACTGTCTTTAAATTCTGAATTTCCACCGTTCTGAACTGTGACTCCTGCAACTTTTAAATATCTAGCCATTATTACAGCCATTTGTTCTCTAGTCATAACATCATTTGGATTAAATTTATCATTTCCCACTCCGTTGACTATTCCCGTTTCACTTGCCCAGTTCACATATGGTGCATAAAATTCGCCTTGTTTTACATCTGAGAACTTAGAATTTTGGTATTTACTCTTATCAATTTTTTGAATTCTTCCAAGAACTGTTACAAATTCTCCTCTTGTCATGCCTCTGTCCGGATCAAATTTGTTATCTCCTACTCCTTCAAAATATCCTTTAGACAAACCGAATTCTATAGCTGCTCTTGCCCAGTGGTTTTGAATATCTTGCAGTACGCTGCTTGTATTTGTTACTTTCTTTTCTTCTACTTTATTTTTTCTTTTTCATTTACATTTTTAGTTAAATCCACCACTTTTGCATTTGCATGATGTCTAGCAGCAGAAATTGACGGTTTGAAATAGAAACTTCCACCAAAGTTATTATTACTGTTATCAGTATCAACCCTTGGTTTTTCTGTGCTTGGTTTTTCAACTATATCTATTTCAAATGTCTTCTCTACACTTACTCCATCTTTAGTAATTCTAACTTTAAATATCTTATGACCCGGTATAATAGTCTCAAATTTTTCAGTTAGAAGTTCTAATTTTGCACCGACAGGATAATTCAATTCCTGACTAATTCCTCTAAACTCTTCAGAAATAAATTTAGTTTTCTTCAAAGTTACAGAACTTGCAAGTTCTTCTTTAGTAAGGCTACCCGGTTGTGGTTTCGGATCTATCGGTTTTGGTTGCGGTTTATCTCCAGCAGAAGTTTCGTTACCATCAGTTATATTTACTTTAAAAGTTTGAACTTGGCTTCTTCCAAATTTATCCTTTACCAATACATTTAATTCATGTTCTCCTGAGCTTCTAAGAACCATCCTATCAGCCAACCTATAAGGTTTTATAGTATCTCTGTCATGCCATTCATCATCCAATTTTGCAGATTCATATTTATCCGCATATTCAATGTAGCTTGCCTCTATGCCATTAGGAATTTCAAAAGCAGATTCTAATTTTTCTACTTCATTTGAATGTACATTGTTCTTCTTTAGTTTAAGAGTTGGAAGAGTATCCTCTAAGTTTATAGTATGAGAATCTGTAGATGTATTTCCGGCTAAGTCTTTAACTTCTAAATATATAAAGTACTTGCCCGGTTCACCTTCTACTTCATAATTTTTGATTTCATCATTCTTATACTCTTTGCCATTTACCAATAATTTTTGTTGCCATACTCCGGATCCGCCCTTATCCTCAGCAGTATACTCAATTTTAGATTCAGGAGTTAAACTGTTTTTATCTTTAATCTGTGCAATAGGAGCTTCACTGTCAATTTTGGTTACAAATTGATGTTTTTCAGAAGTCCCAAATTTGTCGCCAACTTCTATAGTTAACATCTCGCCATCTTTTGAGTGTCCTTGATGTTTAAATCTCTTTTCTCGATGATTTTCTCCAAATAGATCCCATGAAAAAACAGATACATCATCAACTTTTGCATATATCTCGCTGGAATCGTCAAAGACTTTTCCTTCTAAAGTATAATTTTCACTAGGGAAGAATATTTCAGCCCTCTTATCTCCTCCCATGTCCTCAGGTAATTTTACATTATACAATTCAAGTTCAGGCCCTTTTGCGTCTAAACTGAAAGTATAACCGCGATTTGTTATTACTTTCCCGTCCTTATCAACTATTTTTAAGTTTACAGAGTTAAATCCTTCATATAGCACAGCATAAAGTTCACCATACCCATTTCCCTCAAATTTGTATTCTTTAGGATACTCTCTGAGATTCGGCTCACGAAGAGGCTCATAACCCTTCTTTGCAGGATTATATGAAGTTACACTCATAACGTCGCCTTCCATACCATAGTATTGAATTTTTATTCTATAAGGTTCATTTTCTATATCCGATAAATTTCCGGGTTCTATATTCTTATTTCTCGAAATAGAATCAGGTGAAAATGCAGTCCATGCAGCAAAGACACTCGGATACATTACTTCTCTTCCCTCATCATCTAACTCGGCATGTGCCATAATTTTACTCTTTACTACTGAATGATCTTTGTTGGTTAATTTCTCTCTTCCCATGGATTCTATATTTTCCGCAGCTTTATCTAGAGCTTCATTAGAAATTTGTCTTTCATCAAGAATAGACGCAGAACTACCTTCAAGAGAAACTTCTATCCCTGTACTATTCTTAGCAAAATCTGTAGCTTGAATATTTAATTTGTTAGTAGAATTTTCACTTAGATTAAATTCTTTAGCTACAAACTTTTTGTATTTGCTTTGATCATCAACCCTTTCAAAGGTTATAGCTTTTCCATCCAGAGATCCTTTTATATATGAAATTCCAAAATTATCATCAATCGTAACAGTAAGAGTTTTATTAGCTTTATCAATTTGAATATTCTCTTTTTTAATTTCCGGTTTTTGTCTGTCAAGTTTGATTGGTAAATAATCTACTTGATAATCATGATTTTCAGAAGATCTAAATTCAAGTTTGAAATAGTATTGTCCATCCGGGAGCTCTTTTACAAAATCAGTTCTACCAGGTTTCCAATTTTTATTTAATACAGTTCCTCTCCAGCCCAATGAATAATCAGGATTTGATACTATCGGCTTATACCAATCACGTTCTAAATAGTGAGCATGAATATATTTTTTATAGAAATTCCCCTTTTGTAATACTTGTACTACTTCTTTATTTTCATTTACAACTGAAATTTTATAATCATTTGCATCTCTTAATGCAATTATTCTCGGTATAACTTCATATCCATTTGTGGCAATCATATCCGGATTTACCGTTTTATTATTTGGAATCATACCATCAATTCCAAGCTTTTTCATTTGACCTTCAGCACCATCATGTGATTGTGAAGCCTCTAAAACTGTTGTAAGCTTAGATTTTGAATTACTGTCCCATTCAGGAAGATCGACAATTCTCTCTTTGCCCCAATCACCCAAGAAACCCATATAAGGTATACTCAAACTTGGTTGTTCATTGTTTTGAGATTCAAAATAAATAAACCCTTCTACAAATTTATCTTTGCCATCCGATACAGCTTTTAATGTAAAGCTTACACTTGCTTTTGAATTAGCAGGTACTTTTATAGTTTGTACACTTGGAGTAATGCTGGCCCCATCCACTACTTTTGGATGAATTTCGTGTACATCATCATATCCCCCGCCGGATTTTTGTTTTTGTACAGAAACAATATTATCAGTTATTACATTTCCCGTTTTGATGTTAAATACTTGATCTGTATTTGAGAAGTTATTTAAATCAACCGTAAATTTTGTGGTTTCTTTTATCTCCTTTAAAGAAACTGAAGGTCTACCCTCATGTGATAAAAATACATTGGTCGAAAAAGCATTCTCAACATTTACTTGTCCCGCACCTTGATGTCTAGGCGAACTCTCTAAAAATGTATCTCCAACCGGAACTTTCTTATCTCTCATAGGACGAGCAGTCGACATCATTAAAAATTTTGCAAGTTCCGATCTTGTATACTTGCCAATTTCTTCAGGAATCTTTGGAACCGCTCTATCCCTTAAAATCTTATGGTTTTTAGGTTGTATTAATACACTTTGCATATCCTCTTGAATCTTAGAATATAAAAGTGCCGTTACACCTGCTATAACAGGTTGAGACATTGAAGTCCCTGACATTTGTACATAATAATTTTTTCCATTGTGGTTATTTCCAAGAGAAATAATTTCTTGCCCCGGAGCTGTGATATCCGGCTTTAATTCCAATTGATTGTTCGGACCCCATGCTGAAAAACCGGAAATTGCAGTTTCATCTAAGAAAGCTGCACGAGTTTTATACTCTTTTGTTTTTATTTTTATTTTAAAAGGTTCATCTATTGGTTTTAATCTTTCAACATTATCATTACTTAAATTAAAAAGTTCTTTACCCGCATTTCCACTTATACCGATAGTAAGAATTGGGTCCATACCTTCAGATGCTTTAAGTGCTTTTTGGCTAATTCTCTCAAAACCGGTTGGCACTTCTTCCATAAATGTGTCTCTATTTTTATTCATGATGTCATTGACAAGAATAAACCCAATTGCACCATATAATCTAGCTTTATCTAATTTTTGATAAGGGAGATTATTATTGTCCATATCTCTTGCAACTGCAACTACTTTACCATCAAGTTTATTTTCAAATTTTTTAAATATTTCAGCATCTGCACGTCCTAAATAGTAAACTTCATATTCTTTGGCTTCAAACTTCTCAAATGTTTCAGGAAATTCAAATCTTTCCCCTATCGGCGCTACCGGATAGTCTTTACCATTAAGTTCCACTGTAGGATAAAGCGCTCCGGTATTCCTAGATGCTGCCACCCCTATTGCATAAGGATTTGCCGCTCCACTAACTGTCATTGAAGTATCTACATTCCCAAAAGCATTATTTGTATAATTATCAAAAGTGCTACTTGATGAAGACGCCCCATAATTACCCATTGAAACAGAAACGGCAACCCCATATTCTTGTGCATTTCTTATGGCTGTATCATATAAGTCTCCACGTCTGCCCACTCCCGGATCACCAATACTCAAACTGATGACATCAGCACCATGTTTAATGGCATCTTCCATTGCATGATATACTGCATCATCTCCCGAAGTCGGTGTATAACCATCCTTATCTTGCCCATCTGCAAAAATTCTATAGACAAGAAGTTGTGCTCCCGGCGCAACTCCTCTTATACCTAAGCCTTTTTCCGCATCTTCTTCACTCGCGCTGCCGGCCAGTATTCCTGCAATATGTTGCCCATGTGGAGCAAAGAAATTATCCTCCAGTTCAAAATTCGCATCACAATAATTAAATCCATGCGGTACTTTATTTGTAAAATGTCCTGTTTGATCTACGGTTTTAATTTTTGCATACTTATTAAAAAAATCATCACTCATTTGCAAATCTTTATGTTCTAAATCTGCGCCTGAATCGATAGAGGCTATAACCATGCCTCTACCGTCAAACTTATACTTCTTATTTATTTTTTCATTCTTTATAGAATCTACAAGCTTTATGACTTTTCTAGCATCTGTCATAGCCGGTTCAACAGGTTGAGATTCAATTGCCTGATCTACTTCATCAATCTCAAAAATTTTCTTCAACTCAACTTCCGGAACTTCAATTGCCGCTCCGTCAAACACTAGATTGTACTCATACTTTACTTTTAAATTAGGAATTTTTTTAAGTTCTGCAAGAGCTTTTTCCCTATCTGCTTTGTCGAACTTAACTATCATAGTAACTATTCCATTATTCCTTTTCTCAATAGTTTGAGACTTTAAATAATTTGCGATCAGAGGAAATTCTTCTTTTAATTCCTCTTCACTCACACTCTGTTTTTTATCATTTTCATTTACACTAGTTATTTCTCTCTCTTTTATTAGAGACGCTGCAGTGGCTGCAAGCGCAGAGGTGCCTGAGCCACATATTATAATAATAGCTAGCATCAAAGAAATAATTCTTCTTTTCATCTAGATACTTTCTCCTTTTATTGTCTAAATATCATTTGTAAACTGCTCTTATAATTACCTCAATATCCGGCATTATAAAGCTTGTTTTTTTTGAGTTCGGGTTATTAAATGTCACTTTTTCAGGACGGTTGGATTCCCAACGCACAAATTTTCTCTTTTCATTTTCATTTGCATATAAAGCTACTTCTCTTCCAGCTTTTGCTTTATACGGCCACGAATCCCCTCCTTCAGTGTAAATATCGTATGCCTGATTTTCATCATTTACTACCTCAATATCATCATTAAAAGTTTTCTTAAAAAGATCTTTTAATCCATTTTGACTAAGTTGAGGAGAAAGATTTACAATTCTTCCCGCCTCATCTAAGAGTAGTATATTAGGAGTTGTTTTAAGACCCAGTTTAGATGCCCAAATCTTAGTTTCAGAGTCATAGAGTGCAACTTCCTTTAAATTTCCGGCACCCATTTCATCTAAAGTTTTATTAGTAAGTTCAATTGTATCATTTGTGTTTTCTTCTACAGAAGTTACAACTACATAGAAGTTATATTTCTCTGTAAACTTAGGATATTTACTAATTAAATTAGACATTTCCTCCATCATTGTTTTGCAACCGCCACAACCTGGGTAGCCAAATAATAACATAGTTTTCTTATCTTTATTTAAAATGTCCTTCAAAGTAATTACTTCATTTTCATAATTTCTTGCATTGTAATTCGTCACATCATTACCATAAACTTTTTTGATTTGAGTTTTTTCACGATCATTTTGTTTAAAGTGAATAAAAAATTTAGACTCCTTTACTTCGTCAAAAGATTTAAACTCTACATTTCTTGATGACACAGGAATTGTTGCAATTCCATCTTCCCATCCATCTTCACTAGCCGTTGCTTTAATGGTAAAAGAACTTGTATCTGCAACATTAAGTATAAACTCTTTTGTTATTACCTCTTTATTATTCATATCAAAATCCTCTTCATGTTTTAAGTTATTATCTTCAAGTATTTCAATTTTTACTTTACTTTTAACTCTTGCATTTAAGTTAGGATCTAATACCTTCACCTCTACCTTTACTTTATTTATTTCAGTCGTAAGTGATTTAAGATTTACACTTAACTTTTTTTCAAATTTTGCAGATACATGTTCCTTATCCCCTATTAGCCATTTAGTCATTCCGCCTAGCATTACATAAATATTATTAAATCCCTTTCCCTGCATAAGTTTTGCAGCTTCTTTAGACCTATTATCTGTTCTACAATAGATTAGATAAGTTTTATCTTTATCAAGAGTTTTTAAATAGCTTTCAAATTCTGCTCTATTATAGAAATTAGATTGAATGGAGCCCTTTATATGACTTTCATCATACTCTCCCTTTGTTCTGACATCAAAAATTACAAAATCAGAATTATTCTTATTTTTATTTATAAGTTTTTCTCCTCTTTCAGTGTCAATTTCTTGATAGAGTAATTCTTTAGTTTTTTTTTCTCCGGATTTTGTCTTGCATAGATATATATTTGATCTGGATAATTTCCTCCAAATTCATGCTCTTCTACTGCTATTAGATTTTTTATATTGTCTAAACTTAAATTTGAAATATTTCCCAAGTGTTTATCTTTAAATATATAGAAATATTCAAAAGTCTGTTTTTCAGACAATTCTTTTAACTTATCCAAAAATTCTTGGGTAGCTTCTCCATAAGATTTCCCTATATTGAAATTTAAATCTTTTGCTACAAATTGTCCTTGGTTAAAACCATCTATATATTCATATAGATATAAGGCAACTTTTTTACCAATAACTTCATCTTCAATTTCTTTTTCAACATTTTTTTTCTTGTCTAAAGCACTTGGATCTGCTTTCAATACAACTTCCTTTAAGGCATTATATTTAATTTTTACAGATTTTTTAGTTCTATTTTCACTTATAATTTCATTTTCTGCAGCTTTTAGGGCACTTTTTAATTCTTCATTGCCTTCAATTTTTTTTGCTATATCTATAAGATCCTTTAATGAATCATTATAATTAAATACGCCAACTATATTTACAACTGAACCGCTACATTGAACACATTGCATTCTGCCATGCAGTTTTTCTTTTTTCAGTTCTTCTAAAGTAAAGCGCTGTTCCTGACCAAAGTTTACCTTTTCACCTTTTTTCCACTTTTCAATATAGAAATATCTAAAATCATCTCTTGCTGCATATTCTTCTAATACTCTCAAGACTTTACCATTTGTTTCAAAATTTTGTCCTTCTATAATAGTAGCCCCTTGTGAAATACCTAATTCAATATCTCCGTCCATTTTATTAACTGCACTCTTGTCTCTCTCTGCACTTGCCCATTCAAGATATCCTACTGTTACTGCATAAGGTGCCTTTGGCGTATCGTCTTCATTGCCCAACTTATTTTCTTTTCCATAATAAGTCTCTATTGTAATATCCTTATCTACTTTTATTTTTATTGCTTCCGTTTCAATTGCTGTAAGATCTTTTTGATTTATTTTAAACTCAATTTCTTTTCCATTTACTTCAATCTTCTTTAAAGGTTCATCACCATACTTGGTTTGAACTTTAATATAGATGTTGGAATTTTTTTGTACTTGAATTTCAGTTCCATTCGTAAAATTCAATTCTCTATAGTGAGATGGCATATAAGTGTCCGCTGCTTTATCTCCGTACTCTTTATTGGTTTTTTCTGAATCAAAACGGTCAAACTTTGCATCTTTCCACTTTTCTATATATTTATCAGTACCGAATAATACATGTACTTGAGGAGCAGCATAAGATGACGACAAACCTTTTACCTTAAAATTATCGTTTTTATCTACAAGTCCCTCTGTAAATTCTTTCAAATTAAATAATTCAGCTGTAACTGCATCTGTTTTTATATTTTCTTTTTTTTGCAAACCCTCAGTTCTTTCAATAGTATCTTTAAGCCTTTGTGCAGATTTATCTGTGTACTTACTCAAATCAATTGCACTAGCTTTTTCTACTTCTAATTTCAAAACAGTTTTTGGGTCTTCCACACCTTTGAGTTGTGTAACAAGTTCTAATTTAAGAACTACTTCTCCAAATTCACCATCATACTCATACTCAACCATATTTCTATTTATTTGAGCTTCTAATATCTGTTTAATTGTAAATTCCTGACCTGTTCTTTTAACTCTCCAAGCTTTAACTTCTTGACCTTCAGGAACTTTTGGTTTTTGAATTGCATTTTTTACATCTTCGTCACTTCCAAACTTTTGACCAACTTTCATATCTTTAGAATCACCAAGCAAACCTTCAACATAAACTGTTACAGTTCCATCAAAATCTTTTGGCAAATTCGGATCTTCTGCCATATTAGGATTACCAGGATTTAATCCCTCTTCACTTGGTGTATCCGGTTTAGGTTCAGGTTTTGGTAGCGGTTTTGGTGTATCTGGGACTTCTTTCCCAACAGGAAGTTCTGCATCATCATAGATGTTTACATATGCATATATATATACAGTGTCCTCTGTTATAGATGATCCATGGAAATGTTCAGGAATGGCTACAAGTTCTTTTAGTTCTTTTGGTCCGCCTATTTTTATTTTAAATGAATCTCCATTTGGATTGTTTTTTTCAATATAGAAGTATTTAAATCCTTTTTTATTAGCTAGACTTTCTATGGTTTCCAACATGCTTTTGCCATTATCACCATTCCCCAGTTCACCATATTTTTGACCTGTTTTAAATCCAAAATATTTGTAGTTTTGTTCTCCATTATTTTCAAAATCTAGAATACCTTTTTCATCTCTGCTTCTTTGAATGAGACGAAGCGATACCTTGGCATTTCTAACAACAACGCCTTCGCCTGGGTTAGGGTTAGGGTTAGGTGTTGGATTAGGTGTTGGATTAGGTGTTGGATTAGGTGTTGGACCAGGTGTTGGATTAGGTGTTGGATTAGGTGTTGGACCAGGTGTTGGATTAGGTGTTGAAGTCTTGTCCCTAACTTTCACTCCGATCTTTACATTACTCTCAGGCATTGTAAAGTATGCTCCGTTCTTTTGGTCAGCATTTTCAATTTTTACATTACCTTCTAGAACCACAAATTTATCAAACACTTTTTTGGCTGTTGTTGGTGCATTAAATGTAATGTTAACTTTCTCTCCCGCTCTTGCTTTAATAACTTCTTCGTCGCTTTCTTCATCATCCTTGCCATTGACTTTAACTTGGAAAAATCCATTTGAAAAATCCGTTTCAATTATGTAAGCTTTTCCAGTTGGTTTAGGAGTAGGAGTTCCTTTTTCCTTCCAAAGAGCTTTTACTTCAATATCTTTATTTATACTTATCTTATCTCCAACTTGTTTTTCTACTTTATCAACTTCCCAAGCTTTAAATTCTTTATTTTGAGGTGCTGTAAATTTATTTCCAGGCAATGTATATGATTTATCTTTATCAACTACTACACTTGCCATACTTCCGCCTCCACCGTTTGAGTTAAAGCTAACTGTGAATTTCTTTGCAGGTGTTAATGGAGAATCCTCTTTTTCCTTCCAAAGAGCTTTTACTTCAATATCTTTATTTATACTTATCTTATCTCCAACTTGCTTTTCAGTTCCGTCAACTTCCCAAGCTTTAAATTCTTTTCCGTCTGCCGGTTTAAATGCATTGGCAGGAAGTGTATATTCTTTTCCCTTTTCAACTTTAACACTCGCCATATTTCCACTTCCACCGTTGACATTAAAGCTAACTGTGAATTCCTTTGCAGGTGTTACCGGTTTTGAAGGTGTCACCGGTTTTGAAGGAGTGCTTCCACTTGAAGAACTTCCTCCGCTTGAAGAGCTGCTTCCACTTGAAGAACTTCCTCCGCTTGAAGAGCTGCTTCCACTTGAAGAACCCCACCATCCGAACCATGCATTTGAACTCCCGGAAGTAGTATGTTTATGAGTTGTTTCTTTATCGTCACGTATGCCTTTTCTCAAATTTTCTTTTGCTTTTCTCAAACTCTCTTCTTTTAGTTTGGATTTAGTCTCTTCCATTTTATCAAGAGCATTGTAAAGAGCATTAAACACAATATTTCTAATTGCATCGGCACTCGGTGTTAAATTTTCAACTCCGGTTCCCTCTCCAATGATTTTCAGTTCCTTTGCCCAATTAAAATAACTATCAGGCCATTTGGCATCTTTCATTTGATTAGATTGTAGATCAAACTTACTTGCAACTACCAAAACTTTTATAAACTCTTGATATGTTATTTTATTCTCCGGTTTGAACTGTCCGTCAGGAAAACCATTTATAAGATACTGACCATTCGGCATTTTAACAGTGCTTGCAACATTTATGACCCCATTTGCCCAGTGATCGGTGCCGACATCCGGAAATTTTCCCTTTTGAGATTGCAAATTCTTTGCTAAATCTTCCAATCCTAAAGAATAAACTACAATTTTTATAAGCTCACTTCTGGTGATTACTTCATTTAACTTTAAATCACCCTTTTCATCACCTTGGATGATCCCCTTTTTCACCAGTTTTTCTACTTTATCGTTTTCCTGTTTGTTTTGGCTTGCAAATGCAGCACTCGGACTAAAACACGAAAACAAAATACAAAAAACTAATAATATTGACCATAATTTTTTCATTGTAAATGAATGTCTCCTTCCTTTTATATTTTGATAATTACTATCATTTATGTAATATCACACTTTATCGCTTTTGTCAATATATTAGCTTTTAATTTATTATTATTTCTAGTTAAAATGATAATAAATTAAAAAATTTTAACCATTTTAAAATAACGAATGTGACGGTAAAACCGCACCAATCCAAAAGAAGAATGTGCATTCATAAAAATATCAATATTAAAGCGTAGGGGCGGCACGTATCCAC
>NZ_JH165065.1:3912-9304 GCF_000227315.1 Peptoniphilus indolicus ATCC 29427 | reverse complement strand
AAAAGGCGATAGATTTTACTTCTACCGTCTTGTGTAAATTTATTATGTTCTCAAAATTTATTTTAGTTCATTTTCGATTTCTTCTGTGCTTGGTAATACTCCTTTAAAACTTTCAGGAATTAAATTTTGTAGTTGATATTCTGAAATTCCAATAGGTTCTCTTGAACTTTCAGAAGCATATTTCGCCAATACATTATCCTTTGTCTTACAGATTAAAAGACCTATTGTTTGATTATCTCCATCGCCCTTCAATATATGATTTACAGATGTTACATAAGTTCCAAGTTGACCTATGTCCGCAGGTTTAAATGCAGAAATTTTAACCTCCACAACCACATAGCAATGCAGCTTAATGTTGTAGAATAACATATCAATAAATTCTTCTGAATTTCCAACTACAAGTCTATATTCTCTACCTACAAATGAAAAGCCTGTTCCAAGCTCTAATAAGAATTTTTGAATATTATCCATCAAAGCGTCTTTCAATTCTTTTTCATCATAATTTTGTCTAATCGCTATAAAGTCAAAATTATACGGATCTCTTGTCATTTCATTTGCTAAATCGCTTTGTGTTGCAGGCAAATTATTTGTGAAATTTGTTATTGCTTTTCCTTGTCTATCAAACAGGTCTGTATCCAAGAAATTTAAAAGCACAGCTCTACTCCAGTTATTTTCTAATGTTTTAGATATAAAGAAAAATGCTTTATTCAAATTTCCCTCACATCTATCCATAATATATCTTTGATGTCCCCATGGGATACTAAAAATTATATCAAAATCTCTACTGACTTTGGATATTCGTAAATCGTCCACAAGCTGTGGACGATTTAATGGAGAATACATTTCATAAAATTTTTTCATATATTTTAAATTAGTAACAGAAAATCCTTTAACATTTGGAATTTCCTTTTGTAGATCCGAACTTAGTTTTTTATAAAATCCGCTTCCCCATCTGCTTTCTGCCTTTAATCTAATAATTTCTTCTCCTAGACTATAATAAAATCTCAGCATTTCTGAATTAACTGAAACTGCTGCTTTAAGTTGTCTATCCTTATATGATTTTTTTATTTTTTCAAGCATTTTTATATATTCACTATCCCCTATGATAGCTAAATCTTTTTTATCCATCACCACCGCTCCTTTTTTATTGTAATTTTATCTTATATTTTTATCATAATCAGCTTACATCCTATAAGCCAATTCTATCACCAAGATTTTAGTCTAATTGAGATAATTATACCAAAAATATAGCCTTTTTTCTATCTCTCAGTTTATGTGTGCCATTGAAACAAGGACTAATCTTTATATCTGCATTTCCAAAATGGGATTGTGCTTTATGCACTTAGACAGTGCATAAACTTGTAGGACTGAACGGTTAGTTCATCTCTTTAATTCATATTTCTTGCTCTGTATAATTTTCGATTGGTCTATTTCATCATCAAACTCATTATCTATTTCACAGACACGTGCCGCCCCTACATGAACTAAATAAAATTTAAACGGAAAACAACCCAAAAAAATAACGGGCGGGCCTATACTGCTTTATAATATAATTTTCGATTTGTCCATTACATCATCAAACTCATTATCTATCTCACAGACACGTGCCGCCCCTACATTAACTAATAAAACGACTATGTATACAAAATAAATATAAACACATTGCAAAAAGGGCGGACATTGATACATTCGTGCCGCCCTTATAATAAATAAATAATTAAACCCATTAATATGATGGTGGAATTTCACCAATGACTTGCAAAAGTTCACGAGCTTTATCTAAATTTTCATCAGGGACATAGACCATTATTCCAACGTTGATGTTTGCATAGATAACTTGAGCGGTGGAGTCGTTCATTTGAGAAGATTCTTCAAAGTGAGGTATATTATTATCATCCAAAATACCTATTATTCCGCCAAGTTTTAATCTATCATTTACAGAGATTAATTCAACGAATTTAGGTTCTCTTTCAGTTTCTTTATTAAATTTAAACATATAAGACCTCCTTGGTAAATATATTTAATATATACCCATATATAAAAAAAGATGACGGATTGGGTTATATCCATCATCTTTTTTTAATTACATATTCTTTGAGTAGAACTCAACGATTAATTGGTCTTCAATTTCTATTGGAACATCTTCTCTTGCCGGAATAGAAACTAAAGTAGCTTTAAAGCCTTCTTCCTTAGAGATGTAAGGATATGAAGTTACGAAGTTTGTTTCAAAGTTTTCTTTGAACATAGCAACTTTTTTACCTCTTGCAGAAAGTTCAATAACATCTCCTGCATCACATCTGTATGAAGGAATATTAACCTTTTTACCGTTTACAGTTAAGTGTCCGTGAGTTACCATTTGTCTTGCTTGTCTTATAGAAGAAGCAAAGCCCATTCTGTAAGCTAAGTTATCAAGTCTTCTTTCAAGGAAGATAACTAAGTTAGGACCAGTTTGTCCAGCAGTTTTCTTAGCTTCCTTAAATAAGTTGACAAATTGTTTTTCAAGAACACCATAGTAAGCTCTTAATCTTTGTTTTTCAAGTAATTGCTTACCATATTCGGTTAATTTCTTGTCACTTCTTGCAGTACCCTTTACAGCTCTCTTCATAGCCTTAGGGTGTCCACATACGTTAAGACCTAATCTTCTTGATTGTTTAAATCTTGGTACCATCATTCTTGCCATTTTATTATTCAACTCCTAATATATTCTCGCCGCGATAATTTAAGAGCCGAAAGCATTATACTAAATAACTGAGTAAAAGTAAAGAGAAAACAGAGAAAAATTGTGCTATAATGTAACCTACGGAGGGTAAAATGATACTTAAAAATGCAAATTATATAGACGTTAAAAATGGTAGAGTTATAACACAAACCGATATACAAATAGAAGACGGGAAAATTGTAAAGATAGGCGAAAATCTTCAAGCTAATGATTATATAGATTGTAGCTCAAAACTTATTGTGCCGGCATTTACAAATGCACATACTCATCTTGGAATGAGTATGATGAGAAATTATTCAGATGATTTAGAACTTCAAGATTGGCTTGTGAAAAAAATATGGCCTTTTGAAGCTAAGTTGACTAAAGAAGATATATATTGGGGTGCAAAACTATCGGCGGTTGAATCGGCAAAAAACGGAGTGTGTGCAGTGGTTGATATGTACGACCAAATCGATTCAACTGCAAGAGCATGTAAGGAAGTCGGAATAAAGGGAATTCTTGCCAAGGGAGTTTTGGATGTAGCGGGCAGTGGTTCAGAGAGAATAGATATATTCAAACAAAACTACAGAGAATACAATTCAGATGATATTAAAGTTGTCTTGGGGCCGCACGCTATTTACACTTGTTCAACGGACTTTTTAAAAGAGTGTTTAAAAGTTTCAAAAGAATATGGTGGGATGCTTCACATACACGTTTCAGAAACTATGAAAGAAGTTGAAGATTCTAAAAAAATTATATGGGATGACACCTGTAGAATACTTGGATTCGTTGGGATATTTAGATACTAAGATAATAGCCGCACATTGTGTGTATATAACAGATTCGGAAATTGAAATGATAGCGGGAAAAGAATTCTATCCGGTATACAATCCGGTATCTAATTTGAAATTGGCAAGCGGATTTACACCGGTTAAAAAGATATTAGATGCAAATATAAATTTGGGGATAGGAACTGACAGTTCATCTTCAAACAACAATTTGAGTATATTAAAAGAAATACACGTAGGAGCGATAGTAAATAAGGCGGTAAATAAGTCAAGCTCAAGTGTACAAGCTAATGAAATGTTAAAACTTGCTACAGTAAACGGAAGTAAGATAACAGGCTTCGACAACGGCTCTGTTGAAGTTGGAAAGAGTGCGGATTTGACATTTTTTGATTTAAATTCAATTAACTTCACTCCTAAAAATGATTTAATAGGAGCGCTTTGTTATAGTGCAACACCGGAAGATATCAAAGATATTATGATAAACGGTGAGTTTATAATGAAAGATAGAATGATGTTAAATGTTGACGAAGAAGAAGTTAAGTATGAAGTAAATAAATTGACAGACAGAATTTTAAGGAGTTTATAATGGATAAAAAAGTAGTTTACAGTGGGATACAACCCTCAGGTTCACTTACGATAGGGAACTATATAGGAGCTCTTTCAAACTTTAGTGAATTACAAGAAGAGTACAATTGTCTATACTGTATAGTGGATATGCACGCAATAACAATGCCGCAAGAACCTAAGAATTTAAGGAAAAATACACTGGATATATTGTCACTGTACTTGGCGTGTGGACTTGACCCTGAAAAATCAATTATATATATTCAATCACACGTGCCTGAACACGCTGAACTTGGTTGGGTTTTAAATACTATAGCATCCATGGGACAACTTCAAAGAATGACACAATTTAAAGATAAGTCAAGCAAGAGTAAAGAAGTATTGGCTGGGATACTAAATTATCCGGTGCTTATGGCGGCGGATATCTTGTTGTATCAAAGCGCCTATGTGCCGGTTGGAGAAGACCAAAGACAGCATATAGAACTCACAAGAGATCTGGCTCAAAAATTCAACTCAAGATATTCTGATACATTTACAATTCCGGATATAATGACGCCGAAAGTTGGCGCAAGAATAATGTCGCTACAAGACCCGCAATATAAGATGAGTAAATCGGATTCGGATGAAAATGCGTTTATATTGATTTTAGACGATGAAAATGCAATAAGAAGAAAGATAAAACGTGCCGTGACGGACTCGGAAGGAGTTATCAGATATTCAACAGAACAACCGGGACTTAAGAATTTAATAGACATCTATTCATCTTTTTCAAAACTAAGTGTTGAAGAAATAGTTGAAAAATATAAAGACTTGGGCTACGGCAAATTTAAAGAAGATTTAGCCGAAGTTGTTGTAGAAAGATTAAGACCTGTTCAAGAGAGATTTAATGCAATTAGAAATGATAAAGAATATTTAGAAAAAGTATATACAGAAGGAGCGCAAAAAGCCTCCGCATTGGCGAGAAAGACACTTAGAAAAGTATATAAAAAAGTTGGATTTATACCAAGATAGATAAAAAATTAAGAGCTGAGCATTTTTAATACGGGTGAGAAGAGAAATAGTATAGGTTCGCCCGTTTTTTTGTGGTTCGTTTTAGGTTTAAATTTTATTTAGTTCATGTAGGGGCGGCACGTGTCTGTGAGATAGATAATTAGTTTGATGATGTAATGGACAAATCGAAAATTATATTATAAAGCAATATAGGCCCGCCCGTTATTTTTTTGGGTTGTTTTCGGTTTAAATTTTATTTAGTTCATGTAGGGGCGGCACGTGTCTGCAAAATAGATATTGGGTTTGTTTATGTAATGGATAAATTGAAAATTGTATTATGAAGCAGTATAGG
>NZ_JH165065.1:0-1909 GCF_000227315.1 Peptoniphilus indolicus ATCC 29427 | reverse complement strand
GCCCAATGCTCTTGCTACGTTTGCTATCGGCAACATTGTTCTTCCGTTTTCTATCATTGGTTTTACGTCGCTTTGGATTTCTTTTCCGTTTACTATTATTTTATTTGTATCTACCGGAATTTCTATTGTTGTATTTTTGTCTTTTAGGATCGCTATTCTTGTGTCTTCTCTCCACTCTACTGTGTATCCTAGGGCTTCTGCTACGTATCTTATCGGTAACATTGTTCTGCCGTCTTTTATTATGGCTTTTGTATCCATTTTGGTTTCTTGTGTGTGGTTGTTTATTGTTCTTTGTAGTATGTCTGAGCCTATTTTGATCTTTAGTTCTATTACTGTCTTTTGTTTTTGCACTTCTGCTTTTGCATCTTTGCTTGGCGCCTTTATATATCTCCAGTCTATTGATCCCCTTTGATCGTTGTCGTTTCTAAATGCTCTTGGTGCCACTTTTATGCTTGGTTGTAATGGAGTTGAAGGTATTACTTTTATGCCCGGTGTCAGCGGCATAGCCGGCACTTCTTTTGGCTTTTCTTCTTTGTCTCTTCTTGCTTGTTCTTCTTTTTCTCTTCTTGCCTTTTCTTCTTTGTCTCTTCTTGCTTGTTCTTCTTTTTCTCTTCTTGCCTTTTCTTCTTTGTCTCTTCTTGCTTGTTCTTCTCTTTCTCTTCTTGCTTGTTCTTCTTTTTCTCTTCTTGCTTGTTCTTCTTTTTCTCTTCTTGCTTGTTCTTCTTTTTCTCTTCTCGCTTGTTCTTCTTTTTCTCTTCTTGCTTGTTCTTCTTTTTCTCTTCTTGCCTTTTCTTCTTTGTCTCTTCTTGCTTGTTCTTCTTTTTCTCTTCTTGCCTTTTCTTCTTTGTCTCTTCTTGCCTTTTCTTCTTTGTCTCTTCTTGCTTGTTCTTCTTTTTCTCTTCTCGCTTGTTCTTCTTTTTCTCTTCTTGCTTGTTCTTCTTTTTCTCTTCTTGTTTGTTCTTCTCTTTCTTTTTCTCTTTCTCTTTCTTCTTTTTCTTCTTTTTCTCTTCTCGCTTGTTCTTCTTTGTCTCTTCTTGCTTGTTCTTCTTTTTCTCTTCTCGCTTGTTCTTCTTTTTCTCTTCTTGCTTGTTCTTCTTTTTCTCTTCTCGCTTGTTCTTCTTTGTCTCTTCTTGCTTGTTCTTCTTTGTCTCTTCTTGCTTGTTCTTCTTTGTCTCTTCTTGCTTGTTCTTCTCTTTCTCTTCTTGCTTGTTCTTCTTTGTCTCTTCTTGCTTGTTCTTCTTTTTCTCTTCTTGTTTGTTCTTCTCTTTCTTTTTCTCTTTCTCTTTCTTCTTTTTCTTCTTTAATATTTTTTACAGACTTTCTAAATTCCTTAAGATTTTGAATATCATCATTATTATTTTCTGATATAAGTTTTCTAGCTTTAGTTCTAATTCTTCCTTCTAACTCTTGATTGCCTTCTATTTTTGTTTTTTCTAACTTCAATAATTCTTCTATTAATTTAGCTTTTTCATCTTTTAATTCTTGATCTATTTTATCAAGTAATGATTTAAATTCATTTACAAACAGAGTATGATCTAACTTACCATTGTTATATATAGCTGACCTATTTGATTTGCTAGGATCTTCTTTATAATTTTTAATTTCTTGTTCTAATTTAGATTCTAGATTTTTTAACAAAACTTTTCCATCGACACTTGTTGCATAAACAACACCACTTAACTCAGCCTTACCGAAGTTAACTGGTGCAAAAAGTACAAATGCTCCCACTACGCATGAGACAACCCCTATTGATAATCTTCTTATAGAATATCGGTATATTCTATTTCGCTTCCTACTTTTAATAAATTCCCTTAAATTCTCCATTCTCGTCCTCCGTTAAATATTCATTATCATTTTTAGTCATTCTTGATTAATTTTACAACTCTCCCCCTCAAAAATCAAGCTTTTT
>NZ_JH165064.1:162770-174556 GCF_000227315.1 Peptoniphilus indolicus ATCC 29427 | reverse complement strand
TATTATTCTTATCAAAAGTTTAACATCTTCATTAAAGATATTAATAATAGAAGGTTTATTTAAAACATATAAATCAGAAACTTTTTGCATAGCTTGAGCTAAAAATATAATTTCAAAGGCAAATCTTTCTTTGATGACAATGTGTAAATAGAACGCATATCAGAAGATACACCATGGTCTAATAATATTTTATTTAGTTTTTCAGTGCGCTTAGAGCCCTTTTCAAACTTAACACCTTTCATAGCTAAATCAGCCAATGTAATTCCATCATCAGTAAGATAAAAGGAATCCGTATCTTTAAACTCAATATATATTTCAATTAAATCATTGCCAGAGTCTAAGAATGGGGTAGTTATACGAGTAACTTTTTCATTAATTTTAAGCTCGGATACAAAGCTACTCAAAAAATTCGAATATTCAGTTTTTAAAGATAGCTTTGTCATAAAATCACCTACATAATTTTTTGATATTGTGGAATCTTAATCTTATTATATGTGCAAAAGTTTTCAAAAATTTCACAAATATCATCTGTATTTTTGATTATTATATCATGAAAGTCATTTAGACTTATACCATATTCAAAAATTTTACCTTCATCAAATTTAATTATGTGCACATGGTTTCTGTCAGTGCACGTACCGTCATGGTTTACATGAGGTTTGCCATCAATTTCTAATCTAAAAATTGTTTCATCAGACCTTTTGAGTCTTAGATTAAAGACTATACGTCTACTATAAGCGCCTCCCTTATGTATATCTAAGATAAAAGAGCATTTATTATCAGTAGATTCTATAGCATGTTGACTTTTACTATCATGTAAAGAAATGTGGTTTTCTTGAAAGTATTTATTAAGCATGAGTATATAAGAAAACAATTCTTCATTTAACTTATTATATTCCATAAATTTCCTTTTCTATTCTCGTTTAAATCTCGTTTAATCTCGTTTAAGACGAGATAAGTTTACTTTTTGTTTTTGTTTGGATTGAATTTTTCTTTGGCTTTTATCTTGGCTAGGATTAGTGTATTTTCCATATTATCTAGGATAAATTGTTTGATTTCGTCATCAACTATTTCTCCGTCTAGGGATAGCCTTAGGGTTCCTTTGGTCATGTCTTTTTTCATTTCTTCTAGGTCTTTTTGTATGTCTATTTCATCTTTTCTGCTTAGTTGTTTGACGTTTGAATTTCCGAGCAGGTAATCTGTTGTGACGTTGAAGTATTTGGCTAGCTTTATTTTAATTTCATCACTAGGAACTCTAACACCACTTTCATATTGAGATAGAGTGGAATTGCTAATATTAAGATAATTAGCTAATTCTTTTTGAGATAATCCTTTTTCTTCTCTCAAATATTTAATTCTTTTAGATAGAATATTTAAATTATTTATATTTTGGTTTCCTAATAAGTAATCAGTAGAAACATTAAAAATTTTAGAAAATTCAACAAGTAATTCATTAGATGGTTCTCGTTGATTTAATTCATAAAAAGAGATAGCTTTAGGTGTAACTTGAACTCTATCCGCTAATTCTTTTTGTGTCATATTCAATTCTTCTCTTAATTTTTTTAAAAGTTTACCATCCATAAGAAACCTACTTTCTGTACTATAAGTACATTATATAAAAAATTTTAAAAAAAGCTATTGACAATCTACAAAATGTACAGTACAATTTGTACATAAAGAGAAATGAGGTGATTTTGTGAACCGCGTTAAAGAATTAAGAGAAAAAAACAATATCTCTCAAAATAATTTAGCGATAAAGGTTGGAGTTACGCCAAAATATATAGGGTTTATAGAAAACAACGAAAGAAATCCATCCTTAAATGTAGCTAAAAAAATAGCAGAAGTATTTAATGAAAAGATAGATGATATTTTTTTACTCTAAAAATGTACATATTGTACATTTAGTTAAATCGAAGTAAGGAGGAGCTTAGTTTTAGTATAGCCTCTTTAAATATTGAAGAAAATAGGAACTGAATAAACAAATAGCTATTAAATATAGGGGGTGAGGGTGTGAAAAAGCAAGTAACGCTTCGATTGCCTAAAGACTTATACGAAGCGTTGAGTAAGGTTAGTGATGAATATGGAATAAATAATTCTAATTTTGTTGTTCTTTCGATTCTTGATTATCTTGATTTGATGCCAAGTATTCATCAACAGCTATCAGAATTAAACGAGACATAGGAATATAGCTGTTTTCTGAATATTCTTTTAATCTGTCGTATAGTTCTTGTGGCATTCTAACTGTAAATTTCTTAGTTTCATTCATTGTGATACCTCCTAAATATCATTTTACCACTAAAAAAGTGGCAAATAAATAAAAAACTATTGCCATTCAAAAGGTGGCAGCATATAATTGAATAAAAGGAGGTGGCAATAAGGTGGCTGATAAAATTGTTAAGTTTACTTTAAGACTGCCAACGTGGATAGATGAAAAGATATCTGAAAAGGCGAATGAAGAAATGATAAGCAAGAATGCTTTAATTGTTAGGGCTTGCACTGAACAGTTAAAAAAATGGGAAGATGTACATTATGTTAAATCGAAGTAAGGAGGAGCTTGTATTTAGTATAGTCTCTTTAAATGTTGAAGAAAATAGGAACTGGATAAACAAATAGCTATTTAATGTAGGGGGTGAGGGTGTGAAAAAGAAAGAAAAAAGAAAAGTCTTTACCCTTAGATGTGATAAAGACTTTAAAGAAGATTTAAAAATCAAAGCAAAGAAAGAAAATAAGACAGTGAATCAATTTATAATTTCTGAATTGATTAAAGATTATTCTGAAATTTCTCCATTTTCTTTTTCATAAGTTTTAATGGCTTGAATAACTAGTTGCTCAATTTCTTTGTTAGCAGAACGCCCATTACTTTCTGCAATGTATTTGATTTTATTTATGACTTCTCTTGTTGTTCTAAAAGTGAATGTAATATTTTCGTCCATTTTATCAACTCCTTATGATGTCATTATACTATCAAAAATAATTCGGGAAATATATTGACTTCAAAATGAATTCGTGATATAACTTATTTGAGGTGAATTCAAAATGAAGTCAAAAGAAGTGGTGACTACAACTTTAAGACTGCCTAAATGGTTAGATGAAAAGTTAAAGGAAGAGAGTAAATATAAAGCTATTAGTAAAAATGCTTTAATTTTAGAAAAGTTGAGAGATAAGGTTAAATCAAAGTAAGGGGGCGATGGTATGACATTTCTTGAAGCATTTAGGTTAATGAATGCTGAACAGTTTGAAAGGTATGGTAGAGATTTCTTTAATGCTAGAGACAAGGAGAAAGCTTTAAGAGATTTACAGAGCGACTTTCCTAAAGATGCAGAAAAGCCACTCTTAAAAGTTCTAGGGCTTTACTCGACATCTAGTGCAGGTAAGCAATAGTGGCAACCATTAGGTTTACTAATTTCATATTTAAAAATTGCTTCTATCATACATTCTTCGTAGGTGTCAAAGAGTTCATAATTTTTAATTTCATTTATTTGACATTGGGGTGTCTGTTTTGAAAGGTTATGAATTTCACCTGTGTTTATGTTTAGTAGAAAATTTTTACTCATATAATCACCTCCTCTCGAGATGATTATATCAAATTGTGAAATTGTAGTAAGGGGGAGCTTATGGATAAAATAGAAATTCATTTAAATGTTAGTGAAAGTCAAAACAAACTTGATAAGCAAGAAACTATTAAAGAATGGATTGAGTTTTTTACTAATATTCAACAAGAGCACTCTTTGGGGAATGCTCTTATTGAACTAAATATTAATATTTAGTTTTTGAGAATTCTACGTGGTGTATGTCTTTACCCCATACACTTAATGAATTATCAACACCAATGAAGTTATAAAAATAATTTGCATAAAAAACAAATTCAGGAAAGCTATCTTCAAGTACTTTTCCATCTTTTTTATGAATTATTTTTTCTAAGTCATTGATGTAAACAGAGTTGTCATTTAGTAGTTTGATGTGTGCGTTCAATATAATCACCTCCTTTAGGTGATTATATCAAATTGTTAAATCTAAGTTAGGGGGCGATGGTATGACATTTCTTGAAGCATTTAGGTTAATGAATGCTGAACAGTTTGAAAGGTATGGTAGAGGATTTTTTAATAGTAGAAATGAGGAAAAGGCTTTAAAAGATTTAAACAGTCCTCTTCCTGATTGGCTAGAAGAGGCTGTTAAAAAAACCTTTAATCAACCTTTGTCTTCGGATGGTAAGCAATAATGACAACCGTTAGGTTTCAAATAAGATGTGTGAAATCCTAAAGTAACTAATGCTTCTGTATAAGTATCTGCCATTTTGAAATTTATGATTTCGTTTATTTGACATTGTGGCTTCTCGTTTAATAAATCATGTATTTCACCTGTGTTTAAGTTGGCAAGGTACCTTTTACCGTTGTATGGATAGTCATATCTAAGCATATAATCACCTCCTTTTGAGATGATTATATCTAAAGTATATAGGTTGTGGTAGTTAGAAAAAATAGGATTAAAGACTATAAAGATAGTTTTAATGTAGGGGGTGAGGGTTTGAAAGGTAGAAAAATTGATGGAGAAATGTTGCAAGAGTTTATAAATAACCACTTCAAAAGTAATTTAGATTTTTCTGAGAGTGTAGGGATATCGTACTCACATTTATACTATATTCTCAAAGAATGGGTTGAAATTAGTTATAAAACTATGGAAAAGTTCGAAAAGATTTTTAGTGAGTGTGGGGAGAATATAAATTCATTTATGTATCCTGAACCTTTGATAATGAATGGATTGGAAATAAAGCAGATTGATGTTTTTAAGGAAGATAATTTACTTTGTTCTATAACATCAAAGGACATCATCCTTAGAGATGATATAAAAGTAGAGTGTAGACCTTACTAAGATTAACCTAAATTGTTATTTGGACTGTTATTTAGAAGGTCTACACTAATACAATTAGTATCATTATTCTAAATACAAAACAATATATAGTATACAGAATCGATTAAAAATAAAAAGCATACAATATATAGTAGAAATAAGGGGTAAATGAATGGGAAGAGACGCAAGGTCTGCAAAGAATAATATTTACTACAAGGCTCGTATTGAGGCTAGTGGATATAATGAAAAGCTCAAGAGTAGAGAGAGTGCTGCTGAAATGTTAGGTGTTCATGCTTCGACTTTGGCTGATTATGAGCTTGGGATTGTGAAGTGTCCTCAGCCGGACAAGGTAGTTTTAATGGCGGACCTTTACAATGCTCCGGAGCTGCTTAATAGGTATTGCACTGATGAGTGTCCTATTGGATGTAGTTGTGTGGCGCCTATGAAAGTGGAAACTCTTGATAGGGTTACTATAAAGACTTTATCAGCAATTAAGAGTTTAGATGAAGTGAAAAACGAGCTTTTAGATATTACATCTGATGGTGATGTTGATGATTCGGAGCATGAAAGATTTATTGATGTGATGGATACTTTGGAGCAGATAGTTGTTGCTGCTGGGGAATTGAGATTATGGTTTAAAAAGAATAGAGGTAGGAGGTAGAAGATGACTGTAACAGATGTAGCAAGAATGTTAAATAAAACTCCACAGACTATTAGAGTGGGGTTACAGAGAGGGATATTACCTTTTGGTAGTGCATTTAAAACAAATGAAGCTAATAAGAAGTACAGCTATATTATTTATCCGGAGAAGGTAAAGGAGTATTTGGGGGAGATAGAAAATGCAATTAGTTGATAGAAATGGCAGAAACATTATAAATTTTAGGGCGCCGTTTTGGCAAAATCTAAAAGTGATAGTTGGATTTTTAATGTTTATCTATCTGTGCGGAGTAATGGAGAGTTTATAAATGGAAGTTATAACTAAAAAAAGTCCTAATAAAGCCGGCAAGCATTTAAAGGACTTAGTAAATATATCTATGCTAATTATAGCATAGTAAGGAGAAAAAATGAACGAAGAAATATTTGAAAGATTAGGAATATTGTTAAAAAACATTCAAGAAATAGAAAGGCTTCTATACAGCAGAGAAGAACTTGAAGCGAAATTGAAAGAATATAAGAGAGAGTACGCAGAGCTTAGTAAGGAATTGATTGAGAGGGAAATATAAATGAAGTTATATGAATTAACGCAAATTTACAACAATCTAATGGATTTAGATTTATCTGAAGATGAATTAAAAGTACATCTTACAAACATTGAAGATGAAATTGAAGAGAAGGCAGACAACATAGCAAAAGTATTAAAGAGTATGGATGCTGAAGCGGTGGCTTTAAAGGATGAAGAAACAAGGCTTGCTGAGAAAAGAAAAGCGATTGAGAACAGAAGTAAAGGTTTAAAAATGTATTTACAAGACCAAATGATTTTAGTAGATAAAAAGAAATTCAAAACTACTTTATTTAGTTTTAATATTCAAAAAAATGCACCGTCATTAAAGATTATTGATGAAAGTAAAGTCCCTGAAGAATTTTTTGTAATCGAAAGGAAATTAAATAAAACAGATTTTAAAAATGCGGTTAAGGATGGTCTTTATGCTGATGCTGCTACTTTAGAGAGTAGCGAAAGTTTAAGGATTAGATGAGGGATGTGAATTATGAGCAATATGGTTTTAATCATTGGAGAAAGTGGAACAGGTAAAAGTACAGCTATAGAGAGTTTAGATCCTAACGAGACTTTTATTATCCAAGTGGTTAATAAACCTCTTCCATTTAAGGGATTTAAAGCTAAGTATCCATTAAAAACTAAAGAGAAAAACGGAAATAGAGTTGTTTCAGGTAAATGGAATCAAATAATAAGTGTTTTAGAGTATTTAAATAATAATCCAGGAATAAAAGTTGTAGTCATTGATGATTCACAGTATCTAATGAGTGATGAATATATGACAAGAGCCACAGAAAGAGGATTTGATAAGTTTACAGAGATAGGGCAGCACTACTATGACGTTATTAAATTTGCTGCAGGGTTAAGAGAAGATTTAACGATTGTCTTTCTTAGCCATTCAGAAGTCAAAGATGATGGAAGAATAAAAGTTAAGACAATTGGAAAATTACTTGATGAAAAAATAACTATTGAAGGTTTATTTACTGTAGTTTTAAATACAAAAATCGAAGATGGTAATTACTACTTTGAAACTCAAAACAATGGATTTAATACTACTAAAAGCCCAAAAGGAATGTTTGAAAGTGTAAAGATACCTAATGATTTAGGTTATGTTGTTGAAAAGATAAATGAATATTACGGAGGTTAATTATGTTTCAAATGAATAAAGATTATATTCGCGAAGATGTTGAAAGTATCGAATATATAAAAAAGAGTGGATGTTATGAAGTTGTAATTGAAAAAGCTGAGCAACTAAATGGATATAATTCAAAATCAGAAGGAATAGCTCTTAATTTTTCTGACTCAGAAAGCAGACGAGGAAATTTAAGAATGTACTACACAAATAGAGATGGACTACCGGTTGAATTTAACCAAAGGCATTTATCGCATTTATGCTATTTACTAAATCAAAATGCACTACTACCAGGACAAGATAAACAAATAGCTTCTCTTATAGGCAAAATAATAGGAGTGGTTATAGAAGTTGATGTTAGAGATTACCAAGTGGATAATAACGGAACTAAAGAGAGAAGATATGCTTACGATTATATATTAAAAAGTTTCTATGACCCACAAACAAAACAAACATCTAAGGAAAAACTAGAAAATAGACCGGCAGAAATTTATAACTCTTGTGTACAGAGATATGAAAATGTAGTTGAAATTGAACTACCTAAAAGTGAAAAATTAGAAGATGCAGAAGGATTTTATCAAATAAATAACGCAGATATTCCATTTTAATTAAGGGGGCTTAGGCTCCCTAATAGAGATAAAGGATGTGATAATTTGGCAAGACCTCCTAAAGATGGTTTGGATTATTTTCCTTTATATGTAGATATTTTTGAAGATGAAAAGATAGAAGCTATTTCAGGTGAGTTTGGAATTAAGGGTGAAATCACAGTAGTAAAACTGTTATGTGCGATATACAAGAATGGATATTTCATTGTATGGAATGAACTTGTGAAAGCCCAACTCCTAAAAAGACTACCTGGAGTAAGTAAAGAATTAATGGAGCTAATTGTAGACCGCTTGGTGTTATGGGAGTTTTTTGATAAAGCCCTGTTTCATTCGGCTGAGGTTCTAACTAGCAAAAAAATTCAACAAAACTATCTTGAAGCTACAAAAAGAAGAAAATCAAATAAACCAACTTTATACATTATAGAAAGTAATAAATGTGAGCATAATGTAGACATTAATGCACAAACTGAGGGAGTTAATGTAGACATTAATGCACAAACTGAGGGAGTTAATGTAGACATTAATGCACAAAGTAAAGTAAAGGAAAGTAAAGTAAATAATAATATCTCTCCTGAACTGTCTGAAATAATAAAGTTATATCAGGACAGTGGTTTTGGTGCGATAAATAACACGGTGAGAGATAGCATAATAGCTATGCTGGAGGACTTTGAAATTAATTGGATTCGTGATGCATTCAAGGTTGCAGCTGAGTATAATGCCCATAGTTTGAAGTACGTTAATAGCGTTTTGGAGAATTGGAGACGTAACGGAAAGGACAGCCCAAAAGCAAAAGCTAAGCGTACTAAATTCCACAACTTCACTCAAGCAGCTGACTCTATGAGTGAACAGGATCTTGAAGATATTGCAAAGCGTAAGAGGGAGCAGGCTTTAAAGGAGTTGGGACTATGAATTTGGAGCAGGCAAAGGCTGCACTTATAAGCAAAGACAGAGTTATTTTTAAGGGCAGAACTCTAAGTAATTTACAAGCTAAAAACACAGAGTATGAGTGTATTGAGGCTCTTGTTTTTAAAAATATAAAGGGCAAGATAGTGCCGTCTGTAGTGCTAAAGGATTTAAATGCTAATTCGGTGTTGTCTTGTGGGTTGGAGGATGTTGAGCTTTTATGATACACAAAATAGTAATCAAGAATAGACTGCCGGGAATGAATGAAGTAATAAACAAAAATAGAGTGAATAAATTTGCTGGAGCAAGGCTAAAAAAAGAAACAACAGAGATGATAGCATGGAATATCAAAGCTCAGATGAATGGAAAAATTAAAAACCAAATAGATATAACTTTTAAATGGCATTGTAAAGACAAAAGAAGAGATAAAGACAATATAATGTCAGCACAAAAATTCATTTTTGACGGTTTACAGATGGCAGGAATTATAAAAAATGATGGGTGGAATGAAGTAAGAAATATATCTCATGAGTTTTTAATGAGTGGAACGGAAATGGTAGAGATATACATGCAAGAGGTATAGCCATGAATAAATGTTGTTTAGACTGCAAGATAAGGCATCTTAACTGCCATAGCGGTTGCAGTAAGTATCAGGATTTTTACAGAGAGAACGAAGAAATTAAAAGACGAAAGAGGGCATATAGTGATGCTGCTTATATGCTAGACAAACAGTGCATAAGTGATTTTAAGAGGACAAAAAAATGGTAAAAGAATACGTATGCAACAGGAATTTATATAAAAAAATTAAAAAGTTTGACCATAAAGAGATGGACGAATTTTTAACTAAAGTGTACATGGAAGGTTGGAACAATGCACTTAAAGAGGTTGAACACATTGGAGAGAGCCCAAGGGAAAAGCTGGAGAAGGTATTGAATAAGACTAAAGGTGTTGGTCCAAAGTTAAAAGCGGCGATATTAAATATGTGGAGCGAGTAATGAGAGAGTATGAAGCATTTGTAAAGCTTGAAGGGATTGAAAGTAAAGTTTCTGTTGGAATTTATAATTCTGAATTTGAAGCAGAAAGAGCAATTGCAATTCAGAGGAGTAAAAATAAATTGTTTAAATGGGGTTGGATAGAGAGTTTGGATAGCGGTTATTTTTATGATGTCGATGGCCAAGGGGACTAATGATGGATATTCAAGATTTATTAGATGAGTTAGAAGACGCAGCTTATCACAGACAAGAATATTTAATAAGTGAGATACGAGCAAAAATAGATGAATGGTTAGAACAGAATATTTCAGAAGAGATAGAAATAAGATAAGATATTTAGCAAAAATAGAAAATGCTAACTAATGCTAACTATTTTACGCATATAAATTAAATAAATGGCAAAAATGAATTTATGTAAGAAGAAATGGCGATATAAATTGAATAATTGTATAAAAATCGATTTATATTTGAAAAAGTGAGAGATAAATGGAATGGAGATAGAAGAATGGGAAAATGATTAAAGTGTTAGCACTACCATATAAAGATTTTAAAGAACGAGTAAGATTGATAAGACAACTTGAGAAAGCAGGGTTCAAGGTTGAATATGATGAGAATTTTATTTATGCAGAAAAACATTACAAGTTTTTAACAATAGAATATTAAAATTTGCCTCTTTGTATATCAAAGGGGTTTCAAGCTGCAAATACATATTGGGAGGGAATTGATGGATAAGGATATGCTTTCACGTTATAGAGATTTGAAAAGAGAACTTAGAATTTTAGAGTTAGAAAATAAAAAGCTAAATAAGACAGAGATTGTAGTAGACAAGGTTAAAGCATCTAACACAGAATTCCCTTATCAAGAAATTAGCTTACCTATAGTTGGCATGAGAGAGCTTACTGAAAGAGAAAAGTTAATTAGAGAGTGTTTAAATGCACAGTGGCAGAGAGCTTTTGATTTAAGGCTTGAGATAGAGGATTTTATAAATAGTATTGAGGATAGTAGAATAAGAGTGGTGTTTAGGTTAAGATATATTGAGGGTTGGAGTTGGTTAAGGATAAGCAGCTATTTAGGTAGTACATCTGAGAGCTACTCTAGAATGGTTCATGATAGATATTTAAACAAATAATAAAACAAAAGGAATTGTTGGGAAAAATATGGTATAATTTAGAAAAAATAAACTGAATTTTAAGTAGATTATTTAGTTTATTATTTAAATTAGAGAAGGAGGTAAATCGATGACACAAGAAAAAGGAGTCAAAATAAATCCTGATGTTTTAAAATGGGCAATAAAGGAAAGTGGAAAATCAGAGTTTGAAATAATAAATAAATTCCCAAAAATTGACAATTGGATTATAGAAGAAGATTTACCAACATTTAAAAAAATTGAAGACCTCTCTAACTTTTTTAAAATTCCGTTAGGTTACTTTTTTTTGAGTGAACCTCCAAAAAGTTTTAAATTTAAAGCTGATTTCAGATCAATAAATAATGTTTTTCCTAAAGCTTCCAAAAATCTAAAAGAAACAATTATAGATATGTCTCAAAGACAAAATTGGTTAATTGAATATAGAGAAAAATTAGGTTATGAGGATTTAGAAATAAATAGGAAGTTTAATGAGCTATATCAACAACATATGAATTATATGGAAGTAGCAAAAATAATTGTAGATTTAATTGACTTAGATTACGCTAAAGTAGAAAGCTTTAAGACTATTAATGAGTACTATAATTATTTTAGGAATATGCTGGAACAATTAGGAATCAGTGTTTTCCAAAATGGAGTAGTTGGTAATAATACTCATAGAAAATTAGACTTAGAAGAATTTAGAGCTTTTGTCCTAATTGATAAAATAGCACCTATTATTTTTATAAATAGTTGTGATAGTCAATCCGGTAAGGTTTTTTCTATTGTTCATGAGTTTGTGCATATACTGCTCGGAGAAGATGATATAATTACAGAAGAAGATAATATAACCAAAAATGAAAGATATATAAATAACATTACAGCGGAAATTTTGGCTCCGAAATGTTATTTACTAAGTTTTTGGAATAAAGAAATAGATTATATTAATCAAATATCAATATTAAGTAAA
>NZ_JH165064.1:156898-162720 GCF_000227315.1 Peptoniphilus indolicus ATCC 29427 | reverse complement strand
AAAGTATAACTACGCTTAACGTAGGCAAAAAAATAATTCAGGCGGGAATTACTATAATAATCTAAATTCAAAATTAAGTGAGAATTTTAAAAGAGATGTTATATACAATATTGAATCTAATAATATAAGTTATACTGAAGGATTTAGACTTTTAGGAAATATAAAAGCAAAAGCATATGGAAATCTTAAGGAGATAACATATGGAATTTAAATTTTTATTGGATACAAACATTTTCATAACAGCATATAAGCATACATATCCAATGGATGTATTCCCTTCATTTTGGGATAAACTCATAACAAACGGTGGAAATAAAATTATACTCTTAGACAAAATTTATGATGAATTACTAGTTGGAGATGATGGATTAATAGATTGGATTAAAGAGAATAAAAATAATTTCACAAATATTACTAGTTCAGATGCTGATATTATCAGCAATTATACTCAAATTGCAGATAAAATTGAGAATGAAAGCAAATATGAAGATACGGCTAAATATGAGTATTATAATGTAGCTGATTCATGGATTTGTGCAGCAGCACTAGCAAAAAATATATTATTGTTACTAATGAAATCGGTTCAAACACTAAGAAAAGAATTAAAATTCCTGATGTTTGTGAAGCTTTTGGAATTGAATATATCACTCCTATTGACTTTATAAGAAGAATAGGAATGAAGCTTTAATTTTACTCTGGATTTTGTGCGTTTTGTGCGAAATGTGCGTGTTATATTAATAGAGTAGAAAAGTGTATTCAACTTTTAACCTCTTAGATAGTTAGTAAAGAGAACCTTAAATTAATAGGGTTCTTTTTTTGTTCAAATGTTATAGTATGTATATAAAGGAGGTAATTAAAGTGGATAGAATAGATGAACTTCTTATAAGAGACGATAAAGAGTCCAATTTTGAGATTGAGAAGATTCTTGAAGAAAAGTTTCGTGGTTTAAGTAAGTCTGATTTACAAAAATTAATATTTAAGACTGAAAACAACTTACATGCAACTATGTACTATCTCCATAAATACAAAGGTTGGAGATACTAATTAGAAAGGACGGTGAAGCATGGCATTAACGGATAAACAAAAGCTTGTGGCTGATGAGTATATTAAAACTCTTAATAGGACTGAAAGTTATTTAAAATACTATAAGAACGTAAAGAACAGAGAGACGGCTCGTGCTAATGCAAGCCGTCTTTTTAACACTCAAGAAGTTAAAGAATATGTTGAAGATAGAATGAAGGAGCTTGATGAAGAACTTATTGCTGATCAGCGTGAAATTCTTAGAATGCTTACAAGGGCGGCAAGAAGGCAGGAGATTGATTATCAAGTGGTCATGACTAAAAAGCCTAGTTTTGATGAGAATGGGAATTTTTTAGGTATTGAAGAAAAGCCGGAGGTTGTCGAGCTACCAACTCAAAATAAGGATAGTATTAAGGCTCAAGAACTTTTAGGTAAAAGGTTTGGTATGTGGACTGATAAATTGGAAATCAAAGCGGAAAGTGTTGTGATTGTAGATGACATCGAAGATTAAACTATCTGAAATAATACTGCCTAATTTTAGAAGTATCCACAAAGAGATAAAAGCTAATAACTATTTAAAATATGTATTCAAAGGCGGCAGAGGTTCGGGGAAATCTTCTAATATAGGCATAGAACTCATTTTAGATATAGTAGCAAATCCAATAACTATTCTTTGCGTAAGAAAAGTTGGAAACACTCTTCAAGAATCTTGCTATGAACAGTTAAAAGAGGCAATAAGTATATTAAATCTTGAACCTTATTTTAAATTTAATTTAAGCCCTTTAAAGATAACATATACACCGCGTGGTAATTCAATAATTTTTAGGGGCGCTGATGATCCTGCAAAGATAAAATCTATTAAGGTGGCAAAGTTTCCTATAGCAAGGTTATGGATAGAAGAACTTGCTGAATTTAAAACAGAAGATGAAGTATCTATGATTGAAAATTCTGTTTTAAGAGCTGAACTTGCGGATGGGTTAAAATATAAGTTTTTTTATTCTTATAATCCGCCTAAAAGAAAACAGTCTTGGGTTAATAAGAGGTACGAGACTCAATTTATACTAAAGAATACTATAGTACATCGTTCAACATATTTGGATAATACTTTTATTTCAAAAGATTTTATTGATGAGGCAGAGCATATCAAAAAAACTAAACCAAATAAATATGAATGGGAATATTTAGGCAAGCCAATAGGGAGTGGTGTTGTGCCATTTGATAATTTAATTTTTAGAGAGATTAGCACTAAAGAGTTACTTTCATTTGACAATATAAGACAAGGTATTGACTGGGGATATGCTAATGACCCTTTGCATTTTATGAGACTTCATTATGACAAGATGAGAAGAAAAATTTATATATTTGGGGAGATACACGAGGTTAAACTCTCTAATAGAAATGCAGCTATTAAGATAAAAGAAAATGGTTGGAATGATACAAAAATATTTGCTGATAGTGTTGAGCCAAAGTCAATAGATGAGATGTGGGAATATGGGTTAAAAGTGTACGGAGCTTCTAAGGGGCCGGGTTCAGTTGAATTTGGTGAAAAGTGGCTTGATGATTTAGAGGAGATAATAATAGATCCTGTAAGATGTCCTAATACTGCAAGAGAATTTGAAAATATAGATTACCAAGTAGATAAAGATGGTAACACAAAAAATAAACTGGAAGATAAAGATAACCATTCAATTGACAGTTGCAGATATGCACTTACAGAAGATATGAGGGGCAACTTAGTAGGATTTTAGGTGGTGAGAATTTGGATTTAAGTAAATTAACAGAGGAACAGATTAAAAAGTTTGTAGAGATTAATATATTAGCTCATGATATTATAAAACAAGAAATGCAAATAGGGATAGATTATTACAATTATGGCCAAGCTATTGATGAAAAGATAAGGGCTACAATAGGTAAAGACGGAAGGTTAGTAAGAATTAAAGCTCTACCAAATACTATTATAAAAGATAATCAGTATGCACGTGCGGTAGACCAAAAAATCAATTATCTATTATCAGACAAGCCAAACATTGATTCAGATGATGAGACAGTGGTAAATTTTATAAATGAGTTTATTGATAATAGGTTTATGAGAACTATGAATAATTTAGCAGCTGATTCATTTAATACAGGAATAGGTTGGCTATATTTATTTACTGATGGACAAGATGTTAAATTTAAAAGATTAGATCCATTGAGTGTAATTCCTGTGTGGAAAGATGATAATCATGACAGCTTAGAGGCTGTCATTTTGTTTGTATCAAAAGAGGAATTTAACGGTAATACAATAAAGAAGAAAGAGTATGTTTATTTCTACACTCAAGATAAGATAAGAGTATATTCTTTTGAAAATGGACATTTAGAGTATTTAACGGATGAGCCGTATTTGGAAAAGAACGGATTAAGTTATAGTTACAAGAAACTACCTTTTGTGTATTTTAAGCAGCCTAATGAGTTAGCTTTAATTAAAAAAGTTAAGTGTTTACAGGATGCATTGAATTTACTGCTTAGCAACTATGCTGATAATATGTTTGAAAATCCTATGAATACTATCTTAATTCTTAAAAATTATGAGGGTGAAGATTTAGGGGAATTTAGAGAGAATTTAGCACAGTATAGAGCTGTTAAAGTTAGAACGGCAGATGGAAGTCAAGGCGGAGTAGATACTCTTGAAGTTACGGTTAATTCAGAGAATTATAAAGTTATCATTGAGCTTATAAAGAAAGCTATTGCACATAATGCCAGAAGTCTATATCTAGACAATGAAAGGTCGTATAATGCCCCAAATACTTTAAATATTAAGGCTATGTATTCTGATATGGAGCTGGATGCTAACAAACTAGAGTTAGAGTTTACAGCAAGTTTTGATTATATGTTTGAATTTATAGGTATAGTTAAGAATGTTAATTTTAAAGGAGTAGACATTAAATTCAAGCGAAACATAATGGTAAATGATGAGTCTACTGTTGAGATGATTAAAAATAGTATTGGAATTATATCAAATGAAACTTTAGTTTCTAATCATCCTTTTGTAACTGATAAGGATGAAGAGTTGGAACGAATAAAAAAAGAAAGAGATGAGAAAATTAAACTTTATGATGATTATCCTGACTTAGGTGGTGAAGCACGTGCGAATGGATTGGGAGAAAAGAATAGAAAAGCTTAACGAGAATGTGTTTAGAGAGTCTGAAGAATATGTTAAAGGAATACGAAAGATTTATGATTTTGAAGTAAATAAAATACAGGATAAAATTTATAACCACTTGACTAAGCTACAAGCTGAAGCAGGTGGTATTTCTTTATTCGAAGCTAAAAAAATGCTAAATGACAAAGAGTTGAGTTTATTTAAAATGGACATGGATGAGTTTATGAAAAAGTCTAAGGGAAGTATAACTCCTGAAATAGAAAGAGAGCTAGATATCATTTCTCACAGAGTGAGGATATCAAGGCTTCAAGCTATGGAGTTAGAGCTTAAGAAGACTGTTGCAAATCTAATGTCCAAGGAAGATAAAGGATTATTTAATCATTTAGGAAAGACTTACGAGAAGAGATATTATAATGAATTGTATGAGCTTCATAGGATAGTTGGTTATTCAAATTTTCAAAGTATTGATAAAGGTACTCTAAAAACTATACTAAAAACACCATGGACAAGTGATGGGAATGAATTTTCAAATAGAATTTGGGAAAGGGGCAATAAGCTTGTTAATTCTTTAAAAGATAATTTAACAAGAGATATCATAAGAGGAACATCTCCGGATGAATCAATAAAAAATATTGCCAAAGAGTTTGAAACTTCTAAATATAGTGCCGCTAGGCTTGTGATGACTGAAACTGCTGCCATTAATTCAAAAGCTGTTCAAGATTCATATAAAAAGTTAGGTGTTGAAAAATATGAAATAATAGCAACTTTAGATTTAAAAACAAGTCAAATTTGTAGAGATATGGATGGCAGAGTATTTGAGTATAAAGATTATAAAATAGGCATAACTGCTCCACCTTTTCACCCTAATTGCAGAACAACTACTGTTCCTTATTTTGATGATATAGATGATGAAACTAGGATGATTAGAAATCCTGAAACTGGAAAATCTGAAAGAATAGAAAAGCTTAGCTATGGCGAATGGTATGAAAAATATGTTGATGTAAGCAGTGAAAAAGAGTATACTAATAACAAACAAACGTTCGACAATGATTTTAAAACAACTATATTTAAAAAATATTCAGAGTTTGTAGAATTTTATGGTCAAGATAAACTTGATGAATTTGAATGGTCAGTTAATGCTGAAGAAGCTGAAAGTATTGCTTATTACTCGCATAGAGGGGACAAAACAATAAATTCCATTTTGAGAAGTGCAAAGATAAAAGGTGAAATTGAAAGACACATAAAAAATATAGATAATGTAATATCCAACTTTGATTTACCGGATAAAATATCAGTGTATAGAGGAAGCGACTTAGATTTCTTATATAAAAAGTTTGATACTAACAATATACAAGATTTTGTAGGTAAAAGTTATATAGACAAAGGATATGTAAGCACTTCGTTACTTTTAGAAAAAGCTTTCTATAAAAAAGAAGCTATGTTTGAGATATATATTCCAAAAGGAAAAGGTATTGGAGCTATGATTAGTAGTTTTAGTAATCATTTTGATGAATATGAATTCTTATTAAAAAGAGATTTAGAATTTAAAATACTTGATGTAAAAGAAACGGGGCTTATAGTGAATAATAGAACTATGCCATTGCTTATTATGGAGGTTAAAAATGTTTAAGTTTGATGAAAAAGACTTTAAAAAGTATTT
>NZ_JH165064.1:131519-156540 GCF_000227315.1 Peptoniphilus indolicus ATCC 29427 | reverse complement strand
AACCTCTCTTTTTTTAGTGGTTGTAAATTAATAGTTTGTGACCACTTTTATATTGTCTTGGAATGACGTAAAACTTAGCCAACCTGTGAGACTGTAACACTCGTAAAAAAACGTAAGGAGGAAGTTAATGAAGAGAGAGTTTTTAGAGGGATTAGGTTTAGATAAAGATGCAATTGATAAGATTATGGCAGAAAATGGTAATGACATTAACGCTGAAAAGGCAAAAGCTATAGCCAAGGATGAAGAGATTAAAACTCTTCAAGAACAGATTAGTGTTGCAAATAAAGAGATTAAATCTTATAAAGATATGAATATAGAGGATATACAAAAGTCTGTTGAAACTTGGAAGGCTACTGCTAAGGAGCATGAAAAGGCACTTACTAATTTAAAGAATGATACTGCTTTAAAAGAGGCTATAAGAACTTATGGGTCTTTGGATGATGATGTGTTGATGAAGTTAATCAACAAAGAAAATATAAAGTTCAATGATGATGGTATAAGTGGACTTAAGGAGCAGGTTGAAGCTTTAAAAGAATCTAAGCCTTATCTTTTCAAAGACGATAGTAATAATGGTAGTGATAATAGATTTAATGCACATGAGCCTCCAACTCCTGAGGGTGGCGGAGCTAGTGCTATGGAATCTACGATAGCAAGTATATTTAGTAATTAAAAAAGGAGAGTAAATTATGGCAATTAACACAATTGAGTATTCAAAATTGATGATGAAACAATTAGATCAACAAGTGGTACAGGGGCTTACAAGTGGATGGATGGAAGCTAATGCGGGCCAAGTTATTTATAATGGTGGGGATGAAGTTAAGATTCCAAATATGTCTACTGTTGGTCTTGGAAATTATGATAGGGACAATGGATTTGTTCAAGGTGGAGTAACTCTTAAGTGGGATACTTATAAAATGACTCAAGATAGAGGGAGAACATTCCAACTTGATGCTATGGATGTAGATGAATCAGGATTTGTTGCGACAAGTGCTAATTTAATTAAAATATTTCAAGCTGAGCATGTAATTCCGGAAATTGATGCTTATAGATATTCTAAAATTGCAACTATTGCTAAAAAAGCTAGTAAAACGGAGGAAATAACTATAACAGCTGATAACGCAATTTCAAAGATTAGAGAGCATATAAGAGCAATTCAAGATGTTATAGGGATTGATAGTAAACTTATTTTGACAATGCCATCTTCAATTCTTGCTCTTATTGAGGATTCTCCTAAAGTGAGTAAGTCTATTAATGTTGCTGATTTTAAGCAAGGTGGGTTGAATTTTAAGGTAAAGACTATTGATGAGCATGTTATAAGGGTTGTACCATCGGCAAGATTAAAAACATTATATGATGTTAATGACGGTAAAACAGGAGGACAAGAGGCAGGTGGATTAAAGCCTAATAGTGAAGCTAAAGATATAAACTGGATTATAACTCCTCAAAATGTTCCTATTGCAATAAATAAGACTGATAAGCTAAGAGTGTTTACTCCTGATGTGAACCAAAAGGCGGATGCATGGAAGATTGATTTTAGAAAGTATCATGATTTATGGATTAAGAAACATAAAGAAAACCAAATTTTTGTTTGTACCGCTGAATAATAAGGGGGAAGATGATGAAACTTAGATTAGATAATTTAATTTATACAACTACAGATGTAGGGAAAATAGAACAGCTTGAAAGTTTAGGGGCTGTAGTTATTGAAGATGATTCAAAGGCGGCTAAGGTTGTTAATGGAACTGTTATAGAAGAGAATTCTAATTTGAAAAATTTAACTGTTTCTGAGTTAGAGGCTCTTATTGATGAAAAGGGCATTGATAGAAGTGGTGTTACCAAAAAGGCTGATTTAATAGCTCTTTTAGGGTAGGTGATTGGGTTGTTTGAAACTCTAAAACCTATGGATCCTTTTTTTGAGAGTATATATGCAAGTCAAATCCTTGATACTTTAAAGAAAACTGGATTTGAAAGTATTGACTCTGGTATAAATATTATTGCTTCTAATGAAGTTATGAGACTTAAGAATTTCTGTAATACTGAGTATGTGCCTGAAAGGTTATATTATCTGTTGTATGAAATGATTTTAGGGAGTTTTTTAGAAAATATGTATGTTTTGGGGAAACTTCCTGATGAGTTTGATATTGATAGTTTAGTTGGAAGGGTGCAACTTGGAGATACTTCTGTTGAGCTTAAGGGGTCAACAAATATTAATGATATGAGTGAGCAAAAACTTATGTACTGGATTGGACTTTTAAGGGGTAGATGGAAGAAAGAGGCGATAATATGCAGAAAGATAAGTTGGTAAAAAGGTATAGAAAAGCTATAGAAAACTTATACACTGGAGTGGCAAGTGTTGTTGTGAGAGAATCTGTTAAGAATCCTACAACTAAGGTTACTGAGTTTAAAGAGAAGACAGTTTATGAGAATATTGCTTGTAGATTGTCTTTTTCTTCTGCTAAGAATAATAAAGGAGAGTTTGTCACTGAGAGTGAAAGCGGCTTTACTCTTTTTATAGCTCCGGAAATAGATATTCCAATAAATTCTAAGATAACTGTTATTCAAAACGGATATACTTATAGTCTTATGAATGCAAGATTGAAGTCTTATTCTACGCACAATGAGTATTCTTGTGTAGAGTTTGTGAGGTGGGCATAGAATGAGTTTTGATATTAAGGAATTAGTGGCTTATAGGGACAAGTTAGTTTCTATAAGGGATAATCAAGATGTGATACTTGAGAGGGTTATTAAGGGTATTGCTGCAAGACTTTTAAGAACTGTTAAGTTAAATACTCCTGTTGGACAGTGTGATAAACCGGTATCTTTTATTGCATATAAAGGAACGGACAAGGAAACTTTGGTTAGTTTTACTCCTCATACAGGTAAGCTTGGCGGAACTTTAAGACGTGGGTGGTTTATTGATGGCTATACTAATTCCGGAGGTTATTACACTATAAAGGTTGTTAATAATGTTGAGTATGCTCCGTATGTTGAAAATGGACATAGGATAAAGAGAGATGGGAAAACCGTAGGTTGGGTTCCCGGTGTTTTTATGCTAAAGATTTCTGAACAGAAGATTGAAAAGCAAATTGATAAGTTTGTTGAGAATGAATTAAGGAAGGTGCTTGGATGATTAAGTTATTACAAGCGGTTGTGAATAGACTAGATGAGCTATTTCCTGAAACAAATATATATATTAAGGACACAGAGCAAGGTTTGATTGAGCCTTGCTTTTTTGTGCAGATTGTAAATACGGATATTAGTTTGGAGTTTCAAAGAAGGTATAGGGTGGATAGTCTTATAAATATTGTTTATTTAAATCAAAATGCTACTGCTTATATCAAAGAGGAAGTTGGGCAGAGGCTTATTTATGGAATGAGGAATATTAGACTTGAAACTGGTGGTGTTTATGGATTTGATGCTTCTGTTAAAAATACTGATTTTGAGGTGAATTTTACAATCAATTATAGGTACAACACTAAGGAATTTGTTGAAAAAGACCCGTATATGATGAGGATAGAAAATATTATTCATTATGCAGATGAAAAGCCATATAAAGAGGCTACTCAAAAAGATAACCCCGGCATGTGGGAAAGTGATTTACCTAAAGAGAGTAGAGGAGTTATTCCGGAGAAAAATATAAGGAATAATGGCAAATTAGATGAAGAAGATTTGATGTTTAAGAAGGAGATTAATTTATATGTCAAGGACTAAAAATGTTCCTAAATTAGAATTGGAAGATGCCAAGTATTCTAAAGATTCAATTTTAAGGGCGGAAAGGTTAGATTGGAACAAAGATTTATTAAAAGTCATTTTAGATGACGATAAAGAATATACTCTTGATGAAGTTGAAACATTAGTCAAAGAGTTTAATAGTAGGGAGGTAGAATAATGGCTTATGGAGCATTAGGGGGAGGTACTTTTTTAGTACAAAACAAGATATTACCAGGAGCATATATAAATTATGTTTCGGTTGCAAGAGCTTCTAACACTTTTTCAGACAGAGGGTATGCAACTATTGGTCTGGAACTTGATTGGGGAAAGACCGGGGAAATTATCACTATTGAGCCTCAAGATTTACAAAATGATTCTCTTGAGATTTTGGGATATTCTTATGTGCATGAGAAGATGAAACCTTTAAGAGACTTAATGAGTGGGGCTAAAACTTTATATCTTTATAGACTAAATGATGAGGGGGGAGCAAAAGCAACTGCAACTATTGGACAATTAAAGGTTACTGCTAAGCACAATGGAATTCGAGGTAATGACATCATGATAATCATTGAAAAGGATGTTGATACAAAGAATGCTTTTGTAATTACTACTAAGATGGGCGATGCAACTGTTGCTGAACAACTTGTTAAGGACTTAAAAAATATAGAAGGAAATTCTGTAGTTGATTTTAGTTTTGATGGAGAATCTTTGGAAATTACTTCAGGGACTAAATTGACCGGCGGTGAAAATGGCAAGGTTGTTGGCAAGTCTCATTCCAGGTATTTAGAAGAGATAGAAAAGTATGATTTTAATGTAATTGGTTATGCCGGGACTGATGATGATGTAAAGCTTCTATATAAAGAATTTACAAGAAGAATGAGAGAGGATGAAGGGATAAAATTCCAGTGTGTTGTTTATAAAAACAATAAAACTAAATCTAATTATAAAGGGCTTATAAATGTGTTTAATAGGGTTTTAGATGAGGATAATGAGGCTGCAGCAGTTTATTGGGTTGTCGGCAATGAATCGGGATGTAATGTGAATGCTTCAATTACTAATAAATTATATTCAGGAGAATATAAAATTGATACTAAGCTTAAAAAGCGCGAACTTGAACAGGCTGTAAAGGACGGCTATTTTGTATTTTATGAAAGAAATAAAGAAGTTAGAGTTCTTGAGGATGTCAATTCGTTTACTGAGTTTACTTTGGCACAAAATGTTGATTTTTCTAAGAATCAAGTTATTAGGGTGTTAGATCAAAGGGCTATAGATGGTGCTAAGATTTTTAACAAGCAATTCTTGGGTAAGGTTCAGAACAATGAAGACGGCAGAATTGGTTATTGGAATGAACTTGTTAAGCACGCAGAGACTTTAACTGAATTAGGTGCTATCGAAAATTATGAGTCTTCTGATACAACTGTTGAGAAAGGTCATGAAAAGGATGCTGTTGTTGTACATGATTATTTACTTCCTGTAATGGCTATGCAAAAACTTTATCAAACAATTCACGTGAGATAGAAAGGAGATATAGATGTCAAATATTAATCAACCAATTATGCACGCAAGAGAGCCGCTTCACGGGGCTGAAGGTGCTGCTTATGCAACTATAGAAGGTAGCAGATATTTACTTTTCCAGCTTAAGAATTTTGAGGGCAATTGGGAAAAAGGCAAGAGTGAAATACCAAGGCTTGGTACCAGAAAGAAGGGTAACAGGTCAAATACTTTATCGGGTAAATGGTCTGCTGATTTATATTACAATACTGATGTTTTTAGAAAACTTATAATGGTGTATGCTAAAACCGGAAGGGATATTTATTTTGATATTCAAATCACGAATGACGACCCTAATTCTAACGCGGGCAGACATACTGCTATTTTTAGGGATTGTAATATTGACGGAGCAGTTATGGCCAAACTTGATATAACTGCTGATACTTTAGAGGAAAAGATTTCAGGAACGTTTGAAGATTGTGATATGCCTGAAGAGTTTAATGTTTTAGAAGGGATGATATAAGATGAGTTTAACCGGTTTTTTTAAAGAAAATGTTGTTTCTGCATTTAATGAAAAACAAATTGTTGTCAGTGATAGGTTTAAAGATGAAAATGGAGAGGTTCTAAAGTGGACTATTAAACCAATGAAAGCAAGTCAGATTTTAGAGGCTTCTGATAATGCTGTTGTAACTAGGGGAAGAACTGCAGAGTTTAAATCTTCTCAATATTTTTTAGGGATAGTTATAAACAGTGTTGTTTATCCTGATTTAAATAATGCTGAGTTACAAGATTCTTATGGAGTAATGGATTCGTACTCTCTTTTAAATGCTATGTTAAATGCTGAGGAGTTTCAAAGACTTCAAACTGAATGTAACAAGATAAATGGCTTAGATAAAACTTTTGAAGATTTAAAGGATGAGGTAAAAAACTAATTAGGGAGGATTTGGAAACCTCCCTTTCTTATTATGTTTTTGTGGCTACAGAATATAAAATAAGACCAACTGAATTTATAAAAATGAGTAAGGCGGAGCAGGCCATGTATGTTGCTATGCTTGAGAAGTATGCTGAAGATACGAAAAGAGGTGAGAGTTAATGGGTTTAATTGAGTCTACAATTGCTTTACAAAACAGAATGACTCCTGTTTTAAACAATGTTATTAATTCAATGAATATTGTTATTGCAAGTGCAAATAAAATTGAAAATGCAACGGACAATATGTTCAATGTTGAGGATTTAAGATCTGCAAAAAAAGCTCTTGATGATGCAGAATTTCAATTAAGAGATATTGAAAATAATACTAATAGAGCAAAGAATGCACAGGATGAGTATAATAAATCAATTAATGTCGGTGTAAAGGGAGCTAATAAATTATCGGGGGCTATTAAGACAGTTGTTGCGACTTATGTATCTATGGCAGGAATGAAGTTATTAGGTGGATTGTCTGATGAGTTAGTTTCTGCTAAGGGAAGGCTTAGTGCTTTGGTTGAGTCTGAAGAAGAATTTATAAAAGCTCAAAAATTGATTTATGAGTCGGCTCAAAAGACGGGGTCTATATATATTGACCAACTAAATACAGTGGCTAAGCTAGGTGGGCAAGCTAAGGAGGCTTTTGGTAGTTTAGAGGAAGTAATTAAATTTCAAGAGTCTATTAATATGATTTTTGCAACTGCCGGAACCGGTGTGAACGAGGCTAAAAATGCTTCTATACAATTGACTCAAGCTCTCTCTTCAGGGGTTCTTCGTGGTGATGAACTCAACTCCATTTTTGAACAATCTCCTCAATTGATAAGATACATTGCTGAGTATTTAGGAGTTCCTATCGGGAAGATTAGAGAGCTTGCAAGTGAGGGTAAACTCTCTGCAGATGTTGTTAAGAATGCAATTTTTGCAAATTATGATGAAATCAACTCAGCTTTTGAAAATACTCCAAAGACCTGGGGAAGAATTTTTACCGAGATGAAAAACGAGGCTGTATCAAAGCTTGAGCCGGTGCTTGTTCGTTTAAATGAGTTTGCCAATAGTGAAGATTTTATGATATTTAGACAAAATGCAATGGAAAATTTAGGGATTGTTTTAAATGGATTGGGATGGATTATAGAGAAATCTATTCTACTTGCTAATACTATATCTGACAATTGGGGTTTTATTGAATCTATTTTATATGGGATTGCGGTCGCTTATGGTGCTTGGACTGTCGCTACAACGATTCAAACTGTTGCTCAAAATGGATTAAATATGGCAATTTTAGCTAATCCAATTTTTTGGTTTGCTGCCGGGATTGGAATTATTATTATGTTTTTAGCTCGTTGGGTTAGGTCTGTTGGCGGTGTTCAAGTTGCACACTTGATATTAAAGGATAAGTTACTTTCTACTTATGAGGCTATTCAAATAGGTTTGTTGATGGTTCAAAATCACTTTGAAGAGTCTAGAATATATATTTCTGTAACAACAACTCGACTTGTTAATAGTATTTTAAATGGCTTGGGATATTTAAAGGTTCAAGGTTTAGGAATTATAGATTCATTTTTAAATGGAGCTATAGACGGAGTGAACCGTTTAATAAATTTTGCCAATAATATTCCGGGGATAGCTATTGAAACTGTTGAGCATGTAAGTTTTCAAGCCGATGCGGCTACTCAAGAGGCAGCAAAAAAAGCTGAAAGAGATAGTAAGTTAGAAGAGTTAAATAAACAGTACGAAAATATAAAGATTAAAAATCAAGCTGAAATTCAAGCTTTGGAAGCTAAGAACAAAGCTAATCAAGCTCAGAGAAATAAAGATATTTTGGATTTAAAGGAGAAAAAATCAAATGAAAGGGAAAAAGCTTCTGATGGTTCAAATATGGCCAGTTCTAAGCCTGATTTTCTTTCTAATATACCAAGTGCTTCTGAGCTTTTAGAAATTAAAAATGCAGCTAAGGGTACTGAGAAAAACACTAAGGCTCTAAAAGATGGTATTGAAGTTAAGAATGAGGATATAAAATATTTAAGAGATTTAGCAGAGAGAAGGACCATACAAAACTTTTCTTTTGATAAGATTGAAGTTATTGCGAACAATACTTTTGGTGATGTTCACGAGACTGTGGATTTAGATGGTTGGGTTTCTGATTTAACTGATAAATTAGGAGAAGCAGTTTCTACAACTATGGGAGGTATTGCGGCTTATGAATAAAGGATATGATTTTTATATTGATGACTTACTACTTCCTATAACACCTGCAAAGATTAATACGAAGATAAAGAATAAAAATAAAGTTGTAACTCTGTTAAACGGCGAAGAATTAAATCTTTTAAAAAAGCCGGGATTAACAGAGTTTAATTTTGAATTTAGAGTTCCTTCTGATGAGTTTCCGAGTGTTAAAGCTTTTGTAAGTCCTCAAAGTGTACTTAATAAACTACAGGATTTAAAGGTTAATAAAAAACTTTTCAATTTAAGATTTTGAGGAGTAAGTATCAAAATAATCTCAATGATTCTATTAATAAATCTGTAACGTTGGAAGATTATGAAATTTTAGAAGATGCTGAAAATGGCATGGATTTAATTATTTCTATTTTTTTAAAGCAGTATATTCCATTAAAAACAAAGATAATAAATGTAAATGCTGATAATAATTCAAAGTTGGAAGCGGGAGAAGGAAATGTTCCGATGAAAGCCAGAAGGCTTGATAATAGTTTGGCATCTAATGTTATTCATGGGATTAAAGAGAATGTGTCTAAATTTTTAGATACTGTTATGGGCGTAAAGAAATGAAAAAAGATAGATTTAAAGTGATTGTTGACAATCAAGGAAAGGTTCAAGAGGTATTAATAGAGGGCATAATCCAAGTTACTTGGTCAAGAAATGGTGCTCCCGGTAAGATGACTTGTAATATTGTTAAGGATGAAAATTTGGATTATCAAGAGGGTAATCCTATAGCTTTTTATGTGGATGGAGAGGTTTTCTTTTATGGTTATGTTTTTTCTAAGTCGAGAGCAGGTGAGCAGGTAATAAGTACTACTTGTTATGATCAACTTAGGTATTTAAAGAATAAATCAACTTATCAGTATAAGGATTGGACTTATGGGGAGTTACTTAAAAATATTTGTGCTGATAGAAATCTTCAAGTGGGGGAAATTGATGACACAAAATTTAAGATTCCAGGAAGAATTGAAGTGGATAAAGAGTTTTGGGAGATTTTAAAGTTTGCAAGTGATATGACTACTGCAAGTACCGGTAAAATCTATGTTTTGTTTGATAAGGGTGGAAAGATTTATCTTAAAAACATTGAAAACATGAAGATTAAAGATGTCATTGATTATGATTGTACTGAGGATTTTATTTATGATACTTCTATTAATTCTAACAGTTACAATAGAGTCCACTTAAAGCTTTTAGATGACAATAAAAAGGAAATAAAGTCTGCAACTGCTGAGGATAAAGAATCTATAGCTAAGTGGGGTTTACTTTCTTATTCTGATATGACTAATAATGAGGAAGTTGATATTGAGGCTAAAGCAAAAGAATTATTGAAAATTTTCAATAGAAAACATAGAAGATTAAGGCTTAAAAATATAGTTGGTAGGCCTGATGTAAGGGGAGGCTCTTTAGTGCCTGTTCAAATGTTGGGGATTGGAGATATTGATATTAATTCTTTGATGATGGTTGATTATGTTACTCACAAGTTTTCTGAGGAACATCATTTTATGGATATTGAAGTGTTTAATAAGGATATTAGTCCGGAGATTGCACCTCAAAAGCTTGAACAAAAACAAAAAAGTTCATTTGATGGAAGTACAAAAGTACTCGGGAATTATGATGGCTCTAATGGAGTAGTTAAAGCTGCAAATTCTTATTTGGGTAAGCCTTATGTTTGGGGTGCAGCAAGTTCTAGTGCTGTTGATTGTAGTGGTCTTGTAATGCAAGCTTATAAGGCTAATGGAGTTAAGTTTCCTGATAGAATGACTTCACGTAGTTTGAGTTGTAATCCTAAGAGATATGGATTTGTTGAAATACCTTTAAAACAGGCAAGCCCTGGGGATGTGATGTGGAACAAGGGACATGTTGCTATTATGTATGATGGTAAGAATGTAATTGAAGCTTCACAAACTAAGGGTAAGACTGTAATTCAAACAGCTTGGAATAGAAATAAAAACTTTACTCGTGCTTTTAGGTATGTTGGAGGATAATATGAGCGAATTTGATGCGAATAAATTAAAGGACGTTATTTCTAATATAGCTGCCGATTATGTATCATCTCTTACATTTTCAAGTATAGTTCATGCTAAGCTTGAAAAATTAGTTCCTCTGACTTTTAAAAGGGATGATGATGTTGAATTGAAGGAAGAGTGGTTGGTTGTTCCAAAGTATAGGAAGTTTACTGAGGAAGAGATTGGCCATTCTTTTGTGTTTCAGTCTAATCAGGAGGGGCAAGTTTGGTACTATCTTTATGAGGCTTCAAGCCCTCAAGGCTCAAATGGAGTGGATTATTATTTTGATGGGACACATAAGTTAAAAGGTAGGGTTAAGTGTAATTTAAAGGGCAATTGTTCTGATGGTTCTACTACTTTAGTTACTGAGGGAACAATTGAACTTTTTGAGGGAGAGATTATTGAAATTAAGCATGATAAGGGGATTAAAAAATGATACCTGAACAAAATGATATTAATTTAGCTATGCAATTGGGTTTGGAAGAAAAAGTTTCTCCTGCTAAGACTTATAGAATGCATATTAATTCAGAAAGAATATATGGCAACATAGATGGTAAAGAGGCTCTAAAACAGATGATTTATAAAAATTTAAATACTGAGTATGGGGTGCACTTAATTTATCCTACTTTTGGGATGCCTTTACAAGATTTATTTGGAAAGCCGAAAAACTTTGTCTATGTAGAGCTTATAAGAAGGATTGAGGAGTGCTTAATAAAAGATGACAGGGTAAATTCTGTTATTAATTTTAAGTATTTAAAAGATAAATCTTTAAGAGATGAATTAAGTATTTCTTTTACTGTTAATTCTGTCTATGGAGAAATTGAAATTGAAAATACGTGGAAGTTTGATTATGACAATATTTAAGTGAGGGGGTGTGTTATGGCTCAAAGAGAATATAAACCACAGTTTGATGAATTCTCAGCTGATTTTTTATTGGAGAGAATGTTATCAAGAATTGATGAGTTTAGGGATAAGAGGGAAGGTTCTATTATCTATGATGCTATGGCTCCGGCTTCTGTTGAGCTTTCTTTGGTTTATATGACTTTAGATTGGATATTAAAAAATACTTTTGGAGATACTGCAGATAGAACAGGTCTTATTGCGATAGCTAAGGATAGAGCGTTAACTCCTTTTCCGGCAAATCAGGCAATAGTTAAGGGGGAGTTTAATATAGAGATTCCTATTAATGCCAGGTTTAATTTTGATAATCTTAATTTTATGGTTACTAAATTTTTAGAGTATAAAAAGGACTACTATTATTATGAGCTTATATGTGAAGAGTATGGAGAGGTAGGGAATGTGCCTCATGGGAAATTGATTCCTATAGACAGCATAAGAAATTTAAAGCATGCTTTTATAGTAGGAGTAATTAGACCAGGGGAAGAGGAGGAAGACACTGAAGATTTTAGAGAAAGATATTTTAGGCATATCCATACTAATGCGTATGGTGGGAATATTGATCAGTATCTTGATTGGTGCCATGCTATTGAGGGTGTAGGTGGAGTTAAGGTGTATCCTGTTTGGAACGGAGGCGGAACTGTAAAAATAGTTTTTAGTGATTCTAAGTTTAATGTTCCTTCTAAAGAATTGATTGGTAAGGTACAAGAGGTTTTAGATCCTGTTGCTAATCAACAAAAGGGATATGGGCTTGCTCCAATTGGACATCTGGTTACTGTCGAAGGGGTTAAAAAGAGAGAAATTAAAATTTCTTTGAATGTGACTTTACAAAGTGGAGGTTCAAAAGATGGGCTAGATGAAAAGATTAAAAATTTATTAGAACCTTATTTTTTACAGATGAGAAAGGAATGGGAAAAAGAAAAGTCCACAGTTATCAGAATTTCTAAATTAGAGTCTTTAATCCTTGATATTGAAGGGGTTGTTGATATTTTTAATACAAAGCTTGAAGGGTTTGAACGAAATGGAGTTTTAGAGGAAAATGAAATTGCTTTTTTAAGTGCGGTGGTAGTTAATGAATGATAAAAGAAAGATTGAAAAACTTTGGTATTTTGATACTGAGGAGGATTTTTCAGGCAGGGCACTTGAGTTAAAAAGAAAAGTTGATTTAGCTTATTATAATGATTATGAAACTATTGCGAAATCTCCTGATTGGGTGGATTGGACAGACAGCGAAGACCTTGAGTTTGATTTTTTAGCTAGAAGAGTACTTAAAACTTATGCTGATAGGTTTATTTTACAGGCTAGTGAGTATGGGATATCAAGATATGAAAAAATGCTTAGAATTGAACCGGAGAGGGAAGAAGGTTTAAATGAGCGAAGAAAGAGGGTTTATTTGTTATGGAACAGGAAAATAAAATGGACACACAGGACATTAGTATCTTGGCTAAATGAATGGTTCGGGAAGAAAAATTATACTCTTGAACTTGCATATAATGAATATGGAATTAATTTTCAATTGTTTGTTAAAAGTGGAATAGTTGATGAAGCAAGTATACTTAGAAATTTAAGAATGATTGTCCCAGCTAATTTATGGATTAAAATTAGTTATGCTTTTTCTGCAGAAGTTCAAATTGTATCTCAGTATGGCACATATAATTATGTGTCTTTTTTATGTGGAGAACATCCTTGTGGAGATATTCCTTATACTTATGCAGAAGCACAAAGAGTATCTTCTGATTTGAAAGTTCAAGTAGGAGTTAATATTTCTAAAAACTATTATCCTACAGTTAACAAGATAAAAAGCGGAGATGTCGAAGGAGAGATAACCGGAATAATCTATCAAAGTAATTTAGATGATGATAGAGTGTTTAGCTTTGAGGGAGGTAAAGATGTTAAGTGAAAAATTTATTGAAGACATAACTAAATATATTGAGTCCAGAATTGATAGTGCTGAAATGATAATAGACCAAAAGAAAGAATCGATGGAGATTTTAAAGACGGAAGTTAAGGGAAATATGCTTAAAGTTTTTTTAAATGCAAGTTCTGGTAAAGGTCATGTTTCAGACATTAATATTTTAGATGAAAAAAAGCAAATTTTAATTTCTAAGCCTGACAGTATTTTAAAGACAACTGGATACGGGTTGGTTGTTGCTTTTTATATTCGATTACAAGAGGTAGAAGTTGACGACCCTATAAATATTTTTGATTTAGTAAAGGAGAATGTAAATGAATAATTTTAACTTGAGGTCGTATTATGCACTTAAAAAAGATGAGGAAAACAATAAATTTCTTGACAAGAACAGGCAACAGTTTTTAGGTGAAGAATTAAAACTTGTTTTTTGGTACGACAACATAGCTGAATTTGGAGATGTGAAGAAAGAAACAATTGTTGCAAACAATAAAGATGGCACACAACTTGTAAGACATGAAAGATTTGATGGCAATGTTTTTCAACAGGGTACTTTTGTCAATGCTGAAAATCTTGGGAGAATGGAATGGAACGATATTATCAATTTTGTTAATGTAAAACATTTAGCAGAGATAGTAAATAGATTAGATATACAGGTTGCAACTCTCCTAGGACAATCTTCAAATAATATGAGTTATAACGGGTTTGTCGCAAGTGCCGCAAACATAAATACCGATATTATAATTCTTGAGGGTTGGTATGATGAAGTTAATGGTAGGGGTGTTATTTGATGTTTCCCAAAATCATTGGAGGGTTTTTAAATCTAACTCAAAAATGCAATTTGAAATGTAAATATTGTTTTGTGGTACAAAGACCACTTGAAATGGATTATAAGACTGCAAAAGATGCGGTAGATTTTTATGCCAAAAATGCTTTAGAAGCTTTGAAAGTGCCAAGTATAAATTTTTTCGGTGGAGAACCGATGTTAAAGTATAAAGAAATTATAAAGCCTATAACAGAATATATCAGAAAAACCTATGGAGATTATGATATTGGAATTACAACTAATGGAACTCTATTAACTGAAGAAAATTTGAAGTTTTTTAAAGACAATAATGTTGGTGTGCTTATGTCTTGTGATGGTAATAGAGAAAGTCACAACTTAATGCGACCTTATCATTCAGGAAAAGGAAGTTATGATGATATAGACCATAAATTATTTTTGAAATATTTTCCAAACGGAGCTTTTAGACCAACAATTGACCCACGAAGTGTTGCGTATTTATTTGAAAATTATTTATGGGCCGAACAAATGGGTTATAGGCAAATGACGGGGATTGTCAATGTGTTTGAAGATTGGACAGATGATGAGCTTAAGGTTTTGGAAAATGAACTAAATAAAATTGTTGATTATATTGTTGAAAAAAAGAAAAATAATGAATTTTATGTCAAATATTCTGAAATGGACAATATGAAAGAACAAGCGAATCTTATTAAAGATCCGAATTATTATAGAAGTAAGAAAGCTGACATAGTAGGTTGCGGGAATTGTGGGATTGGCTGCACTGGGTATGGCTCTGTTGGAGCCACGGGAGATTTGTATAGTTGTCAAGAGATGACAGAAAACAAAGAATGTAAAGATTTTATTATTGGAAATATCTACACTGGAGTTGATGACAAAAAAAGGCTTGAGATAGCTTCTAAATTTCATCATCACAAAGTTAAGTCAAGTGAAGACGGAAGATGTGAAAAGTGTATGTTAAATCAAGTGTGTGATGGGGGTTGTGCTATTAACAACTATTTTAAGTATAAAAATTTGAATGTTGCTGATAGGGCATATTGTTTTTATAAAGAGCAATGCCTTAAAGGATTTTTAAGAATAGAGGAGGTAAAATAATGGGTTGTGGTGGAAGAAATTGCGGTAGTGCTGCTGAAACTGGTATAGGTGATGATTGCGTATGTATGAGCGGTCAAAACTGCTATGAAAGTAGCGGGTGTGGATATTGTGAAAGATGTGAGTCTTGTGAATCTACTTGTGAAAATAGTTGTCAGACCACTTGTGAAAAAGGGTGCCAATCTGATTATCAAAAAAATACACCTCCTAGACTAAGTGGGGGGATTAGAGTTTCTCCTATACCAATAAGAGGCGGAGAAATTATACAAATTAGCTGGAATAATGGTAGCGATTCTGAAAGTAATTTAAGTCATTATGTAGTTGAGAGGTCTTTAAACAATGGCATTTATACAACGATAGAATCTAGGGCAAAAAACACTCGAACATCAGACACTGTACCAAAAGGAACTGTATCTGTTAGATATAGGGTAAAGGCAGTAGATATTTATGGGGCACAATCTTCTTCTATTTATGGCGAGATGTTAAGTGTTGTAAATAATACAGCTCCCGTGATTTCTGGAAGTGATTTAGATTTAGGAAGTAAGCAATCTGATTTTACTGTAAATTATATGATTACTGATGTGGATGATGCAGACTCAGTAACTGTTACTATTCAAGTGGATGATAAAGTTTTACAAAAAGATGTTCCCACAACTCTTGGGATTTCTAAAGAGATAAGAATAAAAATTAATGAATATGAGCTTGGCAGACATGATATAAAAGTAACTGCAAAAGATAAAGAAGGGCTTACAACTACTAGAACTTTCACATTCACAAAAACAAATACAGCTCCCGTGATTTCGGGGATTGATAAAAATTTGGGGAATAAGAATTCAGCTTTTACTGTAAATTATACCGTTGTTGATGAAAACGGAGATAAGGTTGATGTAATTGAAAGGTTAAATGGGAAAGTACTTAGAAATGTAAGCAACATAGGGAAGGATAAGCAATTTATAACAATTAGTACTGAACAGTTACAAGGACTTGAAATTAATCAAACAAATACTATTGAGATTGAAGCTAAAGATTCTAACAATGCAGTAAGTTATAGACGTTTCATTTTTAGGAGAAGTAATTTTGCTCCCGTGATTTCTGGAAGTGATTTAGATTTGGGAAATAGAGATACAGAGATATCTTACAAGTATTCAATCACAGACCAAGAAAATGATGAAGTGAATGTAAAAGTTTATCTTGATAATAAATTAGTTGTAAAAGAATTTAAGGCTACAAATAAAAAGCAATACACATATGAGGTAAAAGGTTTTGAGTTTTTAAAAATACCTTATGGGAAAAGGACTATAAAAATCGTTGCTACTGATAGTAATGGTTTATCTTCTCAAAGGATTGTTTCTTTTACAAGAACTGCTAAAAAACTTGTAATGCAATTAAAAGAGCCTCGTATTACTGATGTACTTGCAAAGAAAGTTTTGGTTATTCCGGGTTGGTTTGTCGCGCCGGGAGCAATTTCAAAAGTTGAAGTTTGTAACAATGCTTTTGATTATTCTCCTACTTGGGAAGACGCGACTGTTGTAACTAATGAGGGGAGAGCTTTTAATTTTGTAAATAAAAGAGCCTCGTCAAGTAAATTTGGTGTGAATATAAGGCTTACTATTGAAAAAGGTAAAGCAGTTCAGCGAAGTTATATTACAACGATAGGAGGTAGTGTTGAATGATAGAGTTTAATCACAAGGCTGTAAGTGAAATTCAAGCACAAAGAAAGCTTGAGGAAAAAGGGGATTTAAAAGAACAGGTTTCTTATTTGGGCAGTGTTGTAGAGAGCAAGACACATGATTTAAATAAGGTTGGTGTTGAGATGACTATGATGGTGCAAGAAATGCAACTTGCAAGTGCTCAAGCTATTGCCGAGTTAACATCTATGATGGCGGGAGGTATGACAAATGTTTAAGTTTACTAATGAAAGTATGGTAGTAAAGGCTTGGGTTAATTTAATAGTAGCTAATGAAAAGACATTAGATGATGTTCCAAAACTTTGGAATCTTAAAGAATGTGTACAAGATGTTTTAAACAGTTTAAAAGAGGAAGGAGGGGAAATAGATGCTTAAGTTTAATAGAGATAGTATGATAGTAAAGGCTTGGGTCACTATGATTATGGCTGGTGTTTACAGAGTTGAACAAGTGCCTACAGTTTTTGACATTAAGGCTGCTGTAGAAGAAGTATTAAAGGAGTTGCAAGCGTAAATGAAAATCATTCAAGAGGGAAGATTTATTTTTAATAACGGAAGTAAAGCAGAGCTTGATAGTTCTGGGCTGGTGCTTTTAAAGGGTGAAATAGCTTTTGAACAAGATACGCAACTTATGAAAGTCGGAGATGGAGAAACACCATACTCCGACTTACCATATTTAAATCAAGGTCCTAAGGGAGACAAAGGTTTAAAGGGAGATAAAGGAGATGTAGGAAACTCTCTTACTATAAAAGGCACTTTGGAGAATGAAAGTGGATTGCCATCTAATCCCGAAGATGGGGATGCTTATATGATAGGGGGGAATTTACACGTTGCGTACAAAGGTAAATTTACTAATGTAGGTAGAATTCAAGGACCTAAAGGAGATAAGGGAGAGCAAGGCAAAGCAGGACCACGTGGAGAAAAAGGGCAGACTGGGGAGAGAGGTCCTATTGGCCCGCAAGGCTTTAAGGGCGATAGAGGAGAGACAGGCAAAACCGGTGAAGCTTCAAAAATAGTTAGAACAAATGTTGATGATAATGGTGATACTAAGATTGAGTTTAATGATGGTACTATTGTAACTATCAAAAAAACTGATTTAAATTTTTTAAATCAAATTTTTGATGATATTACTAAACAGCTAGCTAATAAAGCTGATAAAACTGATATAAAAACTAAATTATCAGAATTAGCAGATGATGACACACACAAACTTGTTACAAATACTGAAAAATTTAATTGGAATAACAAGCAAGATAAGCTATTAGCAAGTGACACGATAATAATCGGTACGGACAATAAAGTTGAAATCAATAATTTAAAGGGACTAAGTGTAGAGCGTTGCAAAACAGATGGGTATAATTCTGCAACACCATGGGAATCTGTGGATAAAACTCGTGATTTAGAGGATTGGATTGGAGATTTTGATAAACGTACAAGAGAGTTAAAAAATAATAAGGCAAGTATTGTCGATAATTTAACTACTGGCGGAACTGATAAGGCTCTTAGTGCGGAACAAGGTAAGGAACTGAAGAGACTTATAGATACTAAACCGAATCAAGATACAACTTATTCAGAAGCTACAATGAGTAAAAGTGGACTGATGAGTTCAACTGACAAAAAGAAAATAAATGAACTTCCAAGTAATTTTTTTGATCTGTCAGAGGGGGATAAAGATTTAAATAACATAACTAAACCAGGTTGTTATTATATTTCAAATCCAACAGCAAATAAGCCTCCTACAAGTAATAGTTATATAGCTTTAATAGTAACTAATACTACAAGTTTTAGTGGAAGTTATGCACAACAAATCGCTATATCAGAAGATACAAATGAATCTAAAATATTTTTAAGGAAAAAATATAATAGTACATGGTCTAGTTGGAAGGTTATTGGTGGAAATAGTGATGAAGTAGAGCAAGAAAATATAACAAGTGGAGTTACAATTTATAAATATGGCAAGGTTATTTCTTTATATATTAATAAAGAGGTAAGATTCGAGCAGGGTGGTGCAAGACTTTGTTATCTAGGAGATAATTATAAGCCTATGGATCTAGTTACTGTTCAATGCTCTGGAAGTGACATTGCGGTAAGAACCTCTGGAGAGGTAGTTGTTTTTGGCCCACCAGATGCGTATAGACTCGTTCAGGCTGTAGCTACTTATGTAATTCGCTAATTAAGATTTAAATTACTTCAACTAAGGAATTAGCTAAATGAAAAATATATTTAAGGAGCCTATAATTAAGCTATTATTTATTTACAAATGCGTGTAAAATGATATAATTATCTTAAGGGGATGATTATATGGCAAATGTAAATTTAAATATTAGACTGGAAGAAAATTTAAAAAATGAATTTTCAAGGGTTTGTGATTCTATGGGGATGAGTATGTCAACTGCATTTAATGTATTTGCTAAGGCTGTTGTTAATGATAGAAAAATTCCTTTTGAGATAAAAGAAACAAATCCTATAGTTGCAGAGTTTGACAATATGGATGATTTTAAAAATTTTGTGGATAGTTTATGAAAAGAAAGATTCAAATTAGGTCTAGCTTTAAAAAAGATTTAAAAAAGATAAAAAAGTCTGGGCTAGATATAGAAAAACTATATTTTGTTGTGGAATGTTTGGCAAATGATATAGTTTTAGATGGAAAATATAAAGACCATAAATTGATAGGCAATTATACAGGGTGCAGAGAGTGCCATATCGGACCTGATTGGTTGTTGATTTATGAAAAGGTAGAAGATAGTTTAATATTAATTTTAAATAGAACCGGTTCACATAGTGAATTATTTTAGAGAATAGGCAATCCTTAGGGGTTGTCTTTTTTAGTGCTTAAAAACGGGGTGAATTATGGATGAAAAACAATGTGAAATATATAGACAGCATCTGTTAGAAAGAGTTAATAGGAATGAAATAAGAATAAACGACCACTCAAAAAGGATTGATGTAATAGAGCAACACAACAGTAGAACTGACATTAAGATAGAAAATTTAATAGATAAAATGGATAGTCTTATAACAACTTTACGTTGGGGAATGGGACTAGCAGTAGGAAGCTTTGTAGGCTTCTTTTTTTATGCAGTTCAACACGGGATATTTAAATAGGAGGTAAAAATGTTAGACAGGAAAAAAGCAGAAATCTTTATAAAAGAAGCGCTTAAATATGATGGCGATAGATATTCTCAACCTAAAAGACTTCAAAAAGGATTCTCCGATTGTTCATCATTAATACAAAAACCGCTTAATACACTTGGATGGAATACACGTCCAGGTGTTTCTGTTACTACACATAGAATGGGTGTAGAGGGAGATAGCAGATTTAGAAGAATTGATATGTCAGAGTTAGAACGTGGGGATCTTGTATGGTATAGAAATGATAAGAACGGTAAATACTTTGGCCATGTTGGAATTTATTTAGGCAACAATAAAGTTTTTGAAGCTATCTATGCTGGAATTTCAACGTATCCATTAAGTAGAATAAGATGGCAACGTGCATATAGAGTTGTTGCACTTGAGACGAAAAATAATGCAAGACCAGAAGTTACTACATTTAATGCTACAGGTGTTGTTAGAGCTGCAATATTAAATGTTCGTTCTTCTAATACAGTCAATTCAGATAAATTAGGACAACTTAAGAAAGCTCAAAAAATAAATATAATAGGTAAAGCTGATAGTTGGTTTGAAATTGAATATAAAGGTGGAAAGGCTTTTGTATCTGGTGCGTATGTTGATCTTATAAATGATAAACCAATTGAGAACATACCTATAGTTTTAAACGGTAATGTGATTAAAAAAGGTTACATTATAGATGGTACAACTTATATGGTTGTAAATGGAAAAGAAAAGGCCGTTAGACAATCTTTTGAAAGTATGGGGGCAAAAGTAGAATGGAGAGAAAACAAAGTTCAAATCATTATGTAAGACACAGACGAAAGAAAAGAAAGTCAAATTACAGTAAGTTTTGGGTTTCAACTATAATTATGCTTAATGTTATTTTTGTAGTGGCTATAATTTATCTATTTAATAATACAGGAGGAGAACCAAGTACGTTAATTACAGCTTGGTTTTCATTCTCTACAGTTGAATTATGGCAACTAGCAAGAATAAAAGTGAAAAACTTAAAATGAAGAAAAATTGTCAGAAATAACAATACTGACAACACAAATTATGGAGAATGGGGTTAATAAGCAATATTAGCCTTATATTTTAATTTTTAGATTTAAGACAAGGAAATATATTAATTAAATTTTTAAAAGCCTTATATTTGATTATATGAGGTGTATTTTATTAGGAGAGTGTAAAATGAAAGACGTTTTGACGATAACAAATATTTTTTATGTTATTTTAAGTTGTTTGAGCATTTTGATTGTAAAAATCATAATTCCGCTTTTGAAACAGAAGTATGGTAAAGAAAAAATCAATAACGCATTAGAGGTTGTTAAGATTGCAGTCAATGCTGCCGAACAAATTTATAATAAACGTGGCCAAGGGGATTTAAAGAAAGAATATGTTATTCAATATTTAAAAGACAAAGGTATTAAAATAAAAGATGATGAACTTGATGCCATGATTGAAGCTTGTGTATTAGAGTTAAACAAGTGGAAAAAAGAAGTTGAAGCACAGCCTATTATCAATGTTGTGAGTAAAAGTGAATAGTATAGTTTTCAGAGAGTAGAGATTTAAAAGTTTCTACTCTCTTTTTTATTGCAGAAAAAATATTAGAAATGGGTATAAAAATAAAAAATAGTACTTGACAAAACAAAAGTTGTTGATAAGTATTTTATCTTATCCACAGTATTTTTTAAACGTATTTGATATAATGAATAGGCATAAAATTATAGAAAATGGTTGGAAATATGTGTAACTCTAAATTAAATTTATATCATTGCAATTTAGATAGAATTATATCTAAAGTAATAGCTGAAAAATCTTATAACTTAATGAAGTCAAAGGGTGATAAATATTGGCTAGGAGATGGCATTTACCTTTGGGATAATTTATCAAATGCTAAGTATTGGAAAAAAGATAAAGAAAGAAAATGTGGAAACGATATTTATTCTATATGTGAGCTTAGTGTGAATTTAGATTATCTTTTAGACTTTACAGATAGTGATATTAGAAAATATTTTGAAAAAATTTTTGAACAAGTTTATTTGTCCAATCCAGCCATAAGAAAAGCACCTTTAGGGATTAAGATAAATTTTCTTTTAAATGAATATCCAGAAAGGTTATCTGCATATCATGTAATAAAAGGATATGGGATTTATAATAGAGTAAATACAAAGCTTTACAAATTTAGAGATATAAGTTGTCCTCATCTATCACCAGAACCAAAAGCTATATATAATGTGATTGATGATAGAGCAATTTTAAAAGTAGAAAAGAAGGTGGGTTAAATGAATAAAAATGAATCTCTTGCTATTTTAAAAGAAGCAGAAGAGTTTTTCAGAAATATTTATAAAGACGAGACCAAAAGGAAGGAATTATCTAAAAAAATTGATGATTTTCTAGGTGAGAATAGTTTAACTTACAATGATGATTTTCGTTCTCGTTTTGAATTGGTAGGTAACTACCCCATAGACAAAGAACTTAAATATAATGAAATAAATTATAATAATTTAAAAGATTATGAAATTAATTCTTTAAACAATACTTATAAAGGTAAAGAAGATTTAGAATTAAAGAATAACTTTTATACAAATAGTGAACAATTATGGATGGTAGCTTAAATGGAGAAAAAAAATATAGACGGAATTATTAATTTTGAAGATTATAGAGTTTTAGAGGTTTCATACAAATTAAACAAAGAATTTTATCCTGAAGATGCTATAAATATTAAATTTGATTTAGGTCATGGATATCAAATCTCGGATGACCAAATGTTAGTTCAATATGGAGTTAAAGTTTTTGAAAATGCAGAAAAACAAAATTTTCCATTTGAGATAAAAGTTATAATAGAAGGATTATTTACTACAAAAGATAGCAATGTAGATTTTGAAAAATTTCTACCAAATGCACTAGCCATATTATTTCCTTATATTAGAAGTATAGTTTCAACATATACTGCTGTAGCAAATATAGCTCCATTAAATTTACCTACAATAAATACTATTCAATATTTAGAAGATTCTAAGGATAAGGGAGAACATTTAGAAGATTTTTGAGAATAATTAATACTAAAGAGAGTGGTTTAATTCCACTCTTTTTTTGTTGTAAATAAGAAAAGAAAAATGTATATATATGATAAAAAGTATTGTATAATTTTCTAATAATAAAAATAATTTAATTTGAAATACTGAAAAGTGCCAGAAAAATTTTTGGTGTATCACAATTGTAGATTACAAAAACCGCTAAAAAGGTTTAAATACAGAGAAGCAGGCCTTAGCTACGGACCAGAAGGTCAGGGGTTCGAATCCTCTAAGGCGCACCAGTATTATAACCTCTGTGAATTATTTGCAGAGGTTTTTTAATTATGGAATTTGAAATAGTATGGGTATTATTAAATCAATTATTTATAAATTTTGAGGTAAAAGTTATGTTTAAAATAAAGAAGACTTTGGAAATAAGTGCTGCTCATAAATTGAGCTTAAATTATGAAAGTAAGTGTCAAAATTTACATGGACATAATTGGATTGTAAATATATATTGTAAATCGAAAAATTTAGATGAAAATGGAATGGTGTATGATTTTACACATATAAAGAATAAAATTCATAAAAGATTGGACCACACTTATTTAAATGATGTGATTCCGTACAATCCTACAGCAGAAAATATAGCTAAGTGGATTGCCGATGAAATCGGGGAAAAATGTTATATGGTAGAGGTTCAAGAAAGTGAAGGAAATGTTGCAATCTATGAAGTATGATGTAAATGAAATTTTTTTATAGCATAGATGGAGAAGGGCCTAATAGTGGTAAATTAAGTGTATTTATTAGGCTTAATTATTGTAATTTAAGGTGTTCTTATTGTGATACAGAGTATGCTTTTAAAAGAGTTTATAATTTTATGACTGTTAATGAAATTATTGATGAAGTTGAGTCATATAAAATAAAGAGTGTTACAATAACTGGTGGGGAACCTTTGGCACAAGATTTAGAAGAACTTATAAGTGGCCTTTTAAAGCTTGGATATGAAATTGACATAGAGACAAATGGGAGTAAAGACGTTTCAAAATATTTGCTGAATAATGTGAATATAATATTAGATATAAAAACGCCTACATCTAAAATGGAAGATTTTAATTTATATGAAAATCTAAAATTACTAAGAGGAAATGATGTAGTAAAGTTTGTTGTGGCTGATGAATTTGATATGAATTTTATTGTAGAAGTTATGAAATTGTATCCAACGGATGCACAAATATTTTTATCTCCAGTTTATGGAACTGATATAGATAAGTTGGTTGAGTATATGAAAAACTACAGAATAAATGCAAGACTTCAATTACAAATTCATAAGTACATATGGGACTCTGAAATGAGAGGGGTATAGCGAGGAGTGGAATTATGAAAACTTTGCATACAATGATTAGAGTAAAAGATTTAGATAAGTCATTGGAATTTTATAAATCAGCACTAGGATATAAAGTAAGTAGGGTTAAAGACTTTCCTGAAGCTAAATTTACACTTGTGTATTTAAGTTTGCCAGGAGATGAACAAGAACTTGAACTGACATATAACTATGATCATGGAGATTATTATTTAGGTGATGGATATGGTCATATAGCTTTAGAATGTGAAGATTTTATTCAATTTCATGAACGTTTAAAAAGAGAAGGATATGATGTAACTGATTTAAAAGGTCTTTCAGACAACTCAGCTAATTATTTCTTTGTGAAGGACCCTGATGGTTATAAAATTGAGATTATAAAAAAATAATATGTTTAAAAAGAAGGATAAATTAATATGCATCTATCCTTCTTTTATTTAAGGTTGTATATATGGATTGTTTTTGTAGTCTTGATTTAAGGGGTTGGTTTTGTAACATATTATAAGTATTTGATACTAAAATTTCTTTTTTAATAATTTTCTTTATATGGCTTGAAAAAATATTTTTATCTGAAAATTTTGTAATGTAATTTATTTCTTCTTCTTTTAGTTTGTTAAGTAAGTCTGTTCCATTATTATTTATACCTAAAACTCTTACATAAGGGTGATTAATTGACTCTAAAATAAATTCTCTTTTTAAATCAAAGACTATTTGACATATGAGTCTTCTTATTCGTGATTTAGTTATATCTTTTAGT
>NZ_JH165064.1:126132-131364 GCF_000227315.1 Peptoniphilus indolicus ATCC 29427 | reverse complement strand
TGACATATGAGTCTTCTTATTCGTGATTTAGTATATCTTTTAGTAGATACTAAATTTATATATTCATTATAATCAAGTGTATCTAAATAGCTATATAGTCTATTTTCAAGCCCTAACTCATAGTCCATATAGTCCGAAAAACTTATATTGCCACTGAATAATTTATATTTAAATAGCTGGAAAAAGTTTTGTGAAATATCAGTTCCTTTTTCTTGTAGAGCTACATAAGTATTTTCAGGGACTAAATTTTTTAATTTAGAAAAATTTTTGTTGTTGGATATATTTCTTATAGTTGAAGCAGAAGCGAATCCATCTACTATTATTTCTGAAGAATGTCCTACATTTTTTCTTGGTATAGAAAAAGGAATTATTTTAGAGTTAAATTTTTTAAGAGCTTTTACATATTCTATACCTAAAATATTATTAGGTTTATTCATTATTTCAAATTCTATATCAGAAAGATTTTTATAGGAGAGTTGTTTAGCTTTTATAAATGAATAACCTTTTGATAAATTAATTGCCAATGATTTGTTATCTATATTTTCAGTTTTATAAACTACATCTATTATTTCTGAAAGTGAATTTTCAGAGCCAAAGCATAGTGTATCTACGATATCTAAACTATTTAAAATTGATATAGCTCCTTCAGAAAATATTTGTGCATTGGATGTACAATATATTGTAGGTAATTCTAGGACTAAATCAGCTCCGTTTTCAATAGCCAATCTGGCTCTTGTAAATTTATCTAATATTGCCGGAGTTCCTCTTTGAGTGAATGAAGATGACATTATAACTATTGTATAATCTGAGTTAATTAATTTTATTTGATGTAAGTGTCCATTGTGGAATGGGTTATATTCAGCTATTATTGCTTTTATAGACATTTTTTAGACCTTTCTTTAATTAGTTTTTTCACAATATTTTAATCTATGATATAATAAAATAAGTCAAATGTACAAAGATATTATATTTAGGAGGAAAAAATGAAAATCTTAGTAATAAACTGTGGATCTTCTTCTTTGAAATATCAATTAATTGATATGGACGGAGAAAAATTAATGGCAAAAGGTCTTGTTGAAAGAATTGGTATAGAAGGTTCAAAAGTTAAACACGAGACAATAGGTAAAGATAAAGAAGTTATAGAACAACCATTAAAAGATCACAAAGATGCTCTTAAAATTGTTATGGAGTCAATTGTTAACAAAAACTATGGTGCATTAAGTTCATTAGATGAAATAGGTGCAGTTGGGCACAGAGTAGTACATGGTGGAGAAGACTTTGCTGAGTCTGTAGTAATTACAGAAGAAGTTATGAAAGCTATAGAAGCTAATGTTGAGGTAGCTCCTCTTCATAATCCTCCTAATATAATGGGAATTGAAGCTGTATCTGCACTACTTCCAAATGTTAAGCAAGTAGCTGTATTTGATACTGCATTCCATCAAACAATGCCGGCTAAGAACTATATATATGCTATTCCTTATGAAGAATATGAATCATATAAAATTAGAAGATATGGTTTCCATGGAACATCTCATAAATATGTAACTCAAAGAGCTGCAGAAATATTAGGAAAGAGTGTTGATGAAATTAATCTTATCACTTGCCATCTTGGAAATGGAGCTAGTATAACAACTGTAAAAGGTGGAAAAAGTTATGATACAACTATGGGATTCACACCACTTGAAGGACTTCCAATGGGAACAAGAAGTGGAAATATCGACCCGGCAATAGTTACTTTTTTAATGTCTAAGAAGAATATTTCAGCTGAAGAAGTAGATAAAATCATAAATAAAGAATCAGGTGTTCTTGGAATTAGCGGAGTTTCTTCTGACTTTAGAGATATAGAAGAAGCTGCTGATTCTGGAAATGAAAGAGCTAAATTAGCACTTGATGTATATGAAACAAGTGTAGCTAAATTTGTAGCAAGCTATATGAGTCACTTTGATTCTCTTGAAAGTATTGATGGAATAGTGTTTACAGCAGGACTTGGAGAAAATTCTCCAGAAACTAGAGAACACGTTTGTGAAAAACTTAAAGCTTTTGGTATCGAAATAGACAAAGCTGAAAATAAAATTAGAGGAGAAGAAAAAATCATATCTACTTCAAATTCTAAAATAAAAGTAATGGTAATACCTACAAATGAAGAGCTTATGATAGCAAGAGATACTGAATTACTTGTAAAATAATTGTTTTTAAGTGTATAAAATTTAATAGTATTTATTTAGAATTTATGTGTAATTATCAATGATTTGGTTTAAATTAGACTTGACTAAATCGAGATTTCAAGATATAATTACCTGTATGAAATTTTGAGGTGATTTATGAGGCTTAATTTAAAAGATTTTCTCAAAAGTCCGGATCAAAATTTAAACTTTGAAGGGCAAATAGAAAAAAACGAAACAGAATATGTCATAGATGGGTTAAATATAAACTTTCCTGTAAAGTATAGTGGAGTTGTAACTAAGTTAGGTGATAATTTTAAGTTAGACTTAACGGTAAATTATTCATTTGACACCAATTGTGACAGATGCCTAAAACCAATGAAAGAAATTGTAGATTCAAGTCTTGAAGCTTATTCATTTGAAGAAGACTTTACAGACGAATCTGATTCACAGTTTTTTCAAGTTGAAAATGATGAAATATATTTGGATGAATTAGTTATCTCTCAAGTGATAACGTCGATTCCTTTGAAGAGTCTTTGTAAAGATGATTGCAAGGGACTTTGTCCAAAGTGTGGAGTTGATTTAAACGTTCATGAATGTGATTGTTCACAAGATGAGCAAATAGATTTACGATTTGAAAAACTGCTAAATTTATTTAATGATGAGGAGGTGTAAAAATGGCAGTACCTAAGAGAAAAACTTCAAAGCAAAGAAGAAACAAGAGAAGAGCATCTTCTTATAGATTAAATAAAGTAACTATAGTAGAATGTCCAAACTGTCACGAGGCAATGATGCCGCACAGAGTTTGTCCAAGCTGTGGATATTATGATGGAAAAGAAGTGCTTGTAACAGAGTAATAATCATGATAAAGAAAACTTCCCTGTACAGGGGAGTTTTTTGTTTATAAAATATTAACTTATGACACATAGTATAGTTTATATTAAAACCTTTAATAATATGTGGTAAAATTAGAATAGTAAATTAAGGAGGGTAAAGATGTCAGGACATTCTAAATGGCATAATATAAAGCAAAAAAAGGTAAAGAAGATGCCAAGAGAGGTAGAATATTTACTAAACTTGGGAAATATATAATGGTAGCAGTTAAGGAGGGCGGTCCGGATCCTGACTATAATCCACAGTTAAAAGTTGCTATTGATAAAGCGAAAGCTGAGAATATGCCTAATGATAATATTGAAAGAGCAATTAAAAAAGGTTCTGGAGAGGATAGTGCTGAAAGCTTTGAAGAAATTACTTACGAAGGTTATGGTCCAAGTGGAATTGCAGTATTAGTAAACTGCTTAACTGATAATAGAAATAGAACAGCTCCAGATATTAGACATGCTTTTGATAAGTATGGTGGAAATTTAGGAACTCCTGGTAGTGTATCATTTATGTTTGATAAAAAGGGACAGATAGTTGTCTTATCGGATAATATAGATGGTGATGAGTTGATGATGGTGGCAATTGATGCTGGTGCAGAAGATGTTGTTGAAGAAGAAGATGCTTATGAAATAATAACTGCAGTTGAAGATTATCATAAGGTTAGAAGTGCTCTTGAAGAGGCGGGATATGATTTTGTTCAATCGGACATAACTTATATTCCTCAAAATTATAGTACACTTACAAATCCAGATGATATAAAAAATATGGAAAAGATGATAGATGTATTAGAAGATAATGATGATGTTCAAGAAGTCTATACTAACTGGAATAGACCTGAAGAAGAATAATTAGATTTATTTTGTAATTATTGGGTACTTGTTTAAAGGCAGTACTTTTATAATAAAAAGCTTATTGCATAGTTTGTAATAAGTTTTAAAAATATTAGATTAGGTAGTTAAGAATTTTGTTTAAAGAATGAATGGAGATGAATTTATGAATCTAAATAAGTATATTGACCACACATTGTTAAAGCCAGAGGCTCCAAAAGAAGCAGTTTTAAAGTTAATTGAAGAAGCTAAGCAATATGATTTTTGCTCAGTATGTATAAATCCAGCTTGGGTATCTTTAGCAGCTAAAGAACTTGAAAATACTGATGTAAAAGTTTGTACTGTAATAGGTTTTGATCTAGGAGCCACTACAACAGCTTCAAAGGTATTTGAAACAGCAGATGCAGTGAAAAATGGTGCAGATGAAGTTGACATGGTAATAAATGTAGGTTTCTTAAAATCAAAAGAATATGATTTAGTTAAAGAAGATATAGCAGAAGTCGTAAAAGCTGCTAATGGGAAAACTGTAAAAGTAATTATTGAAACTTGTCTTTTAACGAAAGAAGAAATTGTAAAAGTTTGTCAATTAGCCAAAGAAGCTGGGGCAGATTTCGTAAAAACTTCTACAGGATTTAATTCAGGCGGAGCAACTGTTGAAGATGTTAAACTTATGAAAGAAACGGTTGGAGAGATGTACGTTAAAGCTTCAGGAGGTATAAGAGATTTAGATACAGCATTGAAAATGATAGAAGCTGGAGCAGATAGATTGGGCGTAAGCGCTGGTATTCAAATTATAGAAGAATATAGGGCAAGAAATGCAAATTAACCCTGTAGCTTTTAATATCTTCGGAATAGATGTAATGTGGTATGGCATATTAATAGCGACTGGTGCTTTACTTGCCATAACCATAGCTAATAAACTGGGTAAGAGAGAGGGCTTTAAAGACGACATAATATATGACTATGCTATGTCTGCTCTATTACTTGGAATCATAGGAGCTAGAGCGTACTACGTAATTTTTAATTTAGACTATTATTTACAAAACCCTTCAGAAATTATAGCTATAAGAAATGGTGGACTTGCAATTTACGGTGGTATAATTACCGGAATAGTAGTTGGAATATTTTATAGCAAAATAAAGGGTGTAAAGTTTTTTAAATTGGCAGATGTTATAGCCCCTGGATTAGCTCTTGCACAAGGTATTGGAAGATGGGGGAATTTTGTAAATCAAGAAGCTCATGGTGCACCAACAGATGTTCCATGGGGAATTATGATTGATGGAGTTAAAGTACACCCAACTTTTCTATATGAGTCCATATTAGATGTGGGAATTTTTATATTTTATATTTTTCCTATATAA
>NZ_JH165064.1:122015-126082 GCF_000227315.1 Peptoniphilus indolicus ATCC 29427 | reverse complement strand
AAAAAGTATTTGTGAGTTCAATCCTGAAGTTATATTTCTAACGGGAGATATAATTTCAAGAAATACAAAAAATACTCATAGAATTGAAAAATTATTTGAAATTGTTTCAAAGTATAAATGCTTTTTTGTATCGGGGAATCATGAATTTGAAAATAATCTAGTCAGTATAGACAATTTGTTAGCAAATTATGGGATTTTAAATTTAAAAAACAGTTCATATTTACTAATGAGTGGAGAGAAAAAAATTAAAATATTTGGAGAAGAGTTTAGAGGAAATAACTTAGATAAAGATTATGAGGACTATAATATATTATTGGTACATAGTCCAAAACAATTTTTAGAAAAGGTAAGACCATACGATTTGGTATTAAGTGGTCATAAACATGGTGGACAAGTGAGATTACCTTTTTTAGGTCAAGTATTAGACCATGGGCCCAAACTTTTTCCAAAATATTCAATGGGTTTATATAAGATAGGAGAAACTATTTTATATATAGATTCAGGCCTTGGACAAAGTATATACCTTAGAATTTTAGATAGAGTATCTTATACTCAAGGAACTATAGGAGGAGATATGTATTAATCTTTTATTAGTAGCGGTAGTTTTATTACTTGCACTGTTCGCAGTTAGAATATCTAATTTTTCAGGCGTTCCATCGTTGTTGCTGTTCATTTTTCTGGGAATAGCATTTAATTTAATGGGATTTAAATTTAACAATTTTGAAATTTCAAATAATATAGCCACATTGTCGCTTATGATTATAATGTTCTATGGTGGGTTTAGTACAAATTGGAATATGGGCAAGCCTGTTTGGAAAGAGAGTGCTGTTTTAAGTACAATTGGAGTCTTTTTAACGGCGATATTTACGGGGCTTTTTTGTCACTATATACTGAAGTTTAAAATGTTAGAGGCAATGCTCTTAGGCTCTGTTATAGCTTCTACAGACTACGCCAGCGTTTCATCTATATTGGTATCAAAAAACTTAAATTTTAAATACTCTACAGCACCACTTTTAGAACTTGAAAGCGGCTCTAATGACCCTACAGCTTATACAATGACATTTGTTTATATTTCATTAATAGCAGGGCAACAAATTGCAGTTCCAATTATAGTTTTAAAACAAGTAGGCTTTGGAATTTTAGTAGGTTTTGGTTTTGGAGTAGTTGTAAAAAATTTAATAGATAGAATACATTTTGATGAAGACGGATTGTTTACAGTATTTATAGCAGCAACTATGATAGCGACTTATTCTGTGGCGGTTTTAATTGGAGGAAATGGATACTTAGCTATTTATTTATATGGAATATATTTAGGCAATCAACAATTTCTTAAAAAGAGAGATGTTGTATTTTTCTATGACGGGCTTGGAGGTTTAGTTCAAATAGGACTCTTCTTTTTGTTAGGTCTTTTATGTAATGTGAGACATTTAATTTCAGTTTTTCCAGTAGCTTTGATTATAATGTTGTTCATAACATTTGTTGCAAGACCGGCAAGTGTATTTGCACTTATGAAACCTTTTAATTTGAAGAATAATCAGATAAGTATAATTTCAATTGCAGGTCTTAGAGGAGCAGCAGCAATTGCATTTGCAATAATGGTTGTAAATAGCAAAGTGAAGATTTCCATAGATATATTTCACATAGTTTTTGTAATATGTCTTTTGTCATCTTTTATACAGGGTTCATTGATGCCGTTAGTATCTAAAAAATTAAAGATGCTTGAATATACTGATACAGTACTTAAAAATTTTAATTTTTATCAAGACAAGTCGGATATAGGTTTTATACAAACTAAGATAGAAAAGGGATCAAAATGGAATAATATTCCACTTAAAGATTTCAACTTAACTTTTAATGTGATAGTTGCAAAGATAGAAAGAGAAGGAAAAACTATAGTTCCAAACGGAGAGACTTTAATAAAAGAAGGGGACATTATAGTTTTAGGCGGAAAAAGTTATTTTGATAGGACAGGTTCTAATCTTATAGAAATGACTTTATCTAAAGGACATAAGTGGGTTGGAAAGAAGATTAAAGAATTAGAATTTAAGGAAAAGCAGTTAATAGTAATGTTACAAACTTCAGGTAACAAAATAATAGTACCGAATGGAGAAACTTATCTTTTAGAAGGAGATAAAGTTGTAATTTTAAAGCAAAATAAGAAAAAGGCTCAAATTAAAAAATAATTTGGGCCCTTTTTTGTTAATGAAAATTATTTAATTACACTTTCTATTAAGAGTAAGTTTGTAAGCCCACCAACACCATTTGGTACAGGACTATAAGCTTGAATCTTGTCTTGGACATCAGTGGAGTTTAAATCTCCAGTAAATCTGCCATCAGCATTTTTTGTTATTGCAATGTCAATTACTATTGCATCTTCTCTAAAGTAGGTTGAATCTAAGAATTCACTTTTACCAACAGCAGTGAATATTATATCCGCTTTTAAGGTATGCTCTTTTAGATTCTTTGTTTTTATATGAGCTATCTCAACAGTAGCAAACCTATTTAAAAGTAACATTGCAAGTGGTTTTCCAACTACATTTGAATGGTTAATTATCAAACAATTTTTGGACTCGACATCTATTCCATAGTAGTCAATGAGTTCAATTGAAGCCTTAGGCGCAAGTGGAATAAAACCTGATGTATCACCTGAATATAATTTAGCTTTATTAATTGGATTCATACAATCTACATCTTTTTCAGGTGCGATTAAGCGGTCTAACTTATCTTCATCAACTGAAGTTGGTATAGGTCTAAAAATCAAAATACCAGTAACAGATGAATCATCATTTAGTTTTTCAAGATCAGAATAAGCTTTTTCAGGAGTAGTATCTACGACAACGACATCTAAATTTACTTTGGAAGCTGTAGATTTAATACCCTTTAAATAAGCGTTGTTTCCAAAATTTTCTTCTAATCTAAGAATTGCAAGCTTACTATTTGAAGTAGAATATTTTTTAAAGTTTTAAGTTTTTCCTCATATAGAGGTTTTGAGTATAATATTTTGGTCATTGGTCACCTCTATATAATATTGTTCCAAAGCATAAGCGTTATGTCAATAAAAAAATCCTTCAATTGAGAAGGATTAAACCAAGTGCATTAAGTTTTGAATTAATAAACTAACTGTTGTAATAGCCGACCAACAACAGAAGCCGAGGATTATAGCTTTACCACCGGTTTTTATAATATTCACAATGTCAGTGCTAAGACCAATGCCCGCCATAGCCATAGTGATAAAAAACTTAGATAAAGTCTTTAGCGGTTTAAAAAATGCATGTGAAGCTCCCATTTGTATTGAAACTGTAGTTACTATACTAGCAAGAATAAAGAATAATACGAAGTATGGGAAAATCTTTTTTATACTTACAGAACTGTTAGAGTTCTTTTCTTTTTTTAATCTGATAAAAGCAAGAGTTAAAACTATTGGTATGATAGCTAAAGTTCTTGTAAGTTTAACTATTGTGGCAGTTTCAAGAGTGTTGGCACCTGCGTGTATTCCGTCCCAAACAGTTGCCGCGGCAGTTACAGATGAAGTGTCATTGATTGCAGTACCTGCAAAAAGTCCAAAGCCATTGTTGGATAGACCTAAGTATTCTCCAAAGCTTGGGAAGATAAGTGCTGCAAGTATATTGAATAAAAATATTACAGAGATTGCCTTTGCTATTTCTTCATCTTCAGCTTCAATAACTGGAGCAGTAGCAGCAATTGCAGAACCACCACAAATTGATGAACCAACACCAACTAAAATTGCGGTATTAGATTGAATTCTTAAAACTTTTTGTAATATATAAGCTACTATTAAAGAAGTTAGGATAGTAGATATAATTATTGGTAGAGAAGTAGCTCCAACTTTAATTACATCAGATAAATTCATTCCAAAACCTAAAAATACGACTGCCAATTGTAATATGTACTTTGAAGTAAATTTGATACCTAGTTGAGTAGAATTTTTTTCTTTATAAAACAAACTGATTAACATACCAACTAAGATTGCAAACACTGCGCCACCTATAAGCGGATATTTTCCGCCTAAAAAAGTACAAACGAGCGCTATTATAAAACATAAAAAA
>NZ_JH165064.1:116507-121955 GCF_000227315.1 Peptoniphilus indolicus ATCC 29427 | reverse complement strand
CCAACTCCTATCTAAAAATAAAATTCAAATTTATTATACAAATAATACTATTAAAAATAAAATTATAATATGTTATACTTGCATAAGAAAAATTTATTGAAGGTATATAGGTGCACAATGATAGATTATAAAATGAACACGTTTATGGCAGTTTGTAAGACTTTGAATTTTACTCAAGCATCAAAAGAGTTAAACATAACACAACCTGCTGTTTCAAATCATATAAAGGCCATAGAAGAAGAATATGGAATTGATTTATTTAGGTTTCAAGGTAAGAAAGTAATTTTAACAGAAGAAGGAAGACTACTCTTGAATTTAATTAGCTCTATGACCAATGATATAGAGCATTTTAAAGACTATTTAAGTCACAATAGAAGTAAGATTAGACTTAACTTTGGGACAACACTCTCTATTGGAGAATATGTAATGTCTCCAATACTTACAAAAATAATTTCGAAAGAGTCTGAATTGTCACTTAGAATGGTAGTAGAAAACACTCAAAAACTTTTAGAATTGTTGGACACTGGAAAAATTGATTTTGCAATAATCGAAGGCTATTTTAAAATAAACTCCTATCAAAGTAAGGTATTTAAAAAAGATAGATTGATACCAGTTTGCTCTAAAAATTATATGGATAAAGATAATGTTGAAGTTAAAGAGATATTTGATAATTGGCTTTTTATAAGAGAAGAAGGTTCGGGAACAAGAGAGGTATTAGATAGAACGCTCAGAGGAATGAACTACTCAATAGATGATTTCAAAAACATATCAGAAATTGGGAACTTGAATACAATTAAAGCATTAGTTGAAAATGGTTTGGGTATTTCATTTTTATATGAGTCTGTAGTAGAAAAAGAAATAAAAAATGGAAATTTGAGAGAAATACTTTTAACAGATTTTAGAGCAGAGCATGACTTTACATTTTTATGGAAAGAGGGAAGTTTTTATTCTGATTATTACGAAAATTTATTTGAAATATTAAAAGGAGAGTAGCAAAACCTATATAAACTATTTTAAAATTAGATAGTCCATAAGTTAATAGTAAATTATAAAATAAATTAATATTTGGATGATTGAAGAATATTAAATAATTATACATAATTTTTTATATGGAGGAGTGAAATATTTGGAAATTAGATATATAAATGAATCTGACAATAAAATGGAAATCAGTGAAATATATGAGAAAAGTTGGAGATATGCATATAAAAATATAATTCCTCAAGAATTTCTTGATTCAATTGAAAAAGGTAAGTGGATACCAATATTTGATTTCCCTGATTGGAGCACTGTTGTATGTATTGAAGATGGTAAATATATTGGGACTATGAGTTTTTCTAAGTCGAGATTTCGGGAGTACTTCTCTTATGGGGAAATTATTTCTTTTTATATACTTCCGGAATATATAGGGAAAGGTTATGGTAATAAAATACTAAAGTATGTAACCAAAGAGTTATACAAACTAGGATATAGTAAATTGTTACTTTGGGTTTTAGAGGATAATTATTTGGCAAAAAAGTTTTATAAAAGAAATGGGTTTATAGAAACAGACAATTATATGGTTGATAATATTGGAGGAAAAGAATTAAGAGAAGTTATGTTTATTTACAAAAATGAAGATATAATGATTTAAGCTCAACAAATGAATAAAGAAAGATAATATTATTCATTTGTGTGGGATTATTCAATCTTCCATTCAAACTATGAATAAAAGGTAAGTGTTAATTTGAATAAAAAACATTTGACATCTTTATTAAATTTTGTTATTATATTGTTATCGGTTTTGGTGGATATGGCCTAGTTGGTTAGGGCGCGAGTTTGTGGCACTTGAGATCGTGGGTTCGAATCCCACTATCCACCCCATAAAATTTAAAACAGTTTAAAATGTTTTTGAATGGCTTATTTGAGTCATTATTTTTTTGCTTAAAATTCCAATTATATTTATATATCTTTTTTAATAATAAAACTTTTAGGAGATAATATATATATTGAATTAGGACTCCATAATTTAAAGAGCCCTAATATTAAACAGAAATAGAATCTTGTAGCGATTCAAAAGTTTTTTCTCCAATACCTGGAACGTTCATAATGTCCTCAATTTTTTTGAATTGATTTTTTTCACGATACTTTATAATACTCTGAGCTGTTTTTTCACCGACATTTGGCAATTTAATTAAATCTTCTTTAGAAGCTGTGTTTATATTTATCTTTCCAAGACCACTGCTACTTGAGCTTGATTCTTCTACTTCACCAATATATGGAATATAAATTCTATCTTCATCAGATACTTTTTTTGCTAAATTAATATTATTTATATCTGCATCATCAAACATTCCACCACAAGCGTTAACTGCGTCAATAACTCTTGATTCTGGAGGAAGTTTTACAAGACCTGGACTTTTAACACGGCCTGCAACGTGTACATAAATTTCTTCATTAGGTATTTCTTCTTGTATAGGCTCAGATTCTTCATCAGAAATTTCGTCAGAATTATCTACTAAAAGATTAGGGTGATATTTAAAGTCTGAATTTACATCAACATATATTTTAGCTGCAAACATTGCTACAACGACAAGCAAACCAATTAAAATTTTATTTTTTTTAAAGTCCATTTCAACACCTATAGGTTAAGTGCGATTTCCATCATCTTTGTAAAAGAGGTTTGTCTTTCTTCAGCAGTTGTCTCTTCGTGAGTAATTAATGAGTCAGAAACTGTTAGAATTGTAAGAGTTTTTTTACCTAAGTTGGCAGCTATTGCATAAAGTGCGTAGGATTCCATCTCAACTGCCAAAACTTTCATTGATTGCCATTTTTTCCACGCATCTACATCATCTTGATAGAATACATCTGATGAAAGTACATTTCCAACGTGAACTGTAATTCCTAAATTTTTAGCATTGTTGTAAGCTGATAGTAGTAAATCAAAATCTGCTATAGCACTAAAAGTTCCAGGAAGTTTATAATTTTCTTGGAAGGCAGAATTAGTACAGGCTCCTTGTGCAAGAATTATATCGTACAAATTTAAGTCTTTTGAATAAGCTCCACAAGAACCAACTCTTACAATGTTTTCAACACCATAAAATTTAAATAGTTCATAAGCATATATACCGATAGATGGAATTCCCATTCCACTACCCATTACAGAAATTTTATTTCCCTTATATTCTCCGGTATATCCAAACATATTTCTTACATCAGTAACTAGAGATACGTTTTCCAAATAGTTTTCAGCTATGAATTTTGCTCTTAAAGGGTCTCCGGGCATTAATACAGTTTTTGCGAATGCATTTTCTTTTGCGTTTATATGTGGTGTCATAAAATCATCTCCTTAGAGGTATTTTATAATATTAAAGTAGTAGAGGCAATATGATATAATCAATATGAGGTGATTTAATGACATTCGAAAAAAATTTGGAAAAATATGCAAAGTTAATAATAAATATGGGGATAAAAGTTAAACAAGGTGACATGGTTTCAATTTCGGGAGAGGTTGTTAATTATGAATTTTTAAGACATATAGCTGAGGAAGCTTATGCAGCTGGAGCAACGGATGTAAAAATTCACTATAATGACCAAAAATTTACAAAATTAAAATATCAAAAATCTCCTTTAGAAGTTTTGACAACTGTACCGGATTATGTAATAGATGAGCAATTATATTTGTTGGACAACAAGGCTAAGTATGTAAAAGTTATAGGCTCTGACCCAAATGGATTAAAGGGTGTTGATTCCGACAAACTACAAAAAGCTATTATGGCAAGGTCAAAAGCTTTAAAAGAAGTCGACAAGAGAATGATGAATAGCGAAACTTCTTGGATTGTAGTTGGGGCACCAACTGTTGAATGGGCTAAGTCTGTATATCCTGAATTGAGTGATGATGAAGCTGTTGAAAAATTGTGGGATGCTATTTTCAAAACTACAAGAGTTGATTTGGAAGAGCCTGAAAAAGCCTGGGAAGAGCATATTAATAATTTGAAAAAGTGGTCAAACTTCTTAAATGAAAATGAATTTGAGATGTTACATTTTAAATCTGAAAAAGGTACTGATTTAAAAGTTAAACTTCCAAAGGGATATATTTTTGCAGGAGCAAGTGAGTATGCGAAAACAGGCGAAGAATTTGTAGCTAATATACCTACAGAAGAAGTTTTTTCTCTACCTCACAGAGAAGGTGTTGATGGAATAGTTTATTCTACAAAACCTTTAAATTACAATGGAAACTTAATTGATGAGTTTTATTTAAAATTTGAAAATGGAAAAGTAATAGACTTTGACGCTAAAGAGGGATATGAAACTTTGAAGAATCTTTTGGAAACAGATGAAGGGGCTTCAAGAATTGGTGAGGTTGCACTCGTTCCTTATGATTCTCCAATTTCAAATTCAGGAATATTATTCTTTGAGACTTTATATGATGAAAATGCAGCATGCCATTTAGCTCTTGGTAAGGCTTATCCAACTAGCATAAAGGATGGGGACATCATGAGCGATGATGAACTTATAAATGCGGGCGCAAATGATTCTCTAGTACACGTAGATTTTATGATAGGAGATGCGACTACTGATATAACAGCTCATAAGGGAGATGAAGTAGTTCAAATCTTCAAGGATGGAAATTTTGTCATATAGCTAGTAGAGAGTTTAGATAGTATTTGGCTAAAGACAATATATTTTCCCAAAGTGGTGTTTTATAATATAGCAAATGAATTTGTGGTGGGCTTAAAATCTTTGAAAGATTTGTTAGCTCATCATTTTTATTTAGCACATAAAAAACAAGTTCATCATCTGAATATTTGCCGTCCTTAACTTCAATAGTCAGCTTGAAATTATTTTTTGAAACTTTTATAGAATGATAGAAAGAATTTATTTCTAAATCTTTTTTAAAACTAGTTTGACCTAAGATAGTTAAAAAATTGTTTTTAAACTCTAGTGTTTCAATTCTAAAATCATAATCTTGAATTTTGAAATTTATATTATCTTCTATCTGTTCAACAATAGTTAGAGATTTTTCAAGATAGATTAAGCTATCTTTTGCGTGTTGAATTACTTCGGATAATTTATCAGAGTCTTGAGAAATTAAATATTGTTTAATTGAGTTTGCAATTTTAAAACCGGATATATACTTTGGACGCACTAATCCCAAATATTTTTCTATTTCTTTTTGTTTTAGAGAGTTGAGATTTAAAATAAAATTGAAATTTTTTAGATACTCATGTAAATCAAAATTATTTTCTGGAGCAAAGCTCATCTTATAAAATTTAAGCTTTTCTTCGATAAATGCCAAATCAAAACTGTTTCCACTAAATGTTATTAAATTTTTAGTAGAAATATTATTTATTAATTCAATTTCATCTTTTAAATTAGAAATGTAGTTTATATTTAATAAGCCTGAGTTTACATCTAAAGTTGCCACCATAAAGACAGAATCTGTAAATTTAGATAAGCCTGTAGTTT
>NZ_JH165064.1:111900-116457 GCF_000227315.1 Peptoniphilus indolicus ATCC 29427 | reverse complement strand
ATTACTTTCTTTATAGAATATAATAATATAAGATAAAATTTATAGGAAGTGTATTTATGATATATTTAGACAACTGTGCTACTACAAAGCCAAGAGATGAAGTAATAGAGACAATGGTCAGCGCGCTTAGAGAGGGATATGCAAACCCTTCAAGCCTTCATAGTTTTGGATTAAAAATTGAAAAAGAAATAAGTACGGCCAGAAAGAAAATTGCGGATTCATTCGGAGCAGATGAAAATGAAATTTACTTTACATCAGGCGGGACTGAAAGTAGCAATATAGCTATACAAGGTTTTATAAAAAAGAATATAAAAAGACATAAAAAAGTCATCACTACGAAACTTGAACACTCTTCAGTTTTGTTTCAACTTAGAAAGATGAAAGAGTTGGGAATTGAGCTTGTTGAAGTTGGCGTTGATGTAAATGGAATAGTAGATGAAACTGAACTGTTAAATGCTATTGATGAAGATACTTTTTTAGTCAGTTTATTTCATGTAAATAATGAGATTGGCTCTGTTAATCCTGTAAAAGAATTGATTTCTAAAATTAAAAAATAAATAGACAAATTTTTGTTCACGTTGATGGAGTTCAAGCGGTTGGAAAGTTAGAAGTAAATCTTCACGATATAGGTTGTGATAGCTATTCAATCTCTGCACATAAAATCTATGGTCCAAAGGGAATAGGTGCACTTTATTTGAAAAATGGCATTAAGATTGACCCTATGGTAATAGGCGGTGGACAAGAAAGTGGTATGAGAAGTGGTACGGAAAATGTACCAGGCATATTGGGATTTGGCGTTGCGGCTGAAATGGTTGTAAAGAATTTCAAAAGAGAGCAAGAGTCTATAAAAGCTTGTAGAGATAGACTTATAGATAGACTGAATGAAATTGAAGATGTAAAGATAAACTCAACAGACAAAGGCGTAAATAACATATTGTCTGTATCAGTTTTGAATACAAGAGGGGAAGTTCTCCTACATTCTTTAGAAAGAGATCAAATATATATTTCAGTAGCTTCAGCGTGTACTTCAAACGGTACTGGGAGAAGTCATGTATTAGAAGCTATAAAATTGGAGCCTAAATATATTGAAGGAACGGTTAGAATATGTTTTTCAAAAGATAATACATTGGAAGAAATAGATGAATTTTTTGAAAAGTTTAAAGAGTATGTAAATGAATTAAGAGAAATAATGGTGAGATAAATGGAAAAATTGATAAGCTTGTCCTTGGGCGAAGTTATGCTAAAGGGAGATAATAGAAAGACTTTTATAAATAAAATAATAGGTCAGGTAAAGAAGCTAACTAAGAATTTTCAAAACGTGTCTGTGTATAGAGATTTTGGAAAGATATATATAAATTGTAATGAAGAAGACATAGATGAGATAATAAAAAAGTAAAAAATATCTTTGGTATAGTCTATATAACACCAACTTGGAAGATAGACAGAAATATGGAAGACTTTGAAAAAGCTGTTTTAGCTGTTGCGAATGACCAAGCTGAAAAAGGGTATAAGACTTTTAAAGCCAAAGCTAAAAGGTCTGATAAGAGATTTGAAACTAAATCGGCAGATTTAAATTTAATGATAGGTGGAATAGTTTTAAAGAACACAGATTACAAAGTTGATGTTCACAATCCGGACTTTTATATATATTGTGATGTAAAAGAGTCAATATATTTATATTCACACAGATATAAGGGGACAGGTGGACTGCCAATTGGAACAAATGGAAGAGGACTACTATTGTTGTCAGGGGGTATAGATTCTCCAGTTGCAGGATATATGATGGCAAAGAGAGGAGTTTGTGTGGACGCAGTTCATTTCCATTCATATCCTTTCACATCAGAAAGAGCAGAAGAAAAAGTTCAAAAACTTGCTAAAATATTGGGACAATATACTGGAACTATTAGAATGTATTCATGTAATCTTTTAAATATACAAAAGGCAATAAATAAAAATTGTCCTGAAGATGAGATGACAATCTTATCACGTAGATTTATGATGAGAATTGCTGAAGAAATTTCTAAAAAGTATGAGTATGATTCCATAATAACAGGAGAAAATTTAGGACAAGTTGCATCTCAGACAATAGGTGGATTAAACGTTACAAATGCTATACCGGATAGAGTTGTCTTCAGACCTCTTATAGGAATGGACAAGGTAGATATAATAGAAATATCTGAAAGCATAGGAACTTATGAAACGTCCATAATGCCATTTGAAGACTGTTGTAGTGTGTTTTTACCAAAACATCCTAAGCTAAGACCTACACGCAAAGGAATAGAAAAATCAGAATCAAAGCTTCAAATTGAAGAACTTGTTCAAGAAGCGATGAGTGAATTAGAAATAATCACGATAAAACAGGAGGACTGATTAGATGAAAAAAATAGTTGGAATATTAATTTTGTTAGTAGTTGTAATAGCAGCAATGGCAATACCTAAATATAACAAATTAGTTAAACTTGATAATGATGTTGACTCGGCATTTTCTCAAGTTCAAGTTGTAGTAAAGAGAAGGGCTGACTTAATACCTAATTTAGTAAATACAGTTAAGGGATATGCAAAACACGAGCAAGAAACTTTTGAAAAAGTAATTCAAGCAAGAAACACAGTTAATGAAGCTCGTACACCAGCCGAACTTTCTAAAGCAGAACAAAATTTAACTTCAGCGATAGGAGATATAAATGTGGTTGTTGAAGCTTATCCTGAACTAAAAGCAGATAAAAACTTTTTAAATCTTCAAGCACAATTAGAAGGAACAGAAAACAGAATTGCAGTGGAAAGACAAAGATACAATGGAGCTGTAAAAGAATTTAACTTAACAGTTAGACAATTCCCAATGAATTTGTTTGCAGGAATGTTGGGATTCTCTCAAAAAGATTATTTTGAAGCAGCACCTGCAGAACAAAACGCTCCTGAAGTTTCATTTTAAGAGGTGAGCAAGTGAAAAGAAAAGTTGGAGTGAAAGTTTTACTCTTTATTCTTTTCTTGGCTATTGGTGTATTTACAGATAATGTAATTGCACGTAGTGAAATACCTAAAGCCAGTCAGTTTAATGGGTATGTGTATGATGAAGTTGGAGTTTTAAGTGAAGACAATATAAGATATATAAACTATATCAATCAAGATTTACAAGAAAAAACAGGTGGTCAAATACCTGTGGTAATAGTAAATAGTCTTGGTGATAATGACATTGAAGAGTATGCAGTAGAGTTATTTAGTCAACTTAAAATAGGAGACAAAGATAAGAAGAATGGCACTTTGATGTTATTGGCAGTAAAAGACAAAAAAGTTAGAATAGAAACGGGATATGGCTCGGAAGGATTTGTACCTGATATATATGCAAGACAAATTATAGAGCTAATGAAATCAAAAGGTGGCTATGAGAGTGGGCTTATAGAAGGGTTTAATCAATTAATAGCTTACTATGAACAAGAATATAACGTTAAAATTTCAAGTGCCAATAGACCACAACAGAGAGTTCAAGAAGATGGTATTAACATAGAAGATATTATAAGAATAATTATAATAGTGATGGTTATAACATCAATGTTCTCAGGTGGCGGAAGAAATGGCAGACGACGCAGAAGAGATATAGATATTTTCTTCCCACCATATTTTGGACCGTTTGGCGGTTCAGGAGGTTTTGGTGGTTTTGGAGGCGGAAGCTCATCTGGTGGATTCGGAGGATTCAGAGGTGGCGGAGGCTCTTCAGGCGGCGGAGGCTCCAGTGGAAGCTGGTAAAATTGAATTGAAACAAAAGACAGTGAGAAAAATCTTACTGTCTTTTTGAATGATGACAAAAAGGAGAAAGCTATGAATATAGTAAATGAATTATTTAAATTGCAAGATTTAAAGTATGCTGAGTTTCAAAGTAAATTGGTGCCGACAGTAGAACGAGAACTTTTTATAGGGGTTAGAGTTCCAGAGCTTCGTAAATTTGCTAAAGAATTGGTAAAGAAAAATACATATTTAGATTTTTTAGATGATTTGCCACATAAGTACTATGATGAAAATATGTTACATAGCCTAATATTATCTGAGTTAAAAGATTATGAAATGTGTGTAGAATTAATAGAAAAGTTTTTAAAACATATAGATAATTGGGCTGTGTGTGATATTTTATCTCCGAAAAATTTTAAGAAAAATAAAATGAGCTTAATCGAAAAAATAAAATTGTGGGCAGCTTCAGATGATACATACACTTGTAGATTTGGAATAGGTATGTTGATGTCACATTATTTAGATGAAGATTTTGAAGTGGAGTATTTAGAAATTATAAGTAGAATTCATTCTGAAGAGTACTATGTGAATATGATGATAGCGTGGTTTTTTGCAACTGCATTGGCAAAAAGATGGGATGAGACAATCGTATATATTGAAGATAAAAAATTGGATAGCTGGGTGCATAACAAAACTATACAAAAAGCTTGTGAGAGTTTAAGGATAACAAAAGAGCAGAAAGACTATTTAAGACTATTAAAAATTAAATAATAAATATGGATTGAAATTTCTTAGGTAATAAATTTAAACGATATAGAATATGAGTAAAAATTTTTT
>NZ_JH165064.1:101042-111850 GCF_000227315.1 Peptoniphilus indolicus ATCC 29427 | reverse complement strand
GTAAAAAGTTTTAGTGGTGGTGTACATGGATATAGGAAGTAAGATAAAGAATTTAAGAGTTCAACAAGAGCTGACTCAAGAAGAACTTGCAGACAGGTCTGAACTTACAAAGGGATTTATTTCTCAACTTGAGAGAAACTTAACTTCTCCCTCAGTAGCCACATTAATTGATATCCTTGAAGCACTGGGAACGACGCCGATTGAATTTTTTTCGTCTGATAAGGAAGAAAAAATTGTATTTACGGCTGATGATCAATTTGTGAGTGAGAAGGAAGATTATGTTATTAACTGGGTTGTGCCAAATGCACAGAAAAATTTGATGGAGCCGGTTGTTATAGAGTTAGAAAAAGGTGCAGTATCCAAAAAGAATCCTCCGTTTGAAGGAGAGGTATTTGGATATGTGGAGAAAGGTAAAGTAAAATTAATATTTGGTGATAAAAAGTACAAACTAAAGAGAGGAGATACTTTTTATTTCAAGGCAGATAGTGAATTTTATATTGAAAATGGAGAAACTTTAGCGAAGGTATTGATGGTGAGCTCTCCGCCACATTTTTAAGGAGGATTCATGAGCGAATATGTAATTAATTTAAAAAATATAAATAAGAGTTATGGCGATGTGCAAATTTTAAAAGATTTTAATTTGCAAGTTGTAAAGGGAGAGTTTTTGACATTGCTTGGCCCAAGCGGATGTGGAAAGACAACCACTCTTAGAATTATTGGAGGATTTGAAACTCCTGAATCAGGACAAGTTATATTTGAGGGAAAAGATATAACTAATCTTGAACCATATCAAAGAAATATAAACACAGTATTTCAAAATTATGCATTATTCCCACATTTAAATGTTTTCGACAATGTAGCTTTTGGTCTTAGAATTAAAAAGTTGCCAGAGAGCGAAATAAAAGAAAAAGTGGAAAAGACATTAAAAATTGTGAACTTAGCTAATTTCTCTAAGAGAAAAATAACTTCTCTTAGTGGTGGGCAACAACAGAGAATCGCAATTGCAAGAGCATTGGTAAACGAACCGGAGGTAATATTGTTAGATGAGCCTTTGGGAGCATTGGACTTAAAGTTAAGACAAGAAATGCAAGTTGAACTTAAAAAGATTCAACAAGAAGTTGCAATCACTTTTATATATGTAACTCATGACCAAGAAGAAGCTCTTTCTATGTCAGATAAGATAGTGGTAATGAATGAAGGACGTATTGAGCAATACGGAACTCCTATAGATATATATAATGAGCCAAAGAACGCTTTTGTTGCAGATTTTATCGGAGAAAGTAATATTATTTCTGCTGTTATGAAAGAAGATTACAAGGTTGAATTCTTAGGACATGTATTTGATTGTGTCGACACTGGATTTTCTAAAAATCAAGAAGTTGAAGTTGTGGTTCGACCTGAAGATATAGACCTTGCGGAAACTGGTATGATTTATGGTACAGTTATTTCAGAAGTATTCAAAGGTGTGCACTATGATATAGAAGTTCAAGTTGGGGATTATATAATGTTGGTTCAATCTACAGATAGTAGAGAGATAGGGTCAAATGTTGGAATAAGTGTAGACCCTGATTTGATACATGTAATGGGTGAGAAATGAAAAAATATTCGTATGTTTATGCACTCTGGGCTGCAATATTTATAGTTTTTCCAATAATTCTTATATTTATGTATTCTTTCAACGGCAGTTCTTCAATGGGATTTGAAAATTTTGAATTTTCATTGGCAAATTATAAAAGTTTTTTTGAGCCGTTGTATTTAAAAATTTTGGGAATATCAGTAGGAGTTGCTCTTTTATCTACAGTAGTTTGTCTATTGATAGGCTATCCGGTAGCTTATATAATAGCTAATTTAAAACCAAGTATAAGACAGAATGTAATACTTTTATTCATAATTCCAATGTGGATGAACTTTTTGTTGAGAACTTATGCGTGGCTTACTATTTTGGGGAATAATGGACTTTTAAATAAAGCATTTGCATTAATAGGTTTGGGACCGTTTGATTTAATGTACAATATGAATGCTGTTATGATAGGTATGATTTATAATTTCTTACCTTTTATGGTACTTCCTATATATACTATACTTCTAAAAATAGATAAAAATCTTTTAGACGCAGCAAGTGACTTAGGGGCAAATAAATTTAAAGTTTTCACAAAGGTAATATTGCCTTTGTCTTTGCCGGGAGTTTATACGGGAATTACAATGGTATTTATACCAGCTATTTCAACATTTGTAATTTCAAACTTACTTGGTGGACACAATATTTATCTAATAGGAAACTTGATTGACCAACAATTCTCATTTACAGGAAATTGGGGATTTGGTTCAGCGGTTTCAATGATATTGATATTTATACTTCTGATAATTATGGGAGTTAATAAAATATTTGATAAAAATCATGAAGGAGGTAATATATTTTGAGAAAAATAATAGATAAGTTTTATCTCGTTCTAATTTTTATATTTTTATACGCACCAATAGTTACATTGATGGTATTTTCTTTTAATGACTCCAAGCTAAAAGGTAAGTGGGCAGGGTTTACTCTGAGATGGTATAAAAATTTATTTACCGATCCAACTATCTTAGAAGCTTTAAAAAATACTTTGATAGTAGCTTTAATAGCAACAGTAGTCGCAACTGTATTGGGAACTATTGCCGCAATAGGAATAAATGAGTTAAGAGGATTTAAAAAAAGTATGTTATTAGATGTTAACTACTTGCCAGTTTTGAATCCTGACATTGTAACAGCGGTTTCTCTTATGGGACTTTTTGGTTTTCTACATTTGAGATTTGGTCTTTTAACAATGACTATCTCACATATTGTGTTTTGTACTCCGTATGTGATTTTGTCTGTTTTACCTAAGCTTGGTCAAATGGATAAGAATACCGTAGAAGCTGCACTTGACTTGGGAGCTACGCCCTCACAAGTTATAACAAAAGTTATAATTCCTCAGATAAGACCGGGAATTGTTACAGGAGCTTTGATGGCATTTACATTATCACTTGATGATTTTGTAGTAAGTTATTTTAATACAGGACATGGTGTATCAAATCTATCAATAACAATATATGCTATGGCGAGAAAAGGTATAAATCCGTCTATTAATGCAATGTCAACTATAATGTTTATCGCATTGTTGATATTGTTGTTAATAATAAATAGGAATCCCGGGAATAGGGAAAATATTAATTTTTAAGGAGTGTTAAATGAAAAAAGTTTTAGTATTGCTTTCAATTATGACTATGCTGATGTTAGTGGCATGTGGTGGTGGGACTAAGGAATCCATCAATGTTTACAATGCAGGAGAATATATAGACCCTGAAACCATAAAGATGTTCGAAAATGAAACGGGTATAAAAGTTGTGTATGATACATTTGCATCAAATGAAGATTTATATGTAAAGCTTACACAAGGAGCAGACCAATATGATGTAGTAGTACCATCTGATTATATGATAGAACGTCTAATAAAAGAAGATAGACTTGAAAAATTAGATTTTTCAAAGATATCTAATTCGGAAAAAATAAATGCTCGATTTAAAAATCCTGAATATGATCCTACAAATGAATATAGCATTCCTTATTTCTCAGGGACTTTAGGAATAGTTTATAACAAGACTATGGTGGCTAAGCCAATCACTTCTTGGGCAGATCTTTGGGATGTGACAAACAAGGGTCAAATAATTATGTATGATTCACAAAGAGATTCTATAGCAGTTGCACTTGCAAAATTGGGATATTCTCTAAATTCGACTAATCCTGAAGAATTACAAGCAGCTAAAAAAGCTCTAATAGATCAAAAACCTCTTGTTTCAGCATATTTAACAGATAATGCCAGAGATGTTGTTGTACAAGGTGAAGCAGCTATGGCAGTTATGTACTCAGGAGATGCTGCGCTTATGATAAGCGAAAACCCGGATTTAGATTATGTTGTTCCAGATGAGGGTTCTAATCTTTGGGTAGATGCATTTGTAATTCCTAAGGGAACGCAACATAAAGAAGCTGCTGAAAAATTTATAGACTTTATGTCAAAACCAGAAATATCAGCTAAAAATGCAGAATATTTAGTAGGCTTTACATCTCCAATTGATGGAGTTAAAGAATTTTTACCGGAAGAACTTTCAAAATCTGAAGTTGCTTATCCAGATTATACAAAGCTTCCTAAATTAGAAACATTTAGAGATTTAGGAGAAAATGTTGACCTTTACGACAGAGTTTGGACGGAAGTTTCAGCTACAATGAGTAAATAAAAATTAAAAGTCAGCTTTCCAAGAGAGCTGGCTTTTTATTTAAACTTACAATTATAGTGCGAAACTTTACAAATTCATAGTTTAGTGCTATGATATTAAAACAATTAAAAAGAATAGGGAAAAATTTTTTTAATCAAAAAGACAAAGATGGTCAGAGGATGATGAAATGGCAAAACTATCAAATTCAATTGAAGAATTTATAAATACATTATTAGAAGATGGAGATGGAACTTTAGAAATTCAAAGAGCTTTAATTGCGGATAGGTTTAACTGTGCGCCTTCACAAATTAATTATGTCTTAACTACAAGATTCACTCCCTATAAGGGATACTATGTTGAGTCAAGACGTGGTGGAGGAGGATATATAAGGATTGTAAGAGTTCAGGTTGAAAATGAAAAGTCAACACTACAAATTTTTATTGATGAAATTGGGAATTCCATCACAAAAGATAAAGCAGATCAGTTAATTGACGAGCTTTTGAAAAGAGAGTACATCAATAGAAGAGAGTATGAAATCATTAAAGTAAGTATAAGCGACAGGTCTCTTGGTATGAGTGGAGATTTTAAAAATGAGGTTAGAGCAAGTATTTTAAAAAATATAATACTTGTAGTATTCAGTTAGGAGGTAGCTATGCTTTGTGATAGTTGTAAAGAAAATGAAGCTATAATTTCATATACCAAAATGTCTGGGAATAATGTTGAAGAAGTTCATTTATGTGCTACTTGCGCTGAAAAGAAAATGAAAGAGGATTTAACGTTTAATCAAGCTATAAGTAGCCAAGTAGATTCTTTTTTAAAAGAATTATTTAAGTTGACTGGAAATTTCGATAAAGAAATAATAAAGAAATCTTGTCCAAATTGTGGGACTACATTTGATGAGTTTGAGAAAAATCATTTGGGTTGTGAAAGTTGTTATGAAACTTTCAGCTCAGAACTTTCAAGTATGTTAAATAACTTGAAGTATGCTTCAAAGCACAAGGGTAAAATTCCACAATCAGCAGACATAGCTATATCTATGAGAAGAGAAGAGGAAGAGCTTGAGGCGAGTTTAAGACAAGCTATTGAAAGTGAAGAATATGAAAAGGCTGCGATTATTAGGGATAGAATAAAAGAAATAAGGGAGAGTAAATGATAGTTCTAAAAACTGAAGTTAAAATTTTTAGAAATATAAGTGGATTTAATTTTGTAGATAAAATAGATATAAAATCAGCAGAAGAAATAGAGAATAAAGTTACTGAAACACTATTTCCTTTAGGTTATGAGTTGAGAAAAACTAAGGAAATGAATTCTTTAGATAAACTTAAGCTATATGAATCTTACAATGCAACGGGAGATATTTTTAAAAATGAGCTTATTTCAGGAATATACACGAGCTCACAAAAGCCAAATGTATTTTTAAATGATTCAGACCATATTGTTATTCAAAGCATGTCAGACGGTTTGGAATTGGAGAAAATATATGATAATGCAGATAAATTAGATGATTTTATAGCTGAGAAAGTTAAATTTGCATATTCTGAAAAATTTGGTTTTTTAACATCCAATCCTAATCTATGTGGGAATGGAATGAGCGCAAGTGTCTTACTACATTTACCAGCTACCTCTTATTTTGGGAATGATTCTTTGATAGGAAGTTTAAAGAGATTGGGATATCGTGTTGATAGATTAAACAGTGAAAGAGGTTCAATAGACTCTATACTAAAATTATCTCCAGATAGAACAATAGGAATTACAGAAAAAGAGTATATAAATAAACTCAATAATATAACTAAAGAGATAGTGGACATGGAAGAACAAAATAGAAAGAACTTGTATCTAGATCATTCTATTGAATTAGAGGACATAGCCAACAGAGCTTTAGGTACACTATCTTGTTGTAGAATGATAAGTGAAAATGAAGTAATAGAAAAGCTGTCAGATTTATTTATGGGAATAGAACTATCTGTTTTTAAGCCAAAGATAAATTTGAATTTAGCTGATACAATTTCAAAGTTTAAAAATGGGAGATTACAAATTCAAACGGGTTCACTCTTAGATATGAAGTCAAGAGATGTACTCAGGGCGAAAGAAGTAAGAAAGATGATGAAGGAGGTCTTTTAAAAGATGAATATATTTGGGAAATTCACAGAAAAAAGTCAAAAGGCCATATTGTTTGCACAAAATGAAGCTAGAGATGCGAGATTAAATTATGTTGGTTCTGAGCACCTTATGCTTGGAATAATTAAAGAAGGAACAGGCACAGGGGCGAGAATCCTAAAGAGTTTGGGCTTGACCTATGAAAGTGTAAAATTGGCAACGTATGAGATAGTTACAAAGGGCAATGAAGTTGTCAACGGGAATTTAATATATACACCAAGAACTAAAAAGATATTTGAATTGTCTTATGAAGCGGCAAAAGAAGATGATTTAGAAACTATTGGAACTGAACACATTTTACTTGGAATTTTAAGAGAGGGTCAAGGAATAGCTGTATTAGTTCTTAGAAGACTTGGGATTGACGCTAAAGTTTTGGAAGAAAGTATATTGAATACAGAAATAGAGGATGAAGATTTAGATGGGACCTCAGAATCTGAAACAACATTGGAAAAGTATACTACCAATTTAAATAAAAAATCAGCAGAGGGAAAGATTGATCCGGTCATAGGTAGAGAAACAGAGATTAGAAGAGTTATTCAAGTTTTATCTAGAAGAAAGAAAAACAATCCGGTTTTAATTGGAGAACCCGGCGTCGGTAAAACAGCAATAGCTGAAGGGCTTGCTCAAAAGATAAATGATGGAGAAGTTCCTGAAATAATGGCAAATAAAGTTATAAGAACTTTGGATGTTTCCGGTCTTATAGCGGGTGCAAAATATAGAGGAGACTTTGAAGAACGTTTAAAAAATGTAATTGATGAAGCTATAGAAGATAAAAATACCATTTTGTTTATTGATGAGCTACACGTAATAATAGGGGCCGGAGCTGCTGAAGGAGCTATGGATGCGTCAAACATTTTAAAGCCTATGTTGACTAAAGGAGAGCTACAAATAATTGGAGCTACTACTATAAATGAATATAGAAAGCATATTGAAAAAGATACAGCTTTTGAAAGAAGACTTATGCCAATCAGCGTAAAAGAACCTTCAGTAGAAGACTCAATCGACATAATAATTGGACTTAAAGAAAAATATGAAGAACATCACAATGTAACTATACCGGACGAGGTAATAGAGAGTGCAGTTAAGTTATCAAATAGATATTTAACTGACAGATTTTTACCTGATAAGGCAATTGACTTAATAGATGAAGCTGCTTCTAAACTTAAAATTCAATCATACAAGACTCCAAAATATGTAAAAGAATTTGAAGATAAACTAAAAGATTTGGATATTGAAAAGAATAGAGCAGTAGAAGAACAGAAATTTGAGCTGGCAGCTCAATTGAGAGATGAAGAAAGACAGCTTAGAAAAGAGTTTGAAAATAGAAAGAGTGAAGAGAAAAAATCTGAAAACAAACTTGAAATAAGTAAAGAAGATATTGCCATAATAGTCTCTGAATGGAGTAAAGTGCCAGTTACTGAGATGACGCAAGAAGAAAATAAAAAATTAATAGATTTAGATGCTAATTTAAAATCTAGAGTAAAGGGACAAGATGAAGCTATAAATTCAGTATCGAAAGCTATAAAGAGAGCCAGAATTGGCTTGAAAGATCCAAATAAACCTATAGGAAGTTTTATCTTCGTTGGTCCTACTGGAGTTGGGAAAACATATCTTGCGAAGAGTTTGTCTAATGAATTGTTTGGCTCAGAAGATAATCTTTTGAGAATAGATATGTCTGAGTATATGGAAAAGCATACTGTTGCCAAGCTAGTGGGTTCACCTCCGGGGTATGTTGGGTATGATGAAGGTGGACAATTAACAAACGCAGTTAGAAGCAACCCATATACTGTAGTGTTGTTTGATGAAATTGAAAAAGCTCATCCAGATGTATTTAACATACTGTTACAAATTCTTGATGAGGGTCGTCTAACGGATTCTAAGGGAAGGACTGTAAGTTTTAAAGATACAGTTATCATAATGACTTCAAATGTTGGAGCATCAAGACTTAGAAATAAGAGTTCAATGGGATTCTCCACAGGAGATAAATCTAAAGAAGAATACGAAAATATGGTTAAAATTGTAAAAGAAGCAATGAAGCAAACTTTTAAACCTGAGTTTTTAAATAGGTTAGATGAAGTCATCGTATTTAGAGAATTAGATTTAAAACAAATTACAGAAATTGTAAAGACAATGCTTGATAAGTTAAAACAAAGATTTTCTGAAATGGATATAAAGGCAGAATTTACTAATAAACTTGCAACTCATATTGCAAAAGAAGGATATGATCCAGAGTTTGGAGCTCGTCCTCTTGAAAGAGCTATCAGAAGCAGCGTAGAAGATATTTTTGCAGAAAAATTGCTTCAAGGAGAATTTGCTAAGGGAGATTCAATAAAAGTTGATTACAATAGGAAAGTAACTTTTAAAAAACTTAAAGAGGCAAAGAGAGATGAAGAAAAAGACATCTTACAAGTGTAGTAATTGTGGCTATACTTCAAATGGATTTTTTGGAAAGTGTCCAGGGTGTGGAGAATGGAATACTCTAATAGAAGTTGATGAAAGTCCAAAATCATCTAAGTTATTAGAAAATAAGGAAAATGCACGTCCTCTTGGGGAGGTTAAAGTAAGAGACTCTGAAAGAGTACAAACTGAAATAGAAGAATTTAATAGAGTTATGGGAGGTGGGATCGTAAGAGATTCCATCTCAATAATAACGGCAAAACCGGGTGCAGGTAAATCTACATTATTACTTCAAGTTGCAAATGATTTAGCAACTAAGGGATTTAAAATATTATACGCTTCAGGAGAAGAATCAGAATCTCAAATAAGAAGCAGAGCCGATAGAATTTTAGCCAATATATCCCAAAATTTGTTTGTCTATTCAACTAATGTTATGGATTATTGTCTAGAAGAAATAGATAGAATAGACCCGGATTTTATAATAATAGATTCTATACAGACATTTATTTTAAGAGAGATACAATCAAGGCCTGGCGCTCCCACTCAAGTAATGGAATGTGCTCATAGAATGGTAGAAGTTGCAAAAGGTAAACGACCAAGGATGGTATTTTTAGTTGGTCAGATGACAAAGGAAGATGAGTTAGCAGGAGTTCGTGCATTAGAACATCTTGTTGACACAGTAATTTTGTTAGAGAGTGAAAATAATGAACAATTACGCTCTTTAGTGGCTACCAAAAACAGATATGGTTCTACAGGAGAGATGGGATTTTTCATAATGGACGAAAAAGGACTTGTCTCATTAGATAATCCGTCAGAATATTTTATGACAGAGAGAAAACAAGGAGAAGAATTGCCTGGTTCAGCACTTTCTGTAGTGAGAGAAGGGACTAGACCTATAATACTTGAGATAGAAGCTTTAGCTTCAAGTAGCTTTTTGCCATACCCTTCAAGAATTTCAGAGTGTATGAGGAGAGAACACTTAAATACTTTAATTTCAATTTTAGAGCAGAGAGCCAATATGAAATTAATGGATAAGAATGTAGTTATAAAGACTACAGGCGGAATAAAATTAAAAGAAACAGCTTCAAACTTGGCAGTAATGATGAGTATATTTTCGTCATTAAAAAATATATCTATAGATACTCAAACTATTTTTATTGCTGATGTGGGACTGACTGGAGAGCTTAAAGGCGTTCCATCAATTGATGAAAGAATTAAAGAAGCTGAGAGGATGGGATTTAAAAGAGTTTTTACATCTCCCGGTAAATATAAAAAGAGTAAACTTCAAATAATTGAATGTAAGACAATTTCAGAAGTCATTAATAAGTTACAAAAATAATTTAAAGTAATACCTATTTGAACTGAACCCAAGAAGTGAGATTTAAAAATTCAACTTTTAAAGATCAATTTTTCATGTCAAAATATAGTAAAATTTTACTTGAGATGAAGGTAAAAAAGGAGAGAATGACTATTATAATTCATTCATTAAGAGAAAAATTTAAATTAAAAGGCTTGATTAAGAAACTAAATTTTCCAAAATTAACATACATGTATTGGCAAAAAAGATTCTATAGAAAAAATAAAGAAGAGTATTTACAAGAACGTATTAAGTCCATATGCAAAATAATTTAAACTATGGCTATAGAAGAATACAGACCATGCTTAAACGAATCGGACTGCTAGTAAATAAGAAGAAATTTCAAAGACTCATTCAAATGGAGAATTTCTTTGGAATATTAAAGCAAGAAATTTACTATGGTAAACATTTAGGTCTTTTAACGAGCTTAAAAATTGTATAGAAAATTAAATACAGATTAGTTGCTATTTACCTTAGAGGAAATGTTGGGGACAAAAAACCAGAGACAAATATTTTTTAATGTCTCTGGTGTAAAGCCCCACTTTTTGTGGTAACCTTAATTTTTTATTAAGTTTAGCCTTTATTTTTTGTTTTTATTATTTAAATCTTTTTCTAGTGTACTAGTTAAGTCTGTACTGTATACTGACAAAATTCCAATGTCTTCAAC
>NZ_JH165064.1:96029-100090 GCF_000227315.1 Peptoniphilus indolicus ATCC 29427 | reverse complement strand
ACTTTTTATGCGATTTTTGTAGTATTTATAGGCAAAAATGTAGTGTCGAACAAATTTATTTATGTCTATTTTTAGCGATAATCTAAATAAGAAAAATAGTATCTAAGTTAATGAAATCCAATAGTCTAAATTACATTTTTCAAATTTATTAAATAAAAGTTAGCAAATTTATAGTATACTATTTTTAAGATTGAACAATAAAAAATTAAAAGTAAGTATATAAATTTGGGAGGAATTATGCATCAATATAGGGGTAGGTTAATTGTACACACAGGTTCTATGTTTAGTGGAAAAACTTCCAGCTTAGAAAGAGAGATCAAGAGGTTTCAAATTGCAGGATATAAAACTGTAGCGTTTAAACCTAAATTGGATACAAGGGGAGAAGAACAGAGAATATCAACTCATGATAATACACATTTAAATGCTGTGATGTGTGATAATATAGATACTATTGCTGAATATATAGAAAATAATAAAGTTGACGTAATAGGGATTGATGAAGTTCAATTTTTAGAAGGAGATATTCAACGAATTTTAGATCAAATAGATGAATTCTTAAGAAAGAAAAAGACAGTGGTTGTGGCAGGGTTGGATATGGATTTTGAAGCAAACCCATTTGATTTAGTAAAAGAATTAATGGCAAGAGCAGATTATCTATATAAACATCACGCTGTGTGTACTGTGTGTGGTGCTGATGCTTGGGTATCGCATAGAAAGTCAAAAGATACCAATAGAATTGTTATAGGGGCAAGCGATGAATATGAGCCTCTATGCAGAAATTGTTACAATGAACTACTTGACACAAACGCAAATAAAAGTTTATAATTTAAACATAAATAAAGGAGAATGTATTATGACACCACGTGAATCAGAGATTATGGAGCTTATTAAAAAAACGCCAACAATATCTCAACAGGAAATAGCAGATATATTGAATATTAAACGTTCGTCAGTGGCGGTTCATATCAATAATTTGTCGAAGCAAGGCTATATATTAGGTAGACGTTATATTTTTAGGGAATCACCTTTAATTACAGTAATAGGAGGCGCCAATGTAGATGTGATTGGTTATCCGGATTCCACAATAATAAAAAAAGATTCTAATCCAGGGACTATAGTAAAGTCAGGTGGTGGAGTTGGTAGAAATATTTGTGAGAATCTGGCAAAACTTAGTGCTCCAGTGTCTTTTATAGGCGCTTTTGGAGAGGATAGCAATGGAGATATGCTTATAAATGGCTTAAAGGAAATAGGGGTAAATACAGATGATGTATTTATTTTTCAAGACACGCCAACTTCAACTTATCTAGCTATTTTGAATGAAGATAGGGATATGGAGTTTGCGATAAATGATATGAGTATAGTTGAAAAATTAACTCCAGATATGCTATTTAAGAAAAAGAAGAAGATAGAAAATGCAAATTGTGTAGTAATGGATACAAATTTGCCTGAAAGCACTATCAAATATCTTTTAAAGGATGTAAAACAAAAATTTTATATCGATTGTGTTTCTGTTAAAAAAGCAGAAAAGTTGGTGGAATGTTTGGACAAAATTTATTTCTTAAAAGCAAATAAATATGAAGCTCAATTTTTAAGTGGAATAGAAATCAATTCTGTAGAAGATGCTCAAATAGCATCTGAAATTCTTTTTGAAAAAGGAATAAAATCTGTGGTAATAACCATAGGTGAATTGGGATTAGTTTATAAGGATAGAAATAATTCATTGTATATAAAATCAAAACCTATGAAAATTGAAAATGCTTCGGGAGCAGGAGATGCTTTTATGGCAGGATATGTATATGGTGATTATACAAAAATGGATTTAATAAGTAAGCTTAAATATGCAACAGCTTGTAGCAGAGTGGCATTAAAATCAAAGTCTACTACGATTGAAACAGTTGCGATTGGATCAATAGAGGAGGAAATGGAAAATGTTGAGTAAAGAGTTAATGAAGAAATATATGGTTATAAGTGATGAAGTTCAAGAGGCAATGGATAGTGGAAAGCCTATAGTTGCTTTAGAATCAACTATAATCTCACATGGTATGCCATATCCACAAAATTTAGAAACTGCAAAAGCTTGTGAAGAAATAGTCAGAGAAAATGGTTGTGTTCCGGCTACTACTGCAATCATAGATGGAAAAATCAGAGTTGGTCTTTCAGAAGAAGAATTAGAGTTTATGGCAACTTCTAAAGATATTATAAAATGCTCAAGAAGGGACTATGCTTATGTTGTGGCAAATGGCTTAAATGGAGCTACAACAGTTGCAACTTCTATTATTACAGCTTCATTAGCTGGAATAAAACTTCTTGTAACTGGAGGAATTGGTGGAGTGCACAGAGGCGCTGAAGAAACATTTGATATTTCTCGTGACTTACAAGAGATAGCGTCAAATAACGTTGCTGTAGTATGTGCAGGAGCTAAATCTATTTTGGATATAGGTCTTACTCTTGAATATCTTGAAACATTTGGTGTACCTGTATTTGGATATCAAACTAAAGAAATGCCAGCTTTCTACACAAGAAGTTCAGGATTTAATTTAGATTATAAGATGGATGAAACATCTGAAATAGCTAATGCTATTAACACAAAATGGGATTTAGGTTTAAATGGTGGAGTTGTAGTTGCAAATCCAATTCCTGAAGAAGATGAAATGGATGCTAATGTAATCAATAAAGCTATTGAATTAGCTCTTATAGATGCAAAGAAAGAGGGAATACACGGAAAAGAAACAACACCTTTCTTACTTGGTAGAGTTTTGACAGCAACAGGTGGAAATTCTCTTGAATCAAATATAGCTCTTGTAAAGAACAATGCTAAGATAGGGGCTCAAATTGCAAGAGAACTTTACAACAACTAAAAAGACATCGGATAGTAAATGCTTTTTTTCACACGCTACAGTGCCGTATGATTTAAATGAAGGCGGGAGTGTCTATGGAGCAAGACTTTTAGAATGGGCAGATAATTTATCTGGATTGGTATCTATAAAACACAGAAGAGGTTCAGTTACAACTGCTTCATTTGATCAATTTAATTTTGTAAATCCTATACAGCTTGGAGATTTTATTTTTGGAGAAGCTTTTATTTCTGGAACAGGGGATGCTTCAATGGAGATATTTTTAAAATTTGTTGGAGAAAAATCTGTTACCGGAGAAAAATATTTGGCTGCATTTGGATTCGTTACTTATGCTGCTAAAAAATTAAAGCCCGGCGAAAAAGTACCTAAGATTATAGGCGAAACAGATGAAGAGCTTTCGATAATGCAAGGCTATGAAGAAAGAAAAAAGATAATAAGAGAAAAAATAGAACGAAATAAGGCATTGACAGAAATAATAAAATTATAGCTTGGGTAACCGAGCTATTTTTTTATTTCATCAATATGTTAAAATTATAGGTATGAAAAGAGATATAGTACCAGGAACAGAATACATAATTTATCAAGACGATGAAAATTTTAAATATACTTTTGATTCACTAGCATTGACAAGTTTTGCAAAAGCAAAAGGAGTATGTGTTGATTTAGGAGCTGGGTTTGGAATAATAGGATTTAGAGTTATAAATCGAGTTGATAAAATAATAAACTTTGAAATAAATGAAAAAGCTTTAAATCTTTTGAAACTATCAGCAGAAGAAAATGAAATTGATGAGAAAATAGAAAATTATAATATTGATGTGAAAAATATTGGCAGTGTTTTGAATAGGCAAATAGCAGATGTAGTAATTACAAATCCTCCGTACTTTGGTTCAGGGCTAAAACCGAAAAATAAGAGTAAAGATTTGGCGAGACATTCAAGTGATTTAATAGATTTTTTCAGAGCGGCAGATTATGTTTTAAAAAATTCAGGAAGATTTTATGCCGTTTTACCAGTTGATAGGATGGTAGATACTATAGTTGGCTTGAAAGAAAACCATATTGAGCCAAGAAGAATACTACTTATAAAAAAGAACTGTAGTACAGAAAGTAATAGATTTTTGATTGAAGGAATAAAAGAAAAACCTAAAGGAATGAAAATTTCAGAAATTAATTTATATAATGATGGTGAAACTACTGAAGAATTTAAAA
>NZ_JH165064.1:81487-95979 GCF_000227315.1 Peptoniphilus indolicus ATCC 29427 | reverse complement strand
AAGAATTTAAAAAATATATAGGAATGAGAGGATAGGATGATTTATTTTTGCCCAACTCCGATAGGGAATTTATCGGATATAACAATGCGAACTTTAGAAGTTTTTGAAAAAGTAGATTTAATAGCTTGTGAAGATACAAGAGTTACAATGAAGTTGTTAAGTCATTTTAATATAAAAAAGCAATTAATTGCCTATCATAAGTTTAATGAAAGAGAAAAAGCCGAAGAACTAATAGAACTTTCAAAAGAAAAAGATATTGCTCTGGTTTCAGACGCAGGTATGCCGGGAATTTCAGACCCAGGCGCCGTTTTAGCTACTGAGTTGATAAAAAGTGGAGTTGAATTCAACGTTCTTCCGGGAGCAAATGCAGCGACAGTTGCTCTTATAAATTCAGGATTAAACACAGACCATTTTCTATTTTATGGGTTTTTAAATTCTAAATCATCTGCGAGGTTGAAGGAATTAGACACACTTAAGAGTTTTCCGTACACTATGATATTTTACGAAGCTCCTCACAGAATTTTAAAGGTCTTGGAAGATATGAAAACAGTATTTGGAGATAGAAATGTATCTGTTTCAAGAGAACTTACAAAGATGTATGAAACTACTTACAGAGGAAAGATTTCGGAAGTTATAGAAAGTATCCACGAAAAGGGAGAATTTGTAATAGTAGTTGAGGGTAATACAAAGGAAGAAGAATTTGATGTAAGAGCACTTTTAATCGAAAAAATTTCTAATGGAGTAAAACCATCTCAAGCAGTAAAAAAAGTTAGTGCAGAAACTGGAATAAATAAAAATGAAGTTTATAAGGTGAGCCTTGAATTAAAGGAGAATGGAGATGCCTAATATAGATGAAATGAAGGCTCAAGTCCAAGAACTAAATCGTCAATTAAAAGAAAAGTATAATGAATTTTTTTCTATGGACAATGAAGTTTTCAGAAGAGACATTCTTTCAAAAGTTGGACAGATAAAAAAGATGACAAAACTCGATACTAATTTTCTAAATGAATTGGGAGTGTTGGTTGGAGTTGACGGTTCAGTTATGAAAGTGGGTGGAGCAGATCCGCACTATGTTGAAATATATCAAGCTTTAGCCAAACCAACTAAGGGAGAGGATATATATTCCACTAAAATATGTACTCCTATTATGTATACTAGTGAAGATAAAGAGAGTTTAAAAAGAGAAGTATTTCTATCTGGAGTTGAGATGGAAGTTGCAATAAAAAGTGTTAAAGAGTTAAATCCGAGTATTATAATGATGGACGGAGGTCTTATAAGATATAAGATAAATGACTCCAAAAAATTTGAAGAACTCGTAGAAGTTTGCATTGAAAATGATGTAATTCTGATGGGAGTTATTAAGGACTTAAAGACAGATGTAATATCAAGGGCAATTGGAAAGAATGCTTACTATGACAGAGAACTTATCTATGGAAGGCTTAATAGAGGAGAACTTTTAATCATAAACGATGAATGCAACAAGAAGTTTGAAGAGGCAAATCTTGTCTCAGCTTTTTTAAGATGTAGTTTGGACTCTATGATTATAGGTTTGGATATTCTAAAAGAGTACAGAGACGAATTAGAAATGGCGGCAAACTTAGTCTATACACTAACACCTGAACATTCAAGGGGAGTTCCATTGTGGTTAGATATTGTGGATTCAGAAGTTAAAATAACAGATGCATTAGTTAGGACATTATTAGAAGAGTACATGGATAGAGGTATATATAGAAGATTTTTTGTATCTGAAAGAGATGGGAGAACTTTATGATAGAAACTGAAAAAATGACCGTTGTTGGGCTTACATCTTCTAGAGAAGTTTATGCAGCAAATAGAAAGAGAAATTTCAGAATAAATGAATTTTTAATAGTAGAAGATGAACAAGGACAACTTATTTCAGAAGTTGTTGAAGCAAATACTTTTAACAGATATATTCCAATGTCAAAAGGCGGAGATTTTGTCGACCAATCAGTGATAAGTTCTCTACAAGCAATAGGGTGGAATGTAAATGAAGAAACCATTTATATTGCAAAACTAAGACTTTTAAGAGAAGCTCAGTTTCCTGTAATGTCGGGAAGTAAGATAAGAGTTCCTGAATTTGATGAAGTAAAAAATCTTTTGATATCATCTGAACCTGAAACAGGACTTGTACTTGGTGCCATAAGAAACACTGATAGTTTAACTTTAAATATGGACGATAATTACAAAAATCTTTTTACAACTTTTGAAAATGGAATTAGAATTCCGCAAAAAGATGTGCCATATATTTTAGATTATAAGAGCATGCACGAATATCCACACATTGGAGTTTTTGGTGGCTCCGGGTCAGGAAAGAGTTTTGGTATAAGAGTTTTACTTGAAGAAATTATGAAAAATGGAATACCAACTATTGTAATGGACCCTCATTTTGAAATGAGTTTTGCAAATTCAAAGTCTGATGTAGATTATGAAGATAAATATAATTGCAGACAAATAGGCATAGACATCGGTATAAAATTTGAAGATTTGAGTACTGGAGATTTAAAAAATCTATTAGATACTTCAGGAAGTATATCTGATGCCATGAGAAATACCATAGATATTATGTTTAAACGCGGTGAAAATTATTACACTTTTTCTAATCGTCTGAATGAATTGTTGGTTGCTTTTGAATATGGAAGCAATGATAAGATAAATAGAAAGATAGAAGAAGTTGATGCTATGGGAGATAGTGTTGAAAGTGAAAAATTTAGAAACGTAAGAGCAACTTATGAAAAATACGGTAATTCAACTAATCAAGCAACTGTAAGGGGTATATTGTGGAGACTTCAAAGGCTTAAAAATGAAGGTGTTCTCGATAAAGATATAACACCTATTGTAGACGGTATAATGTCCGGAAAAGTTGAAGTAATACAAGGCTCAACAAGAATGATTCAAGTGTTTGCGACCTACCTTGTAAATAAACTATACAATATGAGAAGAGACTATAGAGAATGGAAATATGCAGGTCATGCACATGATTTTTTCCCACCTTTTATAGTCATAACTGATGAAGCACATAATTTTGCACCAAAAGGAGTGGACTCTCCAACAAAACATATATTGAGAGAAATAGCCCAAGAAGGTCGTAAGTATGGAGTGTTTTTAGTATTGGCTACTCAAAGACCGACTCTATTAGATGACACTATAACAGCTCAGTTAAATACAAAATTGATATTTAGAACTGTAAGAGCTTCTGATATTGATACAATACGAGAAGAAACGGATATCTCAACAGAAGAGGCAAAGAGATTACCATATTTGCAAACTGGGGATGTGTTTATATCTTCTTCAAAATTAGGAAGAACTTCTTATGTGAGAATAAGATATGCAGATACGGAATCTCCGCATAAAGAAAATCCTTTTGATGAATTGCAAACTCTTCGTGCAAAAGAACACGAAGAATTTTATGAAAAGATAAAAGAAGTTTTACCAATAGCAACTTCTGTAGCTTCGATAGAAGTTTTAAGACATTTAAAAAATAAAGGAACAGATTTGACAGTTGACCAATTGAAATTAAAATTAGATGAACTTGTGAGAAGTGGATATTTAAAAGTTGAAAGCAGTTTTTTAGGAGAACAATACATGGCTAATAAGTAGTGCTTATTATTGTAAAATACTAAGTTCTACGATATAATAAAATTTAAAATTAAGAAAAAGGTGATTAAATGGAATTTGGGATTTTATCTGTAGTTCCACCTATAGTTGCAATATTTTTGGCACTTATAACAAAAGAAGTGATCACATCTCTCTTACTTGGAATAGTAGCGGGTGGATTGATTCTAACAGGTGGAGATATAGTACTTGCATTTGAAAAAGTTTTTACTTTAATGGGAACAAAAGTTGGAGATAATGCACTTATGGTAATATTTCTTGCTCTTTTGGGTTCATTGGTAATGGTAATGAACATGGCTGGTGGTTCATTTGCTTATGGGAAATGGGCAAGCAAAAAGATAAGCAACAAAAAAAGTGCAAAACTTGCAACGGCAATTTTAGGTATTTTAATATTTATTGACGATTATTTTAACTGTCTTACAGTTGGAGCTGTAATGAAACCTATCATAGATGAGAACAATGTTTCAAGGGCAAAGCTTGCTAACATTATAGATTCAACAGCAGCGCCAATTTGTATTTTAGCACCAGTATCAAGCTGGGCAGCTTCAGTAGTTGCTATAATTGGTGATACTGGAGTAAAAAATCCAATGAATGTATTTTTAAGTACAATACCTTTGAATTTGTATGCATTACTTACAATTTTAACTGTAGTTTATTTCTCTTTCTCAAAATATGAAATAGGCTCAATGGAATCATATGAAAGAGATGATACATCAAGAATTGTTACAAAAGAAGAAGTAGGATACACTCATTCAGATAAGGGAAGAGTAATAGATTTAATTCTGCCCATAGTTGTGCTTATAAGTGTTACAATTCTAATGATGATGAGAACAGGCGGTTTCTTTGATGGTTCTGCAACAGCTGCAGAAGCTTTCGGAAATGCCAATGTAAATCTATCATTAGTAATAGGTTCTGTTCTAGCTATAGTATGTGCGTTCTTAATGTACATACCAAGAAAATTAGTTAGCTTTAGAATGTTTATGGACGGAATAGTAGATGGTATGAAGTCAATGATTGCGGCTATAGTAATACTTACACTTGCTTGGACAATAGGTGGAATAACAAGTACAGACTATCTAAATACAGGTGGATATATATCAGGTTTAATACAAAGTTCTAATATGCCTATGTGGATTTTACCAACTATAATATTCATAGTGGCAAGTTTCCTTGCATTCTCAACAGGTACGGCATGGGGAACATTTGGTATATTAATTCCTATATTAGTTCCAATACTTGTTCAATCAAACCATATGCACTATCTTAGCATAGTACTTGCAGCTATATTTTCAGGTTCAGTATTTGGAGACCACTGTTCACCAATTTCTGATACAACAATTTTATCTTCAGCAGGAGCGGGCTGTGACCATATAGTTCACGTATCAAGTCAGATGACTTATGCTATAATCTGTGCAATCGCATCAATCACAGGATTCTTCGTAGCTGGAATAATGCAAAGTCAAATGGTTGCGCTTCCTGTAGCATTAGTTAGTTTATTTGTTTTAATAGCTATTATGAAGAGAAGAACTATAGCAAAACTTGGAGTTAAGTAAATTTAAAAGACTAGGAATAGAGGATAAAAATGCAAAAACTTGAAAATTTTCAAATAGATGACTATTTAAAAATGGCACTAAAAGAAGATGTAACTCATGAAGATGTGACTACAAATGCTATATATACATCTAAAAAGAGAGCGTCAGTTGAACTTTTATCTAAAGATGAAGGAGTTATAGCTGGAATAGATGTTTTCAAAAGAGTATTCCAGCTTATTGATTCTGATGTTGAATTTGAAATCTATAAAGAAGATGGAGCTGAAGTCAAAAAGGGAGACTTAATAGCCAAGGTATTTGGAGATGTTAGAACTCTTTTAACAGGAGAGAGAACAGCGCTTAATTATATGCAACGAATGAGTGGTGTTGCAACTTATGCAAACAAGCTAGTTAAAGCATTAAACGACCCAAAAACTCAAATTGTAGATACTAGAAAAACTACTCCAAATATGAGGATTTTTGAAAAGTATGCGGCAAAAGTTGGTGGAGCTAAAAACCACAGATACAATCTTTCAGATGCAATACTTTTAAAAGATAATCATATAGCGGCTGCCGGTTCAGTTTTTGAAGCTGTAAATATGGCAAGAAATTATGCTTCTTTTGTTACAAAGATAGAAGTTGAAGTTGAAAATTTAGAGATGGTTTCTGAAGCTGTAGACGCAGGAGCGGATATTATAATGCTTGATAATATGGATGTAGAAACCATAAAGAAAGCAATAGAAATAATAAATGGAACAGCATATATAGAACTTTCGGGAAATGTTAGTCTTGAAAATGTAGATAAATATAGAGGTTTGGGAGCTGACTTTATATCAAGCGGCTCAATAACACACTCTGCAAAAATTTTAGATTTATCTATGAAAAATTTAAAAATAGAAGAATAAAATTTTAAAAGAGCCTTGTCAAAAAAGGCTCTTTTTGTATGCTATAAACTATAATCTTATGTAGGCAAAACCACTTTCTTGTAATTTTACAAGTTTAGTTATTATCAAGTCATCAACTTGAACACCAGAAGGTAAGAAGTTTGAGTCAAGGTTGTTATTTTCAAGCCCAAATTTTGAAATAGTGATGTTAACTTTTGGGTTACGTAATAAATCATCAAAGTCGATACCACTGTATTTACCAAAAAGGCTAGCTGCATCACTACCAACGATAACTTCAACTTCGGCTTCAGGATCACTTGAAATTAAATCTCTAATATTTTGTACATTAGTTTGCCATTTGTTTAATTCTAAAATATGAAAAATAACTTTCATAAGTACCTCCTAATTATTAATTACTTACCAATTTTAGGTGTTTTTTAAACATATAAGTGATAAAATTTTATTGTATGATATAATATAAAAAATAATATATTTAGGAGAAGAAGATTGAAAGCGATACTTACAATTATAGGAAAAGACTTTACAGGAATAGTTTATAGAACTTCAGAACTATTAGTTAAATATAACATCAATATCTTGGATATAAACCAAACAATAATGGATGATAAATTTACGGCAATGATGATGGTTGATTTGACTAATGCAAACACGACTTTTACAGAAGTGGTAGAAGGTTTTGATAAATTAGGAGAAGAAATCGGAGTTTACATAAAAATTCAAAACGAAGATATTTTTAACAAAATGCATAGAATTTAGGTGACACATGGATAAAAGAAATATATTAGAAACTATAAAAATGCTTGAAGATGAGCATTTAGATATAAGAACTGTTACAATGGGAATCTCTCTTTTAGATTGTATAGACTCAGATTCAAAAAAGGCAACTCAAAGAATTTATGAAAAGATGATGAGAGAAACTGAAAATTTTTTGAATACTACAAGTGCGATTGAAAAGATGTATGGAGTTCCAATAATAAATAATAGAATTTCTGTAACACCTATAGCTCTTATAGCAGCAGCATCGGAATTAAAGGACTATACGCCTTATGCAAAAGTGCTTGATAAAGTTGCTAAGGAAGTAGGAGTAGATTTCATTGGTGGATTTTCAGCAATGGTACAAAAGGGAATGGGCCCTGGAGATTTGAACCTTATAAATTCAATTCCAAGAGCATTGGCAGAAACAACTTATGTTTGCTCAAGTGTAAATGTTGCATCTACAAAAGCAGGCATGAATTTAGATGCTATAGGGTTACTTGGGTATAAGATAAAAGAACTTGCTGAGTTGACTAAAGAAGCAGATTCTATTGGATGTGCTAAATTTGTTGCATTTGCAAATGCTGTTGAAGACAATCCTTTTATGGCAGGAGCTTTCCACGGAATAACAGAATCAGATACAGTTATTAACGTTGGAGTTTCGGGCCCCGGAGTAGTCAAAGTTGCAATAGATAAATTAAAAGGTGCACCTATTGATGAAGTATATGAAACGATTAAAAAGACTGCATTTAAAATAACAAGAATGGGGGAGCTTGTAGGTAGAGAAGTTTCACAAAGGCTGAATAAAAACTTTGGAATAATAGATTTATCACTTGCTCCTACACCGGCAGTAGGAGATTCTGTAGGAAGAATTCTTGAAGAGATTGGTATTGAAACTGTTGGAGGACATGGAACTACAGCAGCTCTTGCAATGTTAAATGATGCAGTTAAAAAAGGTGGAATAATGGCATCATCAAGTGTTGGAGGGTTATCCGGAGCATTCATACCTGTATCTGAAGATGAAGGTATGATAAAAGCAGCAGAATCAGGGCATTTAACTTTTGATAAATTAGAAGCCATGACAGCGGTGTGCTCAGTAGGTCTTGATATGATAGCAATACCTGGAGATACTGAAGCTGAAACAATTTCTGCAATGATAGCAGACGAAGCGGCAATTGGCGTAATAAATGGCAAGACTACAGCAGTTAGAGTTATACCAGTTGTAGGAAAAGGTGTTGGAGAATTTGCTGAGTTTGGTGGATTGTTAGGATATGCACCGATAATGGATATAGGAAATAATTCCGCAAAAGACTTTATAAATAGAGGAGGAAGAATTCCTGCTCCAGTTCACAGTTTTAAAAATTAAATATATTTTATAAGTACAGCATGAGATAAGTTTTCATGCTGTTTTTAATTTGAATTTAATAAGAAGACATCAATTAAATTATGATTTTCTAGTATGAATAATTGTTAACTATTAAAAATTTAACTTTATAAAAGGTTAATAAATATTTCAAATGTAATATAAAGGGTAGTATAATGAAAAAGGGGTGGTTTCGATGTTTTTTAAAGTAGGGTAGAAACAATTATTTATTAAAGGAGCGAATAAAATGAAATCGAAAACCATACAATCAAAGAGTGTTAAAGCTATATTTTTAGCGTTTATTATCATTATATCAAGTATTTCTACTGTAAATGCTATAGGACAATTAAATGGAGTAAGTAATGGCTATATAGTACAAATAATTGAGGAAAGAGATGGTTATATAAAAGCTAGTTACCTTGATACCATAACAGGAAAAGTTGATATAGTAGAGCAGTATTTAAATGGAGATGATAGCTTTATTAAAATACATAGTGATGACAACTTGACTACTGTAGAGAGGAAAAACAATCAATTAGTAATAAAAGAAAATTACATAACCATAGTGGATGAAGAACTTGTACTGCAAAATCATGAGACAGATAATAATATAAGTTTTTATTCATGGGGTAATTGGAATTCGTGGTATTGCACAAGAACTAGCGCTAATTATTATAAAGCAGAAGCTGCATTGGTTGCCTCTATAACAGCTAGTGTTTTGGGAGTTCCGATTGTTGCAAGCATAGTTACATCAGTTGTAGGGTTTGTAGTGTCAGCAGGACCTGGTGATGTATATTATGAAATTTGTAATAGACAGTGTCAAGATAGGCAAAGGGGAATTTATGAGTGGCAAAGAGAAATAACTGCATATCGAGTATCTAATTATACAGGGCTAATAGATAAATATAATTATAGTTGGACAGGAGGGGCTAGTAATTGAAAAGATTTTTTACAATTATTTCAAATTTAACTGTCTATTATCTGATTATGTCAAAAATTATACAAGGGCATAATATAGTTTGCTCATTAATAGCTTTATTAGTATGGCAAGTTTTAAATTATATTTTGATAAAAAAGAAAATTTTTATAAAACCTAGTAATTATAAGTGGAAAAAATACATTCAAGTAAGTTTAGGCTTTTCTATTTTACTTACCTATCAATTAAATTCAATGTATGGAAGCTTGGGTAATGAAATTGGGATGTTGATAATGTTAATATTAATAGGAATATTGTTGATGTAATGTAATTTTTAATTGTAGTTATAAAAAGATTTAAATTTGAGTATAAGAATTAAATATTAATAATAAAATTTAAGAACTGATTCCAATAAATAATTTAGAGGAACAGAGAAAAATATTTTCTAAGATGAGTTTTAGCTTAAAAACACTTTGTTAAAGTTATTTAGGGAATTTCAATTTTATAAAATTAAATAACATAATAAAAGGGTAGTACGAGAAGCTTGTAAATTTTTAAGGACTATATTAAGAAATGTCCTAAGAATATAGCTACAGTTATTGTAATTTATCTTTCTGTACTTATATTAATTAACGTGAAGTATTTATTTGCACTTTTATTATGATAGATTTTAAATTATTTAATATTTTCAAGTAAAATTAAAATAGCTTTGGAGAGTTAATAATATGAAAAGTAAAACACATATAAAATTTTATATAATAAGTTTTTTGCAATTTTTAATGGAGGAAATAGTAGGTACCTCTTTGATAATATTTTTATTGTACAAGGATTTATCTTTAAAAGAAGTAAATTTTTTATTAGCATTTGGATTTTTTATTGTGTGGATAGGGGAGATACCTACAGGTTTAGTGGCAGATAAATATGGCAGGAAAGCTTCTATAATTATAGGCTTAATATTGCATTTGATATATTTATATACATTTATAGAGAAACAAGGGTATTATATTCTATTATTTGCTTCAATATTTTCAGGATTATATACTTGTTTTATTTCAGGAAGTTTAGAAGCATGGGTTGTGGAAAATACAGATAGACAAATAGAAGAAATTTTTTCAAACAACAATATTATTAGAAATGTAGCAGGAATTGTAGCAGGAATATTAGGTGCAATATTGGCATCTAAAAATTTAGTATATCCATGGATATTTAGTTTTGTAATTAGTATAGTATTATTAATTTTTATGATATTTTTTGTATCAGATAATTTTAGATATATGAGTGGGGATAAAAAACAAACAATTAAATCAATATCTATGGATTCTTTAAGTATAGTAAAAAACAACAGAGAAATTTTTATGATTTTTATTGTAGCATTATTTATAGCACTTTCAAACTCAGCAGCTAATGTATTTCAACAACCAAGATTTTTGGGAACTAGCAACTATCCAATTTGGATAATGGGAATACTAAAAGTATTGTTTTCTGTAGCAATGATATTAGGAATCTATATAGCTAAAATTATTAGTAAAAATAGAGAAGATTATTATGGTGTTTCTATAACATGTTTTATTTTATTCTGCTTTTTAATGCTATCTTCATTGTCAAATAAATTCTATTTTATATTACCAATGTTTATATTATATGAAATTGGAAGAGGAATGTATCCAGTTACATCTCAAATATTTATAAATAAGAGAATACCTAATGAATATAGAGCTACACTGTTGTCGTTATTATCATCATTTTTCCAATTTGGAATGTGTATGGGTTTAATAATTACGGGAATAATTTCAAAAAGTTATATTAATTTAGAGTCTAATCAGATGCCGATACAAATTTCTTGGGCAATATGTTCGATATTTGCATTAATAGCATTTTGTGTAATAAAGATAGCAAAAGTTAAAAAGGCTAGCCACTAAAAATTATGGCTAGCCTTTGTGATTATTTAATTTTATTTTATTTATAGTATTAAATAAAATTTTGTATAATAATTATTTTCCAGTTAAATTTTCTACCTTATATCCTTTTTCCTCAAGGTAGTTGATGACAGATTTTTCAGAAGTGTAGTGTCCGCTTCCAACAACTACAAAATATGTTTTTTTATCTTTTGATTTTAACATTTCATCAATTTTATCTGCCATTTTAGGGTCTCTGTCTACAACTAAATGTTTTGTAAATTCATCACCGGTATTGAACATTTTAGAAAATCCTTTTTCATTTCCTTCAGTCCAAAACTTTTGCATAGATTTAGTTTGTTCAACTAATTTTTTAGCATTATCTTTTTCTATTTGAGGAATTAATTCTTCAATTAATTTAACATATTTTTGATCTCCAAATTTATCTAGCATGTCAAGTTGGAAAGCTATAGATTCTATTTCTCCAATTTTTTTGTTATCTAATTTTGAATTTATTAAAAAGTATTGGTCAATTCCCTTTGCACTAGCTAGAGGCATTTCAGTTACCATAGGGATGGATGATAGATTTGTGTAGGCTGCAGATACTTTTAAATTCTTATAATTTTCTTCTGGAATTTTATATTTGTCCATAATGGCTTTAAAGCGAGAGTATAACTCAGGAGAAAGTTTTTGGTTTAAAGGAGTCTTGCTAATCAAAGAAGACTGTGCTGCCAAAACTTTTTCGGCATTAGTTATATCAGCTTCTACAAATAATTCACTAGAAGAATTATAAGCGTCTATTATATCTGAATCTATAGGATACATTGTTGAATCTCCAACGTGGATTGAACCAAGCATATAAACAGTGTTTCCATTTGCTTCAGCTTTATAGAAAACACCTTTTGCACCCATATTTTGGTCATTTACAACATCTGTAATAGCACGAGTATATAGTGCTATGGCTTGTTCAAGAGTGGCTGGTTGATTTAAACCAAGTTCAACTCCATCGCCTTCGATTAATTTATTTTTTTTAAAATATTCAACGGCATTTTTTTCTGAATCGTCAGAATATTTACCAACTATGTTATAGATGTTGATTATTACATCTTCTTTTGTGAAGTCATTTTTTGAATTTTCAGATTTAAATTTAGTATTTTTCTTTAGTTTATATTGTTCAAGTTTTTGTTGGGTTGCAGTATTTAAAGCATCCAAGTCTTGTTTATTTAATTTAACAGTGAAGTCTTTTCCTTGTTGTTCAAGAGATATTGGAACTATTCCTTGCATTTGAGCGTTGTTAACTATTTTAATAGCCCAAGGGCTTATAGTAGGTTGTTGCACTTGAGCTGCGAAAGCATTAGTTGAAAGGGTTAGTGTAAGTCCAAGTGTAACGGTTAATTTTTTTATTATTTTCATTTTTACCTCCAAAGTAAGTAATTATTTTATTATTATACCCAATTGTTGAACTTATTAAAAATTATGAGTTGTATAAGTGGCAATAATAAATTTAAATTAAATATTTCATATTAAGTAAAAATTATAACATATATTTCAAAACTGTCTTTATATAAAAATTAATGATAGGAAAAATGAATGAAAGATAGCTTGTGAAATTGTTTTCGAAAGATAGGTAAAAGAGTTGAATTAAAAAAAGGTATGTTACAATAAAATTGAATGATCGTACATAGTAATAAAAAGGAGAGAGAAAAATGAAAGCATTAATGGTTGACTATATGTCAGAAGTAATTGATGAAGGTTTAAGGGATTTAGGTATAGAATTAGATAAGGAAATGCTTCCTACAAGCGAAAAACTTGCAAGTATTATCGCTCCTTATGATATTCTTATCATGAGAGTTGACCCATTTATAAACAAAGAAGTTTTAGATGCTGCAACAAATCTTAAGGCTATTTTTGTAGGATCAACAGGAACTAACCACATTGATAAAGAATATGCTAAGGAAAAAAATATTCCGGTTTATAACTCACCGGGATTAAATGCAAACGCAGTAGCAGAACTTGTAATTGCAAAAGTCCTTGATCTTTATAGAAATACAGTTCAAGCTCAAAATGAAGTTAAGGGTGGAATCTGGAATAAATATAGATGGATTGGTCGTGAAATGAGAAACAAAACTATGGGGATTATAGGATTTGGCGCAATTGGTAGACGTGTTGCTGAATTTGCTAATGTTTTCCATATGGATGTTATCGCTTATGATCCATTCTTAAAACCGGAAGACATCAAACAAGAATATGTAAAACTTACTACATTAGATGAAGTTATTGAAAATTCAGACGTAGTTACTTTACACGTGCCACTAACTCCAGATACAAAAGATATGTTCAATGAAGAATCTATGGCAAGAATGAAAGATGGAGCTATAATAATCAATGCTGCACGTGGTGGAATCGTAAATGAAGAAGCTCTTTACAAATATATCAAGAATGGTAAATTAGGCGGAGCTAACTTAGATACTATTTCTAACGAATTAGGAAGTGGCGGACTTGACACTATGGACGTTCCAGTTGAATCTCCACTATTCGAACTTGATAGAGTATATGTAACTCCACATATCGGTGGTTCTACAATTGACGCACAAGATGATATTGGAGCTGTTGTAATAAACAACTTAAAAACTCACTTCAATTTATAATTAAAATTCAAGTAATAATTAAAAATTTGAGCTGGCTTAGCCGGCTCTTTTTATTACTATAAATAGTGTAAGAAAGAATTAATTTCTATATTTGAACTATTTTTTGCGTAAGAAGCTTTTATTGAATAAAAAATTGGTTTCTATGGTAAAATTTATATAGAGGTGAATTTATGGAAGAATACGGAAGTGGACTCTATATTTTTATAATCATAATTGCGATATATGGGTTTGTATTTATATACGGACAAATTATGAAGAATAATTATTTAAAAGGACTTAAAGAAGTTACATACAATAGATTTGGCAAAGAAGAAATAGACGTTAAAATTTCAGAAGAGATTTTATCTCAAACGTATCAAGAAAATCCATTAAATGTAGATGATATAACTTTTAAAGATTTAGAATTATATAAACTTTACAAAAAATAAATCATACCGATTCAATTATGGGGGCTCAATCCTTATACAATATGCTTAGAAAACAAAACTATTCTAAAACATATCAAGAAGATTTTAAGAGAAAGATAATAGAATTTGAAGAAAAATCTGATTTAACCAAAGAGATTAAATTTGAATTTGCTAAAGTTGGATATTTTAAAAAATCAATTGTAGATTTATTAAAGTATGGTGTAGATTATGAAAAGTTTAAAAATTTAAAAATTCCTACTCGAATTCTGAGATTTGGATTTATTTTTTTATATTAGTTGCAATTATTGATAAATTTCTTGCTTTTTGTATTTTATTTTTTTACTGCTCGCTAATTTTTATATTTATAGGGAATTAAATAAGGCAACAGCTGGAATTATATTAGATATAGGGAATTTATCTTCCATATTTGGACTTGGTTTAAA
>NZ_JH165064.1:70529-81437 GCF_000227315.1 Peptoniphilus indolicus ATCC 29427 | reverse complement strand
AAATTATGAAATAGATTCAATATATAATGAATTATTAGAAATAAAAGAGTTTAATAATAAACTCAAGAAGATTCGCAATAAGGCAAAGGGAATAAGATATTTTAAAAACTTTGATGAGTCAGAGGGAATAAGAAAAATATTTGATTTATTATTTTTAATTGAAGCTAACAGGTTTTATTCTATTGCAGATGAGATAAATAAGTGTAAGGAAGATATTTTAAAATTATACATTGCACTCGGTGATATAAATGCGATAACAGCTATAGTTTCTTACAAAATAGCTGAAAATTTAAAATTTGTAGAATTTGTAGATGACGATTTTATATTGGAAGCAAAGGGGCTTAAACATCCTTTGCTAGGAGTTGAACAGACTTCTCAAGATTTTGAATTTTCAAATATAGATGTTTTAATAACAGGTTCTAATGCTTCAGGAAAGTCTACATTCTTAAGAAATCTTGGAATCAATGTAATATTTGCCAATGCTTTTGGCCTTACACATTCAAATAGCTTGAAAACTTCATTTTTTAAAGTTGAGTCAGCTATAGATATTTCAGATTCATTAGAAGAAAAAATGAGCTATTTTATGGCAGAAACTAAAGCTATTAAGAGAATGATAGGTGATATTGATGTAAAAAAACTATTGATATTGGATGAAATATTTAAGGGTACAAATACAATAGATAGGATTGCTGCAGCGTATAATACTCTAAAATATATTGCAAAAGACGCAACTGTAGTGGCAGCTACACATGATATTGAATTGACAGAACTTTTGAGTGAATATACAAATTATCATTTTGAAGAACAAATAGAAGAAGATGACATAAAATTTGACTACAAATTAAAATTAGGTAGAGCTGAATCAAGAAATGCAATAGCTATTTTAAATTTAATGGGTTATCCAAATGAGATAATTGAAGGCTCATATAAATTGGCTAAAGATTTGGAGGATAAGAAGAGTATTTGAAAATATATTTGACAAGACACGGACAGACGGAGTGGAATAGAGCGGATAGAGTTCAAGGTATAATGGACTCTCCATTAACTCAAGAAGGAATAGAAATGGCGGAGTTATTAAGAGAGTCATCTAAAAATATTAAATTTGATAAAGTTTACTCATCAGATTTAAAAAGGGCAGAAGATACTGCAAAAATAGTTGCACCCGACAATGAAATTATATCTACACCATATCTTAGAGAAATAGATGTTGGGAATTGGAGTGGAAGATATTTTAATACACTTAAAGAAGAAGACAGAGAGTTATATACCACTTATTTTAATGAACCACACAAATATAAAAGAGAAGATGGAGAATCTCTCTACGAAGTGATGGATAGAGTAAAGAAGTTTTTTGAAGGTTATATCTTAAATTCAAAAGATAAGAATGTCTTGATAGTTAGTCATGGAGTAACTATTGTTGCGATATTAAATTATGTAGAAAAAATAGATATATCTGATTTTTGGGAAAATAGAGTTCTTAGAAATGCTACTTTTAACATAATTGAGTATTCTGACGGAGAATTCAAAGTATTAAAAAAAGCTCCGAAAAATCCAGTAGCTACAATTTAAAACAGAGAATGAATGATTGATTAATCATATATAAAATATTATAATAAGTATAGGAGAAATAAATGGCAATTCAAAAATTTAGTTTAAATGAAAATTCAAATGTAAAACACACAATAGGTGTGGTGAGCGGTAAAGGTGGAGTAGGAAAGAGCTTTGTTTGTCAAAGTTTGGCCACTGAGCTAAGTAGACAAGGGTACAAAGTTGGAATACTTGATGCTGATATAACAGGGCCTTCTGTTCCAAGTGCATTTGGAATTTCTGAAAAAGTATTAAGTGACGGAAAGAATATAAATCCGGCAATAACAAGTACGGGGATAAAATTAGTCAGTGTTAATTTAATACTACCTAATAGCACAGACCCAGTATTGTGGCGTGCACCGGTTGTAGGCTCTGCAATTTCTCAATTCTATCAAAATGTAAATTGGGGAGAATTGGATTATCTTTTAGTGGATATGCCTCCTGGAACAAGTGATGTCCAGCTTACTGTGTATCAATCAATACCACTTGATGGCGTTGTAATAGTTTCTACACCTCAAGATTTAGTTCAAATGATAGTAGAAAAAGCAGTTAAGATGGCGCAGATGATGAATGTAAAGATACTTGGCTTGGTAGAAAATATGTCTTACTTTAAATGCTCTCATTGTAATGAAATAACTTATATATATGGTGAAAGTAAGATTGAATCTGAAGCTAAAAAGCATGATATAAAGAGCACATTAACATTACCTATAGACCCTAATTTTTCAAGAATGGTTGATGAAGGTCTGGTAGAGAGCTTAAAAATTGAAGGAATGGATGATTTTGCAAAATCATTAGGTATTTAATTATGTATGATTTGATAATAATAGGTGGAGGCCCTGCTGGGCTCTCCGCTTGTGTATACGCAGGGAGAGGATTATTAAATACTCTCATAATAGAAAAAAAGAGTTTTGGTGGAAGAATAAAAGACACTGAAATGGTGAAAAACTACCCTGGAATTATACAAACCAGTGGAATAGAACTTTCTGATATGTTTAGGAACCATGCTCTTGGCATAGAAAATGTAGAGAGAATAAAAAGCACTGTAACGGGTGTCGAAAAAGATGGAAATATATTTAAAGTACATACTAAAAGAAGAGGAACTTTTGAAGCAAAAGCAGTAATTCTTGCACTTGGTACAAGAGAAAAAGTTTTAGGAATAGAAGGCGAAACAGAGTTTGCAGGAAAGGGAGTAAGCTATTGTGCAACTTGTGATGCAGAATTTGTAAAAGACAAAGATGTCCACATACTTGGAAGTGGTAACGTTGCCCTTGAAGAGGCTGAATATATTTCTAAGTTTGCAAATAAAGTCAGTATAATTTCAATACATCCAGATGGCATAGTTGATGCTGATAAAGATATTTTTAAACAGGTTTTAAGAAATCCTAAAATAGAAATAATATACAATTCATATTTGATAAAAATCCAAGGTGAAGAATATGTAAATTCAATAACTTTGTCTAAATTAGGTAAAGAAACTAGTTTAGAAACAGATGGAATATTTATGTTTGTTGGGATGGAACCTCAGACAGAAATTGTTTCCAATTTAGGTATACTAAATGAAAATAAGTTTATTAAAGTAAATGAAAAAAAGATGACTAATATTCCAGGTCTATTTGCTGTTGGAGATTGCACAGATACAGTCTTAAGACAAGCTGTTGTAGCAGCTTCAGATGGAGCGATAGCAGCTGTCTATGCAGATAGATACTTGAGGGAGGAATACCGATGATATTACCAACAGGCACGACAGTTTATAAAAAAGAAAAGTGTTGCAGTGGTTATAATTTAGTTGCAACTCCTAGTTCAGGTGTTTTATTGTTCGATATGAATGGAAATGAAATAAAACATTTTAAGATGAATGCTATGCCTGCAAAGATGTTAGAGAATGGGAATATAATTGGTACTACAAAATTTAGAAAATCTGATTTTTCTTCACAAGATGGAGAAAGCTTAATAGAAATAGAACAAGATGGTAATGTGGTTTGGTCATATAATAAATTTAGATTTCTTGAAAAAGAATCTATATGGAGTGCCAGAGCTCATGGAGATTACCATAGACTTGAAAATGGAAACACCTTAATTTTAGGTCATGATACTATTGTAAACACAGAAGTATCTGACAAAAAACTTTTAGACGAAGTCATATATGAAGTAGATTTAAATGGCAATGTAGTTTGGAAGTTCTCTTTTTCAAATCATTTTAATGAAATTGGTTATACCGAAGTGCAAAAAAATGTAATTTATAGAAATCCTAACTTAATTTCAAACTTGGAGATAGGAGACTATCTACACATAACTTCTTTTGGAGTCTTGGGAGAAAACAAGTGGTATGACCAAGGAGATAGGAGATTTGCTCCTGACAATATAATATTTGCTTCAAGACAATCAAACTTTATTGGGATAATTGATAAACAAAAGAGAAAAATTGTTTGGCAAATAGGTCCTAAAGAAGATAGTTTATTTAGGAAACTTCATGGGATAATAGGTCCTACTCATATACAGATGATTAAAAAGGGGTTGAATGGAGCAGGGAATATTTTACTTTTTGAAAGTGGAGCAGAGTCAGGATATGGAGTTCCAAATTTAAACTCAAGTACTGGAATAAACAATTATAGAAGAGCATATTCAAGAGTTTTGGAATTTAACCCGATAACGTATGATATAAAATGGAAGATAACACCTAGAGATTTAGGATATTCAACATATTTAAATGGATATAAGTTTTATTCCCCATATGGGGGAAGTTTACAAAGACTTGAAAATGGAAACACTTTAGTTTCTATGGGTTCGGCAGGAATTATGTATGAGATAACAGAAGACCATGAAGTAGTTTGGAGATGGGTTTGTCCATACAGAGTTAATGCAGAACAGAATTTTGCAATTAAAAACTATATATATCAAGGATTTAGATATCCATACAACTATTTAAATAGAGAAAAACCTATAGAAATTTCGGTAGATCAAAATGAAATTAGAGAGGAAAATACGGGAACAAGAGTTAAAGAAACTTTTGTGGAAGGTGTTGTAATACAAAACGATATAGATTTCATGACCATGGCTATGGAAAATGAAGATGAAATAGCTCTTCAAAGAGAGATAATAAGTATGGAGTCTTCAAAAGTTAAGTTCATATCAACTGAAAATTTTGATAAGAGAATAGCTGAAAATCCAACATCAATTGTAATATTTGGTGGTAAGAGTTGTGTACACTGTAAGAGTGTTAGAGAAATAGTTATTGAATTGATTGAAGAAGAGTTTGGCGAGATAGCTGCATTTTACTTGGACATAGATGAAAATAAGTCTGTTAGAAGAACTAAAAAGATAGATAATGTACCATTAACAGTTATGTATAAAAATAGTGTAGAAGTTCATAGATTTGTAGGAGAAGTTACCTATGATGATATGGCACTGAAGATAGAGGAATATCTATTATAGACTATAGCTTATAACACTTTGGGATAATATAACTTCAAAACGATTGTTAAGTACTGTAAAATATGGTAAAATTAATTAATTAAATTAATATTGAGGAGGTAATTTTAATGAACAAAAGATTTAAAGGTTTAGTGGCCTTGTTAATCTTGACAGCAGTATTTTTGACAGCATGTGGTGGAAATAAAACTGCAAGCACAGATGGAGCGGAAGGACAAATTCTTATCGTAAACAATACTAGTGAACCGGGGTCTTTAGATCCTGCACTTGCGCAAGGTACTCATGAATCATATTTGTTAAATCACTTATTTACAGGACTTTTAAGATATGATAAAGATGGAAATTTAGCTCCTGGTATGGCAAAAGAAATGCCAACAGTATCAGAAGATGGTTTGACTTATACATTTAAACTTAAAGATGATGTCAAGTGGTCAAATGGAGATCCTGTTACCGCAAAAGACTTTGAATTTGCATGGCTAAGAGCTCTAGACCCTAACACAGCTTCACTTTATGCATTCCAACTTTACTATTTAAAAGGAGGAGAAGCTTATAACACAGTTGAAAGACCTGGCGTATACTATGTAAAAGATGCTGATGGAAATGATACTAACGAAGTTGACCATGAAGTTGTTATAAGTGATGCTGATAAAGCAGGGCTTGATCTTAATGGCAAGAACGAAGATGAAATTGCCGATGCAGTTTATGAAAAATGGTTAGAAGCTAAAAGAGCTGAAGTTGGAGTAAAAGCAATTGATGATACAACTTTAGAAGTTACTTTAGAAAAACCGACACCATATTTCACAGACTTAACAGCATTCTACACATTGTACCCAGTAAATCAAAAAGTTGTTGAAGAAAATCCTGATTGGGCAAAAGACGCTTCTACATTTGTATCAAATGGTGCATTCAAGTTAATTAATTGGGAACACAACTCAAAAGTTGAAACAACTAAGGATGAAAACTGGTTTGATGCATCTGAAGTTAAACTTGGTGGAATAACTTGGGAAATTCTTGAAGATAGCAACACTGCATATCAAAACTTCGATGCTGGTAAATATGGTATATTAACTGATGTCCCAACGGAAGTTTTGGCACAAAAAATTGCTGATAAATCGCCGGTAGTAACTATTGGAAAACAAATAGGAACTTATTATTACAGTTTAAATATGACTAAGAGTGAAGATGGAAAGAATCCATTTGAAAATGCTAAAATTAGAAAAGCCTTCTCAATGGCTCTTGATCGTAAGTCAATAGTAGAAAATATAACTAAGGGTGGTCAAATTGCCGCTGAAGGTATGGTACCATTTGGTTTAATTGACGAAAATAACAAAGAGTGGAGAGACATCAACGGTAATTTAATTAAAGAAGATGCAGCAGAAGCTAAGAAATTATTAGAAGAAGGAATGCAAGAATCTGGAATTACTATCGAAGATATCAATAAACAAGTTCTTCTTTACAATACAAGTGAATCACACAAGAAAATAGCTCAAGCTGTTCAACAAATGTGGAATCAAAATCTTGGAGTAACAGTAGGTCTTGAAAATGCTGACTTCAACGTTAAACTAGCTCGTGAAAATGCTCATGACTTTGATCTAAGTCGTGGGGGTTGGGTTGGAGATTATTATGACCCTATGACTATGTTAGATTTATTTGTGACAGGTGGAGAGCAAAACTATTCTAATTACTCAAATCCTGAGTTTGATGCTCTTATAAAAGAAGCAAAAAATAGCGCAGACCAAACAGTTAGAATGGAAAACATGAGAAAAGCGGAAAAGATATTGATGGAAGATATGCCGATAGTACCTGTATACTTCTATACTCAACCTTATCTAGTACAAGAAAATATAAAGGGTGTTTATAAGCCACTTCTTCAATATCCAATTTTAACTTATGCAGAATTTCAATAAAAAATAAAATGGGCCCCATTTGTGGGGCTCTGCTTTTTAGAAAGGAATAAAGATGTTAAAATTTATAGGAAAAAGATTTGTTATGTCGTTTTTGACAATATTCTTCATAATAACTCTTACATTTTTTCTAATGCATGCTGTGCCTGGAAATCCTCTACAACAAGAAGGAAAGATACCGGCTACGGTTTATAGAAATTTAGAGATAAAATATGGCCTTGATAAGCCTGTGTCTGAGCAGTATAGAAGATACTTAAAAAATATAGTAAAATTAGACTTTGGTGAAAGTATGAAGTCTAATACTGAAACAGTAAACCAAATGATAAAGAGAGGTTTTCCTGTATCTTTGAGACTTGGACTACAAGCTCTTATTTGGTCATTAATATTTGGGCCTGTTTTAGGTTCATTAGCTGCATTATATCAAAATAGATTTCCTGATTATATTGCAATGTTAATAGCAATTATAGGGATTTCAGTACCTTCATTTATAATGGGAACTCTTTTAATACAAGTGGTTGGGAGGAATCTTGGACTTCCACTTAGTGGATGGGGTTCTTTCGCGCACACAATTATGCCTTCTATTGCACTTTGTATGATGCCTACAGCACAAATAGCAAGACTAATGAGATCTTCTATGCTCGAAGTACTAGGGCAAGATTATATCAAAACTGCGAAGAGTAAAGGCATTTCAGGCTCGGCAGTCATTTTAAAACATGCTGTTAGAAACTCAATATTACCGATAGTATCAATTTTAGGTACTCTTACAGCTGATTTATTAATGGGATCATTTGTGGTAGAAAAAATATTCGGCATTCCAGGGCTAGGTAGATTCTTTATAAAAGCCATAACTGACCGTGACTACACTCTTATTATGGGAACTACAGTATTTTATGGAATAGTATTAGTACTTATGATTTTACTTGTGGATATAGCTTACGTTATTATAGATCCAAGAATTAAGTTTGAAGGAGGGGGAAAAGCATAATGGAAAGAAAATTTTCTCCTGAATTATTTAAAAAAGTTGATAGAAATGCAGAGCATGCAGAGAGAATCAAAAGACCTACTATAAAATATTGGGCTGATGTTTGGAGAAGACTGAAAAATAATAAACTTGCAATGTTCGGTTTAATAATAATAATATTTATGGTTATATTTGCAATTATTGGGCCTATGATTAGTGGATATACTTATTATCAAATTGATATGCTAAATACTAATCATAGACCTTCTGCTGATTTTTGGTTTGGTACTGACTCATTAGGACGTGATTTATTTACACGTGCGACTTATGGTGCAAGATTCTCACTTTTAATTGGATTTTTAGCTGCATTTATAAACATAACTGTTGGTGTACTATACGGTGGTATAGCAGGTATGAGTTCTGGTAAAGTTGATGCCTTATTAATGCGTATAGCGGAAATAATTTATTCAATACCATACTTACTAATAGTAATACTATTGTCAGTTGTATTTGCTGAAAAAGGGTCAGGAACTTCTTTTGCGGTTATGGTATTTGCGATGACATTATCTGGTTGGATACCTACAGCTATTTTAGTTAGAGGTCAAGTTCTATCTTTAAAACAGTCAGAATATGTTATGGCAGCTCGTTCAATGGGTGCAAATGATGCTTGGGTTTTATTTAAACATATAATTCCAAACACACTTGGTCCTATACTTGTAAACTTAACACTTATAATTCCAAGAGCAATTTTTTCTGAAGCGACATTATCTTTCGTTTCATTAGGTTTACAAGACCCACTTCCATCACTTGGTAACTTGGCGAACGGAGGACTTGAAGTTCTTGCTATAGGACTTACTTATCAAATGGTAGTTCCCGCACTTATGATTTCGCTTATTATGTTTGGATTTAACGTATTGGGAGATGGATTAAGAGACGCTTTAGACCCAAGACTTAGAAAGTAGGAGATGGAATGGATAAATTACTAGAAGTAAAAGATTTAAAGATATCATTCAAAACTTTCTTTGGTGAAGTTGAAGCGGTTAGAGGGATATCTTTTGATGTAAATAAAAAAGAAACAGTTGCAATTGTAGGTGAGAGTGGATGTGGAAAGAGTGTAACGGCTAATTCTATTATGAAGCTTTTACCAAATCCACCAGCTTTTTATAAAGGTGGTTCAATACTATTTGATGGTGAAGAGATAATAGTAAAGTCTGAAAAAGAAATGCAAGAAATTAGAGGAAATAAAATTTCTATGGTATTCCAAGACCCTATGACATCTCTAAACCCAACTATGAAGGTTGGAGACCAAATAATAGAAGGTTTGATGAAACACGAAAAAATATCAAAGGCAGATGCTCTTAAAAAAGCTATAAGAATTCTTGATATGGTAAGTGTTCCTGAACCTGAAACAAGAATTAATCAATATCCTCATGAGTTTTCAGGTGGTATGAGACAACGTGTTATGCTTGCTATAGCGCTTGTAATGAATCCAAAACTTATGATTGCAGATGAGCCTACAACAGCACTTGATGTAACAGTTCAAGCACAAATATTAGAACTTATGAAAGAGCTTCAAGAAGAATTTGAAATGAGTATAATATTGATTACTCATGACTTAGGTGTTGTAGCAGATATGAGTAATAGAGTTGAAGTAATGTATGCAGGCCAAATTATGGAAGAGGGCTCAACAGATGATATTTTCTATAACACAAAACACCCATACACTAAAAAACTTTTATTATCAGTTCCAAGACTTGATATGAGTAAGGAAGAAAAGCTTCATGCAATACATGGTTCGCCACCGGATTTATATATACCACCTAAGGGATGTCCATTTTTTGATAGATGTGACGAGGCAATGGTAATATGCGAAGATAATATGCCTCCTACAACAGAACATGGAGAAGGACACAGATGTAGTTGTTGGTTATATAGTGAAGAGTACTTAAAGGGGGAAAATAATGACTGAAAATAAAAATAAAGATGTAAGTCCTCTAATAAGTGCAAGGGGAGTAAAGAAATATTTCAAAGTAAAAAAAGGAATATTGAAAGCTGTTGACAATGTAAGTTTTGATATATATCCCGGAGAGACATTTGGTCTTGTTGGGGAAAGTGGATGCGGTAAATCTACAACAGGTAGAACTATAACAAGACTTTTAAACCCAACTGGGGGGGGAATGTTCTTTGATGGAGAAGACTTATTTAAATTATCAGAGTCAAAGTTGAGAAAGAAAAGACGTGATTTCCAATTTATCTTTCAAGACCCGTATGCTTCGCTAAATCCAAGAATGACAGTTGAATCATTGGTAGAAGAACCAATGTTGATAAACGGACTTTATAAAAATGAAAAAGAAAGACATGATAAAGTTATCGAATTACTAAATCTTGTAGGATTATCAGAAGAACATGCTTCACGTTTCCCGCATGAGTTCTCAGGTGGACAGAGACAACGTGTTGGTATTGCAAGAGCACTTGCAGTAAGGCCTAAGTTTATAGTTTGTGATGAACCTATTTCAGCTCTTGACGTTTCTATACAAGCTCAAGTAATAAATATACTTATTGACTTACAAAAGAAAATGAATTTAACTTATTTATTCATAGCACATGACCTTTCAATGGTAAGGTATATTTCAGATAGAGTTGGAGTAATGTATCTTGGAAATATGATGGAAGTTGCAACTTCAGATGAGTTGTATTCAAATCCTATACACCCTTATACAATAGCTCTTATGTCTGCAATACCTTTGGCAGACCCAAATATTCAAAGAACAAGACAGAGAATTATGCTTGAAGGAGAAGTTCCAAGTCCTATAGACCCACCAAATTGCTGCCCATTTGTGGATAGATGTCCGAAGGCACAGGAGGTTTGTAGAAAGTCTAAGCCGGAGCTGACAGAGAGAAATCCGGGACATTTTGTAGCATGTCATTTAGTATAAAAGTGAGTTTTAAGACTCACTTTTTTTTGGGCTCTATGTCAAATATTGGGGAGGCTCATTAATTCGAGCCTCTCTTATTATGTAAAAA
>NZ_JH165064.1:61219-69521 GCF_000227315.1 Peptoniphilus indolicus ATCC 29427 | reverse complement strand
AGACTTAAAAATTCAGATGATTTGTGCAGTTTTCTTTGGAGCAATGGGACATATATTTGCCACACTAATACCTGGGCTAGGAGGATATAGTTTAGCAAAATTAATACTTGATAAAGATATAAATTTAAAAACTATAGTAGGAATTATATTTATTCTAGCAATTTTAAGAGCAGTATTTAAATATATAGAGCAGCTATTTAACCACTATGTTGCATTTAAAACTCTAGCCATAATTAGAGATAAAGTATTTAAAAAATTAAGAGAGTTAGGGCCTGCTAAAATGGAAGAGAAAAACAAGGGTAAATTAATTTCCATAATAACGGCAGATATAGAGCTTTTAGAAGTATTTTATGCCCATACTATTTCTCCTATATGCATAGCTATAATTCATACATTAGTATTTTTAATAATATTATATAGCTTTAGTCCATTATATGCCTTAGTTCTACTAATATCTCATTTAATCTTAGCAATCATTGTACCTATAGTAACGGAAAAATCAGCAAGAGATATAGGTGCAGTACAAAGGGAAGATTTATCAGCACTAAACTCTAAAATTTTAGAGGCATTTAAAGGGCTAAAAGAAATTATTAACTTTAATTACGAAAAAACACTGTTAAAGGAAATAAATAATCTAACTAGAAAGCTAAATAAATCCACTAAAATACTGTCTAAAAAATCTGGAGAAAACTTTGCCCTATCGTCTGCAATAATTATTATTGCAAACCTAATATTTGTAATAGTGGGGGCAAATCTATATATTAAAAATAAAGTAGATATACTAGGGTTAATATTTCCACTGACTATATTTATTTCATCTTTTGGCCCGACTTCAGCATTATCTAACCTTGCTAATAATCTAATACTGACCTTTGCATGTGCTAAGAGGGTACTAGGACTATTAGACGAAGAAGCAGAAGTAGAAGAAAATATTATGGGAAAGGAGATTATTTATAACAATTTGGAGCTTAATAAAGTGGACTTTTCTTACGATAATACTAGCCTTATAGAAAACTTTAATTTAAAAGCAAATCTAAATCAAGTAATAGGTCTATCTGGTAAAAGTGGTTGCGGCAAGTCAACTGTAATAAAACTTATAATGAGATTTTATGATACTAATAAAGGAAAAATATATTTAAATAACGAAAATTTAAAAACAATAAAAACTTCTAATTTAAGAGAGAACATCTCATATACATCTCAAGAAACTCATCTGTTTAAAGGAACAATAAGAGATAATCTAAAAATAGCAAAAGAAGATGCAACAGAAGAAGAATTAATAATAGCCACAAAAAAAGCCAATATTTATGAATTTATAGCAAGTTTAGAAAAAGGCTTTGATACAGAAATAGTAAAAGAAAATAAACTTCTTTCCACAGGACAAATACAAAGACTTGCCCTAGCTAGAATGTTCCTAAGAAAATCAAAACTATATATATTAGACGAGCCAACAGCAAATATAGACGCACTAAATGAAGGTATAATACTAAAATCCCTATACAAGGAAAAAGAAGATAAGACAATAATAATATCTTCTCATAGAAAATCTAGTCTTAGAATATGTAATAATATAGTAAAAATGAATAGAGAAATAGAGTCGTAGGTGATAAAAATGATTAAACTAGACTTGACCAAAATTCAAATACAATATCTTTTATATATAAAAAGCAAAAAAACAACAAGACAATAACATCCACATCAATTTGCTTCAACTGCTCAAAAACGAATTCAAAGAAAATTTTAGATAGAATGGTAACACTTGGAGTACTTTATAAAGATGGTCATGAATATAATCCAACAAAAATCGGAGATAAACTTGCAAATTGTTATGATAAAAAACGTAAAAACATTATTCTGGTTTTACAAAAAATATTCAAAATAGAAAAAAATATAGCAGAGGAATTATCATTTGAAATTATGGGAAGGGGGATGGAAGAATTCTATAGTAGCATAGATGAAAGAGCAGAAAAAATAGAACAAATAGAAAAACTCTCAGCTAAAGTAGAAAAAGAAAAATTAATAGAACTCTTAGGAAGAGGAAAGCATAAAATAAATTTTTGTATCTATAAAAATCACGAAGATAAAGCAGATTCATTTATAGAAAAATCCATGGCATCTATGGGATTTGAAGAAGATGCACATTTAATTATTGACGACAATCCTTATATAAGCCTAAAATCTAAAATAATAGAAAAACCGAAAGAAGGCTATAAGAAAAAAGGAATAGCTACTAAAGTTTTCTACTACAAAGATAACAAAAAATATGAAATTAATTCAAACGAAAGAGAGTTTAAGATCCCACTAGACATCATTGACTACTGGAATAACACAGGAGAGGTAATACTACAAGCAGGTCTTATGCTAATTATAAAATCACAAATTGGAATGAATCTTCATATAAAAGAAGCAAATTTCTTATTTTCTGTAAACTTAGGTTTAATTTAAAAATAAAAACAAATTGTCATAGCATATAAGAAAAATCCATTATAAACTTGTATTTCAAACCGATTTATTAAAAAAAACATTCATAAAACACAAGAAACAAATAAAATTCATAGAAAAAGTAAACCATAGGCAACTAGTCGTCATAAATAAACTACTAGCAATAATGTTAAAAACATATTAAAATAAAGCTGTATGATAACGATTATCAATTACAAAGGGGGAGTGATATAATCGTGAAAAATATCTTGAAAATTAAAATAACAACCTTGTTAATTTTAATTTTAACTATAATATTTTCTGTAAATATATATGGAGCAGAAAATCAAAAAGATGAAGTCCCAGAGAAAGTAGAAATAAATTTAGAAGATGGATATTATAAAATTCCCATAGCCCTATGGCACGCAATAGAAGATAAGGAATCTATGGGGAACCAGGCGATGAATCAAATAGGAGAGCTAGAAGTAAAAGATAAGGAAGGCTTCTTGTACATAGGCTCAGATAAAATGAAGTATATGAGTATAACCGCATCTCTTATAAACATCTATTTCCAAAAAGAAGATGGAAATTATTATCCAGCAGAGCCTGGCGCATTTGAAATGGAAATACCAAAAGAAAAGGAAAAGCGACCTATAGTTTTTAGAACTAAACTAGTAAATATGGACAATATGCCAAAAGTTTATGTAGATCCAAAGGTCGAACCGATGGGCGATGAACCCATAAGGGCAAGAGTAAAGCTTGACTTTACAAAAGTAGAAAAAATATCCGAAGATGAATCAGTACTTATAAATAAATTTAAAAATGGTGCAAAAAAAGCAGAATATTCTAAAGAAGATTCAGGGGAAGTAGAAAATAAAAATCTTTTTGTATCCTATGGACCAGATACATTTACAGAAGCGTTTTCCTTTTATGGGAATAAATTATCCGGCAAGGATGCTGAAGAATATTCAAAAGATTTCGATCCACTTGATCAAGTAAATGTATTTAAAATCGAATTTTTAGGACCATTAGAAAAAATAACTGGCAAAGAAGATAGCATACAAGCAACAAGAAAGAAGCTAAAGCCAGAAAAAGAATTTGAATTAAGTTTGCCACTTCTTAAATTTACAAAAGAAGATAATTTAGCATTATACGACTGCACAGAAGGAGAAAAACAAAAAATAGACTTTACCTATACTGACGAACATATAAAGGCAAAAGTGAAAAATCCAGGAGTTTATCTACTAGTAAAATCAGGCTCAAACCCTGTTGCAACTTCTGAAGGAAAACAAGAAAATAAAACTCCTAATAAAACTACCAAAGAACAAAGAGAAAAGGCCTTTACAAAAAGTGTAAAAAAACCTGTAGTAAAACCAGTGAATAAATCAGCTGTTAACGGGTCTACAACACCACAGATAAATCAAACACAAATGTCAAAACAACCAGTACAAAGTTCGTTACAAAAGCAATTAGATGTAGTAAATGGTGAGAAAGGCAAAAACGAAAATATAGAATACGCAAAAGAAAGCATAGAAGAAAATATAAAAGAAAAAGAGTCTAAAGGAATAATAACGCTAATATTATTAACTTTTATTTTTTTAATACAGCAGCGATAATAATTATCAAAAAGAACCTAGGCGAAATTAAAAATATGAAAGAAGAAATACTATTTATAGGAGGGCTAAAAAAAGATGAAGAATAAAAAAATACTAAGCATAGTCCTACTACTAATAATATTTACACTAAAAACAAATGTAAATGCCTATACACAAGAAATAGCAAAGGCAACACCTTACTATCAACACCCTGTAACAGGAGTTATAGAAGACCCTGGCAATAACCCGGGTATAGGGCAGGGGATGACCGAAAATGTATTAAACCCTCAAGCACTTGTAGAAACAACAGATGACGGAAGAATATTCTTATCCGTAAGATACAGTCTTGCAAACTATATAAAAAATGAAACCTTTGCAGTTCAAAATTACGGCGAAGAAGGATTTTATTCAGTAGCAGCAGAAGTAACTGGACAAGGAGAAGAAACAAGGGATTATAGAATTGAAATACCAAGTAAAAATGTAATAGTAAGAGCGACATTTTTCGTAGGACCAATGGGAAGAGATGTAATATTCTACTACACAATATCGGATCTCGTACCAGGAAATACAGATTTTGCATCTTTAGAACAAAATCAAAGTCTGCAACAAGAACAAACTGAAAATACACAAGAAATACAACAAACACTTCCACAACAAAATTCACTACAAAATACAGAAGGTTTAAAACCAGTAGAAAACAATGTGCAAGTAGGGCAAATACTAGCTCCACAAGCACAGGGAGGAAAAGTAGAACAAAAAATAGTAAACTCTAAATTTTCAGCTGGCGATTTAGGATATTCCCATGGGTTACTCACCAAAGACTCAGAAGTAATAAAAAAAATATATTACTCAGACGAAAATGAAGAAGATGAAGTAAAAGAAAAGACAAGACTAGGGAAAGTAACTATGGCATTTATCTATTCACTTATAGGGTTAGTAGTAATAATTACATCATTAGCAATAATATTGGCACTACTATCTTATTTCTATAAAAATAATGTGGAAGAAAAATTAAACAAATTAAGGAGTGAAACATATGAAGATTAAAAAACTCCTAACAATAGCATTGTCCCTACTATTATGTACATCTTGCGTAAATCAAAAACAAAACAAAAAACAAACAGGTGGACAGCTAAAAATAGCAGCAACATCAATGGCTACAGTCTATATAATGGAAAAGCTAGACGTAGATTTAGTCGCAGTACCGGACTCAAAAATAGACCCTATGCCCAAAAGGTATAAAGATGTCCCCAAAGTTGGTATGGCAATGACCCCTGATATAGAAAAATTAAAGATGATTTCACCAGATTATGTATTTTCGCCAGTTTCACTTATATCAGACTTATTGCCAAAATATAAGGCGGCAGAAATAGACTATGGATTTTTAAACCTTAGCAATATAGAGGGAATGTATAAATCAATAGAAGATTTGGGAGAACTCTTAGATAGAAAAAAAGAAGCAAAAAAACTCGTAGACGACTACCATAAATTTATAAACGAATACAAAGAAAAACACAAAGACAAAAAAACACCAAAAGTATTAATACTAATGGGACTTCCCGGTTCATATGTAGTGGCGACAGAGAACTCATATGTCGGTAGCCTTGTACAATTAGCCGGAGCAGAAAATGTCTATGCAGGAACAGACCAACAATTTATAACAATAAACACAGAAGATATGCTTAAAAAAGATCCCGACATAATATTAAGAACAGCACATGCACTTCCTGATGAAGTAATGGAAATGTTTAAAAAAGACTTTGCAACAAATGACATTTGGAAACACTTTAGAGCCGTAAAAGAAGAAAAAGTCTATGATCTGGACTACAAAAAATTCGGCATGAGTGCAAAATTTAACTATAAAGAAGCATTAAATGATTTGGAGGAAATTTTATATGAAAAAAACTAAAATGATTTTAGTATTTTCAATATCTGTGATAATCCTTCTAATATTAACCCTATTTTCAGCAAAAACAGGCTCAATAGAAATGACTTTCTCAAAACTTATAAGAGGTCTTTTTGTAGAATTTGACAGCGAAGTAGCTACAATATATGACTTGAGATTTCCGAGAATAATAATAGCAATAATAGCAGGAGCGGCAATAGGAACAAGCGGAGTGATGCTTCAAGCAGTAATGCAAAACCCACTCGTAGATCCGGGCATCATAGGCATATCATCAGCCGCATCACTTACAGGAACAATCGTCCTATTACTTGCACCGGGAATTTTCTATCTCGTACCAGCACTATCAATACTTGGTGGAATAATTGCCTACCTATTAATATATTCCATAGCATGGAAGGGCGGTTCAAACCCAATTAAACTCATATTAGTGGGGATTGCCCTAAATATGGTCTTTATAGGAATATCAGAAGCCATAAAAGCGATGACAGGCGGCAACCTTACAAATGTTCAGTCAATAATAGAAGGAAATGTAGCACAAAAAACTTGGGCAGACGTAAGAATAATGACAATTTACGGAATAATAGGACTTGTACTTTCACTCATAACTATAAGATCTTGTAACCTCTTATCATTAGAAGACGAAACCGCAAAATCAATCGGCGTAAATGTAAATAGAGATAGATTTCTAGTAGCACTAGTAGCAATAATGCTCTCAAGCGTTGCAACAGTACAAATAGGAGCAATAAGCTTTTTAGGACTAATAGTACCACATATAGGAAGAATGATAGTAGGTGCAAATCACAAACACCTCTTGCCATTCTCTATGATTTTAGGAAGCATAGTTCTTTTACTATCAGACACATTAGGAAGAATAATAGCATATCCTTACGAAATAAAAACACAAGTATTAATGTCTGTGTTCGGAGGAATATTCTTCATAATACTTTTAAAAACAGGAGGACGAGAATATGGAAATTAAGCACTTGTTCTTCGCATACACAAAAGAAAACATAATAAAAGACTTATCGCTTAACTTTAAACAAGGAAAGATAACAATACTACTCGGCTCAAATGGTTGTGGAAAATCGACACTTTTCAAATTATGTACGAGAAATCTAAAACCAAAGATGGGGACGATAAGACTTGATGGGAAAAACATAAGCGACATAAATAGAAAAGACTTCGCAAAAAAAGTCGCAATAGTAAAACAAAAAAATAGATTAGATTCAGACATAAAAGTAGAAGAATTAGTAAGTTATGGCAGAAATCCCTACCTTCCATTTATGGCAAGATTGACAGAAAAAGATTATCAAAAAATAGATGAAGCAATAAAACTATGCGGACTCGAAGAAATAAGAGATAAAAAAGTAAATCTATTATCAGGTGGGCAGACACAAAGAGTTTGGATAGCAATGGCAATAGCACAAGATAGCGACATACTTTTTTTGGATGAACCAACAACCTATCTCGACATAAAATATCAGATAGAAATATTGAACTTAGTAAAAAGACTAAACAAAAATCTTAACAAGACAATAATAATGGTTCTTCACGATATAAATCAGTCCATAAAGTATGCAGATGAAATCGTAGGGATGTATAAAGGCAAAATAGTATTTAACGGAAAGCCTAAAGAAACACTTACAGAAGAAAATATATCAAAAATATTTGATACAAAATTAAAATTAGCACAACTTGAAGGAGAAACAATAGTATTAGCAAGGGAGAATTAAATGAGGGGAATAATTGCATATTCATCAAAGACAGGAAACACAAAGAAGATGGCAGAACATATCTATCTCGAACTAAAAAAATATGTGATGTCGAGATAAAAGACATAAAAGAAATAAAGAAAGATCCAAAACTAGAAGAATATGACTTTGCACTAGTAGGTGCATGGATTGATAAAGGAAAACCTAATAAAGAAGCAAAAAATATAATAGAAAATACAAAACAACAAAACCTCGGCATATTTGTAACCATGGGAGCAATGCCAGACTCACCACATGGCATGGATGTATCCAAAAATTTAGAAGACTTACTTAAAAATAGAAATTCACTCGGATATTACAAATGCCCCGGCTTGGTAGATAAAAAATTAATAGAAAAAATGCGTGGATTTACAGGAGCGATTGTGCCGAAAAAAATAAAAGAAAAAATGATACAAACAAGCATCGAATCAAGACATGCAACAGAAGAAGAATTACAAGAAGCAGCAGACTACTTCTATGAAAAATTAAACAAAATATAAAAATATTAGTGGGTGTGTGGGTGGGATTAGGATAGTAAATTATAACTATTTAATAATTATATAAATACTAAATACTTAAATAATTAAAAATAGTATTTAGTAAGTTTAAGGAGGAGAGATGGACAAGAG
>NZ_JH165064.1:54511-61169 GCF_000227315.1 Peptoniphilus indolicus ATCC 29427 | reverse complement strand
ATTATTACTTGTATTATTGATATTACTACCATCCTTTGCAATGGCAAAAGAATATGATATGAAAGCTATTGAAGATGAAATAAAAGCAACAATAGACTTTTCAGATAGGGAACTATATGGTACAGAATATAGTTTGAGATCAGCAGGAAGTCCAGAAGATTTTGCTGTATATCACAGAAAAGATCCAAAGCTTTCAATGGCTGATGACGCTTTTGATAAGAGCAAATCTAAAGTAATAGATAATGGGGATTCCTATACTTTTATATTTTATTTACAACCTGTTAAAAAATGGTATCCATTCAAATATTATGAAGCGGATTGTACCGAAATTAAATTTATGACTCCAACTGGAGAAAAAGAAGCTGAATACACAGTAAAAGAATTAGAAGTAGATGGAAAAACAAAGAAAAAGGCTATTAATAGCGATAAATTAGTACCATATGGTTTTGAAATTACTATTTCTAAAGATTATTTAGAAGTAGAAGAAGATGAAGATTATGGTTTTCCACACTTTTACAGAATCAAATTCGAAACTAATTTAGAAGATTCAGGAGCGTTAGGAGTAATTGGCGATAAGATGATGAATCGTAACGCAAGATTATATGTGAAATAAAAAAATAAGTATTCCTCTACTTATTTTTTATTAGGAGGATAAAATTGTTAAAAAAAATAAATAAATTATTTCTATTAATAGCTATTTTTTTATTAATTCCATCATATGTTTTTGCAGAAAATATAAGAATGGATGATAAAGTTTATATTAAAGGCAATAATTTTGTTAGTTTCCAAATTAACCCTGAACCTTACATGAGGTGGGAAAAAGGAAATTTTGATCCAAAAAAATTCTCGGTAAAACTTAGAGAAATAAAGAAGGATGACCAAGATTTTGCGGCATTTATAAAAAAACATGAAAAAGAAGCGGAATCCTTTAGAAGTCATGAAGCACAATGGTTTTGTTATGAAATTGAAGCTAAAAACGAAACCGATTGTGCACAATATGGAAATATAAATATTGAAAGTAAGCATATTAAAGATGAAGATACTTACTGGATTTGGCCCGAACAATTTCAAATGTATGTTTCGAGATTTGATGAAGAAACAAATAAATTTGCAGAACCAAAACATTGTAAAAGATTTATGCGCCTTGAGGAAGCAGACGGATATAAAGGGAACCGATTTGAAACAGATTCATTTTTTTTAATACGTGATTTTAACAAAAATAAAGATGGAAGATCATATATAGCTAATGCAGGATTTGGTTCTAAATTTAAAAATCATACATATACAACAAAAGATAAATTTAGAGTATATGTATTTCAAGGGTGGGCTGACCCTATCCCTAAAAATTTATTGCCAGGAGAATATAAGATTCCCCTATCAATAAGGTATGCAAGTAGACCTGGAATGTATTCTATGGCATCTGGTGCTGTTGAAGATAATGGAAAATTAATTGTAACAGAAGACGGAAAAATGAAGTTAAGATTCACTTTTAAACCTATGAGTTTAGCTGACCCCAAATATACGAAAGAAAATGATAAGGTAATCGAGGGACACTTAACAGATTTATGGGTCTTCAATTCTTTAGATGAATATAGCAAATATTATAGCAATGAAACTTATTATTCAGACTATAAAGTCTACTTAAATGATCCAAAGTATTTAAAATCAACATATACAAGAGATAATTTTAATTATCCGGAAACCTATGAAATTCCACTGGAATATTCGAATGGACAGCCTAATTATGAAGCAGTAAAAATGTTTAATGTCCGAGTAGACGCCATGGGAAGCAATCCAGATTTTAATATGCTTATGAGATGGCAGGAGATGGAGCGTGAAAAAATAAACTCTACTCCTGGAAAATATAGAGCTTTACAGCTATTTAATAGTACTCAAGAAAGGTTTAATAGTGATAAAAAAGTTTTTGATAAATTATGGAAAGATAATAATTTTATAGAAGATGAAAATGCTTATCTAAATAGGTTACATGATAAAAATGAAAAAGCTAACACAAAATTGAATACGAAAACTGGTGTCAATCCTTATTATACATTTGAATTTAAAGATGGAAAAGGAGACCTTACAGTTTCTTTTGTAGAGCAAGTTTATGATAAAGAAAATTTAAAAGAATTTGGTCTTGTAAGAATAGAAAAAGATAAGCCAATAAAATATAAGGGAGCAGATAAAAAATTCCATGAAGTAGAAGTTTTAGAAGAAAAATATTTTACTATAAACGAAGCAAAAGAAAAATTTGGTAATAGAATTACAAAAATTAAATTAAAAATATACCTTTAGCAGAAGAAGGAGATATAGATCAATATATAAATCTTGAAAATGCAAGATTAATCCATTGTATTAAAAAAAGTAATAATACAACTATATCCATGAGTCCATCTGAAAATGAAGATATTACTAAAAATATGTTTAAAATATGGAATGTCGATTTAAGGAAAAAAGTTTTAGTTGAAAAATATGAGGATGAATTAAATAAAAAACCGTTAGAAGAAAAAATCAAAGAAGCTAAAAAAATTAAACAAGGCAATAAATCTAAAGAAGCCTTTGTAGCCCTTCAAGACGCAATAGCAGCAGCTGAACAAGTTTTAGCTAGCGCTACAGAACAATCTAAATTAGATGAAGCAGTAACAACATTAGATAATGCAGTTAAAGTATTTAATAAAAGTCTTGATATAAAAGCTCCAGTAGAAGATGGAGAATACACTGCACCAGTAAAAATAATGCACGCATACAATAAAGGAGAAACTTCTATGGCAAATGGAGCTATAGTATCTCCTGCAAAGCTAATTTATAGTGGTGATAAGGTAAAAGTAGAATTAGAGTTTAAAGGTCTACACCTTATGGGAACGAAAGGACACTTAACTAACCTATTCTACTTTGAAAACAATAAACTGCCAAAAGAAGGCGGAAAAGCAATAGAAACTAAAGTAGAAAAGAAAACTATGGACATGGGATTAGATGGAAAGCAACATGAATTCCCACAATTATTTAGCTTTACTATAGATAGAGATCTGTTTGAAAATTCAGACTTCCTATGGTGTAAAGTTTGGGTAGATGCTATGGATGGAATAGCTGGTAAAGGCCCTGGTGGCGGAGAACAAAAAGCTAAGATAGTTATAGATAAAACTAATCTAACTAAATTAGAAAAACCACAAGAACTAAATAAAAAACCATTAGAAGATAAAATATTAGAAGCAAAGTCAGTAGAACAAGGCAAAAAGACAGATGAAGCACTTAATGCCCTAAGAACAGCAATTATAGAGGCGGAAAAAGTTTTAGCTAATGCTACTGAACAAGATGCACTAGATAAAGCTGTAGAAGATTTAGATAAAGCTATTGAAACTTTTAAAACTAGTGCTGATAAGATTGAACCTAAACCAGAGCTAAAAAAAGAAGCCTTAACTAAAGCTATAGCAGAAGCTGAAAAAGTAGAACAGGGTAAGAAAACCGATGTTGCTTTTGAAACTTTAAAGGCAGCTATTGAATCGGCGAAAAGTATTCTTAATTCTGCTAATGAACAAAGTCAATTGGATACGGCTTTAACTAATTTAAATAATGCAGTAAAGGTATTTAATGAAAGTGCAGATAAAGCTACAGAGCCAGAGAATAAAGATAAAGTCTACAATGTTCCAGTAAGTTTAATGCAATTTGCATATCCTAATAAGGAATCAATGGGAGCAAAGGCTATAGATGGACCGGCTAAGGTAAGTATAAAAGGCGATACTGTAGAAATAGATTTAACATTTAAAGGTATTGAAGTACCATTAGGTGAGCAAGTTCTTTATGGACATTTAACTAATTTATTTAGCTATGAAAATAACAATGATCGTGGACGTGCAATAGAAGCAGAAGTTATAGAAAAGGTAATCGACGAAAAATCAGGGGGCAAAGAATTCCCTAGAGTATTTAGAATTACTTTAACTAAGGCTGAGTATGATGCACTAGAAAATAATACCCTTTATGTAAAAGTATGGGTAGATGCTATGGATGGAATAGCTGGTAAAGGCCCTGGTGGCGGAGAACAAAAGGCTAGACTTGTTTTAGATAAATCAGGTGCTACAGATATTACTCCCGGCGGAGATACCCCAACACCACCAACTCCAACTCCAAGTCCTACACCTGATTTAGGTAGTAAGACTAAGTTAATAGATGCTTTAAGAAGTTACTCTAATTTAGGCGGACCTCATTACACTTATAAAAGTAATATGGAATATGTAAATGCCTATAATTCTGCTATGGCATTATTATCTAGAAGTAATGTTACTGAAAATGAGATTAAATCGGCTATAGATAATTTAAAAACTGCGGCATCTGGCCTTGTTAAAGGTTCTAATAATAGTGGAATTGGTAATAACTGGGGAAATAACAATAACTGGGGTAATAATAACTCTGGTTGGAATAATAACTGGGGTAATAACAACAACTCCTCATGGGGGAATAATTCTTCCTGGGGAAATCAAAACAATAACCAAAATAATGGACCAGTTACTATTCAATATGAAGTGCCAGTAGAAATATTGCACGCACATCAATCCGGATATTCTATGGCAAATAATGCTATTAATCATACTGCTAGAGTAGAGGAGAGAAATGGTCAGTTTAGATATAGTGTTCAATTTGTGCCTATGCAAAGGGACTTTGGCGGTAAGACTTTAACAGGAAACTTAACTAATTTATTTATTTATGATGGAAATAAATATCAAGCATCACAATCTTCTGGGAATGTATGGTCATGGGTAATGAATGGAAAGTATGACAAGGTAAATATAGCCGTATGGGTTGATGCTATGGATCAAATAATGGGCAAAGGACCTGGCGGTGGAGAGCAAAATGCTATAATATCCTTTGATTGGTCTAGAGCGAAAGAAGTTGGAAGAGTCGGCGGAAATAATAATCAAAACCAACAAAACCAGCAAAATCAACAAAATAAACAAAATCAGCAAAATCAGCAAAACACAAGCAACAGCCAGTCTACTACAAGTTCATCTAAATTCACTGACGCTAATGGGCACTGGGCAAAAACTGCAATTGACTATGTAGTAAATAAGGGTTATTTCAAGGGCCTTTCAGAAACGCAATTTGGACCTAATGAATCAATTACAAGAGGACAGTTTGTAACTGTGCTTGGAAGAATGTTAAATGTAAATACAAATGATTATAAGACACAAAAATTTAATGATGTTAAGTCTGATGAATATTACAGTCCATATATTTCTTGGGCAAACAAGATGGGAGTAGTCAATGGAGTTGGTAATAATAACTTTGCTCCAGACAAGGCACTTACAAGAGAAGAAATGGCAGTAATGATGACAAGATTCTTAAAAGTATCAGGTAAAAATCTAAATGCCAAAGGAGGTACAAGTGGATTTAAGGATCAGGATTCTATTGCATCCTGGGCCAAAGATTCTGTAAAGGAAATGGCAAGGCTTGGTGTTGTAAAGGGTATGGATGATGGAAACTTTGCACCAAAAACTTCATTTACTAGAGGACAGGTTGCACAAGTTCTTTACAATATTGATCATAATTAATAATGGGGACAGTCCCCTCGTGGACTGTCCATGGTTTTCAGGCTGCCCTGCATAAGTAGGGTTGTCTGTATAATATAAAAATGAGGAGTTGTTGAAATGAAAAAATTAATTCTATCACTATTATTGGTATTGGTCATAATTCCAAATACAATATTTGCAGCGAATAAGTATGAAGTACCAGTAAAATTAGAAAAATTTGGAGAACCAGGCAAAGAATCGATGGGTAATCCATCACTTAAACAAATGGCAGAAGTAGAAGAAAAAGATGGGAAATATATTTATAAATTATATTTAAAGAAAATGGAATTTATGAATATGGAAGGCGAACTTACAAATCTATTTATTTACGAAGCTGACAAAGATTCAAATAGAGTAGAAACAAAACAAACAGCCATTGAAGGGGAATATAATAAAACTCATGAGTTTGAGAGGACTACTCCAAAGGAAGATAAAATTCTTGTGGCAGTTTGGGTAGATGCCATGGACGCAATATCAGGTGGTGGAAAGGGTTCCGGAGAACAAAAGGCATACTTAATGTTTGACTGGGCAAATGTAAAGCCTTTAGAATCTAGTGCTGAAAACTCAGAACCAAAGACAGAAAAACAATCAAATGAAATTAAAATTGTTGTAAATGGTAAAGAAATAAAACCTGAAACTCCCGCTTATATTGAAAGCGGAAGAACAATGGTGCCTTTAAGATTTATATCTGAAGCACTAGGAGAAAAGGTTGAATGGAAAGCAGATACTAGAACTGTTATCATTGGAGATGATAAGGCTAATCTTATAATTGATTCTAAGGAAATTAAATCGAAAGATAAGACTATACAAATAGATTCTCCAGCAGTAATTAAAGATTCTAGAACTTTTGTACCTTTAAGAGCAATATCTGAAATACTAGGGGCAAAAGTAGATTGGAAAGCAAGTACTAGAACTGTAGAAATAAACAAATAATTTGGTACTATGTCAAATATTAGAGGCTCATTGATTTGTGCCTCTTTTTGGATTTATAAAAAATCTTTAGCGATGCAACAATATTTTTTTCATACTAAAATTTAAGGCTCTATGTCAAATATTGTGGAGGCTCATTAATTCGAGTCTCTCTTATTATGTGAAAA
>NZ_JH165064.1:32066-54047 GCF_000227315.1 Peptoniphilus indolicus ATCC 29427 | reverse complement strand
CCCATTAAGAAGAGAAGTCTGATACTTGTTATTACCACTATCACCCTTAAATTCATCAATACATAAAACCTCAGACAAATTATCCCTAGAAACACTTAAACAATTTAAAATGCGAAGAACAGTATTAGAAGAAACATTATACCTATTAGCAATAGAAGAAATAGAATAAACTTCATCAAATTCAGAAATAATAGAACAAACAAGCCTCTTAGTCATAGTATGACCTTTAGCGATAAAATCAAGCTTCCTTTCAAAACGACAACCACAAGACTTACAATCATATCTAGTTTTCTTTAAATGAATCAAAGACTTCTTACCACAAATATGAGTATCCCTAATCATTTGAACTCTATGATCATGAACCCAAATCCTTTTAGAACCACAATGAGGACAGATAGACATCTTAGAAACATGAGCATGAACATGGACAAATTCATTATCCTCATTAAAACTATCAAAAACTACATCTTTAAAACCAAACAAATTCATGATATTATTATTTTGCACTTATATGCACCTCCTAAATTTGGTTTTACTTATTTTAAGTTTAGGACTAAATGCGTATAAGTGCAAATTTTTTATACAAAAATATCTGTTAGAGATTTACTCCCCAACGGATATTATAGAGCCTTTTTAATACATCAAAAAAACAAAATCATCAAATATATAAAAAAGATGAATAGTTATTTATAAAAAAATTCGGGTATATGAAGATAACATAGTTCTAAGACTATAGTAACTTGTGGAGGTATTGAGATGAAAAATATTTTAGATACAATAGGAAACACGAATTTAATAAGGCTAAATAATATAGGTAACGGAAATATATATGTAAAAGTTGAAAAACAAAATCCTGCAGGCTCAATTAAAGATAGGCCAGCTTATGAAATGATAAAGGGAGCAATTGCAGATGGAAATTTAAAACAAGGTATGAAAATTGTAGAACCTACAAGTGGAAATACTGGAATAGCAATCGCAATGATAGGTAAGAACTTAGGGTATGACGTTACAATAGTAATGCCGGCTTCTATGTCAATCGAAAGAAGAAAGCTCATGGCATCATATGGAGCGGAACTAATTTTAACTGGTGAAGGTGGAATGCAAGCTGCTGTAGATAGAGCGAAAGAGCTTGAAACTACAGGAGAGTATTTTATGCCTAATCAATTTGAAAATAAATACAATGCAGTTGCTCACGAAAAGACAACAGGTCCTGAGATATATTCTGAAATACCAGAAGTCAAAGGTTTTATTGCAGGTATAGGGACTGGAGGGACTGTAACAGGAGTAGGAAGATATTTAAAATCTAAAGATGAAAATATCAAAATTTGGGGACTTGAACCGGAAGAATCTCCATTGTTGACTAAAAATGTTGCAGGAATTCATAAGATTCAAGGAATTGGGGCAAACTTTGTGCCAAAAGTTTTGGATAGAGAAATCTTAGATGACGTAGTTACTGTAAAAGGCTCTGAAGCAATGGAAATGGCAAGGAAATTGGCAAAAGAAGAGGGACTTTTAGTAGGCATTTCATCAGGTGCAAATGTTGTAGGTGCTTTGAAAATGTTAGAAAAATTAGAGGGGCCTATTGTCACAGTACTACCTGATACTGGAGAAAGATATATATCTACAGAGTTATTTGAATATGAGTAAATTTTTTAAAACATTAATAGAACATGGGGACTTCATATTAAAAGAAGACCCTGCTTGTAAAAGTAGATTTGAAGCGATATTTATGTATCCAATAGTAAAAGCTATGGTATACCATAGAATTGCACATCGCTTTTATAATAATGGAAATACTTTAATAGCAAGATGGATTTCTCAAAGGAGTAGAAAGAAAACTGGAATAGAGATACATCCTGGAGCTAAGATAGGCAAAAATTTATTTATAGACCATGCAATGGCAGTAGTAATAGGAGAGACAGCGGTTGTAGGAGATAATTGCCACTTTTACCACAACATCACTTTAGGTGGAACTGGGAATGAAAAAGAAGAAAAGAGACATCCTACAGTGGGGAACAACGTAACTATAGGAACCGGCGCCACAGTTTTAGGTCCGGTTACAATTGGGGATGGTGCTAAGATAGGAGCAGGAGCAATAGTTCTGATAGATGTTCCAGCTGGAAAGACAGCAGTTGGGTTACCAGCCAAAGTTTTAGATTAAACAAATTTAAAAAGTATATAGTTAATAAAAAATTAATTAAAAAATCCTTTTGATAATATGAAATATAATTATTGAAGGGATTTTTGCGTTTGTGGCTCTATGTCAAATATTGAGGAGGCTCATTAGTCTGTTATTGTTTGTTTTATAATACAAGTTTTTGTATTTGTTTTTATAAAACTACATATTTAACTTTTTGTAGTATATAAGGCAATAAATTATGAAATTTGAATATTTGACCTAAGAAAATTTAAAACTATAATAAATATAAAATATAAGAGGAAGTGATATAATGAATAGTTTTTTATATATAGTAATAGTTAGTGTTATACTCTCAATTGATCTTATAATATCAACAATGGCAGCTGCATCTCAGTTTGTAGAAAAAGATTTATGGAAGTTAGTTGTTGTAGGTTTTATATTTGCAATTGGGCAGACAAATTCTCTGCACTTCGGTAATAATATTTTGTCGAGAACTTTTTTCACTGGAGAGGTTTCTTTGACAAATTTATTACATATAGTTTCAAGCGTTTTATTCATTGTTGTAGGATTATATATTCTATATAGGCATTTTAAGCTAAAAAATAGGTATGAGAGCAGAATAGATAAGCTACCTATAAAATCTTTGGTGATAACAGGTATAATAACAATTTCAATTGCTTTTATTTTGGGATTATCCATGGCTTTTTTGGATGTGTTTATTACGAATAAAGTATTTTATATATTTCTTTTAATCTCAATTTTAATTGCAACTGTTGGAAATATAGTTGGTTTTAGATATGGGCTATACTTTCAAAAACACTTTTCATTTATAGGCTTATTAATTTCAATTTTCGTAGCAATTTATATATTGTTTAGTCGATTTTAACTAAGGGGGATATTATGAAAATTAAAACAACTGTAGAAAGGCAAGCATTTGGTCTATTGATTGATAAGTTTCTTAGTCAAGTAGATAGAGATGAACTTGACACATCGACTATTTTAAAGATAATAGATTTTACTCAAAGGAATATAGGAGATAAGTTTGAGGGTTCGGAAAAAGCTTTTGATTCAGCAAGAGAGATGTTAAAGAATCCGGAAAATAAATGGACAAAACTCATAATTAGTACACTAAAAAATACACATCCAAATGTCAGAAAGCAGATAATTATGAATTTAGGCTTTCAATCTATGATTATTGAAAATAAAGATTTACCAAATAAGAAGTTGGAATTTGGTACTCAAATTCCATGGACAATACTGTTTGATCCAACTTCAGATTGTAATAAAAAATGTATAGGATGTTGGGCTGCTAAATACGGACATAAATTAAATTTAACTTATGACATAATGAATAAGATAGTAACTCAAGGAAAAGAACTTGGAATATATTTCTATATGATGACAGGAGGGGAGCCTCTCATTAGGAAAGACGATATAATTAGACTTGCAGAAGAACATTCTGAATGTTATTTTAATATTTTCTCTAATGGTTCATTGATTGATGAGAAGCTTTGTTCTGAATTACAGAGAGTTGGTAATATTACATTTTCTCTTTCTGTAGAGGGATTTGAATCGGATAATGACTTTAGACGCGGAAAGGGTTCTTTTGTTGAAGTTAGTCATGCAATGGATCTGTTAAAATCATATGGAATTCCATATGGAAGTTCTCTAGTATATACTTCTAAAAACTATAGAACCATAACATCCGATGAGTTCTTGGATTTTTTAGTAAGCAAGGGTTCGGTTTTTGCTTGGTATTTCCATTATATGCCAGTTGGAAAGGGAGCTAACACTGAATTGCTTCTAACTCCTGAACAGAGAGAATATGTTTTTTGGAGAATTAAAGAAATAAGAGCATTTAATTCTGGTAAACCTATTTTCACAATGGATTTTCAAAATGATGGACCAACTATGGATGGTTGCATAGCTGGTGGAAGAAATTATTTTCACATCAATTCAAATGGAGATGCAGAACCTTGTGTATTTATTCATTACTCAGACTCAAATATAAAAAATATGGATTTAATTGATATTTTAAAGGCGCCTTTGTTTAGTACCTATAGAGAAGGTCAACCATTTAATAAAAATCATTTGATGCCATGTCCTATGTTGGAAAATCCTTATGAATTAAAGAAAATATTGTCAAAGACAAGTGCAAACTCAACGGATTTCGAAAGTAAAGAAACACCAGAAGAACTTCAAGCTAAAACTATTCCCTATGCTAAAAACTGGAAGGAAACTGCTAATAATTTATGGAATAAATACTATATAAATAAAGTACATAGTCCACAGTACAAGTCTGATAAATAAATTAGCAATTTATATTATATTATTGATAGTGCAACCCTATTTGATATAATAAAAATGGTGATGAAAATGAATAGAAATTCTGCAAAAGACTTGATTGTGGATAGTTTTAAGGAGTTAGTTAAAACTACTGATTATGAAAAAATCACCATAAAAATGATAACAGATGGTGCGGGATTTATAAGACCAACTTTTTATAATCATTTTAGGGATAAAGATGAAGTTTTTGAATATATTCTAGAAACTGAGTTAGTTTCTAATGCTATATCTTTGATTGATGTCTATATGTACAATGAAGCTATGAAATTAGTGTTTATGTTTATATTTAGCGATATAAAGTTGTATAGAAGAGCTTTCAAAGTAGAAGGGTTAAATTCTTTTAAAAATTCTTTTACAAAATCAGTAAAAAAGATTATCCACTACTTATTAAATAGCATAGGATTTGACCATAATGAATCTTATCCACTACTTAACATAAGTACTCTATCTACTCTATATTCCAATCTTATAACAGATATAACCGTTAAATATATTTATATTGACGATGTAGATAAAATAAATGTTGATAATTTAATTAATACTATTAATTTTATGGAATCAAATTCTATTTTAGATATTATTAGTAAAAGAAAATTAATAGATTTAATTGAAAATTTATATTAGCCTACTTAACTAACTGAGTTTAATCGCTCAGTTAGTATTATTTATGATCAAAATTCTATGAGTTTAATATCTTATGAGGTCTTGTGAAAGTTTTAAAAATTTTTATTTGTGATGAATTTTTAATTCCTAATTAGAATATAGATTCATATCGACCATTTCTTTTTTTAAAAGCTTATATTTAAAAATATTATAATTGTCAATAAAAGCAAATTACCACCATTTATAATTAAAAGTCTATCTATATTTATGTTTATTAGCAACATAAGTAAAAATAATATATAATTATTATTAACGGTACTAACCAAAAAGGACGTTTTAATCTAAAAACAGTATAAGACCTTTCATAAAACATCATAAAGTATAGTGTGCCGGTTAATGTTAGAATCATATATTTGATATCTATATTAAACAGATTAAAATAACTCAATACAAATCCAATAGCTAAGATTGATACGACAAAATACATTCTATTAACTAGTTTAGTAATGTAAATTTTTTGTTTTGTAATAGGCAGCCCTAACAATGCCATTGAGTTAATAGGATTATCAAGCATAATTACCATAGACACTATAAATGTAAATAGTCTAGGCTTAATAAAAATACACAGCACTGAACAAATAAGTATATATTTTAGTTCTGAAGTATAAGAGTTTAAATTAATAGCATCATTTATATTTTTAACCTTAGTTTCACTGTTTTTAAATATAGAAAATTTAAAATTATTTTTAAATTTTGATTTTTTATTTTTGACATTTAAATAATTAATATCTATAAAACATAACAAAATTATAAAAATTAAAATCAAACAAATTCCCATAACCAAATATTTCTCATTTAAAATAAAATTTGTGTTTTTTAAATAATAGAATATCACTATTCCAATTGACATAGAAAATATATTAAATTTCTTAAAAAGCTTGAATATTGAGTAGATTAATACTAATATAGCCAAAATTAAAATTAAATTAATTTCTATTGTCTCAGCAGTAATGTATCCACATATAGCGAATACAGCAGTGTAAATTAAAAATAAAGTTACTGTAAATAATGTATAAGCTATAGGATAGAGATTTATTTTCTCTAATGGAATAGTTGACAATATTTTTCTGTCATAGGGCAATCTTCTAAGTGATATAAACTGAAAAATTACACCAAGCAGGTAGATTGTGTTCAATTCACTAGATGAACTATTTCCATTATATACATTGATTGCATTAATAAGCATAAATACAAAGAATATAGAAAATATAACTCTAACGTTAAAAGTAGAAGCTTTTAAGTTCATTAAATACATATTTTTAAATTTTTCATATCAAGCCTCCTAGTTGGATTTTAATTTTAATACGTCTGTCAAATCATCCCTTAATGTATTTATATTTTTAAGGTTAAATTTAACAATTGGATAAATACCAATAAGAAATGCTAAATTTAAAAATATTAATAAAAATACATTAGTATTCATAGTAGAGCTTTTTGCGAATAGAAGAATTGCTACGCTTATAACTGCGTAGGAAGTATTGATTACTCTATAGATAGAGTAAAATAATTCATTAGCTAAGATTATTCCAAATATCCATACGAAATTTAATAGGTAAGTTTCAGGGATTATTACACCGTTGAAAAATATATCAAAAAGCATAGATACTACTAATACAGAGAATATAATTTTTATTTTGGTTTTTAAATTTACCAAATAAATTTCTCTTGGAGTTACTGGAAGTCCAACTATAGATAGTATATTGTTGCCATTTTCATAAAATCCTATAATGGCAATACTAAAAAATAGAAGATTGTAGTTAGCTCCTGATGTCAAATAATCAAAACCTTTAAAAGGTATATAAATTACCATAAGCAGTAATGGTATAGGGTCTATTGATGTCCATTTTAATTTGCTAATTAAAGAACTTATGTTGTTATTATCAAAATTTAATTTAAAAATTTCCATTACATTATATTTTTTGCGTTTAGATTTCTTTTCTTTTATCCAACCCCAATTTAAAATGATATAAGCTACTAAGATACCAAACATAGTTAACGGAAACATTAATATAATGGAGCTATTTGTGTATCTTGTAATAAATATAAGTATTGGATTTATTATAAGATACATTAAGTATATACCAAATGAACTGTTGTCTATGAATGGAGATTTTTCAAACCTCATATTCATCAGCTTAAAAAATTCTATTATAATAGAAATATTTAGAAATCTTATGATTAGATACCATGAGATTTGTAATCCAAGATAAGCTTCATAAATCCAAAAAGGAACTATATATAAAAGATTAATGAATAAATATACAATTGTAGTTGCTATTGGATAAAGATAGATTTTTTCAATTGGCATGGTTGCTAATATAGTTTTTTTATAAGGCAGAGTTGTTATAAATAACATTTGACCTATCAAAGCTATATGCAACACAATTTTTAACAAATCTGATTCTTTATTCAGTTCAGGGTTAATTATATATCCAAAAATATTTAAAGCTAAATATCCTAAATACATTAAGAAAATTATTTTTGCATAATATAGAGAAGGATAAAAACAAATTTTTAATAATTTTTTTAAATCTTTCATTTTTTATCTCCTGTCTTTTCTTTTTTCAAATTTAAATCGGCACAATTTTTGTTTATAGTCTTAATTTTATATATAATTAAGCTTATCAAAATAAGCAAGACCACAAAATCTAATCTAAGAAAAATTTTAGTATTGGCATTTACAATAGGGATACGAGCAAATGTAGGAGCAAGTATTATAAAAATTCTAAAAAAGATTTCATAATTTGCTCTGACTGGTATATAAGTAAGTTCAAGTAGCATTAAAAATAGTAGCAGTATCATATATTGAACTAAATATGCACTTAAAAATATTTTGCCAATGAGCAAATATTCCACGTATATATACAGGATTGAAGTTAACACTATAATTAATATTCTCATTTTAAGAGTGGTTATGTATATTTGTCTTGGAGTTATAGGTAGTCCAATTAGCGACAACATACTACTCCCGTTTTCATAGATGAAGAGAAAGAGTAATATAGTATACATAAGATAAAAGTTATTTCCACTGGTTATAGAAGATTTATTAAATATAGTTATAGCAACAGCAATTCCCATAAATAGTAAATAAACAAATAGAATATTTGAATGTGAAGTCCATTTCAAATAGGCTATGAGTTTTGTCAATTTCATATTTTCAATCTTTAGGACATCGGCATTAAGTTTATTTAATTCTTTCTTGGATTTATAATTTTCTATTTTAGATATTTTTTTATAATTATCTTTCCAAGGATTAATTAGTGCACCAGCGTATATAAAACTCGCTACTGCCAATATAATTAAACCAATTTGTACATAAAATATAACATTATAAATATCACTACTAAAAGGATGTATTAATGACAATATAAAAAAGATTGAAACTACAATATAGATAGCTAAGGTATTTATAAATAAAAATTCAGATTTAAGTTTGCCAAATATTTGGTAAATGAATAAAAATAGCACAGAATTTATTAATAGTAACATAAAGTTATAGTTAACTGTAAGTCCTAATAATTTCTGAAAAGCTATGTATATTACTATATAAGGCATTACCGTTGTCAACAATCCTAGAAAGCTTGCAAGTGGATACAAGTTTAAATTATAAAAAGGAAGTGTTTTTAGCACTTTTAAATCATAATTTAAAATAGCAGGTAGAGATACTTGCCCAAGTATACACAGTATAAGAATAAATTCTACAGTGAAGAAATTAAATAGCTGTTCTGGATTTCCAACCCACTGAAAAAATTTAATAGCTAAAAAAAATGTATATATAGAAAAAAATACTTTAAAGACATATTCAGAATTTATAAGAATTATTTTATACATTTTTTTAAAGTCAGACATTATTTTCGTCCTCCGTAGTACATTATGTCTTGAATTGTTGCGTCGCTAAAAGGAACCCCTTCAGGTAAATTTTCTTTTGAAACAAGCCCAACAAAGAAAGATTCATCTTCTTCATAACCTAAGAATAAGTCTTTGTTAAATACCTTTGCTTCAGAAAGATAAGTTTTAATTATTTTATAGTTTTCTCTAATAGATTCAATATCTTGAGAGAAGACCAATCTTCCTTTATTTATAAAAGTTAGATAATCGGCAAAAGTTTCTAAATCTTCTGTCAAATGTGTTGAGTATAGAATTGAGCAATTTGTTCTGTCTCTGTACTCACGCAATATTTTTAAAGTTTCACGTCTTACGATAGGATCTAGTCCGGCAGTGGGCTCATCCATAATTATTAATTTGGCATTGTGGCTCAGAGCAAGTGCGATTTGAACTTTCATATTTTGTCCTTTAGATAAATCTTTAAAGCTCTTTTCTTTACTTATATTCAAACGTTTTACTAACTCATTAAAATATTCTTGGTCGAAATTTGAAAACACTACTTTATGAATTGCTTCCATTTTTGAAAGATTAAAATTCGTAGGGAGTATATTTTGGTCAAATACAAATCCAATTTTGTCTTTAATTTCTACATTATTTGCAGGAATGTTATCTAAGCCAAATATTTTTATTTCTCCTCCCGTAGGAAAAATTATATTCATAATTAAATTGATTATGGTAGTTTTACCAGAGCCATTTGGACCTATAAGACCCATTACATATCCTTCATCAAGAGAAAAACTTACATTTTTAAGCTCAAATTCGAAATCATAATAATCTTTTGATACATTTAAAAGTTCTAACATAGTACATACACCTCACAATAAATTTAATAATTCGATAATTTGGTTTTTAGAAATACCATGATTTTTTGCATCAATTAGCATTTCTGATAATTTTTCTTCTAATTCCATCATCTTATACTCTTTGATAGTTTCTAAATTTTGATAATTTACAAAAGTACCTTTGCCGGGAATCGTATATGAAAGTCCTAATTCTTCCATAGTGTCATAAGCTTTCTTAGCTGTTACCAGCGAAACATTCATAGTTTTTGAAAGGCTGCGCATAGATGGAAGAGGTTCATCACTTTTCAAACGTCCCGTTAAAATATCATGTTTAAATTTTTCAACTATCTGCATGTATATAGGTAATTTTTCGTTATTTAATTTGTCCATAAAATCACCTCTCAGTTATAACTGTTATTGTTATTGATTAAATTATAATAACAGTTATAACTGGTGTCAATCATTAATTTTATAATTATAAAATTTACGTTTGTGATATAATAAATTTATGGTTATAGTAGGGTGTAAGGTGAAACTTAGAATATTTTCGACAAACAGTTTAAAAGAGAAAAGAAGAATTTTAAAATCTCTAATTCAAAAAATGCAAAGCAAATTTAAAAATATTTCAATAGCCGAAGTTGGAGATAATGACCTTTGGCAAAGTGCTGTTATAGGGATTGCGGTAGTATCTAATGATTCAAAGCACGCTGATAAAATAATAAATAAGTGTGTGGATTATATAGATGTGTTTGGAGATGTAGAGATTGTGGAAATGGATATAGAGATGTATTGATGAGAAAGATTTTAACTAAAAAAGAAGCTGATGAAGTTTTAGATTTATTAGAAGAATTACATCCGGATGCGAGATGTGAATTGGAGCATAGAACTCCGTTTGAATTGTTAATAGCCACCATATTGTCGGCTCAGTGTACTGATGTTAGAGTTAATGCAGTTACTGAAGAACTTTTTAAAGTTGCCAACACTCCTGAGCAATTTGTGGAGATGGGGCTTGAAGAGATAAAGAGATGGATAAAACCATGTGGATTTTATAATAATAAAGCCAAAAATATTTTGAGTGCGTCTGAAGTTTTGATAAGCGAGTACAATTCGGAAGTTCCAAATATAATTGAAGAATTGATGCAATTGCCTGGTGTGGGTAGAAAAACTGCAAATGTCGTTGCATCTAATTGTTTTGGAGTGCCGGCAATTGCTGTAGATACTCATGTATTTAGATTGTCAAATAGGATTGGTTTTGTAAATGAAAAGGACGTTGAAAAGACGGAGTTAGCACTTCAAAAGAAGATAGATAAGAGTAGGTGGACTTTAGCGCATCATACTTTAATCTTTCATGGGAGAAGAGTTTGTAAAGCAAGAAAACCACTATGTGAGAATTGCAATATAATTGATTACTGTAGACATTATTTGGGAGGAAATAATGGGTAATAAAATTTCAGAAAAGATGAAGGACAAGAGAGTTGTAGCTGCTATGTGTGTGGGTGTTATATTTTTAATTTCACTTCTTTATTATGGAAATGTAAGTAAAAGCACTAACATATACGGAGGAGTTAGGGTAGGCGATATAGACCTTTCTAAGTTATCAAAACAAGAGGCTTATGAAAAATTATCAAAACAAAAGACGGAAGATTTAAAAAATAAAAATATGTCTTTCTTGTTAGAAGATAAAACTATAGAAATTCCTTATGAACAACTGGGATATAATGCAGATATAAAGACGGCAGTTGAAAGGGCTTATGACGTTGGTAGAACTGGGAATGTGTTTATAGATTATATAAATATAGTTACACCGTTTTATCAAAAAAATATAACATTAAATGAAGGATTTGAAGTTAGTAGTTTAGATAAGTCTTTGGCATATTTGACAGACAAAGTATTTAAAGAACCTGTAAATGCAGATGTTGTAACTACAAAAGAAAAAGAGTTTAAAGTTTTAAAATCTGAAACCGGAAGATATTTAGATGTGAACACAACAAGAGATAGTATATTGTCAAACATAAGTAAAAACGAAGTTATCCCTCTAAAAGTAAATATTTCATATCCAAAAGTTACAGAAGAAAAATTTGAGGGGATAGATGCAATTTTAAGTGAATTTACAACTGACTATTCTACTTCAGCAGCTGGAAGAAAAGCAAATGTGGCAATTGGAGCACAATTTTTTAATGGGCTGGTAGTAGAACCATCACAAAATATTTCTTTTAACGGAACTGTTGGTGAAATTTCTGTAAAAAATGGATTTCAAAAGGCAGGAGTTTTAGTAAATGGGGAACTTGAACAAGGAGTTGGCGGCGGAATTTGTCAAGTGTCTACAACTCTATACAATGCACTTTTATTATCAAACTTACAAATAGATGAAAGACACAACCACACAAGACCGATAGCTTATGTAGATATAGGAACTGACGCAGCCGTTGTTGAAGGATATAAGGATTTAAAATTTACTAATAATTTGCCGCACAGAATTTATTTAAAGTCAGAGGCTGATGGAAAGAAACTAACATTCCAAGTTTTTGGGAATAAAGCAGATAAGATATATGATGTTGAAATATTTACGAAATTATTGGGAGTTGAAAGCCCAAAGACTGTAAAAAAATTCACATATAAATTATATGAAAATGAAGAAGAAGTTGAATCTTCTGGAGCAAAAGGTTATTCTTATGCAACTTATAAAAAGTTAAAAAAAGGTGAAACAGAGACAACTGAAAAAATTTCAAACTCATATTACTTGCCTAAAGATAAGGTTATTTTAGTTGGCACTAAAGAAAAAGATAGTGCAAAAGAAATGGTTGCAAGTAAAGAAAAGAGTAAGAATAAAAAGACAGTGGAGAATTAAATTTCCATTGTCTTTTTTTCTGAAGAACTTTAAATAATTTAGTTCCATTGTATACAAAAGTTTCGTTAGGTAAGCTTTTTAAATATTGCTCCACAAGTTCTCTGATAGTTCCAAATTTGCCATTGTTTTTAGTTTCTGTTGATGAAATTATTTTTTGAGCAAATGTATTTTTTAAAGGGCCTCTATCACAAGTTAGGTAGTTCATTCGATATTGGTTCATACCTATTGTCAAAAAGTCTGAATCTAAAATTGGTTGACCTGAAGCATATTTTAAATCGTAGACAACATCTTCTTTATCCAAATCAATAGTATATTGAATATTTCCAAAAATATCTAATGTTTTATATTTAAAACGAGCACGTCTTTTTGAAACTTCAACATGTCCATTAATTAAAGAAAAGTATCTGTAACTCCAATTTATATATTTTCTAAGTTGTTCACCAGTGATTTTATAAACAGTGACTTCTCCACCGGTATAAGAATATATTTTTGAAAGCTCGCTAAGTGTCAAAGGTCCGTTTTTTAAAACTGGATTTTTAAAATCGAATTGAAAAGCCATCACATCACATGGATAGTAAGAAGATATGGCATTTGTAAACAGATGAATAAGCGGTCCATCTTCTAAGTCGTAGTCATAATCTCCCTCAACATTTTCCAAATAACCTATAGTTCGACAAATATTGTCATATATGTTACGGTGGAACGGTAGAAGTTTTTCAAGTAAATCAATATCAGGATAAAAATTCTTTGATTGTATAAGCTTAGAGTTTTTATTTATTAAAGATTTATTTAAAAATTCAAGTTCAACAAGAGAGACGGATTTAGCATAAGCTCCCGGCTGAGTTATCAAAGTTTCTCCAATATATTTTTTTTCTATTTCTTCGTGTGTATGGCCTGCTATAATCACATCAAATGGAATTTTTAAATCTTTTAAAATGGACTCAACTCCGGTGTGAAGCGTTGAATTTTCATCTTTCATACCAACGTGAAAAAGCCCGACTATTACATCTGAAATAGGTTTTATTTTTGGCATTAGTTCGTTTAAAGTTTCCACAGGGTCTACTATTGGAGGATGGTTTAACAAATCATTTCCAAAAGAATTTACCATTAGCGTATCTATTCCTATAAAGGCAATCTTAATTCCGTTTACTTCTATAATTTTATAGCTATTCATAATCGGATGGTCTATGTTAGCTATTAGCGCAGAATTTTTAAAAGCAGCTACATTTTTAAGAAGATTTTTTTCGCCGAAATTAAATTCATGGTTGCCCATGTTCCATATATCATAGCCAATTTCATTTATAGACATGATTGCAGGATTATATTTATCTACAAAATTTTCTACAAAATTCCCTTGTATTAAATCTCCATTATCAACAATTATAGAATTTTCATCTGAAAGAGAATCTATAAGAGTTTTGACATGGCATATTGAAGAATTTGATTCGGACATAGTCCTGTAATCATAGGGATATAACTTCCCGTGTATATCAGTAGTTGCAAAAATTTTTATCATTTTTATTTTTCCTTTCACTTTAAATTTAACATAATATAAAAAATTTTTAAAGAAGATGTTTAATATGGTAAAATTAGTAGAGATTAGGAGGATGTCATGGGAAAAAGTTTAATTTTAGCTGAAAAACCTTCAGTGGCAAGAGATATTGCAAGAGTATTAAATGTGAAGGGGAATAGAAAGGGATATTTAGAATCTGACGAAAGAATTGTAACTTGGGCTCTTGGGCATCTTGTAACTTTAGCTACACCTGAGGAATACAACAAGACTTACGAAAAATGGAGAGCAGAAGACTTGCCAATAATTCCTGAACATATGAAATTAAAGGTAATACAATCTTCTAAAGCTCAATTTAATATTGTAAAAGAACTTATAAATAGAAAAGATGTTTCTGAAATAGTTATTGCAACTGATGCCGGAAGAGAGGGCGAATTAGTTGCAAGGCTGATTTTGAAGATGAGTGGAAATAGAAAACCTTTGAAGAGATTGTGGATTTCATCGGTTACGGATAAAGCTATCAAAGAAGGATTTAAAAATCTAAAATCAGGCGATGACTATTTAAATTTATATAGCTCAGCAGACGCTAGAAGCCAAGCTGATTGGATTGTTGGGATAAATGCCAGCCGAGCTTTAACAGTTAAGCACAATGCGAGCCTGTCATGTGGTAGGGTGCAAACTCCAACTTTAAATTTAATAAAGTTAAGAGAAGATGAAATAAATAATTTTAAACAAGAAGAATACTATAGTTTAAGTATAATGGCAGGTGGAGTTGAATTTAAACCTGTTAAAAACGTAAATTATAAAGATAAAAGTGAAATAGAAGATTTAAAAAATAAATTTGATAGAAGCATAGAAGTTATAGACACAGATACAAAAGTGAAAAAGAAATACCCGTCGCAACTATATGACTTAACAAATTTACAAAAAGATGCGAATGCAAAGTTTGGATACTCAGCTAAGGAAACACTTAATTTAATGCAAACTCTATACGAAAGACACAAAGTGTTGACTTATCCAAGAACCGATTCAAGATATTTAACTGAAGATATAGTGCCAACACTTGAAGACAGGTTGAGTGCAATAAATATAAAAAATTATAGAGAAGATATAAGAGAGATAAGAAAAAATGGAATAAAGGCATCTAACAGATTTGTGGATGATAAAAAAGTTTCTGACCACCACGCAATAATTCCGACAGAAGAGCCGTTGAGAATTGAAGAGCTCTCCGACAAAGAGTTTAAAATATTTGATTTAGTAGCAAAGAGATTTATAGAAAATCTACTCCCGCCGGAAGAATACTATGAAACTACAGTAACAGCTAAAGCAGGAGATATTGAACTTAGAGCAAAAGTTGATGAATATAAAATTAGTGATAAAAAAATTATCATAGACGAACTAAAAGTCAACACACATCACAACAGACAACCTGAATATTATAATGAAGGTACTCTTTTACTTGCAATGGAAAACCCAACTTCACACATCAAAGATTTATCGGGAAAAGAGACAAAAATTTTAAAATCTACCGGTGGAATAGGGACAGTTGCCACAAGGGGTGATATAATAGAGAAACTCTATAGTGCTGATTTAATAGAAAATGTGGACGGAAAAATAAAGATAACTTCAAAAGGTAGACAACTTTTAGAAATAGTGCCTGATAAACTTAAAAGTCCTAAGATGACAGCTGATTGGGAACAAAAACTTTTAAGTATAGAAAAGGGCGAGCTCAAGGCAGAAGAGTTTTTAAAAGAAATCAAAAATTATTCTAAAGAGAGCGTTGGAGAAATACTTACCTCAGACAAACAATATCGACATCAAAACTTAACCTCTACAAAATGTGATGTGTGTGGAAAATCCATGTTGAGAGTTAATAGAAAAGAAAAAGAGATGTTGGTTTGTCAGGACCCAAACTGCAGCGGCAGAAAAGTTATTTCAGTTATGACAAAATCTAGATGTCCAAATTGTCACAAGAGATTAAAATTATTAATGGGAAGTGGACAATATGTATGTGAAACTTGTGGGTATAGAACTTCAAAAGAAGCCATGGAAAAGAAATTTAAAGAAAAGGCAAATCAACCTAAAAAGGGTGAAGTTAAAAAGTTTTTAAATAAACAAGAAGACACGAGCATAAATAACACATTGGGAAATCTTTTAAAAGGATTGAAGTTAGATGAGTAGAAAAGATTCGATATATCAAAGGCTCATTGAGAATAAAATAGGAGACATTACAGAGTATAGAGCGAAGGAAGACAGAACAGGGACGGAAGAGTTGTTAAAAGCTGTAATGGATTACTATGAGAGAGATAAAGAATCAATAGCAGAGTTTACAGAGTATTTTAGATATCATATAGCAGAAAATATATGGGACGAATTCAGCGCAAGGCTATTTTCATTAGAAGAATTTAAAGAAGATAGATTAGTTGGATTGTCAATTTTACTTATGAGAGATACGAACAGCATTGAGTGTATAAAATTTGGGATGTTGCTAACTCAATTATATATACTCGACAATGTTCCGGCAGCATTTAAGATTGTTGCAGATTTAGCCGTATTAGATGAGTTTTATGATTTAGGAATAAAAATTTTAAAAAACGTTAGAATTTTTCCGGTGATAAGAGATAGTATAGACAGAAAGAGGGACTATGAGATTAGGTAGACATAATTTAACAGTGAAGAAATCAAGACCAAAAGTTATATTAACAGATGGTAGAGAAGAAATAGAATTAAAAGAAAAGAGAAATCTTGAAGTTGGAGAGGTGGTCAGTGCATTTATATATGACACTTCAAAAGACAGAAGAGTTGCAACATTAGAAAAACCATATATAGAAGTAGGTCAAGTTAAAGAACTAAAAGTTGTCGGCAAGGCAGGCGTTGGATACTTTGTAGATATAGGTTTGGATAAAGATATCTTTTTGCCATACCAAGAGAGGGCAGGCAGAATAGACGTTGGAGAAAGCTACTTAATGACGCTTTATATAGATAAATCTGATAGATATTGCGTGAGTATGGATATAAAAGAAAAACTTAAGAGAAATGACAAGTTTAAAGTAAATGATATTGTAAAGGGAACAATTTATCTTTTAGATTCAAGAGGAGCACACGTTGCAATAGATGGAAAATATGACGGACTTGTACTAAAAGAAGAAGTAAAAGGAATATATAAAGTTGGGGATGTAGTTGAAGCTAGAATCCAGAGAATTTTAAAAGACGACAGAATTACTTTAACTTTGAGAGAAAAAGCATATAAACAAATGCACTCAGATGCAGATATGCTACTTGAGATGATAGAAGACAACGGCGGAGTTTTAAACATTGGTGATAAGACTGACCCTGAGATAATAAAAGAAGTTACAGGGCTTTCAAAATCAGCATTTAAAAGAGCAGAAGGGAACCTTTATAGACAGAGAAAGGTGGATTTATATCCTAACAAGATAGAGTTGAAAAATGGAAATTAAGATTATAGATTTTGACCATAAAGGCAGAGGCTTTGGAAGATACGATGGTAAATCAGTTTTTTTAGACGGTGGCGTAATAGGAGACACCGTCTCTTTTGAAGTTGTGGAGTCTAAAAAGAAATTTGATGTAGCAAAAATTTTAGATATTGTAAAAGAATCTGAAGATAGAGTTGTTTCAAAATGTCCATACTCTAAAAAATGTGGTGGATGTGATTTTTTAGAATACAAATATTCAATGCAAAAAAAATGGAAGCGAGATAATGTTTCAGACACTATGAATAAAATAGGCGGAATAGATACAAAAGTAGAAAACACTATTGGTATGGAAAATCCTTTTTACTATAGAAATCATATTCAACTTAAAGTAGTAGATGGAAAACTCGGTTACTTTTCAAAGAATAGCAAGACTTTGGTCGAAGTAAAAAGATGTATAATAGCCGAAAAAGAAATAAATAGAGCAATTGAAGTCTTGAAAAATTGGAAAGGACTTAGAAGCGTAGATGAAATAGTCATAAGACAGAATAAAAAAGCTGAGCTAATGATTGTTTTGATAACCAAAAATGAAGTGAAAAAAGTAAATGGTCTTTTGAGTGAGCTTTTAGATTTGAATTTAAGAAGTCTGTTCGTAAATTATAGAAAAAATGAAAGATTTAGATTTGGTAGAGAGTTTAAGAAAATTTATGGCGAAGATTATATAGAAGACGAACTTTTTGGTCTTAAGTTTAGACTATCGCCAGAATCATTTTTCCAAGTGAACAGGATACAGACTGAAAAACTTTACAATACGGCAATAGAATATATGGGGATAAAACCAGATGATGTGATTATGGATTTATACAGTGGGATAGGTTCTATAAGTTTATTGATGACAGACGCCAAAGAAGTTGTTGGAGTTGAAGTTGTTGAAGCGGCAGTTGAAAATGCAAGACAAAATTCAGAATTAAACAATAAACACAACACTAGATTTATTGCCGGAAGAGTTGAAGACATTATAGACTCCTTAATAAAAGAAGGAACAAAATTTAATAAAATAATGTTAGACCCTCCACGAGCAGGAGTGGACGAAACAGTTATAGAAAAAATAAATGAAGTCATGCCAGAGAGAATAGTATATATATCTTGCAACCCATCAACACAAGCAAGAGATTTAAAACTTTTTAAAGGATATAAAATTGAAAAAATCCAGCCAGTTGATATGTTCTGCAACAGCGTTCATGTGGAGACTATAGCGTTGATACAAAAGATATAAATTTAGAAATCCTGCATTTTAAGCAGTTTTATAAGCATTTTGTCTTCGATAAAGATGAAGAAGGATATGTAAAAAAGACTCAAAAAAACTACATGGATGTAAGAGTAGTTTTACAACTGGTATGAGGAAACACAAAAAATATAATTAACTCATTTTGTACTTTCTATAAGAGTAGCTTAAAAGGCTGCTCTTTTTTTCTAAGAAGTGAGTGTATATAAATTTTAAATATAACTAATAATACAAAATCTGATCTCTAAAATCAGAAGTCCAGACTTCCGAAAATCGGAATTCAAGAACTCCGAATAACAGATTTCTAGAAATCCGAAAATCGGAGAGTAACTATAATAATATTAGTAATATTGAGTTAAGAAAGAATAATTTTAGAAAGGGAGTAAGGATTCGTTACATCCTTTTTCAAAAATAGAAAACTTACAAGCCAACTTTACATATTCGCTTTTATAACATATAATAAAAGCGTAAACGAGAGGAGGCGGACTATGAATACACTTAAAGAATATATCCAAGAAAATTTAGTAATCACCAACAAAGAAGCAGAAGAACTTGGATATACTAGGCATAATTTATCAGAATTAACAAAAAGCGGACAATTAGAAAGATTAAGACCAGGACTATATCAATTAAAAGGAAAAGTAATAGATGATTTTATTCTAATATCATCTAATAGTAATCGAATTATATTTTCCCATCAAACAGCCCTCTACCTCCACGACCTATCCGATAGGACTCCAAATGTATTTCATATATCTGTACCCCAAGGATACAATGCAAGCCATATAAAAAAGCGATATGAAGATCTACAAGTTCACTATGTAAAAAAAGACCTATACAAAATAGGAAAGACAGAAATAAAATCACCACAAGGCAATCTTATCCCAGTTTACGATATTGAAAGAACAATATGCGATATCATAATCGACAGAGAAAGAATAGATAAGCAAATTTTCACAGAAGCAATAAAAAGATACTTTAAATCACAAAATAAAAACCTAAGACGATTAATAAAATACGGTAGATTATTTAAAATAGAAGATGAAATTAGAAAATACATGGAGGTATTATAGTGATTAATATCGAGAGTATAAAGGGCAAGATAAGAAGTCTAGCAGAGAAGAAAAATCTAAAGTCGCAAGAAGTTCTGCAAATATATTTTTTTGAAAGATTTTTAGAAAGGCTATCTAAATCAAAGTACAAAAATAATTTTGTAATAAAGGGAGGATTCCTTATATCATCTTTAATCGGGATTGAAAATAGAACAACTATGGACATGGACACAACCATAAAAGGCATAGCTCTAAAAGAAGAGAAAATAAAAGAAATCGTAGAAGAAATTACAAATATAGATGTCGATGATGGAATAAAATTTGAAATAAAAAACATCTCCTATATTAGAGAAGAGGATGAGTACGAGAACTTTAGAATTTCATTAATAGCAAATGTTGGAAAAACCAAAAACCCTATGAAACTAGACCTAACAACAGGAGATGCAATAACACCAAGAGAAATAGAATACACCTATCCATGTATTTTTAGCAAAGAATCTATAAAAATAATGGCATATCCGGTAGAAACAATTGTAGCTGAAAAATACGAAACCATAATCAGAAGAAATATAACAACAACACGAATGAGAGACTTTTACGATCTATACACCCTCTACAAACTAAAAAAAGATGAGATAAATTATAAAATTTTAAAAGAAGCAATAGAAAGAACTTCCGACAAAAGAGGAAGTCATGAGATAATGCAAGACTATGAGGAAATAATCGAGGACATAAAAGAAGATTCATACCTAAGATCCTTGTGGGAAGTATATCTCAGTGAAAATAAGTACATTGGAGATCTGAAGTTTGATAAGGTTCTTGGTGTAGTGAGAATTATTTCAAATAGAATTAATGAGATGTAATTTAACGGACGCTGTCTGGCAAATTGTAGACAAGAAAATATTAAGTATTAGAGAAGTGAAATTATTTTATTTCTTTTTTACTTTTTGATTATAGTATTTAAAAGTAAAAAATTGTATGTTAATTGTTCAGCCTATGTAGATAAAAAATTTTTAACAATAAGGAGGTAGTATGGAAGTATTAAGAGCTCGCAGTTTATATGATTATATTAAAATTCTTAAAGAAAAAAATTTATTGGATGCATATTTTAGGGGGAATCGAGGAAGTATATAAATATTGCGGCATCATGTTATAGAGATAATTTTAACGATTCAGATAGATTTATAATTGATGAGATGATAGATGAATATTTCTATGAAGTTAGTGCGCAATTAAGTGATATTGAAAAGTCAAATTTCATATCTTATTCGCAACACCATGGGTTGCTTACAAATTTAATAGATATTACAAGGTCAGCTTTAGTTGCGTTATACTTTTCGTGTTGTGATAACTTTGAAAACACAGGATATATTCATATATTTAAGAAAAATAATTTTATAAAATTTAGTGATGAAATTTCAGGAAGAAAAATACAATACTTTTATAATGATTTAATCGAACAAAATGAATCAAAAGTTATGTTTTATAATAAATTATTAGAATTTTATAAGAATAATAGAAAAGGATTCATAATTTCATTATCTAATAATTTAAATATGATCAAAGTTTTATTAAAAAAAGTAAACACAATGTATATACGTCTGAAATAATAAAATCTGTAGATTGGTATGATAAGGGGATTAAAGAAGGATACATTATGGATAGACCAAATGAATTAAATCAAAGGCTACTTCAAGTATTTCTTAATGATAAAAATGAAGAGCTGAATATGTGGAGGGATATTTTTATTCAATTATCAAAATTAACAAATTATTCATTTGAACTAAAAGTACAGAAATTAGAAGATTATGTAATGATATATCTAACAACTTTTATATATTTGTTAATTCAAAAGTATAGTAATAATATTTATGAAGTACCTGATTTTCCAATGATATTATATTACCCTAATATTAATTTTGATAGAATGACATTACAATCTGGTAGATTTATTTATCAAAATATTTTATATTCACCACTTAATATTTTGAATAGACAAGAAAAGAGAGACTATATACAGAAAATAATTCCTGATATTT
>NZ_JH165064.1:28590-32016 GCF_000227315.1 Peptoniphilus indolicus ATCC 29427 | reverse complement strand
CGATCCTGATAACATAGCAAAATATGTGTATAAAAAGAGTGAAGTAAGAAAATCAAAATATGAATTACTAGAAGATTTTTATATAGAAGAGGTATAAGAAATTATCCTTTTATATACATTTTAAATTAAACAAAGAAGATATTTAAAATTGAATCAACGTTGAAGTAAAATAGTATACTATAGAAAAGTTTAAAGTTAGTAATTTTTCAATCGTTTTAAAGGATGACGATGGGAATAAAATTTATACCAATTGTTCAGCCTATGGAGATTAGACAAAAGATTTAGAAAATCTTAAACAAGGGGATTTTATTAAAATCTTCGGACAAGTAAAAACAAGTATCGATAACAACGGGAAGGAATATAAGAATGTCCGTATTTTGTCTTCTAAGCTCTTAAAAGCAAAAGAACAAGTAAAGAGTCAAGATAAAGATAAAAAGTCCATATTAGGGCAAATAAAAAGCTTTAAGACAGATGATAAAGCTAAGGCAAATAAGAAAGACCATAGCAAAGGTACAGAGAGATAAATATCGGCAGTCTTCGGACTGCCTTTATTTTTTTGCTATATTTTCATAGACTGTATAATTACATTATATCATTATCATAGATGTTAATACACAAAAGTTAGCTGAAATTAAATCTTAATATGTCTATAATATTATGGACTTGACTTTTAAAGGCGATAAAGTGATAATTTATTTAAGTATAAAAACAATGAGAATTTCTCAATTTTTACTTGCGGATTAACTTGTAAAGATGGATGTAGATACAATTGTATTGGACATTGCTCAGAAGAATGTTCATGGTCCTGTAAATCTGATTGTATGTATACATGTAGCAGTTCATGTAGTGGAAAATCTAAGTATTAATTTAATAGAGGTTTATATGTATTTAACAAAATTATTTTTACGAACAAACATAAAGAAAAAAGATTGTATATCAGTCCTATTTATAGGAGCTTTAACAGTAATGATCTTTAATATTTTACCGATGGTTTTGCAATCAATATTTTACTCTTTCAATAAATATGGTGCATTTCTGATGGAATATTATACTTATAAGACAATAATAAAGTTTATAAAAATTATATTTATAGGATATTTTTTATATACATATTTTAATTTTGTGAAGAGTAGAGGAGATTTATTTTATCTTTATAAACTTTTTGGAGCAGATAGATCAGAAATAATAGCCTTAAATTTAACATTTGGAATCATTGTTTATATTTTAAGTGTTCTGTTAGGTACATTATTTCTTTATTTTTCTACTAAAATACTTTATATAGCAATAAATTCAATGTTTGATATAAATTCCTTTCCAATCAAGATAGATTTTTCAATATATATAAGCACTATTATAATATTGGGAGTTATTATTTTACTTTTATCTATATATAATAGCGCTTATATACTTTTAAATGAAGGAGATAGACTTTATGTAGAGAGTAAAGTAGATAAGAAAGATTATAATAAAAATTATAAAAAGATAAAATATTTGCTATTTTACTGATAATAATCAGCTTTATTTTTGCAACCTTATATTCTCTAAGAGTGATTCCTTTTAGTATAGGAATTGTGTTTTATTTATTTTCTTTCATTTTAGGCTATACAATTTTAATGAATACAGCCATATTTAGTTATCCGGTGAAACTTCGTAAAAATAATAAAGTTATAGAAAGTATCGCCTTAGATAGTAGTTTTAATAGACATAGAAAATTAAATAAGATTGTAGTAAATTCAAATACCATAAGTGCCTTTATACTGATGTATGTATTTAGCATATTTTTACTTTCCTACTGGGGCAGTGTTTTAGATAAAGATATAGAAAAACCATATATTTATGACGCTTTAGTTGTTGGTGATAAGATAGAAGATTTAAAAGATTTGAATATAGACGCAAATAAAGTAGAAAAATCAGTAATATTTCCATCTTACACAGTACAACTAGGTATTACTGAATATAATGTAACCTCTGAATCTTTTTATAATAAGATACTTGATGAAAAATTACATTTAAATAATGGACATGGGAAATTGATTGAAACAACATTAAATAATGACAATTGGATTGTTTATGAGGGAGAAAAACAGAATTTTCATATAAGTAGTGGCGAAAAAAATAAAGACATATTAATAAATTCCTTAGATGGTAGATATGTGTTTAGAGGATTAGTTGAATGGAACGATTGGGTAATATTGTCAGATGAAGACTTCAAAGAATTGACTCCAGAAAATGTAGATGACATTCATTATTCAGAATTGATTAGATATAATGCCAATTATGGGAGAACATTAAACAATGAAATAAATGACATAGCCAAGAAAAATGATAAAATATCTGTATATTATAAAGATGTAATAGTAAATTTATTGAAAAGTTCTCAAAAGTTAATGGTTATCACAGTTGCTTTAATAGTAATTGCAATAAAAGGATTTATTTTATATTTATATAAGATAAAAATTAGAAACGATTTTAATTTTATTTTAGAAAAATATCAATTATTAGATTTACTTGGAATGGGTGGTAGTCGATATAGGTTGTTACGCAAAGAAATATTTTTAATATATTTCAAACCGGCAATAATTACTTATTTAGTAGTTCCATTGATTGCTATTTTTCCTTTTTACATTGATATTGAAACGGAAAAATCACTTGCAAGTTTCTTAGAACTTACAAAGTTTGGAGTTTGTGGTTTTGGAATTATATTAATGTTGTTTATATCATTTGAAATAATTGTCTATTTGAAAATTTCAAAAAATCTTACAAAAAAATTGAAGTTAAAGCGTATTGAGGTGAATGATTAAATGAATGAAATTATTAAAGTTGAAAATTTATGTAAATCATATGGTCAAGGAGAAAAGGGAATTTATTGTCAAAAGGTATTAGATAATTTAAACCTAGACATATATGACAAAGACTTTATAGCTATTATGGGACCATCAGGTAGCGGGAAAAGCACTCTTCTAAAGATAATTGGGCTAATTGATAATAATATAGATTCAGGAGAAGTATTATTTTTCGGAAAAAGTATCAGAAAAATAACTTTTTCTGAAGTTGCAAAACTTAGAAAAAATAAAATAGGATATGTTTTTCAGGATTTTAAAATATTACCGTCAATTACCATATTGGATAATATCATACTACCAAGCCTTATAGCTAAGAAATCTCCAGAGGAATCTAAAAAGAAAGCTTTAAAATATTTAGAAGAATTTGGGTTATATAATATTTATAATAAATACTCTTATGAAATTTCCGGTGGAGAACTACAAAGAGTAGCTATAATTAGATCATTAATGAATGATCCAGACATCATTTTTGCTGATGAGCCTACTGGTAATTTAGATAGTGCAAATACAGAACAGATAATTAGAATGCTAAAATATTTAAATGATAATTTTGGAAAAACAATAGTTATAGTTACACATAATA
>NZ_JH165064.1:16800-25787 GCF_000227315.1 Peptoniphilus indolicus ATCC 29427 | reverse complement strand
TTAAAGCTATTAAAGTTATAAGCGTTAAGCGTTTATTAGGTTTTATTAATTATACCGCATTTAAAAAAATTAATAAAGAAGTATAAGCGAAGCTATTGACAATGATTATCAGAGTTGATACAATAATACCGACAAGAGTGTCGGCTTGGAGGTTATTTTTGAAATGAAAATGGAAGCTGATGAAAGAAAAAAGCAGATTAGACAAGCAGCTATTAAAGTCTTTTTGGATAAGGGATTTAGAAATACAGTTATGAATGACATTATGGAAGCTACTGGGCTTTCTAGAGGTGGCTTGTATCATCATTATGGTTCTACGCATGAAATCTTATACGACATTATGATGGAAGGTAATTTAAATAGAAAAGATATTGTTCAAAAATCAAGTTATGACGAAGGATTAATATTAAGTCCACAGTTGTTTTCGAGAATGATTATAGACAAGATACTTGCAGATAGTGATTATGTAAAGCTTTATGTTATGTTTTTATGTGAGTTAAAAGAAAATGATGATCTGAAAGAACTATATGTGAAAATAAAAAAAGAGTCCATACAAGTATTTAAAGAATTGTTTTCTACTTTGTTTAACGAGTTACCTTCTGATGAAATATTTGAATTTATGATTAATATTATGAATTCTGGATTGATGGCTTGCGAAATTTTGAATGCACGTGAGAATTTTGTAAAAAATAAGAAATATCTAACTGAAATTATAGAGACTTATTTTACAAATGTTATGAAAAAAAGATGACGAAAGGAGTTAAATTTATGGATCTATTAAAAAATACATTAAGAGAAATAAAACACCATATTTTATTTCTGTGTTATTTGCAATACTTGGAGTAATTTCAAATCTTTTTGTATATATTATTCTAAGTAAGATGATTATATCATTAATTGATGGTAGCCAAGATTTTCATTACTATATAAATAAAATTTTCTTGATACTTTCATGTCTTATAATCAAAGAAGTGTTTATGTTTTTGTCAACAATGATTTCTCATAAAACAGCCTATCAAATAATACGAGATATAAGAAAAAGTCTTATGGAAAAATTATTTAATATGCCACTAGGAGACATATTGAATGAGTCTACCGGTAAGTTAAAAGACATAATTGTAAATCAAGTTGATAATACTGAAACAACATTGGCTCATATGATTCCTGAGATGACAGCTAATTTAGTCGGACCTATAATATTATTTGTTTACATGTTAATTTTAGATTATAGACTAAGTTTAATATCTTTAATTCCATTAGTTATTGGTGGATTTTTTATGGCAGGGCCGATGAAAAGAATGAAGGTAAAGTTTCCACAAGCAGTTAAAATTGGCCAAGATATGAATAATTCCGTGGTTGAATATATAAATGGAATAGAGGTTATTAAAACATTTAATCAAGGCGAAAAATCTTATAGAAAATACAGGGACAATGTGTATAAAAAGGCAAATTACTATTATAATTGGATGGGAGAAAATACAAGAGACTATGCGATAAGTATGTCTATTGCTCCAGTTGGTATTTTGACAATTATACCATTTGGTTTATATTTCTGTATGAATGGTTCACTAGATGGTGGTGTATTTTTAACATTGATAATTCTTTCTTTTGGGACTATCCAAAATATTATGAGAGTAATGACTTTTGAAGATGATATTGGAAGAATGTCAACTATTTTCGAGGAGATTAAAAATATACTTTATGCGAGAGAACTATCTCATAAAAATGCAAATTTAGATATAAAAAATCATAATATAGAGATGAAAAACGTAGATTTTTCTTATGAAAAAGACAAGCAAGTCCTAAGCAATATAAATTTAAACATAGAAGAAGGAAGTGTGAATGCTTTAGTAGGTGAATCGGGTTCAGGTAAGTCGACTATTGCAAAACTAATTTCAGGATTTTGGGACGTAGATAGTGGTTCTATAAGTATAGGAAATGTAAATATTAAAGATATGTCCCTTGAAAAGCTATCTACTATTATTTCCTATGTAGCACAAGATAATTTTCTTTTTGATATGTCAATTAAAGATAACATCAGGATAGGAAATGAAAATGCCAGTGATGAGGAAATAATTGAGGTATGTAAGAAAGCAGCCTGCCATGATTTTATAATGAACTTGTCAGATGGATATGATACAAGGGTAGGAGAAGCTGGCAAACATTTATCTGGAGGAGAAAGGCAAAGAATATCAATTGCAAGAGCTATGATAAAGAATGCTCCAATAGTTATTTTAGACGAGGCTACCTCTTATATCGATCCTGAAAATGAAGCCTTGATTCAAGATGCAATATCAGAATTGGTCAAAGGGAAACTCTAATTATAATTGCCCATCGTTTAAAGACAATAACAGATGTAGATAATATATTTGTAATTAAAAATGGAGAACTTGCATGTAAAGGAAGTCATGAAGAGCTTTTGAAGGAATCAAAAGATTATCACGATCTTTGGGAAACTGCCTTGAAAGGAGAAGAAAATGCTTAGTGTTTTTAAAAAAATATGGAATTTTTCTATTGAAGAACAAGTGTATATAAAAAAATCAATCTTTGCTAATTTTTTCGGTTCTATTTTTAATGCTCTACAATTTGCAGCCATTTATTATGCGATTTTTGGGATAGTAAACAAGGATATAAGCTTCAAAACAATAGGAATATCAAGTTTATTTTTATTAATTAGTATAGCCGGAGTAATTATTTCAAAAAATTCCTCTATGCTCAAACAAACACATGCCGGATATTTTATGGCTGGACACAAGAGAATTGAATTAGGTGAAAAAATAAAAAAAGTTCCCATGGGATTCTTCTCAAGTTTAAGTTTAGGAAATTTAACAACTATTGCGACTACTAACTTAGATAATGTAGAGACTTGGGTTCCAACTTTGTGTATTATGGTTTTCGGTGGCATGCTTAATGCTATTGTTTTTATCTTATCCTTATTTTTGTTTTCTTATAAGGTAGGTATTGTAGCAATAGTTGGTTCTATTGTATTTTTAATGATCATTGCTCGTATGCAAAAAAGGTCAAGTAAAAATGCAGATAAGATTCATGAGATTCAGGTATCACTTACCAAAGAAGTCTTATCAACATTACAAGGAATGCAAATTATAAAATCATATAATCTACGAGGAAGTAATAATAAAAAACTTGACAAGAGCTTTGATGGTGCTAGTGAATATTCTTTTGATTTAGAAAAAACTATAATGCCATATAGTTTATTAGCTAAAATCATAATAGCTATAACAATTTGTTTGATGTTGTTTATTTCAATAAAATTATATTTTGTTGAAAATGGTCAAATAGTCAATACTATTATGATACTTATAGCAAGTTTTGTAATATTTGACGGGCTTATTACATCTGGATCTGCTATGGCAATGCTAAGAATGGTTGAGAATGCAATAGATTCTTATTCCTATGTAAATGATATGGAAGATATGGAAGAAGGAGAGGTTTCAGAGCCTATAAAAAATCACAATATAGCCTTTAAAAATATTTCTTTTTCCTATGATGATAGACAAATTTTAAAAAACGTATCAGCTGAGATAAAAGAAAATACCATGACTGCTATTGTAGGACCATCTGGATCTGGCAAGACTACATTTTGTAATCTTATTGCAAGATTTTGGGATATAAACTCTGGAGAAATTTTCATAGGTGGAAAGAATATTAAGGACTATAAGATAGAAAACTTAATGAATTCTATTTCCATGGTATTTCAAGACGTCTATCTCTTTGAAGATACAATTGAAAACAATATAAAATTTGGAAAACAAAATGCAAGCCATGAAGAAGTTGTAGAAGCTGCAAAGAAGGCAAGGTGCCATGAATTTATAGAAGCTTTACCAGAAGGATATGACACTATCATTGGGGAAGGTGGAGCAAGCCTATCTGGTGGAGAAAAACAAAGAATCTCCATAGCCAGAGCCATGCTAAAAGACGCGAACATCATAATCTTTGATGAAGCAACAGCAAATATAGACCCGGAAAATGAAGATAAGCTTAAAGAAGCAATAGAATCATTAACAAAAAATAAGACAGTAATAATGATTGCTCATAGACTAAAGACAATTAGAAATGCTGACCAGATTTTAGTCTTAAAAGATAGAGAAATAGTAGAACGTGGTAATCATGAAGAACTGATCAAAAATAATGGACTTTATTCTGACCTTATCAATGCAAAAGCTAAGGCAGAATCATGGAAATTAAATAATTGATATAAAGAAATATTAAAGTCTTTAAACAGTAAAATTTAGAAAAGAGGATTTATGCCTAATAGCATGAGTCCTCTTTTTATGTTCAAATTAATCATTAAAACTCAAAAATACTATAGAAAAACAAAAAATCTGGTTACCAAAGAGGGCAAATTTCACTTTATAAAGTGAGGGGTATTTTGTCATCTTTCTATAAAAATCAAAATACTTTGAAGTGTGAATACTCTTGAAATTGATTATGTGAGATTAGCATATTTCAAATTTAATTCACTTATCAAGGTAAAAAATTAACTTATATAGGAGGTTAAAATGCAAGCAATAAAGATTTATAGTATGAGAGTTGCTATGTTATGTAGGCTTTATGATCTTAGATTAATTAATGAGAAGGAATATACAAAAATTAAGAACAGGTTAGAAAATGATTATAAGAAGATGAATAGAAAGTAATTAATCTTGCGATATAATAACACTGTAGAAAGATACAAAATGGGAAGGAGGTAAAATGAATACTAAAGTAAAATTAATTAAAGCTTCAAATACAGGAGCTAGAAATAGAAATGCACTAGATATAGATTTAAAACGAGTTGCAGCATATTGTCGAGTAAGTACAGATAGTAAAGACCAACTTGAATCATATAAATCGCAAGTTGATTATTATACGAATCTAATAAAAAATAATAAAAACTGGACTTTGGCTGGTATATACGCAGATGAAGCAACAACAGGAACAACTGCTACTAAAAGAGCAGATTTCATGAGACTAATAAGCGATTGTCAAAATGGAGATATATACATGATAATCACTAAATCTATATCAAGATTTGTTAGAAATACATTAGATACTTTGACAATGGATGGAGAGCTATTACTAACAATATTAAGTTCAGTAGCTCAACAAGAAGTAGAAAATACCTCAGCCCATGTAAAAAAAGGACTAAAAATGAAAATGGAAAAGGGGGAGCTTATTGGTTTTCAAGGTTGCCTTGGATACGACTATGATCCTACAACAAAAAGCATCTCTATAAATGAAGAAGAAGCTAAGATTGTTAGATACATCTTTAAAAGATATTTAGAGGGCAATGGCGGCTCAGTCATTGGCAGGGAACTAGAAGAGCAAGGATATCTCACCCCTAGAGGTAAAACAAAATGGTCTGACACTACAGTGTTAGGAATAATTAAAAATGAAAAGTATATTGGAGATATACTAATGGGAAAGACCTTCACAGTTGATCCCATAACAAAAAGAAGACTAGCAAACTTTGGTGAATCTGATAAATATCATATTGAAAATCATCATGAGCCAATTATATCAAGAGAAGACTTTGAAAAGGCACAGGAGATTAGACTCAGGAGAGCACAAAACAGAAACACTATTGCTAACAAGGATAGAAAAAGAGAAAAACTATCAAGACAATACGCTTTTTCAAGTATGCTGGAATGTGGATTTTGTGGTGAAATACTTTCAAGAAGAACATGGCACACTAGTTCAATTTATAAAAAAATTAACTGGCAATGTGTAAGGTCAACTAAAAAAGGTAAAAAATATTGCCCTCATTCAAAAGGAATACAAGAAGCAGCAATAGAAAAAACATTTGTTGAAAGCTATAGGCAATTATGCCATGCAGATTCAACAGTAATAGATGACTTTTTAAAAATTGTTGAAGAAGAAATAAATGATAATACTTTAGTCAGAGATTTGAAAAAGATAGAAAACCAATTAAATAGAATCATTAGCCAAGAAAGAAAGTTAGTTGATCTTCATTTAGAAGACAGTATAGACGAAGAAGTTTATGCTAAAAAATATAAAAAACTGATAAAACAAAAAGAAGAATTACTCGATGAAAAGAAAACCCTAGAGCTAACAATAAAAGATGAAAACTTTATTAAAGAAAGACTAAAGTAATTTAAAAAGGTCTTAGAAAACAAAGGAATTATAGAAGAATTTAACAGAACAGTATTTGAAAGCATAGTTGATAAAGTCGTGGTTGGAAGAATTGACAAAGACGGAACAGTCCACCCATATGACCTGACATTCTACTTCAAAACAGGAATTAAAGATAATCAAGATTCTAATAACTTTAAAGATAAAAGAAAAAATGCTAAAGACAATGACATTAATAAATTGTGCTCCTACAAGAATGACGAGGATAAAAAATTATGTTCCCAAGCAAAAGACAACGCACCGTGAGTCTGTTGTTTTGATGACAAGGGTTGCGCAAACTAAGTAAATAAAATACCAAAAATTTAGAAATTATTTTTCATCTGTAACAGGCATTAGCCCGTTTAAACTTAATGCCGATATGGTAACTGATGAGAGAAAAATAAAGAAGGATAACGATATAAAATTTACGATCCAAGATATGATTAAAATATATTATGGAGAGTCAGATTACGCCAAATATGATAATTTGGATTGTCAATGGAATCAATTTCTAAAAGAATTTTGTACGGATGAATGCAGTAATAATTATTCTAATAAGTTGAAAGTTTCAGCTATCCTTTGGAAAAAAGTTAGGGAATCAAAGAATGAAAAGTTTTTTAAACAACTTCTGAATTAATATATATACAAAATAGATGAGTATCATAATAAACAATTTTCAATTTGTAAAGGATAGAAAGCTTGAAAATAGCGAGAGGAAACTGTGTGAAGAAATATATTATTAGTTTGAAAAATCTGATTCGCAATTATCAAAAATGTTAGACATAATACAATTAGATATTTAATTGTATATTGTATAGTAACAAATAATTAGGAGGAACTATGAATTATAAAAAAATTAAAGTGAGTAGTGTGGATGCTCCAAAAAGATTTTATAGGGTATTGTATGTAAGGGAAGATCTGAATTTGTTTGAACTTGGAGTTACAATTTTGTCAGCTTTTGATTGTCATTTTTGTCATACGATGCAATAAGTCAAAAACTTTTAACACCATTTCACTATTTTGGAGTAACTGACCCGGTTGATTTAAGTCATATGAAGTGGAAACAGGGGAAATATGATGTAGCTGAGTTAACTAATGTTTTCACTAAGTCAAAACAAAGAGTTCAAGTTATAATTGATTCGCTAAAAAGATATTTAAAAGATATAGAAGATTTTAAAGCAATAGGTTTTTGTGTAAGTATAGACCATGCAGAATATATGGCGAATTCTTTTAACATAGCAGGGATTAAATCTATAGCGTTACACTCTAAAAGTAGTAAGGATGAGAGAAATAGTGCTATAAATTCATTAAAAGAAGGTAAAATAAGATGTATATTTACAGTTGATTTATTTAACGAAGGAGTAGATATCCCGGAAATTGATACAGTTTTGTTTTTGAGACCAACCGAGTCACTAACTGTTTTTATCCAACAACTTGGTAGAGGGTTGAGACTATCTGAAAATAAAGATGTGCTAACAGTTTTAGATTATGTAGGACAGGCTAATAAAAATTATGATTTCTCTTTTAAATTAAGAGCATTGATAGGAAAGAGCAAGGGTAGTATTGAAAAAGAAATTAAAAAGGAGTTTCCAAACTTACCAGCAGGCTGTCATATAAAATTTGAAAAACAAGCTATGAAGTATGTACTCGACAATATTCAATCTACCATTTTAAATAACACAAATTTAAAAAGGATGTTAATAAATTTCAAAAATAATTTTGATTTGGAATTAAATTTAAAGAATTTTATTAATTCATACGGAATAGACATAAAGCAATTTTACACAAAAACTTCTTTTAATGAACTTATGTGTTCTGCTGGTTATATAGATAATTATGACCACAAAAAACAGTATGATATTTCATTGAAAAGGCTATCTAATATGAACTCTAAGGAGTTAATAAAATTTTCAAAAAAAGTTTTGAGTAGTGATTACGATTTTGAGTTAGGCAGTGAAATTAAAAAGAGAAGAATGGGAATGTTTTATTACACACTTTTCAATAAAGAACCGGAAGTTTCTTATGAAAAAAGTATTTCTGAATTAAAAAATAAAGAGCCATTACTGGTAAAAGAATTTATAGAAATATTGGACTACAAATTAGAAAAAATTGATAGAAAAGAAATTGAGTATAATGAAGACGGCATTCCTTTAGAATTATATGGAGATTATTTTTTAGATCAGATAACAGCAGCTGTAGGTAAATCAGATGAAAAGCACAGGCATCCTTTAAGAGAAGGAACTTTATATGTAAAAGATTCAAATACAGATTTGTTCTTTATAACGATAAATAAAAATGAAGATGATTATTTACCAACTACAATGTATAACGACTACGCAATAAGTTCTAAGTATTTTAATTGGGAATCTCAAAGTACAACATCAATAAGCAGTCCGACAGGACAAAGATATATATCGAGAGATACAAGTCATAAAGTTTTACTCTTTGTGAGAGATAATAAAAAAGAATACGGCTCAACGAAACCATACACATTTATAGGAAAAGCAAAAATGTATAGCTATAAAGGTTCTCAACCAATAGAAATTGTTTGGGAAATGGAACAAGATATACCGGAAAGAATTATAATGGAATCAAAATTATCCATGAGCTAATTAAAATTTTGTATGAGTTTAATTTTTTGGGGGGCGGGATGTAGAATATTAAAATATAGATTAGAGATATATAAAGTTTTGCAGAGCACTACATTCCTTTTTAGCATTGAGATAATAAGTTTAATAATTATACACTTGTAAATGATGTGAGACCTAAAAAGATAAAATATCCAATAAGTTAATCGATTAATGGAGCTATCGTCTATTATCTCTCTTTTTTCTTTTTATAAATCTAACATCTATTGT
>NZ_JH165064.1:12468-15756 GCF_000227315.1 Peptoniphilus indolicus ATCC 29427 | reverse complement strand
CTAATTTTAAAAAATCATACACTTTGTAGTTATAATTTTGAATTATCATATTTTTGTCAGTAAATAATATGGCGCTATCTAATGAATTTACTATATTTGATATTTCCTGATTTTTCAAAGATATATCATTTATAGTTTGTTCATATTGTAAATTTCGAGACATCAATATGCTAAGTTTTGATAAAAATTTTGTTATGCTGTCATAGTTTTGATAAATAGAGTTACGTTGTTGTTGAGTGAATGCAATCAGACCTATAACTCCCAAAACTTCTTGATTATCATTTAAAATAGGGTAGCCGATTGAAGCCATCTCTTCACAATTTTCCGATGATGTGCAATTTTTACATCTATCACTTATATCTCTTTCAATTATACTTTCAAATGATTTACTATTTAAAATGTGCTCATAAGAACAGCCCTTTGGCAATTGTTCGCCGATTAAATCTTTATAGTTTCCGGTAGCTGCTATACGGCGCAAGTCTTTATTCACTATTGTAACTTCGATTTTAAGTATGGATGATATCGCATCTGCAATATCTTGAACAGAATTTTTTATTTGGTCAATTTCAAACATTTTATCACCTTTATAAATAGTATCTATAAATTTGCGTAAATGCAAATAAATTTCTCAAATTTGCAAAATGAGTAAATAAAAATTGTATTTATTGTGTTTTTTTGCAAATATAGTTGGCATGGAATTTGCTAATAATATTAGTGAAAGGGGTTATGATATGGATTATATAAGTTATATGAAGAAAGAATTGGTGCCGGCGTTTGGGTGTACTGAGCCGATAGCTTTGGCGTACGCTTCAGCTGTTGCACGAGAAATACTTGGGATAGAACCTGAGAAGATATTAGTTAATGTCTCTGGAAACATAATAAAAAATGCCAACTCTGTAACAGTTCCGGGAACTGATGGAAGAAAGGGCTTGGAAATTTCTATTGTTGCGGGAGCTTTTTTAGGTGACGCCTCTAAAAAATTGGAAGTTTTATCTGATGTGGATAAGAGTAAATTAGATGAATGTGATGAAAAAATTGAAAATGAAATAATTGAAATTAAATTAAAACCGGATGTTTCTAATTTATACATAGATATAAAATTACTTGCGAAAGATCAATCTTCAAGAGTAGTCTTACAAGGCGCTCATACAAATATAATTTTAAAAGAAAAGAACGATGAAGTGATTTATGAAAAAACTTTAGAGAGTCAGGATGATTGCGAAGTTGACTTTTCATTTGAAAAAATTTATGAATTTGCAAAAAAATGTGATTACTCCGAAGTAAAGGATATTTTAGATTTAGAAATATCATATAATACCGAAATTGCAAAAGATGGAATTGAAAATGATTGGGGTTCAAATATTGGAAAGATAATTTTAAAAAATTATTCTGATAATTACAATGAAAAATTAGTAGCTTATGCTGCAGCGGGTTCGGATGCTAGAATGTCTGGGTCTGAAAAACCGGTTGTAATTAATTCGGGGAGTGGAAATCAAGGGATAACAGTTTCTGTGCCTATTATTTTGTACGCAAAAGACAAAGGAGTTTCGGAAGATGAGCTTTACAGAGCTCTTGTATTTGCAAATTTAATAGGCCTATATTTGAAACAAGGAATAGGAAAATTATCTGCTTATTGCGGAGTTGTCTCAGCGGCTTCAGCTTCAGTTTGTGGAATTGGTTATTTAAATAATGAAAATATAGATGTTTTAAAAGAAACTTTATCAAATTCATTAGCTGTAAACTCAGGAATTATATGTGATGGTGCAAAACCTAGCTGTGCAATGAAAATAGCTTCGAGTTTAAGAAATGCTTTCTTAGCTTATGAGCAAGCTAAGACAAATAATTCTTTTAATCCGGGTGATGGAATAGTAAAAGAAACTTTGGATAAAACAATAGAAACTGTAGGGCATATTGCAAGATATGGTATGAAAACTACTGATGAAGTGATCTTAAATGAGATGCTAAAGAAATAATATTCACAGTAAAATTATATATATTATAAATTAAGTTGTAAATATTATTAGAAAATTATATTATTATCTAATAACTTTATTTTATGAGGGGGAAATATGAAAAAGAAGTCTTTTTTTAACACATTAGTTTTCAAACTAATAGTTGGATTAGTGGCTGGGATATTAGTAGGTAGTATTGCGTCTGCTGAAGCGATAGTAGTAATAGATGCAATTAAATCTATTTTAAGCAATCTTATTAGTTACATAGTGCCGATGATAATACTTGGATTTATAACGCCGGCTATAGTATCTTTAAAAGACAATGCTGGGAAAATACTAAGTACAACACTTATTATCTGCTATGTATCTTCAGTTGGAGCTGCACTTTTTAGTTTAGTTACTGGGAGAATTATAATTCCAAATTTAGACATAGCAAGTAATGTTGGAACAGGAAAGGCTATACCGGAGTCAGTTTTTGCTCTTAGTTTTAGCCCTATAATGCCTGTAATGACGGCACTTGTAACAGCTGTATTAATAGGTCTTGCAGTAATATGGACCAAATCAAAAGTTTGGGAAGAACTTTTAGTAGATTTTAATGCAATGGTTTTAAAAATAGTTGATAAAGTTGTAATTAACATACTTCCGGTTTATATTGGAACAACTTTTGCTGAACTTTCTTATGAAGGCGTTATAATTAAAGAGTTGCCAGTATTCTTAAAAATTATATTGATTGTAATAGTTGGACACTTTATATGGCTTTCATTGCTTTATACTATAGGCGGTTTAATTTCAAAGACTAATCCAAAAGAAGTATTTAAACATTATCTGCCAGCTTATTTAACGGCACTTGGTACTATGTCTTCAGCAGCGACACTATCTGTTGCACTAAAATCAGCTGGAAAATCTAAAACATTAGACCCGGAAATTAGAGATTTTGTAATACCGATTTGTTCAAATACTCATTTATGTGGTTCAGTTTTAACTGAAACTTTTTTTGTAATGACGGTATCACAAATTTTATATGGGAAAATGCCGGAAATTTCAAGTATGATTTTATTCTGTTTCCTTTTAGGAATATTTGCCATTGCTGCTCCTGGAGTTCCAGGAGGAACTGTCGTTGCTTCTTTGGGGCTAATTACTTCAGTTTTAGGATTTAATGATGCCGGAACAGCTCTTATGTTATCTATATTTGCATTACAAGATTCTTTCGGTACTGCATGTAATGTAACTGGAGATGGAGCTATTGCGCTTATGGTAACAGGTATATTTAAAAAAGTACCTGGAAGAAATGGGAATTAATTAGTTTTATTGTAGGAATGAAATAGATAAAAAAATG
>NZ_JH165064.1:5310-12261 GCF_000227315.1 Peptoniphilus indolicus ATCC 29427 | reverse complement strand
CATATAAAAAATCATAAATTTATGATATAATGTCATGGTAAAACGATTTCAAATATAGGAGGATAGATATGAAAGTATATAAAACTGAACAGGTTAGAAATTTAGCATTAGTTGGGCATAGTGGAAGCGGTAAGACAAATTTGACAGAAGCTATGTTATTTCAAAGTGGTGCTACTAAAAAATTAGGAAGTGTTTCAGAAAAAAACACAGTAAGTGATTTTTCTAAAGAAGAAATGGAAAGAGGCACTTCAATAGGAACATCAATAATACCTGTTGAATGGAGAAATACAAAAGTAAATATCATTGACACTCCCGGATATCTTGACTTTATAGGAGAAGCTTATGGGGCGTTAAGAGCTTCAGAAGCAGCTCTTATGGTTATAGATGCAACTTCTGGAATTGAAGTTGGAACAGAGAGAATGTGGAAATATACTGAAAAAATAGGGCTTCCAAGAATAATATTCATTAATAAAATAGATGGGGAAAACGTAAATTTCAGAAGGATTATGGAAGAGCTTGAAGACAGATTTGGGAAAAAAGTAATTCCTTTCTCAGTACCTATAGGAGAAGGTGAAAACTTTATAGGAGTTACAGACGTTATCTATCAAAAAGGATTCAAGTATAAAAATGGAGCTCCTGAAGAAATAGAACTCACTCATGACCAAGTAAAAGCTACTGAAAGAATGTATGAAGAAATAGCAGAAGTAGTTGCAAGTTCTGATGAAGTTTTAATGGAAAAGTATTTCTCTGGAGAAAAATTCAGTAGAGATGATTTATTAAGAGGTGTTACAACTGCGCTATTAGAAGGGGATGCAGTTCCGCTATTAGTTGGTTCTGGAGAAAAGGGAATAGGAATAGACATTCTTTTAAATACTATAATAAATTATATGCCTGCTCCAGATGATGAAAGAGCTCATCTAGGATTTAGACACGTTGAAGGGGAAGAAAGAACCGTATCAGATAAAGAACCTTTCTCAGCAGGTGTAATAAAAACTATAACTGATCCATTTGTTGGAAAGATAACAATATTTAAGGTTATTTCAGGAAAGTTAACAAAAGATACTTTATTGTATAATTCAACAAGAGAACAAAATGAAAAATTGGGTGGATTGTATTTGGTAAGAGGAAAGACTCAAAGTGAAATATCAGAAGTTTATGCAGGGGACATAGGGGCTACTACTAAACTTGCTCATACAGAGACAGGAGACACTCTTTGCGATAAAAATCATATTGTAAAATTTAAGTCTACTAAATTCCCGCAACCTGTTCTTTACTATGCAATAGAAGCTAAGACAAAAGGTGATGAAGAAAAACTTTCAACTTCTTTGAGAAAATTAAAAGAAGAGGATCCATCAATAGTTATTGAAAGAAATCCTGAAACTAAACAATTGACAATTGGTGGTCAAGGTAAAGTTCAATTAGATGTAATACTTGAAAAATTAAAGAATACATTTGGAGTTGAAGTAAATATAATTCCGTTCATAATACCATATAGAGAAACAATAAAGGGAACTGCATCAGTTCAAGGTAAACATAAGAAACAATCCGGTGGTGCAGGACAATATGGAGATGTTTGGATTAGATTTGAACCTTCTGATGAAGATTTTATATTTGATGAAGAAGTATTTGGTGGAGCAGTTCCTAAGAATTACTTCCCAGCAGTTGAAAAGGGAATTATAGAATCTAAAGAACATGGTGTGCTTGCAGGATATCCTGTGACAAACTTTAAAGCTGTCTTATATGATGGTTCATATCACGATGTAGACTCAAATGAAGTTTCATTTAAGTTGGCAGCTAACATAGCATTTAAAAAAGGTATGGAAGAAGCAAAACCGGTTTTATTAGAGCCAATTGTAAAAGTTGAAGTTGTTGTTCCTGACACATATCTTGGAGATGTAATGGGAGACATGAACAAGAGACGTGGTAGAATACTTGGAATGGACCAACAAAGTGATGGTACACAACTGTTAATTGCAGAAGCACCACAAGCTGAAATGTTTGAATATTCAATCGATCTTAGAGCGTTGACACAAGGTAGAGGTATATTCACTATGGAATTTACAAGATATGAAGAAGTTCCTTCTAACATTGCAGAAAAAGTTATAGCTGAAGCAAAAGCTAAAAAGAAGCTAAATAAATTTGATATTTAAGATAAAGAACTGACTCAAGTAGTTAGTTCTTTTTTTAGTTAGATTATAAATTTAAAGATTAAACGATATTTAGTATCAAAATTACTTGCTGATTAAATATTTTTTGTTATAATTAGGTTATGTGAAAAATAGGTTCTGTCTACCCGACAGAGAGGAGAAAAAAATTGAAACCTATTTTTTTAAGTGGAACACTTCTTTTAAAAAATGAAAGAAAATTTTGGTGTCGAATTAAAATTTTTGCACCAAATATTTTTTATGAAGAAAGTATAAGATACAATCTAATTTCGGAGTTAAAGACGGAGGTAGCTGATGATTAATAAAAAGTTACTGAAGCTTATGGAAAAAGAGAAAGTATATATACTTTATTTAATTATGCTAAAAATTGTTGCGCTATTATTGAATGTTGGAATGATATATTGTATAGCAAATTCAGTTACTAGTGTGATTAATTTAAATATCATTGAGTATAAATTAATAGCTGTATTAGGGGTGATTTTATTACTCCAAATAGGTGTAATTAGGCTAATTAGTGCTATTTCTAATGAATTATCATGTAAGGTAAAAGAAAAAATAAGAATTAAATTATTTGACAAGGTTTACAGCTATGGAATGAGATATTCAAAGAATTTTAATATAGCTGAAATTTCTCAATTGTCAGTGAATGGGATTGAAAATTTAGAAGTTTATTTTAGTTCATTCATTCCTCAACTGGTGTATTCAATAGTATCTCCGATAATATTGTTTTGTTTTTATTAAATATAAATAAGGTAATAGCTATAGTTTTAATTGTATTAGTTCCGTTAATTCCAATGGCAATTATACTTGTTCAAAAATTAGCTAAGAAAATAAATTCACAATATTGGGGAAGTTATGTTGACTTATCTGAGGTGTTTGTAGATTTTTTAGAAGGTCTTACGACACTTATAATATTTAATGCAGATGAAGCACAAAACAAAAAATTAAATAAATATGCTGAAGAATTTAGAATAAAAACTATGAAAGTATTGAGTATGCAACTTAATAACATAACAGTTCTGGATATAATAGCCTATTCAGGAGCTGTTCTAGGTATATTATTTAGTGCTTATTACTATGATTTAGGGGAAATAAATATTCAGCAAGTTTTAGTAGTTATTTTAATTTCTTCTGAATTTTTCTTACCACTTAGATTATTAGGTTCTTTCTTTCATATAGCTATGAATGGAATGGGGGCAGTGGACCATCTATTTAGAGTTATGGAAACTAAAGAAGAACTTAAAGGAAATGAGTATATAGATACTAAAACACCGAGTATAGTGATGAATAATATCGGCTTTTCATACGATGGTATTAGACAAGTTCTAAATAATATAAATATGGATTTTAAATTTGGAACATTAAATTATTTGGTCGGAAAATCTGGTTGTGGTAAGTCGACAGTAGCAGCATTACTTATGAACTCAATAATTCCAAATACTGGAGAAATAAGTTATGGTGGTAAAACAAATTTAAAGGAAGAAGAAATTTTAAAAAATGCTACATTGGTTACGAATAACCCATATCTATTTAAAGGTACATTAAGATACAATTTGCAAATGGGAAATGAAGATATTAAAGAATCTGAAATGTGGAGTATATTGGAAAAGTTAAGTCTTAAAGATTACTTTATTTCTGAAAATGGTCTAGATACTTTGATATCGGAACAAGGAAATAATTTTTCGGGAGGTCAAAGACAAAGAATAGCTATAGCAAGAGCTATACTAAAAAATTCTCCAATTTATATTTTCGATGAAGCGACTTCAAACATAGATGCTGAGAGCGAGGATATAATTATGCAATTTATTGAAGAGTTGAAGAAAAATAAGTTGATAATTATAATATCCCATCGTTTAAAACATTCTGTTAGTGCAGATTGTATTTATTATATGGAAAATTCTGAGGTTAAAGAAAAAGGCACTTTCAAAGAATTAATTGAGTTGAATGGTAATTTTTCAAAACTCTATAATTCTCAAGTGGCGCTTGAAAATTGGAGGATTAAATGAAAAAATTACAAGAGTATTTGATATTAGTGAAAAAGTTAATTGTGCTTGTAAAGCCATTAACAGGAGTAATGGTACTTGCAATTTTATTCGGAAGTTTAGGGCATATAATTGCAACAGCAATTCCATTTGTTGGCGGCTATGGAATTATAAAAGTAAAGGAAATGGAATTTGGAATAAAAAACTTGGTAATAATTTTATTTACTTTTGCTATTTTAAGGTCTTTGTTGAGGTATTTTGAACAACTATGTAATCATTATGTTGCATTTAAAGTTTTAGAAATTATAAGAGATAAAATTTTTAAAGCACTTAGAAAATTAGCACCTGCAAAAATGGAAGGCATAGATAGCGGAGAAATGGTATCTATAATCACCTCTGATATAGAATTACTAGAAGTATTTTATGCACACACTATATCTCCAGTTTTAATAGCTTTTATTCACACTATATTTTATACAATAGTTTTATCGAAATTTAATATTATATATTCTTTTATATTATTAATTTTTCACATTATAATGGCTATATTAATTCCGATAATAACATCTAATAGAGCTAGGAATATTGGAGATGTTCAGAGAAAAGCAGTAAGTGATTTGAATTCATCAATAATGGATACTTTTTATGGAATAGGAGAATCAACTCAATATTTCACAGGTTCTAATAGAAGAGATGAGATGATATTGAAGACAAAAAAGTTAAATAGAGCTTCAAAAGAGTTGAGTAAAATATATGGTGAGAATTTAGGATTATCAAGCTCGGTTATTATGTTTGGAAATATTATTTTTATGGTTACAGCACTTTATTTATATAAAAATAAAAATGTTGATTTAGTAGCAATGGTAGTTCCGATGATAATATTTATGAGCTCATTTGGGCCTGTATCGGCATTATCTAATTTGGCAAATAATTTACTTACTACTTTTGCCTGCGGTAAGAGAGTTATAAATTTATTAGAAGAAGAGCCTATGGTTGAATCGAACAGCCGAGGCAAAAATATAGAATTTAATGATTTATCAGTTGAAGGCATATCTTTTTCTTATAAAGATGAGAAAGTTTTAGATAATTTTAATTTAGAATTAAAAAAAGGTGATATATTAGGGCTTTCAGGTAAAAGTGGATGCGGTAAATCTACGGTATTAAAGTTGATAATGAGATTTTATGATTCTAAATTTGGAAAGATACTAGAAAATGGGATAGACATAAAGGATATTAATACTGAAAGTTTGAGAAAAAATCATACGTATATAACTCAAAGTACACACTTATTTAAAGGTACTATAGCTGATAACTTGAGAATAGCAAAGCAGGATGCGACTGACGATGAAATTTTAGAAGCGTGTAAAAAAGCTTCTGTACATGATTTTATAAAAGATTTACCAAATGGTTATGATACAGAAGTTGAGGTTTTAGGAAGCTCTCTTTCAACAGGAGAGAAACAGAGAATTTCAATAGCAAGAGGATTTTTACATGGCGGGAAATTGATGTTGTTAGATGAACCAACTTCAAATATAGACAGTTTGAATGAAGGGATAATTTTAAAATCCCTTTGGGAAGAGACAAAGGATAAAGCAGTTATAATAGTAAGTCATAAATTGTCTACTCTTAGAATTGCGAATAGAATACAGAAAATGGCAAGAGATTAAATTTTAGAGGTTGATATGGGAAATTTAGAGATTACAAACATACAAAAATTATATCTTTTACATTTAAAAAATAATGAAAAAGAAAATAACATTACTTCTGTAGCTAGAGCCTTTTCTTGTACTAAACCTAATTCAAAAAATATATTAGATAATATGATTAAAGAGGGTCTTTTATATAGAGAAGTAAACAAATACAAGCTTACAAAAATTGGAGAAAGTATTGCGCAAGAACTAGACGAAAATAGATTTGCTATAGAATTGTTTTTAAATAGAGGACTTCAATTTTCTTTAGAAGAGAGCGAGAAAATTTCATATGCACTACTTGCAAGCTCATTAGAGAGCTTTAATAAGAAGATAGTAAATAAAGCTAGTATATTAAATGGATTTAAGAAAAATGGTAATGTAGATTATAAAGATTTAATCAATGTATTTCCAAGTGGAGAGTATAGGGCTATGCTCTCCATACAGAAATATAAATTAGATGAAAGAGAATCTTTTAATCCTCTATCAATGGCTATGATGGGATTTGAAGATGAAGCAACAATAATAGTGTCACATGAATCATTTATTACGTTAAAACCTAAATCAATAAAAAGACCTATACAAGGATATACCAAAACTGGGATCGCGACTGAACTATATTATACGCTTAAAGGTGAAGAACATATAATTGAGTATAAAAACAAAAAATTTTACATACCAATCAATATATTTAAAGAATGGCATTTAATGGGAGGTCATATTTTAAAGTCATCTATAAATTTAAATTTAAATTCAAAAATAGGAATTAGCAAAATTCATAAAGAAAAAGCTAATTTTATAATAATAATTGATCTATTAAATTTAGAATTAAATTAATATAGTTTATGTTAACTCTTATTAACAAAGAAATAAGGACGATTTTAAATTAAAAACAACTATAATTTAGGCTTTGTAAAAGTTAGATTAAAAATAAGAGCATAAAAATTTAAAGAAAGTTAATGTAAGTTAACTTTCTTTTTTATGGGAAAGTATTTAAAAGTTTGAGCAGGAAGTTTATTCTTTAAAAGTAAATGAATGATATTTATTATCAAAAGGGTAGATAGAATCAAAAATTAAATATGGGAGGGATATATGATTAAAAAAATGTATGTTTTT
>NZ_JH165064.1:0-5260 GCF_000227315.1 Peptoniphilus indolicus ATCC 29427 | reverse complement strand
TATAATTGTTAATTTAAATTTCATACAAGCTAAAAGTTTATCAGAAGAATGTGATGAGAAAATTGAATTTCAATCGGAGTTAAATGAAAAAAGTAGTGAAAAAGAATTTATAAAGTTAGAAAATGGAATTTATAAAGTTCCTATTAAATTAATGCATGCAGTTGAAGATAAACTATCTATGGGAAATGTAGCATTAAATCAGACTGGAGAGTTATTGGTTGAAAATGGTCAAGCTTATTTATTCATTAATGTGAATAAGATACAGATACAAAATATTACAGCAGGACTTGTTAATTTATATTATTTGGACGAAAAAAATTATATATCTGCTGAAGCAAATGACTATTCTATTCAAGTTGATGAGAGTTTAGAAAGACGACCGAGTGTATTTAAGATTTCGATAAAAAAATATTCGTATGATTTAGAAGTGCTTGTAGATCCTAAAGTTGAACCTATGGGAGATAAACCGATAAAAGCTAGACTACATATAGATTTAGATAAAATTAAAAAGATAGATTTAAAAGAGTCTGAAATTATAGAAAAATTTAACACAGGCATTAAAAAGCCTTTGTTTAATAGTAATTTAGCTGGGAAAAAGATAGATAAATCATTTATTTTAGAATTTAGAGAAAATACATTTGATGAAGACTTTAATTTTTATGCAAATAAACTGACTTCAGATAGGTCAGAAGAAATAAATAAACTTTTCAGTCCTTTAGATATAGTTGAAATTTATAAATTAGAAACATTAGGGAATTTAGAAGAAATACCTTATGGGAGAGAAGATATTCAAAGTTTGAGAAAAAATATCTTACCTAAAGGTATTATGAATATCGGGATACCTGTAAAGAGTATAAAACCGGAAGATAATCCTAATATTTATCAAATTAAAGATGGTATTAAAGTAAATTTAAATTATTCAATAAAAGATGGATGCTTTTTTATAGAAAGTGATAGTTTAGGTGAATTTGTAGTAGTTAAAGAAGAGAAAGTAGATAAATTGAATAAAATTGGTGACTTTAAAAAAATGAAATAAAGAAAAAATCTAGTAAAAGTATGCCAATAAAAAAACTAAAAGAGAAGTGAATTTAAAAATGAAAATAGTAGCTCAAAAAATATTCCAATTAATACTTCTTCAAAAATAAATAATGTACAAGAAAAGGTTTCAAGTGTAGATGCAGTATCTTTTAGAAATATAAATAACCAAGAAGCAAGAGAAAATGGATTAGTTATATTTTTAATAGGAGTTTTAGTAATTTTTATAAATGTTGTTTCAATAATTATTTTAAGCAGGAATTACAAAATAATACTTGAAGAATTTCAAGAAAATAGCAGATTAAGAGCGAGGAAGAAATAAGATGAAAAAAATTTTTATATGTTTGTTATTTGTTTTTTTAGTGACTTTTAATTCAAAAATTTTTGCTTACGGAAGTGAAGTTGGAAGAGCTACGCCTTATTATTCTCATCCGATTACAGGGATTATAGAGGATGCTGGGAATAATCCAGAGATTGGTCAGGGAATGACTGAAAATGTATTACATAAACAAGCTTTTTTGGAAGAAGTTGATGGAGTATATTATTTGACTGTTAGATTTAATTTAGCGTCTAACATAAAAAATGAAACTTTTGCAGTTCAAGTTAAAGGAGATTCTGATTTTTACTCAGCTATAGCTGAAGTAGTTCAAACTAATGGAGATACAAGAGACTACAGATTTGAAATTCCTTCAAAAAATGTGATTATAAGGTCTAGTTTTTTTGTTGAACCGATGGGAAGGGATATAATTTTTTATTTTGATGTAGATAATTTTGTTGAAGGTAATACAGATTTTATAGCAATGGATGAAAATAATCTTTTAGAGGAAGAGAGTTTGAATAATGAAATTCATGGAGAGAGTGAAATAGAAAATTTAAAAGTTGAATCAACGGGGAATTTTGAGAGAACTTCAAACTCAATTGGAGAAAAAATAGAAACTAAATCTGTAAATTCTAATTTATCATCTGAAGAACTTGGTTATAGTCACGGATTATTGATGAAAGATTCTCCAGAATTAAAAAAATTACTTGGAGAAGAGGATGATTTAAGAGAAAAAAAAGATTTAGATAAAAGGCCATTGGGTTTTATTACAAAAGCATTTATAGGAATGATTTTAGGTGTAATTTCGTTGATTACAGTTTTCTTAGCATGTGCAGCATTAGCATCTATGTTATATTTAAAAAGATTGAAGTTAGAAAACTATAGAATGGTGGAAGAAGATGAAGACTAAAATTTTTACTATATTTTTAAGTATTTTCCTATTATTAGGATGTGTTGACCAAAAAAGAGAAAATAGAAACTTGAATAATTTAGCTTCGCCGGAAAAACCAAGAGTTATTGTAACATCAATGGCAACAGCATATATAATGGATAAGCTTGAAGTAGAGCTTATAGCCGTTGCGGATAGTAAGATTGATAAATGTCCAAAGAGATATGAAAATCTGCCGAAGATAGGCGTTGCAATGACTCCTGATATGGAGAAGATAAAATCGATGCAACCTGATTATATTTTTAGTCCTGTGAGTTTGATTTCTGATTTGTTGCCTAAATATGAAGCTGCTAACTTAAATTATGGATTTCTAAATTTAAATAATTTAGATGGTATGTACAAAAGTATAGCGGATATAGGCGATTTATTGGGAAGAAAGGAACAGGCATCTAAATTAATAGCTGAATATAAAAAGAATGTGGATGATTTTAATGAGAAATATAATAAAGAAAAATCTCCAAAGGTTTTAATTTTAATGGGTTTGCCGGGTTCTTATGTGGTGGCTACAGAAAACTCTTACGTTGGGAGTCTTGTAAAATTAGCCGGTGGTGAAAATGTGTATTCAGGTTCTAATAAACAATTTTTGACGATAAATACAGAAGATATACTAAATAAAGAACCCGATATTATCTTGAGAACATCTCATGCAATGCCTAAACAAGTTAAGGAAATGTTTAAGAAAGATTTTGAAACAAATGATATATGGAAACATTTTGGAGCTGTGAAAAATAAAAAAGTTTACGATTTAGAGCATTCTAAATTTGGAATGAGTGCAAAGTTTAATTATCCTGAGGCTTTAGATGATTTAGGAGAGATATTCTATGAAAAATAATGTTGGTAAACTTTTTAAGTATTTAATCTTAATCTTTGGGTTAGTGTTATTAGTTATTTATTCGTGTAAAACAGGTAGTATAGATTTAAGTTTTACACAAATTGCGAAAGGATTATTTGTTGAATTTGATCCTGATGTTGCTGCGGTTTATGATTTGAGATTTCCAAGGATTATAATAGCCATTATAGCTGGAGCATCTCTTTCAGTATCCGGAGTTTTATTGCAAGCGGTTATGCAAAATCCACTTACTGACCCAGGAATAATAGGAATTTCCGCAGCAGCTTCCTTGGCCTCTAAAATAGTTATATTAATTACACCAACATTATTTTTTATAGCTCCTATATTTTCAATTATGGGAGGGATATTAGCGTACTTAATTCTATATAGCTTAGCATGGGACAGAGGAACAAATCCAATCAGATTAATACTTGTTGGGGTAGCTTTGAGTATGACATTTTCGGGGATATCTCAAGCGATTAGCGCAATTTCAGGCGGGAATTTAAATACAGTTCAAGCGATAGTAGAAGGTAATGTAGCTCAAAAGACTTGGCAAGACGTAAAAATTATGGAAATATATGGTGGAATTGGATTAGTAGCATCAATGTTTTTGGGTAGAAGTTGTGATTTATTATGCTTAGAAGATAAGACGGCGAAAGCTATAGGAGTAAATGTAAATAGAGATAGATTTATAATTTCAATAATAGCGGTTGCGTTAGCGTCTGTCGCAACGGCTATAGTTGGAGTAATAGGTTTTTTAGGTCTATTAGTAGCTCATATAGCAAGAATAGTGGTGGGTAGTAATCATAGATACCTAATACCTTTTTCAGCTTTATTAGGTGGCTTTATTTTACTTGGAGCAGATACTCTGGGAAGAATTATAGTTTACCCATATGAAATATCTCCGTCTATAATTATGACTACAATATGTGGACCATTTTTTATAGTTCTATTAAAAGTAAGAGGTAAAAAATATGGAAATTAAAAAATTAAATTTTTACTATGGAAGTAAACACGTGATAAAAGATTTATCTTTAACTTTTGATAATGGTAAAATAACTACTTTGCTTGGAAGTAATGGGTGTGGGAAAAGTACACTTTTTAAACTATGTACTAAAGAACTCCCAATAAGACACGGAATTATTAAACTCAATGACAAAAATATAGATGATATAAATCGAAAAGATTTTGCAAAAAAGGTTGCTATAGTACATCAACAGAATAAGTTTGTGGGAGATATAGATGTTGAAAGTTTGGTTAGTTATGGTAGAAATCCATATCTATCATTTATGGAAGGACTTGATGAAAAAGATAATTATGAAATAGAAACTGCAATAAGATTATGTGGATTAGAAGATATTAGAAAAAAGTTTATTAGTCAATTATCTGGAGGGCAATTGCAAAGAGTTTGGATAGCAATGTCAATTGCACAAAAGACAGAGATATTATTTTTGGACGAACCTACAACATATCTAGACATAAAATATCAAATTGAAATTTTAGAATTGGTAAAAAAATTAAATAAAGAATTATCAACAACCATAATAATGGTACTTCACGATATAAATCAAGCGCTACAGTATTCAGATGAAGTGGTTGGAATGTATAATGGTAAAGTTGAATTCAAAGGAGATCCTAAAGTTGAATTGACAGAAGAATCTATAAGTAGGATTTATGATACAAAATTGAGTATAGAAAAATTTAAGAATAGGTTAATAGTATTGCCGAAATTTTAAAATAGAAAAGGAGTAAATTTTGAAGACATTATATATATTATTAGGTTTTATATTGCTGGGATTAGGTATTTTCGGGATATATATACCGGTACTTCCAACTACACCATTTTTATTATTGGCAACAGCTTGCTTTGCAAATGGTTCAGAAAAATTTAATTGTTGGTTTTTGCAGACAGAAATTTATAAAAATAATATAGAACCTTTAAAAAAGAAAGAAGGTATGACTATTAAAAAGAAGTTGAAAATAATGGGCATGATAACTTTATTTTTAGGAATTTCTTTTTTAGTAATGAGCAATATTCATGGAAGAATATGCTTAGTAGTTGTATTTTTGGCACATTGTTATTATTTCTTTGTAAAAGTCAAGACTATAGAATGAGAAGTAGAAGTTG
>NZ_JH165063.1:196832-199922 GCF_000227315.1 Peptoniphilus indolicus ATCC 29427 | reverse complement strand
TAGGGCTTCTGCTACGTATCTTATTGGCAGCATTGTTCTTCCGTCTTTTATTATGGCTTTTGTATCCATTTTTATTTCTTGTGTGTGGTTGTTTATTGTTCTTTGTAGTATGTCTGATCCTATTTTGATCTTCACTTCTATTACTGTCTTTTGTTTTTGCACTTCTGCTTTTGCATCTTTGCTTGGTGCTTTTATATATCTCCAGTCTATTGATCCCCTTTGATCGTTGTCATTTCTAAATGCTCTTGGTGCCACTTTTATGCTTGGTTGTAATGGAGTTGAAGGTATTACTTTTATGCCCGGTGTTAGCGGCATAGCCGGAATAACTTCTTTTGGTTTTTCTTCTTTTTCTTTAGGTTCGTTTTCCGGTTGTTTCGGTTCAGCCGGTTTTTCTTCCGGTTTCTTAGGTTCTTCCGGATTTTTTTCAGGATCCTTAGGTTCCGGTTTATTTGGTTTTTCCGGTTGCTTTGGATCAGATGGCTTTTCTTCTTTTTCTTTAGGTTCGTTTTCAGGTTTCTTAGGCTCAGCCGGTTTCTCTTCAGGTTTCTTAGGTTCTTCCGGCACTTTTGGTTCTACCGGTTTTTCTTTTTCTTTTTCTTTCTTAATTAATTCTTCAAGAGCCTTTTCCGCTTTCTTCTTATTCATCAATTTAGCTCTTTCTGCAATATCTTTAATAGTCTCTACATTTGTTGCTTCATCAATATCTTTTTTAGCTAGTTTCTTTGATGTCTCTGTTAGATCGCTTAAATTATCTATATACTCTTTTGCAGCTTCTTTTACTTCTTTTAATTCTTTCTTAACTAATTCTTCAAGAGCCTTTTCCGCTTTCTTCTTGTTCATCAACTTAGCTCTTTCTGCAATATCTTTAATAGTCTCTACATTTGTTGCTTCATCAATATCTTTTTTAGCTAGTTTCTTTGATGTCTCTGTTAGATCACTTAATTTATCTACATATTCTTTTGCGGCATCTTTTAACTCAATTTCCTTAGCTTTATCTTTTTCTTCTGCTAATTCTATAACTATACTTACACTATTAGGACTTGTAGCGCCTCCCAATTGAGATTTATAAAATTCTTTTTCTTCTTTATTTAGAAAAGCCAGTTTATCTATATCATTTTTTATATTATCCTTAATCTTCGCTTCAATGGCTTCATTTTTTTCTTTAGCTATATCAAAAACAGTTTTAAAATGATTAAATTCTTCTGTATTGTCTAAAACAGTTTTATAATATTTTTTCTCTTCTTCATTTAAAAATTCAAGTTTGCTAATTTCGTTAAATGTCTCTTCTTTACCTTTTGCATCAATTTTAGATTTATATACCTTAAGTTCTTCTAAATTTTTAGCTTTATCAATTCTTGCACTAAATATACCAATTTCTTTTTCATCTTTTAAAGATTTTATATTCTCTCTTAACTTATTCTTTAAATCTTTTTCTTCTCCCATTTTCTCTATCAATGGATTAATAGTCTTCTCAAGTTCTTTTAATTTTTCTTGAGTAAATTCTTTACTGTTGTCTAAATCTTTTATCTTCAGTAAATTCTTTTCTAATTCTGTAACAGAAGATCTTCCATAATCTTTATCTCCATTACGTAAGACTTTAGCTGCTTTTTCAAATAAATCATCTATTTTTTTTCTATTTTCTTCTTATTTTCAACATGATTTTTTAAGCTATCTACAGCTCTTTTAAATACTTGTTCATTTTTACTCCAATCTTCTACATTTGTCTTTAAATTTGCTTTTTCAGCATCACTCAAATATCCTTCTACGTCTACAACCGCTTCTATTAATTTTTCTTTTATCCCTTTATCGTGCTCTTTGGATTGAATTTCAAATACTAACTTTAACAAATCGTCATAGTTGTTTGTCTTAAGTACCTTCATTAACATCCCTGAATTACCTTCAGAAAGTTTTATTTCTTTTAAAGTTTCTTTTACTTTATCCCTAATTTTATCGAAATTTGCATTCTCTGTTGGTTCTTTTTTCTCTGATTCTTCTCCTGATTGATCTACTTGAGGTTTCTCTTCTTTTTCTTTTCTTTCTCTAGCTATTGCTTTAGTTAGTGCTTCTTCTGCTTTTTGTACTGCTTCTTCTGCTTTTTGTACTGCTTCTTCTACTTTTTGTAATGCTTCTTCTGATTCTCGCGCTAATTTTTGTACTGTTGCTTGTTCTTCTCCACTCACTTCTTTAGCTTTTTTTTCTAATTCTTCTGCAGCTTGTTTTGCTTTTTCCGCATATGTTTTTGCTTCTTTTGCTAAATTTGCGGCTTCTTCTACTTTATTTTTTACTGTTTCTGCCTCAGTTGCCGCTCCACTAATCTCTCCTTTATTTAATTTTTCTTTTATTTTTTCTGCTTCTTTTGTCACTTCTTCTGCTACTTTTGTCACTATTTCTTCTCGTTTTGCTGCGTCTTCTACTAATTGTTGAACCTTTTCTTTTAATACATTTATTTTTTGTAAAGTTTCCCTTTCTCTTTCTCTTTCCTTTTCTCTTTCCCCTTCTTGTTTTTCTTCTTTTTGTAGTTTATCGTAAGTTTCTTCTTCTCTAAGAATTCCACCAGCATAATAGGTTGGATTCTCTTTTTTGCTGCTATCATATATAGCAACCTTAAACTTTTTGCCTAAATCAGTTGCATCTATTTTACCTTCACGAATAAGTGGATTACTCTTATCTGGTTCCAATTTAATCTCTTTTTTATTATCACCAATAACTAACTTCACATCTTTTAAATCATGATTATCCTGTGTAAAAGATTTAGACACTAAAACCACCGAACATTTGCCATCATTGTCATCTTTTTGTTGTACTTCAAGGAGAAGATCACTATATTTCTCAACTTCACTCGCATAAACAACACCACTTAACTCAGCTTTACCGAAGTTAACTGGTGCAAAAAGTACAAATGCTCCCACTACGCATGAGACAACTCCTATTGACAATCTTCTTATAGAATATCTGTATATTCTATTTCGCTTCCTACTTTTAATAAATTCCCTTAAATTCTCCATTCTCGTCCTCCGTTAAATATTCATTATCATTTTTAATCATTCTTAATTAATTTTACAACTCTCACCCTCAAAAATCAAGTTTTTT
>NZ_JH165063.1:183915-196014 GCF_000227315.1 Peptoniphilus indolicus ATCC 29427 | reverse complement strand
GCCCAATGCTCTTGCTACGTTTGCTATTGGCAACATTGTTCTTCTGTTTTCTATCATCGGTTTTACATCGCTTTGGATTTCTTTTCCGTTGATTATTATTTTATTTGTATCTACCGGAATTTCTATTGTTGTTTCTTTGTCTTTTAGGATCGCTGTTCTTGTGTCTTCTCTCCACTCTACTGTGTATCCTAGGGCTTCTGCTACGTATCTTATCGGTAGCATTGTTCTTCCGTCTTTTATTATGGCTTTTGTATCCATTTTTATTTCTTGTGTGTGGTTGTTTATTGTTCTTTGTAGTATGTCTGAGCCTATTGTAACTTTTACTTCTACTACTGTCTTTTGTTTTTGCACTTCTGTCTTTGCATCTTTACTTGGTGCCTTTATATATCTCCAGTCTATTGATCCTCTTTGATCGTTGTCATTTCTAAATGCTCTTGGTGCCACTTTTATACTTGGTTGTAATGGAGTTGAAGGTATTACTTTTGTACCCGGTGTCAGCGGCATAGCCGGCACTTCTTTTGGCTTTTCTTCTTTTTCTCTTCTCGCTTGTTCTTCTTTGTCTCTTCTTGCTTGTTCTTCTTTGTCTTTTCTTGCCTGTTCTTCTCTGTCTTTTCTCGCCTGCTCTTCTCTGTCTCTTCTTGCCTGTTCTTCTCTGTCTCTTCTTGCTTGCTCTTCTTTTTCTCTTCTTGCCTGCTCTTCTCTGTCTCTTCTCGCCTGTTCTTCTCTGTCTCTTCTCGCCTGTTCTTCTTTTTCTCTTCTCGCCTGTTCTTCTCTATCTTTTTCTGTAAGGATTTTTATTTCTTGCTCGTAAATTCTTCTTTCAAACCCATCTTCTTTTTTTAGAACTTCAACTTTCACTTTTTTGCTATTACCATAATAATCACGAGTAATTATCCATTTATTATTATTATTATACTCAACTCCTTTTATTCCTTCAAAGCCACTATTAGATTTAATAAATTCACCTGCTCTCACACCACCATCATTTGTTATTCTCACTTTATCATAATCTATTTCTATATTAAATGTTATTTCCCCAGTATTAGCATCATATTTTAAAAAATTATCTAATTTAGCTTTTTCTCTTTCTGCTTCTTTATTATATTTATCAGCATCTTGAGCATAAACAACACCGCTTAACTCCGTTTTTCCAAAGTCAACCGGTGAAAAAAAGTACAAATGCTCCTACTATGCATGATGCAACTCCTATAGATAATCTTCTTATAGAGTATCTATATATTCTATTTCGTTTTCTGCTTTTTATAAATTCTTTTAAACTTTCCATATCTTTCTCCCGTTAAATTTTATTTTATAAATACCTGCTTATAATTTCCAATTAATTTTACACTGCATATTCCCTCAAAGTCAAGGTTTTTAATTACATTTTAATTGTTTCAGTTCAAACCCCACAAGCATTTACTAAATAAATGCTTATTATATATTTTAGGTGAATATTTTATTTATTTCTCTATTTTTACTGTTTGTTTCAAAAATAAATCTGTCATTTTAATTCTAAATATATACTTCTAAAATATTGCTTAAATTTTTTTACTAAAAAATTATTTTTCATTTTTTTAATTTTATTATCTGTTTTTAAGATGGATAGATCGATAAGTTTAAAATTTACAGCCTACTAAAAAAATAAAATGGATGCCCTATAAATTGCAGAGAAACATCCATTTTATTTTAAGTTAATGCCTAATTATTGACTTCATCTTAATTAATTTTTTATTTAATTTCTAGAATTACTTGCCCTTTCTATTTAAAAGAAATAGCTTACAATCCCCGCTCCAAAAACATCCGTTATTGCGTGTGCCAGGAAAAATGGGAACAGGTTTTTGTCTTTTGATTTTGTATATACTAGATAGTAAATTCCCCCTACTAAAAGCCCTATCGCCAAAGCTGATATATTTCCTTGGTAGGTGTGGAATGAATATCTTATAAGTAATGAGTAGATAAAGTAATATTTTCTTTTATCCGGTTCAACGCTAAGACAAATTCCCAAGAAAAATATTTCTTCATAGAATCCATTTAATATTGAGTACATTATAAGCGACAAATCCAATGTGGATAATTTTGACAATAATAAATTTGTAGTTTCAGATTCATAAAATACTGAATTATCTGTATTTGGATATGGCAAAATGCTATATACCAATGTGAAATACAAGTCAAAAATCAATGCTACTCCTATAAATAAGGCTATTCCAATTGCTATTGATTTTAAGTTTATCTTTATTTTCCATTGTGAGAAATTAAAGTTTCTAATGTATAGGTATATAAAGGCTATACTTAATAAAATAAATTGAAATACTAATGCACGCCAATTCATATTGGTTGTGAATTCAGGAATTTGTGTTGTGTTCGGATCCGGCAAGTAAAAAAATGATGATATTGAGGAATATATAAAGTAGCCGAACATTATCACAGTTACAATTAGTATGTCCCACCATTTTAAATAATTTATCTTTTCTCTTTTTGTCTTTAAATTTTCCATCTTATTCAACCTCATCTGTATATGTTTCTATGTCGAATTTATCTAAAACGTTCATCTTCTGTTTTACAAACAGATCGTAGCAAAGCAATATTATTAACACAATTTGCACTATTAAGCTGATTATACTTCCTTCGACTCCAAATTTACCTCCCGTAAGCCAGCTCGGCCCCTGTGTTGTGACATTTATAAATGCATTTCCCACATTTGTTCCGCTTACAGGAAAGGCGAATACATTTCCTTGGAAGCAATTCCACGCGGCATGGAATCCGCTTACAAGCCATATGTTTTTTGTCTTTATCATAACGAGGGCTGCAAAAATTCCAAATACAAACAGATCTATTAGAGGAATAACTGATATGCCGTCGTTTTCTAAATGCATAACTGTAAAGAAAATTGCCGAAACAGCTATGCCGATTAAAATATTTGTTTTACGAGCAACTCCTGAAAATAAAAATCCTCTTGTCAAAACTTCTTCGGCATTTCCCTGTATTGACCAAACCATAAGAAGGGGAATAAACTCTAAAATAAGTTTTGAGTCAAATGTAACTTTATCAATCCTAACTACACCTACAATTATCATAAAAGCTACACAACTTATTAAAACAATTGCACCAAAACCCCAGCCTTTTAAAAATTCTTTTAAGCTACCTGTTTTTCTAAATCCCAAAGTATTCCAAGAAATTTTTAATATTTTCCTCGCCAAAAATATAACCAAAAGAGTTATAAATATAAAACTCGAAAGCTCGACTAAATTTATTATATAACCACTACTTGGCAAGATATTTAATACTACATTTATATAGCCTAATGTAAAAATTTCAGAACTGAAAAGCACCAATTTAGCCATAAGCAAAAGTATTAAAGTATACAAATAGGGATTCTTTGTAAAATTCTTATCCTTAATTAAGTCCAATATCATCACACCTTTCTATTTTAAATAAATTCTTTAAATATCAGATGCCCTCAACCTTACCATAAATAATTTATATGATAATTTGTCAATTGAGGGCATATATTATTTTACATTTTCTAAAGTCGTATTCTTAATATTATTTATTTTCTCAAATTTTCTACCTGCTATCAAAAGCTCAATCGCTCCTTTCGGACAAGCTTTTCTGCAATTTCCACATCTGATACATTCCAAATGGTTGGCATCCTTTACAGGGTCAACATTCATCAAGCATATTTTGGCACATCTTCCACAGTTGATACACTTCTCACAGTTGATTTGGTACCTGTAAAAAGATACTTTATTAAACAAGGAATAAATAGCTCCCAAAGGACATATCAGCTTACAAAATGGTCTGTAAATTATAATTGATAAAATAATTGTAGTAAGAAGGATTACATTCTTCCATACAAATAAGAACCCGATTGATCCTCTCATAGCTTTATTTAACAGTACTAATGGGATTCCTCCTTCCAGCGTTCCAACAGGACATATATATTTACAGAAGTATGGATTGCCATTGCCTATATTATTTACCAAGTACATCGGAAGTATAATGACAAATATCAGCAAGATTAAATATTTTAGTTTTACTAGTATTTTTTCTTTGGGCAGTGTCCTTATTTTTTTGGGAAATGGAATTTTATGTAATAAGTCTTGGAAAAGCCCAAAAGGACATAACCAGCCACATACCAATCTCCCCAACAAGCTTCCTATAAGGAGTAAAAACCCTACTACATAGAATGGAAATCCTCCCCCTTTTTTTCCTATTACTGCTTGCAGAGATCCTATAGGGCAGGATCCCAATGCTCCAACGCAGGAGTAACAATTAAGTCCGGGGACACATGCGTTTTTTATGTCCCCTTTATATATTTTCCCTGAGATATACCCTGATACATTCCCATTTGTAATAATGGTTGCCAAGGCTTGAATTTTATGTCTAAACGAATTAAATTGTTTTTTCATAAGTTATTTTATCCAATTCCTATACATTCCATGCAAATCTTGATCGCCTTATTTAACACTACGAGATTTTCTTGTTTTACAAGGACTCCGTATAATACAAAACATATCCCGGTCATCAATAGAACTGAGGGTTTTATATTATTTTTCTGCATACTATCACCTATTTATTTTTAGAAATTTTATCAAATTCTTTGTCAATTACATTTGCCCACTCTTCTTTTGAACGGCTCCCTAGGTATTCTTCTCCGACTATATCTCCATTTTTATTTACAAAGAAAGTATATGGAAGTGCATCTGTCTTCTTGAGAAGTGTATTTATTAAATTTTCATCTAAAAAGATCACTTTCATTTCACTTTTTTTATCTTTTAAAATTTTTGATATTATTTCCCTTGATTCTTCGTCGGGTTTACCTTTTGAATCCATGTCAATGTCAACGCCCAATATGCCTACTTTTTTGTCTTTATATTCTTTTGCCAATTCTGCTAAATATGGCAATTCTTCCATGCAAGGGTTACATGTTGAAGAGAACATATTTACCATAGTAAGGTCATTTTCTCTAAATACTTCTTGTGTGACCTTATTTTTTTCTAAATCTGTTGTTTCAAACTCTCCTATGTTTGCACTAGAGCTTTCTTTTTGTGCTTGTTCGGCAACGGGCGGTTTATTGGCTGAATCTGTCTTATTTTCTTTTTTACCGCAAGCTGCCAAGCCAAATGTCATAATACCTACCAAACAAAACATAGATGCTTTCTTTAACATAAATTTTTTACTAAAATCTCTATTCATATTTTCCTCTCCTTTATTTTAGATTATTTTAGGTTGTAGTTATTTTATCATTTATGTTGTTAAGTTCGTGTTAAGAAAAAATAAAACTTCTACATTAAATATTGAATATCACACTTAAAATGGCGATAGGTTTCATCTATTCCTATCGCCATTAATATTATATTATTAATTTTTATCTTGCAAAGTTTAATTTAAAGCAATATTTTCTTCCATTTTCTGATTTTTGTTCTGAAAGTTCCAAAAGGTGCAACTGTATTTATGTGGATAAACTTATATACTTCCCATACTGCCGTCTTAGTTGCTTCATCAGCCCATTTCCTCATATGCGGTTCAAATAATTCTTCTTCACTTAATGAGTCGATCATTTCATAGATAGAATTGATATTTTCATTTAATTTATCTTTCAACTCTTTTAGGGATAAATGCGCATAAGTATCTGTAAACCATTGGTATAATTTTCCAAGCTCATTCCATTTAAATTCATCCGCTGGCGTATTCACATGAAATCCCATTTTTTCGTCCTCTTCCCATTTGAGAAGTAAGGTCGTCCACCCCACTTGGTAAGCTAAATTTTCAGAAGGGGTTCTATCAACTTCGTTAATTCTCTCATTTTTTAAGTTTTCCGGAATATTATCAAATTCTGAAATATATTTTTCAAATGATTTTTTTATTTCAAATTTTAGTTCTTCTTTATTTTCGTACGTTCTCAAAAAACACCTCCTCAACTTCTATTTCATCAATGCTTTGATTTATAATAACTTTATTTCCTCATTTATTTCTTGCCATAAATTAATTTAAAACAAAGTTGTTTCTCATACGTCTCATTTGTTCTTATTATCTTTTAAAAAATAACCTTCTCCAATTTTATTTACAATTGGATTATACCCTAAAATTTGTTTTACTTTTTTTCTAAGTGATGCCAAATGTACTCTTATGGAATTGCTGAAATAATCGACCTCGCTGTCCCAAGCGTGTGCCAGCAGATCTTCAACTGTTACAATTCTATCTTTATTAAATAGTAAATACTCGATGATTGCCGTTTCTTTTTTTGTCAACTTCATCTCCTCACCCCTGACATAGAGAATCCTTTTTTTTGTGTCGAATTCAAGTTCTCCGCAACTTATTTTTATATTTTTTAAGCGAAAGTCTCTTCTCATAAGTGCTTTTACTCTCATTTCTAATTCCTCAAAGTAGAACGGCTTTGTCAAATAGTCGCTTGCTCCTAATTCAAATCCTTCTACTTTTGACTCTATATTTGAATTTGCCGTCAATATTAATACTTTTGAATTTTCTCTCTCCTTATTCAATTGTTTTAATATTTCAAAGCCTGTCATGTCCGGAAGATTTAAATCAAAAATATATAAATCGTGTTCTTCAGCTAAAATATATTCCAAAGCTTCTCTCCCGCAAGACGCCTTATCTACATAATATCCAAGCGTGTTTAACCCTTCTGCAATGGAATTCAACAATTCTATTTCGTCTTCTACTAGTAGTATTTTCATCATTAAATCCTACCTTTCAAAATATGTCTCTATAATCGTTCCCTTTGGAAAATTATCTTTAATCTGTATTTTTGCACCGTGGTGGTCAAAAACTTTTTTTGAAAATGAAAGACCCATTCCTATTCCTTCTTTTTTTAATTTCTCAGGATTTTCTCCTCTGAAAAAAGGTTCAAATATATATTCTTTATCAGATTTTTCAATCCCTATTCCTTCGTCATATATCTTTATACAAATTTTATCTTCATTATTCTGTATAAATACTTTTACACTTCCACCTTTATAACTATATTTTATGGCATTGTCTATCAGGTTATAAAATGCTTGATATAAAAGTATGTAATTTCCCACTATATTAAAGTTTTTATTGTCTACACCTCTATCTTCTGTTGTTAAAATATTAAATTCCACATTTATATCTTCTTTTTCTATTCTTTCTTCAAAATCAACAAGTAAATCTTCAAGCAAAAGTTCAAGAGGAATGTTCTCTTTTAACTCCATTCTCTCTATATAAGTTAAATTCAAAATCTTAATTATAATATTATTTAGTTTGTTTACTTGAAAAGAGATGGTATCTAAAAGTTCTTTAACTTCTTCTTTTTTATACTCTCTTTTATTAAATACCTCTATTTTAGTTTGAAGTACTGTAAGGGGTGTCTTTAGTTGATGTGCTACATAAGAAGAAAAATCTTTTTGCATTTCAAATGATTTCTTTAATTTACGCATCATATTGTTAAAAGATTCTATTAAGCTATTGATTTCTATAGCTCGTGAGTATAATTCCACAGATTCACTAAGGTTTTGCTTGTCCATATTATCCATGTGTTCTGATAATTTTCTAAGAGGTAATAAATACCTTCCCAGAAAAACATATGTAATAATCGTTCCTAAACTTGTTGTTAAAAAAGCAAATATATATCCATACATTTTCAGTTTAAGACTAAAATTATCTATATTGTATATTTCAATTTGTATATTCCCTATGGGTATTATCAGATCTTCCAATACTAACGATACTGAATAATTTAGTAAAAAATCAACGCTAAATTTGATGTAAATAGTATAATCCCAATCAACAATGTCAATTGTTTTTGCATGCTTTTTTTCGTGTTCAAATCTCATCTTCTCCTAAGTACCTATAGTAAACAATTTAATTATTAATTATCTTTTATTATTTTATATCTAATCAATGCGATTATAAATATCCGACATTAATTTATATTAAATTTTCTTCTCTTGATTTTTAATGTTTTAATGTGGATAAGTTATTTATTTCATATTTATATAAAAAAAGCAAGCCTTTCGACTTGCCTTAAATTATTCTGCTGAATAAGGAATTAATGCGATTTGTCTAGCTCTCTTAATAGCAGCTGTCATTTGTCTTTGGTGTTTTGCATTAAGTCCAGTGATTCTTCTTGGAAGAATCTTTCCCTTTTCTGAGATATAGTTCTTTAGAAGAGCTACGTCTTTATAATCTATTTTCTTAGTCTTATCCTTTTCAAATGGATCGACTTTCTTTCTTGGTCTAAATCTTCTTTGCACTTTCTACCCTCCTCAAAATGGAATGTCTTCATTATTTATATGGTAAAATCCCTCATCATTGTCTGAGTCAGATCCAAAAGTGTTTCCAAAACTACCTGATGGTGCAGATTGGAAATCATTTGAATAAGCTGAGTTAACCGGTGGTTCCGGTCTTCTCATTTGTTGACCTTGCATATTATCTCCTGCACTTTCAACAAAGTCCATATTCTCAACAATTACATCAGTTGTATAAACTGTTTTTCCATCTTTATCATCATATCTTCCCGTTTGAATTCTTCCTTGAACTACAAGTCTATCGCCTTTTTTTACGTAGTTGGCAATTACCTCAGCAGTTTTATTCCATGCTGTACATGAAATAAAATCGGCTGTAGGTTGGTTGTTACGCTCTGCCTCAGCTCTTTTATCTTTTGATAATCTTCTGTTTACAGCAATTGTAAATCTCACTACTGCTATACCACTTGGCGTATATCTTAGTTCCGGATCTCTTGTAAGTCTTCCCATCAAATTGACATTATTCATAATTTCACCTTAATCCTCTAATTTAACTACCATGTGTCTCATTACAGATTCTAAAATTCTTGCAACTCTGTCGAATTCTTTAATTACTTCAGCTTCTGTTTCAAATTCAACTAAGTAATAGAAAGCTTCTTTGTTGTATTCAATTTCGTATGCTAGCTTTCTCATACCCCATTCATCAACATTTGTGATATTTCCATTATCACTTATGATTTTCTTAAGTCTTTCAAAAGCTGCTACTCTCTTTTCTTCTTCTACTGTTGGGTAGAACATTACTATTGCTTCGTACTTTCTCATAATTCACCTCCTCGTGGACTAATGGCTCATTCTTTTGAATGAGCAAGGATATAACTCAAGTATTATATAAAATTTATACGTTTTTGTCAAATAAACAGTAAAATAATTATTGATTTAAATCCTCAATTTATATTATATAATAATTAGAGGAGGTTTTTTATGAATACTAAAAATATTAAAGTAAATGCTCAAAAAACCATAGCTTTAGTTGCGCATGACAATAAAAAAGACGAGCTTGTAGCATGGGCTGTAGAAAATAAATCACACCTATCCGCTCATAAACTAATCGGTACCGGAACAACTGCCGCTCTAATTTCAAAACACACAGGCCTTGAAGTCGAAGGACTATTCTCCGGTCCCCTTGGCGGAGACCAACAACTTGGCTCAAGAATCGCAGAAGGAAAAGTTGATATCCTTATTTTCTTTTGGGACCCGTTAGAAATGCAGCCTCATGACCCGGATGTAAAAGCACTTCTAAGAATTACAACACTATATGATGTGCCGCTTGCAACTTCTAAAACTTGTGCAGACTACATTGTTTCTTCTACACTATTTAACTCTGAATACAACGCAGAAATTGTAGACAACTCATTTAGTATAGCAAGTAGAGTTGAACAATTTGATTTAACTGAAAAATAAACAAAAAAGAGAAGTAAAAAGTTTTAAAACTCTTTACCTCTCTTTTTTAATTACAAAAAACCATAAAAGGCTTAACAGTATGAAAAATTTAATTAAATAAATTGCTCACTCTTCTTCCTTTTTATGGTGAATAATACTTACAAATTTCTCGCCCTCTTTTATCTTTCTGATTCTCTTTTCAAAATCTATTCTAGAAACCCAAATTTGCCTTTCACACCCAAGGCATTTTAATTTTATATCCACGCCCGTTCTAAGTATTTCCCACATATTTTCACCACAAGGATGACCTTTTTTTAGAGTGACTATATCTCCTACCTTGTAATATAGCATTTTACCTCCTACTTACCATCTATCTCATATTTAAAAACCGGAAGCTTTATTCCATTTTCATTAAACACTTCAACAATACTCTCTCTGAGTTTGTACTCAACACCATATTGAGAACCGGCTTTTGCATAAGCCACAACAGTTATTTCATAACCGGTGTTTGTGTTATTAGTAACCCCCCAGACAACAGGACTTCCTATCAACCCTTCAACTTTCATAGGAGCTAACTTTTTATTCAAAAGGTCTATAACTCTATCCGGTTCTTCAGATAAAGCTACCGAGCAGATTACTTTAGCCCTCATATTTCCCCTTTGTTGATTAGTCACAATCCCTATCTGTCCATTTGGAATAATGTGTTTCGAGCCATCAAAATCCCTTATAACCGTGGTTCTAAGTCCTATATCCTCTATAATTCCGGTCCTACCTTCAATTACAACAGTATCTCCAACTGAAAATTGATTTTCTAAAATTATAAAAAACCCATTTATACAATCTTTTACAAGAGTCTGCGCACCAAAAGAAAGAGCCAACGAGCCCACCCCAACAGTAGCCATTATAGACGATGTATTAAGCCCTACAATGTCCAGAGATATTGTAACGCATATTATCATTATGACAATTACAACTATCTTATTTAAAATGCTTACTATTGTGAGTAACCTTGGATTTGAATATGTTCCGTGTCTAAGTTGATGCTCAATTCTCGACATAAAAATCCATCTTAAAAATTTAGATAGCAAAAAACCTATTAGAAAAACTAATAAAATAATCACCAATTTGCCAAACGGATTTAATACCCCCTCTGTCCTGAGATACTTTTCAAACTCATTTAATACACTCATTTGTTTTTCTCTCCCAATTCATTTCTGTCATTCGTTACTTTATAAAGAGTCACTATCCCATCTTGAAGCACACCTATCCTAATACCCGATATTTCTATTTTTTCAGCTTCTGCTGGAAACCTATAATAAAATTCATTTCTCTGAAGCAAATTGCCCGCTATATCAGAATTCGAATAACCATATAACGATTTAGAAACCAATTGTAACTTTTCAACATTCGCCGCCACTATATGTTTAGTCTTTTCTTCAAGATTAGAATTATATTTCGATAAAATTCCAGAATGTAGTAAATATACACTCCTGTCCACAACCTCTACATCAGAAATATTTGGAATTTCAACACTCTTTACATCATCACCTTCAAATGCATACAAATTTTTATTAGTTACCATGATAACTCTTGAATCAGAATAATTTACATAAAGCGCCACCTCAGAACCCCTTGAGTAGGTCTTATTATTAGATGAATTTTTTACTATACAATTAGTTGTGTAACCATTAGTTTCAACCTTTAATTCTGCAATCACAAATTTTTCTAAATTCTTTACATCATAATCAAGTATGGAATTTGCAGTCTCATAGATTTTTTTCAGTTTTCCATCAGCTGTCAGACCCCATAACCTCTCTCCATTTTCATACTTTGTGTGTAAAATAAAATTTTTATTCTCATACTTTATGTTAAATAGAGTGTCCGTTATCTTTATATTTCTGATAAACTCTCCATTGTCTTGATATTGACTTATCCTTCCAAGGTCTTTATCATATAGAAAAGCATAGTTATTAGCAAAAAAAGATTCTAATTCAACATTTTTCGCCTTTACAGTCTTAATCAAATCCCCTTCTCTATTTAAAATATAGAGATTATTGTCAAAAATCATCAAACCATTTGTAGTGAGATGAAAACTTTTTGCATTCTCAGTAACCTTTATTTTCTCATCTAATACAATCTCTCTTCCAGCTGTGTTCCTATAATAAAAATATATTACAATCAGCAATAACAACAATGTTATCGATACTATTATTTTTCTCGTATTTAAATTCATCATTTCCTCCGAGTCAATTATACCACAGCTTAAAATCTATTTGGTATTGGATGGATATGAATTTATATTTGTTTTATCGTAGGGGCGGCACGTGTTTGTGAAATGGATAATGAGTTTGATGATGTAATGGACAAATCGAAAATTATATTATAAAGCAGTATAGGCCCGCCCGTTTTTTGGGTTGGTTTTATGTTT
>NZ_JH165063.1:179198-181526 GCF_000227315.1 Peptoniphilus indolicus ATCC 29427 | reverse complement strand
ATTTTTAGAAAATTATTTAACTAAATACAAGCTTATAAATAAAAAAGGCTGAAATCAGCCTGTATGTATTGAAATAAAGCCTCAACTTAAAATTTCAATAACTCTCTAAATTCCCACCACTCTTGCCAATTATTGGCGCTCATCTTTGCGGGGCAAATCTTTCTTGATGCGTCATAGTGTCTTACCACTCTATCCCAAGGTATGCCATAATATGCCATCAAAAATTTTATCAAATCATGAGCATTTTTCTTGGTCTTGTTCCAATCACTATCTTGGTTAACACATAGTTCAACTCCGATTGAATTGGAATTTGTTATCCCATATCTACCTTTTCCGTCTCCACAGTGCCAAGCTGCGTGGGCTACTTCTATTATCTCTACACTTCCTTTATCGTCTACAAAGTAGTGAGCCGAAGCTTGTCTATCTCCTTTGCCAAAGTATCTGTAGTGTGCCAATGCATCGGCTCCTTGCGAATAATTTCCCGTATCATGCACTACTATAAACACCGGCCTTTGCATTCCTCTTTTTGAAAAATTGTATTTCGTGGGTTTTTTATCTATCAACATTTATTTTGTCTCCTAATTCTCTTCTGATCGCTGCAATTGCGTTCATTTTTGTATTTATTACCGTTCTAACTTTTATTCCAAGTTCGCTAGCTATTTCCGAATGGCTTTTGCCTTTGAAATAATATAGAACCAGCACTTCTCTTTGTCTTTCTGTGACTTTTCTAATGGCTTTATAAAGCTCAACTTCTATTTCTCTTTCTAAAAAATCTTCTTCTGTAATATGTCCATCTTCGATGTCAAAATTTGGCTCGAATAGATCAATTTTACTCTCATGTTTTACTAAGTATTTCATTGTGTCAAGATAGAAATATTTTAAGTAGTTTTTTACATAATTTAAAAAATGTCCCCTATCTTCACAGTATGTTTCGATACACTCCAACACTATTACTCTCCCGTCTTGCAACAAGTCTTCAAATTCTCCTCTAATTGGGCAATATCTTGATATTGAAGATATTATAAGTGGGTTCAGAGTTTCTAAAAGTTCTTGTTTGATTTCGTCATCGTTTGCATTTTCAATTAGATAATTTATATCCATAGCTAACCTCCCTTATTTTAGTTTAGAACTTACGTTCTTAAGTAGATTATAGTACGTATGTTCTTTTTTGTCAAAGTTTGATTTTATAGGATGAATTTTTATTTTAACTTCGCAAGAGCGGCACATTTTTTTCAAGATTAGTTGTGAATTTAAAGGAACATGTACAAATTGAAAAATTATATGATGAAGTAATATAAGCCTGCCCGTTATTTTTTGGTTATGTTATAGGGAGCGGCGAGACTTAACCTTTTTACAATAAAATAAATTACTATCTATTTTAGTTAATTTACTTATTGCTGTTTAAATTTCCTATACTGTCGCTTAATTCATGAATACTATTTGTTAAATCACTTAACTTGGATTCTATTCTGAATAATAAATAAAATGTTATAGCTATTGGAAATCCAACGTTTGAAACTTGTGTCATTATTTCGTCCATATTTTCCTCCTTTGTTATGTTTATTTTATTGATGTTTACGGGCGGACCTATATTTTTTTATTATTTATACTTTTTATCTGTCTGTTTATATTTTAATTCTTTATTTTTCTTGCAATCACGTGCCGCCCCTACCGGTTTGGTTTAATTAAATTAATAAAAATATTCATCCTTATCCCAATTATATGGATTATTTTCAATATATTCGCACACGTTCAAATGTTCCCTTTCGTCTCTGACAATTCTGTCATAATACCCACGTTGCCACACTGGGAATTTTAAACCTCGGCTTACATCTGATTTTAATTTACGTACAATTTTTGGAACGGAGTTTTTGGAATCAATTAACACCAATGTGAAATGAATATGATTTGGCATTATAATATAGTGTTCAATTTCAGATATATTTTTTAATGTTTTATCAATTTTTTGTCCCAATTCATTTAAAATGATATTTGGTTGGTTTTTAAATTCAATGTTTCCAAATATTTTTGTTTTTTATCGGCACATATTGTTATAAAGTATATTCCATTTGATGAATAATCATAGTTTTTTAGCCGTATTGTTTTTCGTTTTTGTAGTTTTGATTCCATGGTTTCCTCCTTTTTGTTTATTGTATCATTCATTGTGTTTATGGGTTGTTTTATTTTAAATTGCGCTTTATTAACGAATCGTAGGGGTAGCACGAGTGCAGCGAGGTCCGCCAGTTTCACAATAATTTAAATTAATCTATGTTTTTATTTTTCGTTTGCACAATAATTTTTATGTTTTTGATATTTCTTTTTATCGGA
>NZ_JH165063.1:156790-179148 GCF_000227315.1 Peptoniphilus indolicus ATCC 29427 | reverse complement strand
GTTTGAGGGCGGGCCTTTGTTGTTTTATTATTTATGTTTTTTATTTGTCTGTTCATTTTTTAATTCTTTATTTTTCTTGCAATCACGTGCCGCCCCTACGGTTATTGGTAATATTTGTGTCTTATAAAGACAAAATCATATTACCAACCATATGTAAATAAAGAAATCAACCTTGTAAAAGGTCTTTTTCTATGACTTCTTTGGTGTATGCCTTACCAAAGCCGACAATGTCGCCTTCAGGGCCAACAAACACTTTCGCATCTCTGATTGTTGTTTCCAACTCTGTTAGTTCAGTTTTTTCGATGCTTTCTTTCGGGTCTTTGAAACTCATGTTTAAAGTTTTTCCTCCTGTGTCTTTAAAGACAAGTTCTAAAGTTTTCTTAACCATAATTTTCTCCTTTCGTTAGTACTATTCTGTAATTTCCGACTCTGTGATTTTGTAGATTTTTTCTACCGGCGTTTTTAAAAGATTTCCTAATTTAGTCGCTACGTTTTTAACTGCGTCAATTTCGGCGTCTTTATTCAGCCTTGGCAGTATCTTAGACTTGATTTTTTCCTTGCCATCTTCTCCTAAGGTAGCTTTGAACTCAAGTTTTAACTTTGCGCTCTTTACTGTTTCCTTTGCCATGTTATCACCTCCTTGTACTATATATATAGAAATAAGGTGCAAAAGTTACTATTCATTTTTTAAATTTTTAAAAACTTTTTGAACTTGTGTTTTTATAAAAATGAACATAAAAAAACCCGAGATTTCTCTCGGATTTTTATTTTAAGCTAAACTTATTTTGTTTTAACTGCTATTTCAAAAGCATCAATAGCTTCTTGTAATGGTTTTACACCAGCTTTAACTTCTTCTGCTTTTTCTTTAGCTAAAGCTTCTTTAGCTTTTGCTATAGCTTCATCTAATTTAGTGAAAGCTTCTTCTGGAGCCCATTTAGTTCCAGCTTTTACTGCATCTTCATTAGCTGCTTTTTCAACACCGCTTTTAACTTTTTCAGCTTTGTCTATAACTGTTTGAAGTTCAGCTTTTGCTTCTTTTAATTCTTTAGCTACTTTATCTGCTTCTAAATCCTTAACTGCTTTTTCTAAATCAGTTATGAAATTATAAATTCTACCATCAACATTTCTGTCATCAGTAAATCTTACTTCATATTCAACTTTTACATCAGTTTTTGCTAATTTAGCTAATTTATCTAAATCAGAAGTAGCAACTAAATAAGTTCTTGTGTTATCTTTAGCATCTGCATTAAAGTTATCACGAGCTTCATTCATTACAACAATAGATTCATTTGGTGAGAAGTTTCTAGTGATTACAACTTTACCTACGTGAGTTCTATCACTAATAGTAGTGAACATACCCTTAATAGCTCCTTCAAGAGCTGTGTTTGCCGGAAGAATTGAAAGTACTTCTATCTCAGTTGTAACTTTGTTATCTTTTCTTGCAAATTGAAGTTTATCTCCAACTCTTAAGTCTTTGTATTGTTTTGCATTGAAGATATCAGCATCTCTTACGTCTAATGAAGACATATCGCCATATTTATCAACAATATTAATTATTCTCTTGTCATTAGCAAATCCTCTAACTTCTACGATTGGGAAATCATTAGTTTTGCTATGGTCAATTACAGTAGTAAGTCTATCGTTGTATTGAACTTTTATAACATCATATAGATCACCATAGTTATATGGGAATGCTTTTGTGTTATTTAAGAAGTTTCTTTCAACTAATTTTCCATCAGTATCTTCAAGAGTTGTATTTCCTAAAGAACTTGCTTGGTTAACTACTCTGAACATTTCAGCTTTAGCTGATTTAGCTACAACGTTGAATACTACAACTTTAGCAGTTCTTGCATCTCTTTGGTTGAAAGCATCAACTACTGCTTTGTGTCCGTTTACATCATATCCTGCATAAACGTTAGGAACTCTATCTAAGTGTCTGTAACCAATTAGGCTGATAGCTTCGTTAACATCTTTAACTTGTCTCATAATGTTATTAGCTGGGTTAGCTACGAAGAATTTTGTATCGTTAGTTAAATCTAATGTTACGTTATCTCCTGCAACTCCTCTAACAAATTCGATAGTTTTAGCTTTTAAACCATCTTTGTCAAGTTTAATGTTTACATAACCATTTTCAACTCTTGTATCTTTAAGGCTTGCTACATCAGTATATCCTGTTTCAGCAACTTTTTCAGCTACTCCGTTCCATCTTGATTCTTCAAGAGCTAATTCTCTTGGGTTACCAAGTTCAAGGATGTGAGTTACTTCTTTTTTATCATTAGTGATTACTCTAACTAAAGATCCTAGGTAGTAGTTTGGATTACTTAAGTTATAAACTTTTACTACATTTGATCTATCAAGTGCTGCAGTATTTACAAATACTGTATCAGTAGTGATAGTGTATTCTTGTTCTTTAGCATCTTGGTTAAGAACTAATTTGTCTCTGTTTAAAGAAGAAAGTACGCCAAGTTTTTCGTTAGCTGCAGTTCTTCTGAAGTTCTTCATCTTGTAAAGAGCGTTGTATACCATTGTGAATGCGTCGCCTCTGTTAGCAGCTGCGTTTGAATCAGCAACAGTTACATCATCAAGAATTCCTAATTGTTGTGCCCATGTTAACCATAGACCAGCCCATTTAGCGTTAGCTTCTTTAACCATATCAGCTGTTAGATCAGTTTTAACTAGAACTACTAACATTTTTGCAAGTTCTGCATATGTTACGTTGTTTTCCGGTTTGAATGATCCATCTGGGTAACCTTGTAGCATTGGTTGTCCGTTAGTTGCTGAAGGAACTGTTGTACCTACAGTGATAACGCCGTTTGCCCAATGTGAGTTATCAACATCGCTGTAAAGTTTCATAGCACCTTGTAATTTAGCTGCTAGATCTTTGTTTCCGTTTGCAATAGCTAAAAGCTTAGTGATTTCAGCTCTTGTAATGTTTTTGTCTAGTCCTAGACTTCCATCTTCGTAACCTTCAACTAATTTTTTATCAACAACGTATTGGATTTTGTTATCCTTACCTGTGATTTTTTCAACTTTTTCAGTTGTTTTAGTTTCGGCAGCGAAAACAGATGTGAATGCGCCTAGTACCATTACTAGTGTTAGTACTAGAGATAATAATTTCTTGTTCATCTTGTCTTTCGACCTCCTTAAAATTTTTGTAGACCTACAAAAGTCTTAAACTTTTGCTAGACTGCTTGAACGAACAGTCTTTTCAGAGGTGACAAGTTAAACATTAGTCACATGGATTAATATTTAGTTGTCATTGTTCCTCGTTGTTATTATTATACACTATTACGTTTAAATGTAAAATTACAGTTGTGTTACATTTTTGTAACTTGATGAAACATTTTTGTAATCACGTGCCGCCCCTACGGTTTTTGAAATTGTTTGTTTTACGGGCGGGCCTATATTGTTTTGTCATTTATGTTTTTTTATTTTTTTGTTTTATTTTAATTCTTTGTCTTTCTTGTAATCACGTGCCGCCCCTACTGTTGTTTCATTAATTTTTGATATTTCAGCGTGTAATCACACAACGAAAAGAAGAGACAGATTTCTCCATCTCTTCTTCTTTTGTAGGAATTAAGTTATTTTTTTGTAGGAATTAAGTCATGTCGTACGCTCTTTTAAAGTTATTTAATTCTTGTCTTGTGACAATCCACTTTAATAGATCATATATAAAGAATTTAAACTTGGCGTTCCAAACATTAGAGTAACATTTCCAATACCCCACGCATTTACAGTCACATCGTTTTTCTTTAAAAGCTATTACATCTTTTAAAGGATATCCCAGGAATATGCCCACTTCACAAGGACAACTCGGACCGTTGAAATGTTGCTTTAATATATTTAAAGATTCACGCATGTCGCATTCATACGCATAGCCATATTCAGAAAGAAATTCTTTAATTTTCACGTCCTTGATTCTATTTTTTAATCTTTGCGGATGGTACAAATAGACAAGTACCGAATCTTCACTACACCTTAATATTATGGAATCTAATTTGAGGAGTCTTTCAAAGGCGGTGTTATGTTTTATCCAACAACTTTTTAAATCTCTACCGGAAGATTTTAAGTTAATGAGTGTGCCGACCTTTCTACCGTAAACAGTAGGTGCTGTATAGAATTTTAAAAGAGCAAGTACATAATTATAATCGTCTAATTCTTTAATTTTAAAGAAATACTTGCTGAAGTCCGCTTTTAATTTATGCGTTGGCAAGAAGTTTACCAAGAGCTTCACAATCCTCTTTGTCATCTTCTTTAGGTTGATCATAAACTGCTAGAGGTTCATCTACTAATTTCACGCCAAAACCTTCAAGCTCCTCTTGCCAGTCTCTAATCCACTGTCCATCTGCCCATTCATAAGATCCGAAAATCGCAACTTTTTTAGTGGAAAGCAATTCATTTACACTGTCCATGAAAGGACGCATATATCCTTCTTCAAGTTCTTCAGCTCCCATTGCCGGGCAACCAAATGCAACTTTATCAACATTTTTTACATCATCAACTGTAGCATTTGATACTTCAATTACTTTACACTCTTCACCAGCTGCTTTCACGCCATCTTCTATGTAGTGAGCCATCTGTTCAGTGTTACCAGTGCCACTCCAATAAATGATATTTACCATTTCTAGCTCCTTTCTCTATCGAAAAACTTTTTTAAACTAACTAAGGGTTTGTATGAACAACTGTTTTAAGAAGTTTTTGATAGTGTTTATCATTTACAAGTATTATTATACGTTCCTCGTTATTGTTTGTCAATACTTTTTGATAAATTTTATCATTTATTTTTTTATTCTCTTTAAGCCTTGAATTTACTGATATCTAAGGCTATTTACTATTTATTTTTTAAAAATAATTTATTTTTTAATTTATATTTTTATATTTTATACACTTAACATCAGTTAATATAATCTTTTTATTCCATGAGTCTTTTATTAATGCTTTCGGATAGACTTCACGTTATTGCGTTCTCGCGAACCCTATTGAGTTATGTATTGATATCTTTATATTTTTGTTATTAAAACAAAAAACGGACTGCACTGCAATCCGTTCATAATATAATTCTATTTAAAAAACTCACTTCCCATTTCAAATAAAGTATCTGCGCTTATATTTTCACTTGTCATAAAACTATATAGTATTCCATCTTCCTCGAAAAGTAGGTGATGTGAAATAGAGGTTTCTCTTTTTGTACCCTCTCCACCAATTCCAACGTTAAAGAAAGGGTCGTTTTTAGAGCGTTCTTTTTCTTCCGTGGTCATTTCTTTTTCACTTGCTAAAAATAAGCTCTCAAGTCTTGTGAAATAGAATTTATGCCCGTCTATTTCTTTAACTTCAGTGTGTTCTAGAGTATCTATTTTTGGAACGTTAAATGGTACCTTGTCTATATTCACTTCTAAAAGTTCTCCACCTTCATTTTTATATGTTACATCGATGGCTTTCCTCTTATTCATTTGACTACCATTTTCATCAACATTGGCAAGATCTTCTATTCTAATTCCATCAAACTTAAAGTCTCCTATAGTTTCGGGGACAACTGCTTCAAATCCTGCTTTCTTTTCAGCTTTTTTAATATCTTCATATTTTGTATAGTTGTAATAAGAAGTTGAAGAGCTTATTGTGCCTGTTATAGTACCTATTGCATAAACTCCTCCTCCTATTAAAATACAAATCACTAAAGCTGCTGCTAATTTTAATTTCTTCATTCTCTTCATCATAAATCCTCCTCTTTCTCGTTCCAAGTCTCTTATTTGTAAATCAATCTTATTTTTTACAAAGTCGGAAGGAAATACTTTATCAACAGAAGAATTAATTTGTTTTTTCAATTCATCTTCAAATTTTTCTTTATCAATCATTTGCTTCCTCCCTTTTCGGCAATACAACTTCTGAATTTAGCTTTTCCAATTCTCTTTTCAAATCTTTTCTAGCCTTATACAGCCTTGACTTGACAGTTCCTTGAAAACTCCCGCAAATCTGAGCAATTTCTGCAATTGTGAAATCATTGTAATAATATAGCACTATGACTTCCCTAAGTTTTGGTTTTAGATTCATAAGACAAATTTGAATCTCATCTTCCAATGCAATTTTATCTTCTTGGCTATTTTCAGTTCCCTTGACTTCAATTTTTTCTAAGATATCTTGTTCCGGAAATTCTCTTTGATTTTTATTGTATTTTTTATAGGCTCTATTTTTTAAAATGGCATACAGCCACGTCTTCAATTTAGTATGGTCTTTTAAAGCAGACATATTTTTATAAGCCGATACAAATGTATCCTGTAGTACATCTTCTGCATCATAAGAATTTCCTAAAATCAAATATGCTGTTCTATATAACATTAAATGGTACTTTCCATATAATTGGTCAAAAGCTTCTTTGTCGCCGGCCTTTATAGCTTCGACCATTTGGATATCATCCATGCTCAGTCTCCTTCCTTTTTTGATGCATCTATATATAAGATATGTATTATGATTAAAAGGTTCATTTTATTTAAAAATATTATAAATTATTTTTAGATTTGATGTTTAATTGCATATAAAAAAGAGCCTGTTTCCAAGCTCTTAATTATATAAATTTCTGTCCCCAAACTTGATTTTACTATCCACAACTACTCTCTCTGAAGGTAGTTCATATTTATCCACCATAGTAAAGAGTACCTTTGCAACTTCTGCTCTACTCATTGGATTATTTGGATAGAGCATACCTCCTGCTCCGCCATTTACAACTCCAACTTTCACAAGTGCTCCAACGTAGCCTTTGTTTTCATTTCTAATAGAAGCTGAGTCTGCAAACTTAGATGCTGCAGCAGAATCCGGTTTTACTTTGTATATATAACCGATTATTCCCATTACTTCTTGTCTAGAAATAGGTTTGTTTGGATTCAAAGCTCCAGTTGTCGGGGTCAAATAACCGGCCTTAATTGCCTTTGCAATATCTTGGTAGTACCAATCTGATGTAGATACATCAGAAAATGTAACTGCATAAGTTTTTTCCAACCCTGCCATGGAATTTATTATGGAATAAAACTCTGCTCTACTCATCATATCGTCCGGTTTAAATGTATCCTGGGCATAACCTGTCATAAAGCCTCTATCACTCATATCGTCAATATAAACTTTAGCCCAATGATTCTTTGTGTCCTTAAATACCTTTGCATATGCCGTGGAAGAATTGAACAAAATCATAAGAGAAAGTAATGTAAACAAAAACTTAACACTTCTTTTCATTCTCATCACCCTAATCTTATTTACAAATTAATTGTAACATCATTATATAATTTATTACTTTAAATTTGTGTTACAGATAATCTGAGGTTTGTAATAATTCTGAAATATTTACATTTTATGGGTATAATTATTGTAAAATCTAATTTAGATATTCAAATTAGCAGGAGGAAAAATGGAATTATTAGAATTTTTAAAATCTCAAAATGTAGATGAAAATTTACTAAACGAAGTAAATAAATTTAGAGCTTATTATAAATTGGATAAAGATTTGAAGTACAGAGTTCCTGAAGTCAATTTTAAATTTTATGGAAAGGAAGTTTGGGAAAAGGCAATAGCCGGAATACTTTCCGGCAATCACATACTTTTAACAGGTCCTAAGGCAACCGGTAAAAATGTGCTATCTGAAAATTTAGCTACACTTTTTAGCAGACCTCTTTGGACTATTTCTTTGAATGTAAACACAGACTCAGCTTCCCTTATAGGAACTGATACTTTTAGAGATAACAATGTTATTTTAAAAAAAGGTCCTGTGTATGAATGTGGAGAGTTCGGAGGCTTTGGAGTGTTTGACGAAATAAATATGGCTAAGAACGAGGCGCTTTCTGTTGTGCATTCCGCTCTTGACTACAGAAGAATTATAGATGTGTCGGGATACGGCAGACTTAAATTGCACGAGGCGACAAGATTTATTGCAACTATGAACCACGGATATATTGGGACGAGAGATTTAAACGAGGCGCTTGTATCCAGATTTATGGTAATTGAAATGCCGACTATTTCAGAAGAAAACTTAAAATCTATTTTAAGAGATAAAACTAAACTTACTGAAAAATACATTGAATTGTTTACAAGATTTTTCTTGGATATTGAATTAAAAAGTTTAAATTCTGAAATTTCTTCAAAGCCTATCGACTTGCGTGGTCTACTCGGAGCTATAAAGCTAATGGAAATGGGACTTGATATAAAAAGTGCAATCGAAATGGGCATAAGTCATAAATCTTTCGATTCTTATGAAAGTGAAATAGTTGGAGATGTTTTAAAAACTTTGATTAGAAAAGACTTAAAATCTGAGGAATTATTTAATGAGTAGGAATAAAAATATTGTATGGACAATTTCAGAAGATTACTCAGATGTAAACACAAATTCCTTTTTATCTGAAACTCCTTACAAACTTGCCTTACTTGGAATTTCACATAAACTCTACAATAAATTTGCAATCGAAAAGTTTTTGAGTTTTCACATAAATTCCAAAACCAACTATAAAGATTTAAAGATGATTATGGCACTTGCCATTGAAAACGCAACAAGAGAAAAACTTTTTGAATTTCGCCCGGGAACGGTTGACTTTTTTGAAGAGTTTTTAAAAAGTTTAAAACACAAATATGAATTTTTAGAGCCAACTTCTATAAGTGAAGAATTGGAGCGAGCTTACTATTCGAGTTTTTTGAACAAACCAAGAATTGTAAACGGAAGTCTTGAAGAAATGTTAAATGAAATAGAAAATTTTCATTCTCTAGGCACTTATGAGCTCTTAAATTTTTTAAAAAATCTATATCAAAAGTATTTTCATGTTTATGACACAATGCCAACAACTGATAAGGTTGAAAAATTTATAGAAAAAGTTAAATCTAAACAGATAATAAATCCTATGGTTGTAAATGTGAAAGAAGTTGAAATTTCTGACCTTGAAAAATTCAATATAGAGTCTGCCGAGTTCACTCAATCGATTTATGAAGATTTGAAAGAAGTTATAGACAAGTCAAATATAAAGTCAGGGGCTAAGGATTACTCGGCTATAGTAGAGAGAAGATATGGCAAATCTATTGGAAGACCAAACGAAATAAAAAAGCTTGAGAGTGAAATTTGCACCGGAATACATGAAAATGTAAAGTTGCATTTTACCAATGGCGAATACACTATGAAAGATTCTTTCTTTAAAGCTCAAGCTGATGAAGTTCATACTAAAAATTTAGAAAAATATCGTGCAGATGAGTTGCACTTTAAAAGAGCCACAATAAATTTAAAAGAAGTGTTGAAAAACTCAATTTTAAAAAATTCTGAACAGTACAACATTAGAAGTACAATGGGAGAGTTAGTTGCAAGCGAAATTTGGAAGAGTTTATATTCTAACAATCAAAAAGTTTTCAAAAGAAACTATTCAGATGACCTTGGAGATATTTCAGTAGATATCCTATTAGATTCTTCCGCTTCTCAAACTGTTAGGCAGAGCGAAGTTGCAATTGAGGCCTTTATAATCGCAGAAGCGCTTACTTCTTTAAATATAGATACAAGGGTTATTTCATTTAACAACTTTTTTGACAGAATGATTATAAAGACTTACAGAGACTATCACGACTCAAAGCTCAAGAACTCAGAAATTTTTAAATTCCAAGGCTCCGGTAGCAATCGTGACGGATTGGCTATAAAATTGATTACTAACTTGATAGAAAAAAATCCACACGATAGAAAATTTTTGATTATTCTTTCAGATGGTAAGCCGAATGACGAAACGGACCTCGGTTTAATTGGCATGGCAGACCTTGGTGTTGAAAATTATGTTGATGAAATTGCAACGTTTGACACTTACAATTCAGTAATGAAAGCAAGGCTTATGGGGATAAATGTGTTAGGTGTATTTACAGGTCTTGAAGAAGATTTAGAAACAGAGAAAAAAATATTCGGCAGTGACTTTGCATACATCACTGATTTAAAAAGATTTCACTCAATTGTCGGAATATTCTTTAAAGCAATTGCAAATAAAATAAATTAAAGTCGCCTTAGTGATAAGACGACTTTTTCTTACTCATTCGCTTCCTTGCTGTTTATGAAGATAAAACCACCTAGAGAATAGGCAAGCGGAATAATCAAATCCATATATACCTTGTAAAATGTTAGCTTACTTATCACAAAGATTAAGCTGATTGCAACTATCCATATTGCTAAATTTATCAAATATTTTTACTTTTATATAGTTCTTTACCTTTTTTGTATAGTTCTTTTCTAATAACTCAATAGTTAGATGAAATAGACACATTGCCATTCCCACTAAATAACCTATATGAGTTATTGGCTCTTTTGACCATTGCACGTCTGTATTCATAAGGTATATGACTCTTTCTCTTGTCAGTTGTTGCCATTTTGGCCACACTTCAAGACCATGATACCTTACCAAGACATATATACAAAATATAAAAAATAAAAAGTAGACTACACTTATTTTTCTTCTAATCTTCATTTGTACTCCTATTACCAATCTATCTTAATAAATTTAAACTATATCCCTTTTATTTTGTACATTAATTAATTGATTCTACATTAATTAATCCTCAAAAATGTACCCCTGTTATTATGCCTATATAAATTAAAATAATATTTCATACGTATCTCTAAATATGTCTAAATATTTTATTTAACTTAATATATTTTTTACTTTTGTCAATAATCATGCTAACCTAATAATTACATATAAAAAATGGCACTTCTAAAAGAAATGCCATCCAATTTTAAATTATTTCTATTTATCCGAAAAATCCATTTATTATCAAAAGAACTACAAATCCTATAGCCCAAGCTATTGTTGTTGGGATAGACCAAATTCTAATTTGCTCTTTAGCGTCGCTTATTCCCATAGTTCTATTTACAACCCAGAAGAATGAATCACTGAATTGGCTGAAGAATAATGAACCTATACATGCTGAAAGTGTGGCAAATGTAGGATTAACTCCTAAGGATGTCATAATAGGGGCAGTGATTGAGGCTGCTGTAAGCATTGCAACTGTTCCCGAACCTTGGATAAGTCTCATCATTGTAGCTATTATAAATGGTAAGAATAATGGCGGAATTGCTGTTGTGGCAATGCCTTTTGCTATATATTCTCCAACTCCGCTTGTTCTAAGTACAGAACCTAAAGCTCCACCACCGCCTGTTACAAATATTATTATTCCGGCGGATGCTAAACCTTTTTCCATCATCTTGGCAACTTCATCTCTTGGTGCGTCTTTAGCAAGTAAGAACAATGCTAAGAGAACTCCAACCGCAACGGCAACTATAGGCGCTCCTGTAAAGTTTATTATCCATTTTAAAGTTTCATTTTCAACTCCAACTAATGCCGTTACATTTTGTAATAGTATCAACACTATTGGAACTAATATTGGCAAGAATGAAGAAAATGCGCTTAGTAAGTTTTCATCAAAGTCAGCTAAAATTTCATCAGCCACAGCTTTGCTTCTCTCTCTTGTCCAACCTTCTCCATCTTCTGTAGGAATTTGATAAATCTTTTTACCAATGTATTTTGCATATACTAAACAAGCTGCTGACATAGGTATAGCTATTAATATCCCCCATAATATAAGTGAGCCTATATTGGCTCCAAATATACCGGCCGCTCCTATAGGACCGGGTGTTGGCGGAATTAATGAGTGAGTTATTACAAGTCCAGATGCAAGAGCTACTCCAAGTCCAACCATAGATTTCTTACTTTGACGAGAAAGTGCTTTTGCAAGTGGCGCTAAGATTACAAAGCCTGAATCACAAAATATTGGAATTGAAACTAAAAATCCTGTTATCGTAAGAGCTATTTCTTCTTTGTCTTTACCCAATACTTTTAAGAATGTGTATGCCATCTTTTTAGCTGCACCACTAAACTCAAAAATTTCTCCCATCATAACTCCAAGACCTATTATTACTCCTATACTTCCAAGAGTTCCTCCAAATCCATCGGTTATCGCCTTTATTAGATTAGGTGCGGGAAATCCTCCTATAGCTCCTATTAGTAAACTCGCTATAATTAACGCTAAGAAAGTGTGAACTTTAGTTTTTAAAATCATAAATACCAAGAATATTATGCCTATTACCATGGCTATAATCATTCTCTCAGGCGAAAGCATCAATTCTCCCATTATTTAACTCCTCCACTTTTAAATTGGTTTGCATATTTTGCCGCTACTTTTACAGCTTCTATCATACTTACAGAACTTGCCGTATTAGTTCCGGCTATTGGATAAGCTGTTCCATGGTCTACACTTGTTCTTAAAAATGGCATAGAATTTGTAAGTGAGATTGTCTTTTCAAAATTATATGTCTTAGTTGCAACGTGTCCTTGGTCATGATACAAACTCAAAACAGCTGCGTAACTTCCGTGAAGTGCTTGGTGGAACACAGAGTCTGCCGGCACAGGTCCTGCAACATCGTAGCCTTCTTCTTTAGCTTTCTTAACAGCCGGTTCTATTTCATTCACTTCTTCCCAACCAAACAATCCATGTTCTCCTGAGTGAGGATTAAGCCCTGCAACCGCCATAGTTCCTTTAACTCCCAGCCTGTGCATAGCTTCTGTACATCTCTTTATATAGTCTAAAACTCTATCGTATTTTATTGTGTCTATTGCATCTTTAAGGCTTAAGTGTCTTGAAAGGAAAAATACTCTCAAATTTTCAACTTCGAACATTGTAAGAGGGTCTTTTACTCCGGAAATATCTTCAAACATCTCTGTATGTCCTATATATGGAACTTTTGCTGCTCTTAGAGATTCTTTGTTGATTGGTGTTGTAGCAACTGCATCAACCTCTCCAGCCATTGCAAGTTCTCCGGCTTTTTTCACATATTGATAAGAAGCTTCCCCACAAAGTGCATTCACTTTTCCAAATTCATAGTCTTCTTTAACTATTCCTAAGTCGATAAGGTCTATTGTTCCTTTTTCAAAAAGAGCTTCTGATACTTCTCTAATTATATTAATCTTTAAATCTAATCCTGTTACGTCTAATGCTTTTTTTACTACAAACTCGTCTCCTACTAATATCAATTTTGATATTTCCTGAACTTCATCACTTGCCCATGTGTGCATTGTGATTTCAGGTCCTATACCTGCAGGGTCTCCAAGTGGTATTGCTATAATTGGCTTTTTCATTTATTTCCTCCTCAAATATTTTTTAACTTATTAATGCACTTACTCATTGCAAATTTATCTCCTACCATACCTCCTTTAGAAATTATTCTAAGTTGCGGAAAATACCCGCCCATAATTCTTCCGTACGCAACCAAAGGTAAAACTTCTTCTCTTATTTCAATTCCTATTGCGCCTGATTCTTCTGAAAGGGCAACAGTAATATCTCCTCCAGTGCAAAATACGCCCGAAAAATTATGCTCTAATTTCAAAATTTTGCTCGCCAGTTTTGCAAGCCCGTTTGAAATTTTAATTGATATATCATCTATTGATATGTTTAATCTTTTTGAAATTTCTTTTAAATCTAATCTACTTTGACCGTCTCTATAAGGTGTGGTTGTTATCATCAAAACTTCTGTTTCAAATAACTGAGTATCTGACTCTCTAACTAACTCTGTCATATAAGTTTCTAAATCAGTTTCCTCTACAAATTTTAACGGGTCAACTTCTACTACTTTTACATTGTGGTCAAATATTGTTTCATTAATTTGCTTTATAGTTATATCTGTTACAGAGCCTACAACCATCAATACTTTATTGTCTTTGCCTTCATTTTCTAATATCTTCTGTGTTAAAACTTTAGTAAATGGTCCTGCGTCTACTGCAAAAGATTTTTCTTTGGAAACAACTACGGCTTTTGATATTTCTTCTAAATGTCTATTAGATACTCCATCAAAAATAATCAATTTAGTGCCTTTTTTCTTTTCGCTTTTTATCAATTCAGCTATATAATCTACACCTTTTTCTACGTCTTCTAAATATATAGATTTGACTTGATTTTCTAAATTCTTCGATAACAAAGTTTCTGCATCGTTTGAAAATACCGGTGTTTTTGAATCCTTCCCAGCATCTGTATTCATAAGTAGAGAACCATTTACAATCATAGTTCCATTTACTACAATTCTCCCACTGTCTGGATATGCCGGAACACAAATTCCGATATAGTCTTCAAGTTCATCTAAAAATGCTCTCAATTCACTTCCAAGATTTCCCCTCAAAGTTGAGTCTATTCTCTTAGAATATAAAATAACTTCGTCATCTTTTAATTTTTTTAAGCCTTCTCTAACTCTTTTATAGGCTTCTTCAGGTTCAATAGCCCTTGAATTAGTAGTGTATGCAACAACATCCATATCACTTGGAATTTCATTAAAAGAATTTAAAAGACTGCATGCCGTCAGCCCTATCTTTTTCATTAGGGAGCAATTTGCATTTGCCCCTGTTAAATCATCTGCTACCATTACAACTTTTGCCATATAGCACCTAAACTTTCATATATTTTATTTCAGATTCTATTAATCTTTTTTCAAATTCACTACTTAAACCTTGGTCAGTTATAAATAAATCGAAATCTTTTACATCGTGAACATAGTACAAATTTGAATTATTTATCTTCCCACTATCTGCAATCAAAATAGATTTTTTTGAATTCTTCACCATTTCAATTTTTGATAAAATCTTATTCTCAGATGGAGTGAAAATTTTTAAATCATTCGATATGCTTGACGCACCTAAAAAAGCTATATCTGCAGAAAGTCTTTCAAGACATAGTTGAGTTAGTATCCCATTCATACTATTGGTTTCGTTACTCAATAATCCTCCTAAAACTATTAAATTTATTCCTGATGTTTCTTTTAAATAGTTAATAATGGATAAGTCTTGAGTTATCACATTTAGATGACTAAAATCTCTTAGCTTGATTTTTTTAGACAATTCATAACAAGTACTACCCGAGTCCAAGAAAACTGTCATATCTTCTTTAATCAGATTAATTGCCTCTTCTGCAATTTTTCTTTTTTGTTAATATTTTTCACTTTCTTTTCATCTATAGAAACTTCTACATCTAATGCTCTGCTTGGATAAGCCCCGCCTATTCCTCTTACTGCAAGACCTTTTTGCTCCAGTTCCAATAGATCTCTTCTTATTGTCATCTCAGAGACATTGAATTTTTCAGCTAATTTTTCAATAGTTATAAATTCAGAATTCTTAAGTTGTCTATAAATTTCTTTAGTTCTGATTTCTTTATTCATAGTCTTCACCTAATTTAGATTTTAATCAGATAAAAAAGCATTGTCAATAAAAGTTGTTATATTTTGTTAAATTTGTTATTTTTTTTCATTAATCAGCATAAAAAAAATAGATAGTACATCAAAAATACTATTTTTTGACACACTATCTATTTTATTTTTAATTTTAATTATTTTCTATCGCATCAGTAGGAGCATCTATGTTGTCAAATTTTTCAATATATCCATAAACTGTTCCCCTGTTATAGTTTCTTCTTTTAACAAGTACCTTGCAATTTCATGAAGGGCTTCCATATTGTCTTTTAATATATTTACAGCTTCAAGATGAGCTTTTTCTACTATTTTAAATACTGCATCATCTATTTCAGCTTGTTTTTTAGGTGAAACTGTCAGTGAGGAATCTCCCCCTAAATATTGATTTGTCATAGCTTCCATTGCCACAAAACCAAATTCATCACTCATACCGAACCTGGTTATCATAGTCTTTGCTATTTTAGTAGCTTTTTCTATGTCATTTGAAGCTCCTGATGTCTTCAAATTAAAAATCAATTCTTCAGCACTTCTTCCACCTGTCAAAGTTACTATTTGACTGAATAAATCTTTACTGCTCATCAAGAATTTTTCTTCTTCATCAACTTGCATAGTATATCCAAGAGCTCCTGATGTACGAGGAACGATTGTAATTTTATGAACCGGTGCTGAACCGTTCTGTTTTGCCGCAACAAGTGCGTGTCCAACTTCATGGTATGCAATTATCTCTTTTTCTTTTGGAGAAATTACTGCATTCTTTCTCTCGTATCCGGCCAAGACAACTTCAACGGACTCTTCTATATCTCGTTGGCTCATAAGACTTCTGCCCTCTCTAACTGCCCTTAATGCCGCTTCATTTACCATATTGGCCAAATCGGCTCCACTTGCTCCTGCAGTAGATCTTGCAACTTGATTGAAATCTATGTCAGCTTCTTTTTTTATTGATTTTGCATGTACTTTTAGTATTGCTTCTCTTCCGGCTAAATCCGGAAGTTCCACAGGTACACGTCTATCAAATCTACCCGGTCTTAACAACGCCGGATCTAATGACTCCGGTCTGTTTGTAGCTGCTAATATTACAACTCCATCATTACCTTCAAACCCGTCCATTTCCGAAAGTAACTGATTTAAAGTTTGTTCTCTTTCATCATTTCCACCAAAACCTGCTCCATCACGCTTTTTACCTATTGTATCAATCTCGTCTATAAAGATTATACAAGGTGCTTTTTCATGAGCTTGTTTAAATAAATCTCTGACCTTGGCAGCTCCAAGTCCAACAAACATCTCTACAAATTCAGAACCTGAAATTGAAAAGAACGGCACTTTTGCCTCTCCGGCAACTGCCTTTGCAAGAAGTGTCTTACCAGTCCCCGGAGGGCCTACTAACAAAGCTCCCTTAGGCAACTTAGCACCTATTGAAGTATATTTTTTAGGTTGATGTAGAAAATCAACTATTTCTGTCAAAGCTTCTTTGGCTTCATCTTGCCCGGCTACATTTTCAAAAGTAATGCCGTCTGTTGACTCAACATAGATTTTTGCATTGCTCTTTCCAAAACGCATTGGGCCTATTCCACCTTCTCCACCGAATTTTTTCAGTACAAATTTAAATAGTATTATATAAAGAAGTACCATCATTCCGAAAGTATATAGGAATGATAAAAACATCGCCACCGGAGCAGGAACTTCTTTAGTAAACTCTCTATTCACTTTTACATTATTTTCAAGCATCAAATCCACTATACCTTGATGTCCTTCAACTCTATTTGTCTTATATTCTATAGTTTTATCAGATTTTGAATCTGAAACTTCAAAAGTATAGTTTCTATCTTTTACACTAACTTCCTTAACTTTTCCACTTACTATCATACTTACAAATTGGTCATAAGATACTTCTTTGACTTCAGGCTTTTTCTCTTGTAAAAACCTATTCATAAAAGGAACTAAAAGTATCGCAATTATTGCCAAAATATAGTAGATATTCCTAGGATTTTTTAAGTTGTTAAATTTATCTTTATCTTTATTTTTCATATCTTTATTATCTGCCATTTATTCACTCCCCAACTAAAATATTTGCAGTGATAACATTATACCCATTTTTCTGACCAAATTTAACCTTTATTTTGAAAATAAAAAATTAATATATAAAAGTCAGAAATTTTCAATATTTCTGACTTTTATATAATTTAAAATTTACAAATTTCTATTTAAAGTTCTTCTGTTTTCAAGTGCAGTTGAGATTGTAATTTCATCATAGTATTCCAAATCTCCGCCAACGGGAAGACCGTATCCTATTCTTGAAACTTTAATCCCAAGCGGTTCAATCAACCTTGAAATATAAAGGGCCGTTGTATCTCCTTCAGTTGTTGGATTTGTCGCAACAATTATCTCTTTTATATCTTCTGTTTCAAGTCTCTTTATCAAACTGCCTATGCTTAGTTCATCTGCATGAATTGCTCTTGATGGAGAAATTGTCCCATGTAGTACATGATATAATCCATGATAACAATTGCTACGTTCTAAAGCCTCAACATCTTTAGGGTATTCCACAACGCATATTGTGCTCATATCTCTTGTGTTATCTTTGCAAATATCACAAACCTCTTCATCTGTGAAGTTTTGACATTTCTCACATTTGTGTATGTTTTGTTTTGCTTCAAGCAGGGCATTTGAAAGTTCTCTTACCTCTTCGTCCTTCATGTCTATTACATGATATGCCAATCTTTGAGCTGTCTTACTTCCTATGCCCGGCAATTTATTTAGTTGAGATATTAACTGTTCAATAGACTTTGCACGTTTTGCCATTATTATAGCCCCGGAATATTAAGACCGCCTGTTATTTTACCCATTTCAGAATTAACTTTATCATCGGCTGTTCTCATTGCTTCACCAATAGCTGCTACAATTAAATCTTCAAGCATCTCAACATCTTCCGGATCCACAACTTCAGGATCTATCTTAACACTTATAAGTTCTTTGTTCCCATTAACAGTTGCTCTTACTGCCCCACCGCCTGATGAAGCTTCAACTTCTTGATTTTTTAAATCTTCTTGCAAAGTCTCCATTTGTTTTTGAATCTTTTGCATTTGTTTCATCATATTATTCATATTTCCGCCGCCCGGAAATCCACCAAATCCTCTTGCCATGTTATCCTCCTAAATTTTCTTATAGTTAAATTATATCAATATTTTCTTCGCCGACAAGTTTTTTCAATTTTTCTATACTTTGTTCTCTATTTTTTAAATCTTTTATTTCCAATTTCAGTTCAATTGAATCTCCATAGGTCTCTTTTAATAGAACTATAAGTGCGGTTTTATTTTCATCTCTCGAACTCATCTTATAAAACATTTCATCTACTACATCGAAATATAGTACCACTGTTCCATTTAGAACTTCCATATCACGTACTTTATCTAACAATACCGCCGTTGACATTTTGTTTCTATTTTTTAAATTTGAAATCACTTGATTCCATTCTGATTTTAGCTGTTGAGTTGATAAAGAAACTTCACCTTTTTTAGTGGTTTTTATAGTGTCATTTGAAACTTGTTCATGCTCATCTTTTTCAACCTTATTTGCCACTGCCCTATCAACAGGCTTTTCTTTTGCTCTTTCAACTACTTTAGACTCATTGGACTGAAATCTATTGTCTTTGAATTTATTTAAATCCAAATTGCCAATACTTATAGAGTTTAATTTATCTTCTAATTCTTTCAACCTCAACTCTACATCTGTAACTTGGGTGCACAATTCAACAAGACACATCTCAATCATTACACGCTTGTCCATTGAATATTTAATATTAGAAAGAGTGTTGTTTAATATCTTGATTATCTCTATTATTCTACTTGCTCCTGCTTTTTCAGCTTGATTTTTATATTCTTCAAATTGGCTGGTGTGCACTAAAGTTTCAGAATTAGTTGCACCTATAACCATAACATTTCTAAAGTGGGTTATCAAATCACTTATCAAAATTGTTATATCTTTTCCCGCTTTATACAGTTCATCCATTTCAGCCAGTGATTGTGCAAGATTTCTTTCTATTATAGCATCCGATAAATTGAATAAAAATTTATTCGAAACAATACCCAATATATCAATCGCTCTTTCGTATGTTAATTTTTCATCTGAAAAAGAAAACAACTGGTCTAAAAGCGAAAGACTATCTCTCATTGCCCCATCTGAGCTATTTGCTATTAACTCAAATACCTCCGGTTCAACTTCTCTATTTTCTATTTTTGAAATTCTCTCTAAATTTGAAGATATTTCATCTTCACTTATCCTCTTAAAATTATATCTTTGAAGCCTTGACAAAATTGTTGTGGGAATTTTTTCAGGTTCAGTTGTCGCCAAAATAAATATCAAATGTCTTGGTGGCTCTTCTAATATTTTTAATAGAGCATTGAATGCACCTTTTGACAACATATGAACTTCATCTATTATATATACTTTGTATTTTAAATTTTGTGGTGGATAGACAACTTTATCTTTTAATTCTCTTATGTCATCTACACCATTATTAGATGCTGCATCCATCTCGACAACATCCATAACTCTATCTTCAAGAATTGACCTACAAGATTCACATTCGTTGCATGGATTTCCATCTACCGGATGTTCACAGTTGACTGCTCTTGATAGGATTTTTGCACAAGAAGTCTTTCCAGTTCCCCTTGTTCCTGAAAAAAGGTATGCGTGAGAAAATTCATTATTTATAATTTGATTTTTAAGAGCTGTCGTGACATGGTTCTGTCCAACTATCTCTTCAAATGTTTTTGAACGATATTTTCTATAAAGTGCTTGATACATTTAGTCCTCCTATTTAAATTATAGCATAATGTTTTAAATCTTATTTTTAAATAATTAATTATTTATTATTATAGAAATTTAACTTAACTAACACCTAATTTTCACATAAATAGCTTATTATCTTAGCATACAAATTAGGAGGTATTTAAAAATGACAAATCTTAGAAAAATGTTAAGTATAGCAACTGTAGGAGTTATGATGTTAGGTGTAGTAGCTTGTGGAGCTAAAAAACCAGCTGAAGAAGCAGCTAATTCTGCAAACGCAGCAGCAGCTGAAGCTAATGCAGCAGCTCAAGAAGCTAACAAAGCAGCTAACGAAGCTAAAACTGAAGAAGCTGAAGCTAACAAAGCAACTGAAGAAGCTAACAAGGCTGAAGAAGCAGCTACTGAAGCTGAAGCAGCAGCTAACTCTGCTGAAGAAGCAGCTGACGAAGCTAAAACTGAAGCAAAATAAGAAACTTTCAAAAGTTAGGAAGGCTCAATTCGGGCTTTCCTTTTTAAATGCAATTTTTTTTACTAATATGCTATAATAAATTAAAAAAGAAGGTGATTTAATGTTTTGTCCTAACTGTGGAAATAAAGTTCAATCTTCTGATAACTACTGCTCTAATTGCGGAACTAGTTTAAAGAATGTGAAAATACAAATTATCGAAAATAATACTTCAGAGCAAGAAACAAGAACTTTTAAGCCTCTGACAAATTTGTCCGGTATAGATTCTACAAGTGAATTAAAAGATATTATTAAGGCAGTAGATGAAAAAATATCTAAAAATATATCTGACTATCAAAAACAATCTTCTATTCTAAAAGGTTCTGAAAAACCTTCTAAAGAAAATAAAAAAGAAGTTAAAGATCTTAGCTTGACCAATGAACTTAATTTCAAAAAAGAAAATTTAGACGCTTCAACTAAAGAAGAACCACTAAAAACTCAAAAAACGACAAAATCAACACCTAAATCTACTCCTAATAAAAAAAGCTTTCGAGAAAAATTTAGGGACTTTATAAATGAAGATGATGACCAATTTTCTATATTCTCTTCTCTAAAAGATGACACTGAAAATTTAGATAAAGTTGAACTCACTAAACCGGAGGTTAAAACATTTGAAAATACAATGGACATACCTCCTATAAATGTTATCGAAGAGGAATTGTCAAAGACAAATAAAAAAGATACTACAAATAAAGAGTTTGATAAAAAGATATCTTCTTATGATTATAAAAGTTTTACAGAGCTTGTTAATGCAGAGTTGGAAAAATCTAAATCTGATGTAAAAAATGAACCGTCAAATAAAAAAGATAAAGCTGACGAAAAAACAAAAAAAGATAGTAAAACCAAATCATCTGATAAAAAGCAAACTGTAAAAAAAGAAACTGAGCCTGTCAAAGAAAAGAAACTTGAAAAAAGTTCAGAAAAATCTGTAACTAAAGAAAAATTTATAGACAAGTTTAAAAATAAATTTACAAATAAAGATAAACCTAAAGAAAACTTAAATAAAGAAAAAAAGATAACCCATTTAAACTAAGCAAGGCAAATATTTCTAAAGATCATCATACATTAGAAGATATCTCGGAAACTATGAAGACTAATTTAGTATTTCAAAAACTTAGAAGTATACACACTATTGCAACTAAACTCAATGAAAAGCAACTTTTAATATTTGCAATCTTACTATCTATCATACCTGTTGTAATAAGTGTTGTGAAATGGAATAACTTTTCTCTTATTATTGTTTTTTCACTAGTGATTAAAATTCTAATCAAGTTAGCTCAATTCTACATCCCACTAAATTTAGCTACAGAAAAAGCTTGGATTGATTCGAGTTATAGCGAGATTAAACATTTTGCACTTATAAATTATTTTCTTTCTGAAATAATTATGCTCGTTATGTTTATCTTCTCTCCTTGGTATGGAATATTTTATTTTAAAACTCTATCAGCCTTTACGGCATTTCCAGTTGCAACAATAGTTTTGGTTTTGTTTGCAACTTGTCTATCGGTTTCTCAATTTCACAACCAACTAAAAGAAACTAATAAGATAGATTTTATAGGTTGGTACATGATACTATTCATAATATCTGAGTTCATCGGAAAAATTATATTTATGTTTACTGACATATTAGTATAAAATTGACCAAGTCGAAATTCGATTTGGTTTTTTTGTGCTTATATTTTTAATAATCATACTATACATACCTGTCAAACTATTATTTTTATGAAAACTTATATTTTATTCTCTAATGGTAATTTTTACTGTCTATGCCAATCAATCTAATATATTATTTAATTGTAAATCTTCTATACTAATTTTTATAGTGTAGTATTAACTTTAAATTACACA
>NZ_JH165063.1:150879-156740 GCF_000227315.1 Peptoniphilus indolicus ATCC 29427 | reverse complement strand
TATAATACTAATGTAACTATGATCATCAAAAAAGTAAAAATAAAAAAGATATTCCAAGCTAATGGAAATAATAAAATATATCCTAAAAATAGCTTTCTGCTCTTATAAACCAATGGTAATGAAACTAGTAAAGGAAAAGAGAATGGACTGAGTATATAATAATTTAACGTTGTTATGAATCTATATAAATTAGATAACCCTGAAAAGAAAATAGGAATGCATCCCACCATTATTATAAAATACAAAATCATAACTATTTTATTTTTCATTTGTTCTATTCTCCCCTTTTAATAAACTTTTCATCCAAAACTACAATAAAAAGTGTATTATACTTTTTATCTTTGAATCCTAAATCCTCTATTTTTAGTATTATAGTAATTTTAATTATACCCCTATTTTTATTTATTATTAATTTTACTAACTCTTTATATTCTCTATGCAGTATTGAGAAATGTTTCTATCAAAAAATTTAATTTTTTTCTATTTCTCAAATACCTAAACTAAGTAAATAAAAAAGTGTGGCTAAGCCACACTCGGTATTGTTTATGCAATTTCTTCTTGTCTTTCTGCTTTTAATTTTTTTCCGTACTCATCGGCAGTTTTCATTGCTTCTATAAATCTTTCCTTTGTTAAAGGATTTGTTACTGCCCTCTTCCACTCAGTTGTGTTAGGTGCTACTTCTGCTAATTTTTCTAAATCATCATAAGTTAAACCAACATCTTCAAGTGTGATAGGTAATCCTATAGATTTATTGAATTTCGCAATTTTATCCAATTCATCAAATTGTTCTGCATATGCATGTAGCACAAGCACACCAAATGAAACAAGTTCTCCGTGTAGATATTCTTTGTCTCTTGGAACAGCAGTTGATGCATTGTAGAAAATATGTGCAAGAGAAGAATTGTAATAGTACTCTGGTTGATTAGTTAAATTTGAAACATATCCCGTTGCAACAAGTATATCCATTGCTACTTCTTCAATTGCTTGAGTAGATTTATTGTTTCTGCAATCTTCTATAGCTTGCTTTCCATATTTTAAGAAAGGTGCTTCACAACTCTTGCTAAGTGTTAATCCCATTCTTGCTATGTGATCTAATTCTGCATACTTTGTTGCGTATGCAACTTCAGGTTGCTTGCTAAGTCCATCTCCTATCCCTGCCCATAGGTATTCCTCAGGTGCATTGGCAATTATACTTGTTTCAACAAACATATGCACTGGTGCCGGAATTAATTCATAGTGTGAGAAAGTTCTATCGTCATTATATACAACTGAAATTGCTGTCACTGCTGAGCAATTTGAACAGATTGTAGGGAATGAGAAAGCATTTTTATTTAATTGTGCCGCCAATATTTTGCCAGTGTCAGTAGATTTTCCACCGCCAATTGTAAATATTACGTCTGCATTTTGAATTTCTTCTCTATTTTTTAATCTTTCAACATTGCTCATTGTACATTCTTCACCGTATACAAATTCTCCGGTAATTTCTATATCTGAATCTTTAAGAGCTTCTCTTATCTTAGGTGCTGCTGCTTGAAGCGCCCTCTTTCCACCAACTAAAACTACTTTATTGTAGTTGTAATCTCTACAAACTTTTTCTAAATGTGGATATCCTTCTTTTGAAACGCTATAGTTACTCATTTTTACTGTTTTCATCTATATTTATTCTCCCGTATTTTTACTTAAAATCTATTTATAATTTTATTTAACCACTACTCTCCAATTGTGTTCATCTTCAACATCTCCCCATTGAATTCCTGTCAAAGTATCGTACAATTTTTGAGTTAGTTCGCCTGTCTTAAATTCATTTACTTCTACTTTTTCTCCTTTATAGAAAAGTTCGCCTATAGGAGATATTACAGCTGCTGTACCTGTACCCCAAGCTTCTTGAAGTCTTCCTTCTTTTCCAGCTTTCATAAGTTCATATATTTCTAAATGACGTTCTTCAACTTTATATCCCCAATCTTTTACAAGTTGTAAGATTGAGTCTCTTGTAACTCCGGCAAGTACAGTTCCTTCGATTGGAGCTGTTACAACAACGTCGTCTATCAAGAACATTACGTTCATTGAACCCACTTCTTCAACATACTTACGATGAACTCCATCTAACCAAAGTACTTGAGTATATCCAAGTTTTTTAGCTTTCATTTGACCTGCTAAACTTCCTGCGTAGTTTCCACCGCATTTTACAAATCCTGTTCCACCAACCGTTGCTCTTGTAAGTTCGTCTTCTACATATATTTTTATAGGATTAACTCCTTCAGGATAATATGCTCCTACTGGTGAAAGCACAATTATAAATCTATAATTATCTGCTTGGTCTACACCTAATGCAACTTCATTTGCATACATAAAAGGTCTGATGTATAAAGATTCTCCCTCACCTGTTGGAATCCAAGCTTCTTCAACTTTAACTAATTCCTTTATAGCCTCTACAAACATTTCTTCAGGTACACTTGGCATACACATACGCTCATTAGATTTTTCAAATCTCTTTGCATTCATATCAGGTCTAAAAAGATATACCTCTCCATTTTTCCCGCGATATGCTTTAAGTCCTTCAAAAGTCTCTTGTGCATAATGTAGTACCATTGCAGCCGGATCAATAATCATTGGTGCATAAGGTACAATTCTTTCGTCATGCCAACCCTTGCCTTCTTTCCAATCCATTACAAACATATAGTCTGTAAATTTTTTACCAAATCCTAGAGCTCCTTGTGGTTTTTCCTTTAAAGTTTCTGCTTGTTCAAATCTTATATTCATCTTATCCTCCTAAATTTACTCAACTGTACCTAATACTGATGATGGTACTTTCCCATAAGTTCTATTTTTATATACTCCAACTGTTAAAAATGGAATTACTACTACAGCTATCGCCAAATATCCACAGTAGCCATATCCATATTTAATTATATTTGTAAGTCCAACCATTGAAATCGCCATTGAAACAGTGATTATAAATGCTGCAACTATAACTCTTTTCTTAGTTTGACTTGCTATCTTATTAAGTAATTTTGAATTTTCAAATCTTGATACAAATCCAAAAGTAGTTGTTACTCCTGTTGAGATTAAGCAAAGCACCAAACACACTCCATAAATTGCAAACAACCATTTCCAACCTATTGCATTTGTTACCATCAAAGTAGGTAGTGTTGTTCCTCCCTCAACAGTTGTATAAAAACTCTTCCATGAATTTAACATCACAATTGACAATACTAATGCTATTGAGTTAACTGCAAATGAAAATTTCATAGCTTTGCCAACTTGACTTCTATCTTCTAAAACTTTTCCGCATACTATCATTGTTGGAAGGGTTACACATTGAAATCCTGCATATACGAATGAATTTAAAATTGCTTTTGGTAAGTTTTTAAATCCACAACTTCCAAAGTCTTTTGTAAGTACAGTTACAAAATTTTCTCCTTGAAAACTTCCAAGAGTGTATATACTTACTGCTGTTATCAAAATTGCCATTCCCATAAATGTGCTTGCTTTTCTAACTAAATTTGCACCAAATATTGTCAATGACAAAACCAACATCCCAACTACTACAACATAAAACTGATAATTTATGGCAAAGTACTCTTGAAGAGCACTTGCTGCTCCTGATATTGCTGCTGCGATTGCCATTACTACCATGATGTAGAAAAATATTTCAAAAAATACTGACAATTTATCAAACGGATGAAGCAATGTTTTGAAAAGTTCTTTATATGAGCTAATCCCTCTTTGATTAAACATTATCATCGCTTCTCTCATTGTTGCCGTCAACAAAAATATTGCCAATATTGCGCTTATAATTCCCGGCCAACCCAAACTTATAAAAAATGTATTTGCTTGATTTCCTGTGGCGAAACCGCCACCTGCGTGTGCTGAGAATAAAACCATCCCAACTGAAATTGCTGTAAAAATTGACTTGCTACTTGCTTTCATACTTTTTTCCATTTTCTTTTCCTCCAAAATTTTACTTTTCAGCTATTTTGGCAATAAGAAAGCCTCCCGTCTCCATTGCCTATAACAAAAGAGACGAAAGGCTGAAAGCTTCCGCGGTACCACTCTTCTTCATCTTTATGATGCACTTTGATCCAATAATGAATAGCTCTGTAACGGGAGCTCCCGTCTATCTCTACTTAATTTCAAGACAGCCATTTAATGACTAGTTCAACAGATCTCCCCATGTACTTTGCACCAACCAGTACCTCTCTAAGTAGTTTGATTCCATCTACTGCTTCATTTCGTTACGTTTTATAGAACTATAGCAGAGACAAAATTATTTTTCAAGTACTTTCAGCAATTTTTTTATCAAATTTATTCAGTTTTCAAATTTCATTTACAGGTTCAGCATTTGCAAAATTTTTATATTCTCGCTCGCTTAAATATTTTTATTCTTATATGCTCCAACAGTTAGTAGTGGAACCACTATTAATACTATTGCCACATATCCACAGTAACCATATCCGTATTTGATTATATTAGTTAAACCAGCCATTGATATAAGCATTGAAACCGCCAATATAAATACTGCTACCAAAAATCTACGAACCTTTACATCGCTTACACGTTTTAAAACAGATGCGCTTTCAAATCTTGCAACAAATCCAAAGGTTATAGAAACTGCAGAAGATACTAAACAAAGTATTAATGATATAGCGTAAAATACCGTCATCCATTCATATCCCATCGCCTTTGTAGCTGTAAGTGTCGGAAGTGTAGTTCCACCATCAACCACTGTGTAATATGATTTCCAAGATAATAACATTGCAACTGATAATCCCAATGCTAAAGCATTTATAACTGCCGATAACTTCATTGAATTTGAAACTTCATTTTTATTTTTTAGAACTCCTCCACAAGCTACCATAGCTGGAATTTGAACACATTGGAATCCTGCGTATATAAACCCATTCATAAAAGCTTTAGGTAAATTATCAAAACCGCTATTTGCAAAGTCAAGTCTCAATACATTTAAAATTCCATCCCCCTTAAAACTTCCCACTGCATATATAACAAGTGATGTCACTAAAATGACCAACCCCATATAACTTTCAACCACTCTTACTACGCTCGCTCCAAATATCACCAACACAAGAGTCAATGCGCTTACTGCAACCACTCCCGACGCATAGCTAAACCCAAAATATTCTTTAATGGCGCTTGCAGCTCCTGATATGGTAGTTGCAACTACCATAACTACCATGATGTAATAAAATACTTCAAAAGCTATCTCCAATTTATCAAATGGATGATACAACGTTTCAAAAAGTTCTTTATACGACTTCAAACCTCTACTGTTATACATTGTCATTGCCTCTTTTAACATTGCCGTTAATAACAGCATTGCCACTACAGCACTCACAATTCCTGTCCAACCAAGTCCTACAAAATAAGTATTAGCTTGATTTCCGGTTGCAAATCCTCCACCTGCATGAGCTGAAAAAAGTACAAGTGCTATTGAAACAACACCATACATCCCACCATCTTTTCCAAACAATCTTTTCAACATCTTATTACCTCCAATATTTTATACAGGCAATAAAAAAAGCCCTTCGCCTCTATTGCCTTTAACAAAAGAGACGAAAGACTATATAATCCTCCGCGGTACCACTCTTCTTCATCTTTATGATGCACTCTGATCCAATAATGAATAGCTCTGTAACGGGAGCTCCCGATAATACTTACTCAATTCAGCATTACAGCTCAGTGGTGATTTTCAATAATTCTTTTCTGATACTTCGCACCAACCAGTATCTCTCTGATAGAAATTTAATCATTTACTTTTCCACTTCAAAACTTAGTAATGATATGTTACTCCCTAAAAAAATTTTTTGCAAGTAAAATTTTCAAAAAATAAAAATTTTTTTGTT
>NZ_JH165063.1:146036-149852 GCF_000227315.1 Peptoniphilus indolicus ATCC 29427 | reverse complement strand
CTAATTAAATTTTTAAATAAACTTTTCTTCAAACCTAAGTAATTCTTCATCTATAAGTTTGTAAGAATTTAATCTGTTTATATTGTCTCGTGCTTCTTTTGAACCAGGCATACCTTTAAAATAACCCACAAACTGTTTTCTCATTTCAAGCACGCCCAATCTTTCATTTTTGTATTCAACTGCAAGTCTTAAATGCTCTCTCGCCTTTTCAATTCTATCCACAAAGCTTGGCTCAAAATATTCTTCGCCTCTTGATTTAGTAGCTATCTCTTCAAAAATAAACGGATTTCCTATAGCTGCTCTACCTATCGACACACCATTCACTCCATAGCTCATAACTTTTTCCAAAGCATTTTGATAAGAATCTACATCCCCATTACCTATCACAGGAATTTTAACAAGTTTTGCAATCTCTGATATATATTCCCAATCAGAAACTCCCGTGTAGTATTCTTCACGAGTTCTTCCATGAACAGTTATTCTCTTGGCCCCTGCTGCTTCTATCTCCTTCGCCGCTTCCATAGAATTAGTTTCTCTTATTCCCTTTCTAATCTTCACACTGACTGGAAGGTCTGTAGCATTCACAACTGCCCTTGTTACTTCATATACTAAATTGGGTTGATCTAATAGCGCAGAGCCAGAATTATTTTTCACAATTTTAGGCGCAGGACATCCCATATTTATATCTATCCCTATAAAATCAAATTTAGATACAATTTCAGCCGCCTTAGCCATAAAATATGGTTCATCTCCAAAAAGTTGTACCACAACATTTTTTTCATTTGGAGAAGTCTTTAATAAATCATTTGTCTTTCTGTCGCCATACACTATTCCCTTGCAGGACACCATTTCAGTCACAACTTCACTTGCTCCCATTCTCGAGCAAATTTCTCTAAAAGCTATGTCTGTATACCCTGCAAGAGGTGCAAGTGATGCAAATATTTTAGTTTCCAAAAATCTTATCCCTATTCATATCATATATCATTCTGAGCCCATCAAGAGTTAAGTATTTATCAATTATTATGTCATACTTTGACTCATGAGTTAAAAGAGATGAAAATCCACCTGTTGAAATTATTTTTGTACTCTTTTCTTCAAAGCCCACTTCATCTATTATCCTTTCTATTATTCCATCAATCAAAACATTATATCCATGATATAATCCTGATTGCATTGATGAAACAGTATTGGTTTGAACTACTTTATCAATCTTTTTAATTTCTATTCTCGGTAATTTTGAAGTTCTTTCAAAAAGTGCTTCGGCAGCAATTCCAATCCCCGGGAAAATAAGCCCCCCTCTATATGTTCTGTCCTTGTCTACTACGCAAAATGTCATAGCTGTGCCTATGTCTATTATTATGCAAGGTCCTCCATATACTTCGAGTGCAGCTACTGCATTTACAATTCTATCAGCTCCTACAGCACTTGGGTTATCATATTCTACTTTTAAATCGTAATCTAAATCTCCATTGACCACTATCGGCCTTTTACCAAAATACTTTATAATCATTGATGGTAAAGTGTGCATAAGATTCGGAACAACTGAAGATATTATTACATTTTCTATTTCATTCAACCCTATTCCTGCATTTGATAGAGTATTTTGAAATATCATTCCATATTCATCAGAAGACCTCGTCTTCACTGTTGCTATTCTAAAATTTTGTATTAATTCTTCACCTTGATATATACCATAAACTATAGAAGTATTTCCTACATCAATTGCTAATAACATCGTCTCTCCTAACTTGTTTGTATATTTTATGATTTTTTATTTTTACCCCAAATTTACAATCTCATTAAGTATATCTATTAAATTTATCATTTTCAATAAATTTTCTTATTTTATTATATTTAGGTTTACAATCAAATTTAATTTGACATTAGCGTTAACCGGCTTTAAAATATATGTAGTTATTAAAGGAGGTCTATCATGACTAAAAACACAACTCGCATAGTTAGAATTGCATTATTTACAGCACTTATTTGTGTCGGAGCTTTTATTTCTGTTCCAATAGGCCCTGTTCCGATTAGTTTTCAAAACTTTTTTGTAATTATGGCCGCATTATTATTGCCGGCTAAAGATGCTGCACTAAGTGTACTTATATATTTATTAATTGGATTGGCAGGTCTTCCTGTATTTGCTCAATTTACCGGCGGTCTACAAACTGTATTCAAACCTTCATTCGGCTTCTTAATTGGTTTTGTTGTAGGCTCATATGTAATTTCTAAAATAGTTGGAGATTCAAGAGATTATAAAAAAATATTTCTTGCAACTGTTGTAGGTGAAATTATATTTTACATTGTAGGAATCCCATATATGTACTATATATTGGCTGGTATGTCTAAAGCACCCGGTACAATTACAGGCCTTTTGCAACTTGGACTTATTCCATTTATTCCGGGGGATTTACTTAAGATGGCAATCGCTACTGCCATCGCACCTAAGATAAAAAATGCAATACAATATAAATAAACAAAAAAGGCAGATAGAGAAATTTCTCTATCTACCTTTTTTGTTTACTTAATTTATATTATTTAAAGAAATGTGATAAAAATATTATCAATATAGCTACTGGAGTTATATATTTTATACTTATTCTCATCCAACTCTTCACAAATTCATTTTTAATATTGCTAGCTTCAATTACATTTTCAATTCCCCAAACATAGCCAGAGAATATAGCTATCGCAAGACAACTGAAAACTAAAATATAATTACTTTCTACGACATCAAACATTCCAAATAAAGCATCGTTGTTGATTGAAAGATAAGCTACTATAACTATAGGTACTGCACTGATTAAAATAGCTGTAATTCTATTTAAGCTATACTTTTCAGTTAAAAGCCCCACTATCGCTTCATAAACTCCAACTGAAGAAGTAAATGCTGCAATGTAAAATCCTAAATAAAATAGTATGGATAAGAAATATCCCCCGGGTACAAGATTGAATGCATTAGGTAGGGTCAAAAAACTCAAACTAACACCTTCTGTAACTTCTAAATTAGTTCCAAATACCATAGGGAGTATCATAAGTCCTGCAAGAATACCTGCGAAAATTAAAGAAATACAAATTAGAGAAGAGCTCTTAAATATATTTTCATCTTTATCTTTGATGTATGAACCGAAAACCATACTTCCCAACATTCCCAATCCAAGAGCAAAGAAAGCTTGTCCTAAACAAGTTAAAAGTGAATCAAGAGTAAATTTAGATATATCAGGTAAAAATAAAAATTTAACTCCATCAATAGCCCCATCAACTCTAAGAACTGAAATTATTACAACCGCCATAATCAAAAATAATATTGGTAAAAGGATTTTAGAGATTCTCTCAATTCCTTTTTGTACTCCAAAAATTAATACAAAAATATTTAATAGCAAATTTATTATAAAAAATAAAAACACTTGAGTCTTGTCAGCATTGAAGTCATTAAAGAATTCTACTACACCATCAGGAGTAAGCCCCATATAAGAACCTTGGAAACTTACAATTAAGTATTTAAAAATCCACGAATAAATAGGTGCGGTATACCCAAGTATTAGAGCTGCTGCTATTAAGTGTAAATATCCAGCTAAATAAAATTTTGATTTAGGAGCAATAGTCTTATATGCATCAATTGCAGTGCGTTGAGTATGAAAGCCTATAGCAACCTCACAAGTCATTAGAGGAATACCTATAATCAATATTATTGCAATGTATATTAGTATAAAAATAGCGCCTCCATTAGCACCTACTACATAAGGAAATCTCCAAAGAGAACCTATACCTAGTGCAAGACCTATTGCAACTAAAATAAAGCCCCAAATGGAGCTG
>NZ_JH165063.1:140652-145949 GCF_000227315.1 Peptoniphilus indolicus ATCC 29427 | reverse complement strand
ATATTAAAGATTATTGACATAATTTTAAATAACAATTATATTATTTACATAGTATTTATTAAGTGTAAAATAAATTGTCAATTTAAATTAGTCCTTACAATCAAATTTATAATTAATTTATAATTTGCTATCGTAGCTCAGTAGGTAGAGCACTACATTGGTAATGTAGAGGTCACGGGTTCAAGTCCCGTCGTTAGCTCCATTTAAGCCCTTGGTAGTCGGTGGAAAACGGCGTGTATTGGTACAAACTGACGACAAGCATAAATAAAAAATAAAGTTGCATCTTATACAGATGCTCTTTTTCATTTAAAGATAATTTTCTACTTTCTGCTTATTTTTTCTTAAATACATATTTTCTAACATTTTAAAAGGTGAACTCAACTATAAGCTCACCCTTTGTTATATCTTTTTTATTTTTTATAATAGTAATCCAAAGACTATACTTCCTATTACTAATACCATACCCCCGCCAAGTCTTGATGACAATTGTGCGTATGATATAAGCCCCATACGGTCTGCTGCTCCAAGAACTGCTATATCTCCGGAACCTCCTCTGTTTGCCATGCAAAGACCTGCTGTTACCGCTGAGTCTATTGGATAGAATCCTACAAAGTATCCGATTATAGCCGAACCTAGTATAGCTCCTATAACTATTAGAAGAGCCATCACTGTATTACTTAAAGTTATTGCTGCTCCTAATTCAAATAGCGATGTATCTGCTCCAACTCCAACCATGATGATTAAAATCATGTTTTTAGTAAAGAATGTTTGCATTTTCTTACACGCCGTTCTAAGTTCTCCCGGAATAATTCCAAGTCCATTAGCTAATGCTACAAAAACTATCATCCAAGCAAATTGGTGAATTGGCACTTGCGTTGATACCATTGGCCATAATGTCTTAGAGAATACTACACCCACTTGATAGAATGTAAGCCCTAATAACATTGCTCCTACATATTCTTTAATTCCAGGTTCATAATTATCTTCTGTGTAAACTATTTCGCTACTATTTCTCATAAGGTTAGTTTTATCACCAGTTAGAGATTTTTTTTGAGTTACCGATTTTATTTAAAACCCCACCTGAAATTATTGCGAATATATTAGCTATTGTTAAGATTGCTATTGCGAATGAATAATAATCTCCAGCTGAGTTTCCTGTAACTCTTTCATAGATTTGGCTAAGTGGAACTGCTCCGGCTCCATTTCCCCCACCCATAACTGGTAGTACATATTTAATAAGGGTTTCTGTTGGACTAACTCCAAACACCATGCCACCCAAGATACCTAATAAACTAGCTCCAGCTAAACCGCCTAATATAGCTGGTATATAACCTGCAAATGATTTAAGCATTAATTCTCTATTAAGCCCCAATATTGAACCCGTTATCAATACAATTATAAATAAATTTAGAATTCCCATATCTGATGTTACTTGGTCCATAAGCTCTATATATTGTTCAGGAATCACTTTATAGTCTTTTAATGCCGCTGTACCTAAGAATGCTAATACAAGTCCACCACCTACATAAGTGTTCCAAATAGGGATTCTATCTCCTATCTCATTTAGGATTACCCCTATTACTAACATAAGTGCAACTCCGCCAACTATATCAGTTGTCAAAACTCCAAGATAAGTTGCTGCAAGAACCCCTATCGAGAGTGCCAATAGCATTGGAATACTCATACCGAAATATTTTTTGTTCATATTTTCCCCTTTCTCAAATCAATTGTCTTCAATTTCCATCTCTTTGGCCTTATTATTTTCATAATTTACTATTTCAACTATATACTCATAAGACCTGTTTAAATGCTGTTCTATAATAGCATTTAATTTAGCTTCATCTTTCCCTATCATCGCTTCTAATATTAGGCGATGTTCTTCAACTGCAAGCCTACTTCTATCTCCCTCATCTCCACTGAATGAGATCTGTCTAAATCTTGATAAATAGTTTTGTAACCCTGTTTGTATAATTCTAAGTCTTGGCATCTTAGCCAACTTATAAATTTCTTCGTTGTATTCATTTGAATACTTTATCAAACTTTCACTGTCTTTTTTTGAGGCTGCAAATTCCGAGTATTCTAAAATTTTATTAATATCATCTATACTTTTCTTAGTTAAGTTTTTAGATGCTTCTTTAAATGCCAATTTTTCTAGTGATGTTCTTATCTTATAAATTTCATTTACATCATCTATAGAAATTAGCTTTATATGATAGCCAAAGTTTTTAGTATAATCTAATAAACCTTCTTTACAAATTTCTTGTAATGCTTTTCTAAGAGGAGTTCTGGATACGTGTAAACTCTCTGCCAGCTCTTTTTCATTAATACGTTGTCCGACATCCCACTCTCCAGCAACTACTCTCTTTCTCAAATCTAAATATAAATTTTCAGCTAATGTAATCATAAAACCCCTCCTATGCTAGATTATTTTTACCCATTCTGATAGAATAATTTTATGATTTTACACATATATTTTTATAAATATTTAGGTTTTTTAATTACATCTATTATTGTTCCATCTCTATATTCAACCAAAGCCACAACTTTGTCTTCAAATTCAATTGGGTCAGCTACTCCAACTATTGACTCAGCGATTTCAGCTAACTCATCAATTGTCTTTAGTGGTAAGTCTGTTTTTTCCAGTTGCTCTAATATATCTTTTCTATTAGGGTTTACACATACTCCATAATCTGTTACCAAGACATCAATAGTTTCTCCCGGTGTAGTTATTGAAGTTAGGCTTCTTCTAACTGTAGCAAGTCTACTTCTGATAAGTGGGGCTACTATTATTGTGCAGTTCGCTCCTTGAGCTGTATCAGGGTGTCCACCCGGCGCACCTTGGATTTTACCGTCAGAACCTTGTACTACATTTACATTGAAGTCTGTATCTATTTCAAGACAACCTAAAATTACATAGTCTAAATAGTTTACAAAAGCTCCCTTGTTCATTGGGTTAGCATATTGTGAACAAGATATTTCAAAATGTTTAGGGTCATCATAAGCTGATTTAACTGATGCAACGTCAAATGCCTGGTCATCTATAAGTTTTTTAATATATCCTTCTCTTAATAGATTTACCATTGGTTCGGTTATACCGCCTAAACCCCAGCCCATTTTAATATTCTTTTCATCCATATATTTTTTTAGAAATCTTGTTACTGCAAGAGATGCCCCGCCTGCTCCTGTTTGGAATGTGAAATCTTCTTTAAACCATTCAGTTGAAGCCACTACCTTTGCACAGTATTCAGCCATCTTAAGTTCTCTTACATCATTTGTCATTCTTATTGCCCCGGATGCTATTTTACTGGGGTCACCTATTTCATCTACTTTTACAACATAGTCTACATCAACTGACTCAATTGGTGCGGGGAAGTTTGGAGTTTCTTTTATAGTATCTGTGATTACTATAACTTTATCTGCATATTTTGCATCTACATCTGCATAAGATAAAACTCCACAATCATTCTTTCCACCTTTCCCTGATGCATTTCCTATAACATCAGAGCTTGAAGCTGCAATAAATGCAACATCAATTTTTACTTGTCCGGTTTCAATTGCTCTAACACGTCCGCCATGACTTCTAATCCACGCCGGATTTTTAAGCTTTCCTGCTGAAAGGGCTTCACCTATTTCGTCTCTAACACCACTTGAAGAAATGCCAGTTATTGTTCCATCTTCAATCATAGGAACCATATTTGCATGAGCTTTTCCAAGACTTGATGCACATACGAATAAATCTTTAATTCCCATTTCGTGAATTACTTCCATAACTTCAGCACACACATAATCTCCATTTCTCAAATGGTGGTGGAAAGATATTGTCATTCCATCTTTTAAACCGACTTTTTCAATTGCTTCTTTTATTGTGTCTACTAACTTTGACTCTCCACTTGAAATATTAGCTTTTACAGTTGGAGCTGCTTTTGTATATACATAATCTTTTCTATACTCTGCACCTTGATAAACTTCTATTCCATCTTTTAATAACTCATCAGGTATCTCTCTACCTAAACTATTTTTCATACGAGATCCCCCTTATATAATCCTGCAGCTTTGGCTAATTTCAAGTTTCTTACAGCTCCTTCAACGTGGGCTATATCAACCATCTTGCCATCTACAATCATTACACCTATTCCTTTTTTCTTATTTTCTTCAACAGCAAGCACAATTCTTTGAGCTTCTTCTATTTGTTTTTGTGTTGGATTGAATACATTGTGTATTGTTTCTATTTGTCTAGGGTTGATGACACTCTTTCCATCAAATCCCATGTTTCTTATAAGTTCAGTTTCTTTTATAAGACCTGCTTCATCTTCAAGGTCTGTATAAACAGTATCGAAACACATAACTCCAGCTGCTCTTGCGCTCAATACAATCATAGACCTTGCACTGAAAAGTTCTTCTCCGGTTTTAGTAGTTTGCGCATGCATAGTTCTTCTGAAATCTCCGGCACTAAGTGCAACACCCATCATTCTGTCACTTGCTTTACAGATTTGGTAAGCATTTAAAACGCCAAGTGGAGATTCAAGAGCTGCCATAATCATAGTCTTGCCCTTTTCTATTCCAAACTCTTCTTCAGCCTTTGTAATTTCTTCTACTGTTTTTATTACATCTTCTGCTGTTTCAGTCATTGGTATCCTTATACCATCACATCCACCAGCAACAGAAGCTCTTACATCTTCTTTGAAATATTCTGAGTCTACGGCATTTATTCTAACCCAGACTTCTGTGTCTCCGTAATCTCTACTCTTTAAAGTGTTGTATAGGTGAATTCTCGCAGAATCTTTTTCACTTTCTGCAACTGCATCTTCTAAGTCTAAAATCACACAATCTGCACCATATACGTAAGGGTCTTTTACCAATGATGCTTTTTGAGCATTTAAAAACATCATTGTACGTCTAATATCTCTTCTCATAGTTTTGACCCCCATGGTAAATTTGAAGTCTGGTCCACTGCTCTAAAAACTGCTGTTTCAACTCTTGCCTTTAGAGTACATTCTAAAGCTCCTTTATCTTGAACTTTTACTTTTGCCTTTTCAACTTCTAAATCTTTTAAAACTTCTCTAACTGTTTCATTAATTTGGCGTCCAAATTGAACCATAACTGAACTTTCAATTTCAACTTGTAAATCTTCAGCCGGTTCAACTCTAACCAATGCATCGCTGGACTCCAAAGTTCCGGCAACTGCATCATGTTTTAATTCCATAACTCCCTCCAAAACAATCGTTTTCTAAAACTTCAATTTTAATTACTTTTCATATTATAAATTATAGATGCCCTCTTTTGACTATTTAAACCTT
>NZ_JH165063.1:135448-140502 GCF_000227315.1 Peptoniphilus indolicus ATCC 29427 | reverse complement strand
TTTCTGTAACTGTTTTTTAACAGCTGTACATTCTGAATTGTCACGAAAGCGAGGCTATGGTTGTGTAAACTATACTTCAAACGGTTCACACACAGATATGGACCATAACACTTTTTTAAATTCTGCGAGCGCAATAGTGGATCAACTAAAAAAAGTGGAAGGCTCTGATTTAACAGATTTCAAGAATTTAAAAAACTTCGGAGTCAAAGTAGAAGAGGCTATGTTTAAATCAACCAATGGAATAAACACTCACAAGGGATTAATATTTTTAATACTGTTTGTCTACAGAGAATGGCTACTAAATACTGACTATTCTGAAATTTCAAAATCTATTAAGGAATTTTCAAAAGAGTTGACCTGCGACTACACAAATCCTCAAAACAGTGCCAAACTTCATACTTTTGGCATAAATGACATTCGTACATTTCCACTCACCGGTTACGAAACAGTATTTAATTTTATAGATTTAATAAAAGAAAATTATTGGGATGAAGACAAAAAAACTCTTTATCTAATTGCAAATATAGATGATACAACAACCATAAAGAGAAGTGATATAAAGACGCTTAAATTTTTACAGAATAGGGCTCTGGAAATTCTAAATAATTACGATGAAAGGTTAGCTGATGAACTAGACAAATTCTATGTGAAAAATAACATTTCATCCGGAGGCATTGCAGACGTATTGACTACTGCAAATTTAATTTTAAATTTATATGGAGGTAAAAATGCAAAAATTATGGATTGATAAAATAGAATCTGACTACAATAAATGGGCAAATTTATTAAAAGAATCCGGACTAAAGACTGAAAATACTGTGCATGAAACTTATGGAATTTTTGAAAATGATGTTCTCGTTGCGACCGGCTCCACATTTGAAAATATAATTAAATGTATCGCAATTAAAGAAAGTTATCAGGGCGGTTCTGTTTTCAATGAGTTGATTTCTTTTTTAATAAATACTATTTACGAAAAGGGATTTAAAGATATTTATGTTTACACAAAACCGGCATCTGAAAAAGCCTTTTCTTTTCTTGGATTTAAAACTATTGAAAGAGTTGGAAATGATTTAGTTTTTATGGAAAATTCTACAGATGGTTTTGGTAAATATATAAATTCTTTAGTTGCTCCTAAAATTTCAGGAACTGTGGGTTCGATAGTAATGAATGCAAATCCATTTACTAATGGGCACTTGTACTTAGTCGAACAAGCTAAAAAAATGTGTGATGTGCTCCATATTTTTGTGGTTAGTGAAGATAAATCTGTCTTTGATTTTAACACAAGGTTAAATTTGATTAAGCAAGGTACAAGCCATTTAAATAACGTCTTCTATCATCCTACAAAAAATTATTTGGTATCTTCTCAAACTTTCCCATCTTATTTTTTAAAGGAATCAGTGAGTGTAACAGAAGTGCATGCAGAGCTCGACAGCAGAATATTTAAATACCATATAGCTCCTAAGTTAAATATTGGATATAGATTTGTAGGAGAAGAGCCTTTTAGCAAACCAACTGAAATTTACAACGAAACTATGAAAAAAGTATTTAACTATTCTCCAAATCCAAACTATCCTCTGCTTGAGATTATAAAGAGAACTGAAGTTGATGAAAAACCTATATCTGCTTCTACAGTTAGAAACTTAATTGCAAATGGAGAGTTTGAGCAAATTGAAAAGTTAGTTCCTAAAACAACTTATGACTTTTTAAAGTCTGAAAAAGCTAATCATATAATTAAAAAACTACAAAATGACCCTCTAAAAGGATTTAAACAATCTGATACAAAATAATTGAAAAAGGATATGTCAGTTCCCCGGCATATCCTTTTTGTTGTTTTTCTTATTTGATGTCAAGAGTTACTTTTTCTTCTACAGCTTTTACTATAGATTCATTAACAAGAGCTTCTGTAATCTTTTCAAGTTCATCATAGATTTCGATATCTTTATCGTTTTCGATGAAATTTACAGTCTTTCTTACAACGTCATAAGCTGCTTGAGTTCCAACTCCAAGTTTGAATCCTTCTTCTTTTCTGAAGTCGATAGCTTGAACTGCTGCCATGATTTCAGTTGCAACGATACGTCTTGAGTTTGCAACGATATCTCTAGCTTTTCTTGCAGCTATTGTTCCCATTGATACAAAGTCTTCTTGGTTTTCGCAAGATGGGATTGAATCAACACTTGCCGGATGAGCAAGTACTTTGTTTTCTGATGCAAGTGCTGCTGCAGCGTATTGAGTAATCATGAATCCTGAGTTTAGGCCAGGGTATTTTACTAAGAATGAAGGGAAGTCAGATAGTTGTGCATTTACTAATCTCTCAACTCTTCTTTCAGAAACATTACCTATTTCAGAAGCACCAATTCCTAGGAAGTCAAATGGTTGTGCCATTGGTTCTCCATGGAAATTACCGCCTGAAATTACTTCTGTATCAGAAATAATGATTGGGTTATCAGTTGCTGCGTTAATTTCTATTTCAACTTTTTCCTTAACATAAGCTATTGTATCTTTACTTGCTCCATGAATTTGAGGGATACATCTTAATGTATAAGGGTCTTGTACTCTTATATCAGCTGTGTGAGTTAGGTAAGTTGAACCTTCAGTTAATGCTCTCATGTTCTTAGCTGTTGCTAAACATCCATTGTGAGGTCTGATTGTGTGAAGTTTTTCATAGAATGCATCTATAATACCTCTGTGAGCTTCTAGTGAAAGTGCTCCAGCGATGTCTGATAATTTTAAAAGTTGAATTGCATCGTGTGTAGCAAGAGCTCCAATTGCTGTTAGAACTGTTGTTCCATTGATTAATGCAAGACCTTCTTTTGCTTGAAGAGCTATAACTTCAACACCGGCTTTTTCCATAGCTTCCTTACCTGACATAAGTTCGCCTTTGAAATATGCTTTTCCAAGTCCAAGCATTGGAAGTACCATGTGTGCTAAAGGTGCTAAGTCTCCACTTGCTCCTAGTGAGCCTTTTTCCGGAATGTGTGGAACTACTCCATTATTTAGCATGTCAAGAATTGTATGAACTGTTTCAAGTCTTATCCCGGATACACCTTTAACAAGTGAGTTAATTCTGATAAGCATGATAGCTCTAACTTCATCTTCTTTTAGAGGTTCACCAAATCCACTTGAGTGAGTTCTAATTAAGTTTTCTTGAAGTTGAGAAGAATCTTCTTTGGAGATACTTACTTTACAAAGAGAACCGAAACCAGTTGTAACTCCGTAAACAACTCTTTCTTCTTCTACTATACCATCAACGATTGCACGAGATGCTTTTACTGCTTCTTCTTGTTCAGGTGCTATTTCAACTTTTACGCCTTCTCTGGCAACTGCAACTACTTCTTCAAGAGTTAAGTCTTTACCATTTAAAATTACTTTTTCCATTTTTTCCTCCTATTTATCCTTTATCCAAATAAATTGATAAATTTGTTTATAAATTGATTAAGATGCAGTTTAGTTCAAAACTACATCTTAATTGCTACCTATTAATTATCCAAATATCATTGTAGCTACAACCCCACCTATGATTAGGAAGATGTCATAAGCTATGAATGTAGGAACACAAGTGTCCCAAATGTGATTGTGTTGTCCGTCTGCATTAAGTCCTGATGTAGGTCCTAAAGTTGAGTCAGACGCCGGAGAACCTGCATCACCAAGAGCTGCTGCTATACCTATTAAAAGAATAATAGATGGTGTTGAAAGTCCTATTTGAAGTCCCAATGGGACATATATTGCTGTTACAATTGGAATAGTTCCGAATGATGTACCTATACCCATTGTTATTAACAAACCTACAAGTAACATTATGAAAGCTGCTACTGCTTTTGAACCTGACATATATACTGCTGCTGCATCAACAAGTTCTTCAACTGCTCCACTTGTTCTTAATACATTAGCATATCCTGATGCTACTAACATTACAAAAGCTATAAATCCCATCATGCCAATACCGCCGTTAATTACGTCGTCTAAGTTCTTAATTTTTATACATCCTGTTAGAAGCATTACTATAAGTCCGCCTAGCGCTCCAAGTGGAAGTGATTCTGTTATAGCTGAAATTGCCGCTGTGACAATACACCCCGCAAGAGCTCCCCAAGCTTCACGAGACATTACAGCTTCTCCTGTATCTTCTTCAGCCCCTACTATCGGAAGATCTTGATATTCACGTTCTTTTCTATATAGGACAAGAACACAGAAGATAAGACCAACTAACATTGAAAGACCGCCTATCCACATTACTCTCTTAGTATCTGAAACAGATATAGGTAAACCGGCTTGAGTTATATTATCTACCAATATTTGGTGGAAAATTAAACCAAATCCAAGTGGTAATGAAATATAAGGTGCTTTAAGACCAAATGTAAGAGCACATGCTAATGCACGTCTATCAATTTTAAGTTTATTGAATACAGTTAGTAGCGGTGGAATTAATATAGGTATAAAGGCAATGTGTACAGGTACTAAGTTTTGTGAAAAACATGAAATAAATGCCAAAGCAAAAATTAAAAACATCTTTTTACCTGATAAAACCTTTGCAATCTTTTGTGATAAGATTTTTCCTAAACCACTTCTTGCAAGTCCCACTGCAAATGCTCCAAGTAATATGTAACTAAGAGCTGTCGCTGAGTTACCTCCCATACCACCAATTAACAAACTCATTATAGAACCGTCGCCTTCAACTAGTGGCATTCCCGCAGAGAATCCTGCTACCATTGCAGATACTATGATTGCTAAAAGTACGTTAAATTTTAACAAACAAAGTATGCACATTACTAAAACTGATATAACAACCGGATTAAATAATATCATATAATTTCCTCCTTTTTATATTTACTCGGTTTTTATGATCTAATTATAATCAATTTCCATCAATTAGATGTCAACTATTATTAAATTTAATACGATTTATTATATAAAATTTTATTTTACTTCATTATAACTTTACAATAGATCTTGCTTTAATCTATGGAAAGTGAGCTTTTTCTATAAAAAACGTCTAATTATCGTCTTCTAAAACATTTTCACTATTATTCTTTTGTATCTTCACTGTAACTGTTATAAAA
>NZ_JH165063.1:121654-135398 GCF_000227315.1 Peptoniphilus indolicus ATCC 29427 | reverse complement strand
TTTTCATATCATAAAATTGTGTTAAGAGGTGAAATAAATGGACAAAATTTACTTACAATTATTTGGTGTTCCCCAATTCTATTTAAATGGAAAACAAATTTTATTTCCTTATAGTAAGATAAATGCTTTGATATATTATCTTGTGTTAAATAAATTTATAACTAGAGATGAAATTGCCAATTTACTTTGGCCTGATGAAAACGAAAAACAGCTAAAAAGAATCTTAGAAATGCTATTTATCAAGCAAAAAAATGTGTTGGAATAGACTTTATAATTTCTCCTAAAAAATCTGTTTTGGAGATAGATAAAAATTTGGATATTCAATGTGATGCAGACCTCTTTAATCAAAATCCAATAGAACATTTAGACCTTTATAAGGGAGAATTCCTACAAGGTTTTTTTATAAAAGAAGCTGAATCTTATGAATACTGGGTTACTAAAATGCGTAACTACTTTGAAGAAAAATTTATTTCAACTTCTTATGATAAATTAGAAAAAGACATTGCTGAAGAAAATTATGAAAATGTCGAAAAAGAAATTAACAAACTAACTCAAATTGATGAATATGACGAAAGAAATTTCCGTCTACTTATGAAATTTTATCAAAAAACAGGAAGAAACGGAAAAGTTATAGAAACTTATTATAACTTAACTAAGTTATTACAAGATGAACTTGGTGTAAGCCCTGATTTAGAGACAAAAAAAATTTATGAAGAATCAATAAAGCGTATAAATTTAAATAACAAGCGCCCCAAATCTCATGATGAATATTTCTTCGGTAGGTTTGATGAGCTGGCTGCGATTCAAGAAAATTTAAAATTTTTCAAAACCGATAATTTAAAATCAATAGTTCTGTATGGTGAAGCCGGAATTGGTAAAAGCGCCCTCAAGAGAAAGGCCTTTGAACAAATTGATTCCAATACTACTATATTAGAAGCTTTTTGTTATCAAGCAGAAGAAAATTATGCCCTTAGACCTATAGGCGTAATGATAAATAAAATAGGAAAACTTTTAAAAGAACTTAAAATTCCACTTCCTACTTTCTGGGATATAACTATAAAAAAATTGTTCCCAGCTTTTGAAGACTCTGCTAAAGACATAATTTTATTAGAAAACATACAACCATTGAATTTTGATTTACTCACCCAAGTTATAGTTGAAGCTATAAAAAAAATTTCAGCCAAACAAAATTTAATACTGATCTTTGAAGATATTCAATGGATGGATCAAACTTCTATTAAATTACTTACTTCTGTCATATTGAGGCTAAATAAAGAAGCTATGTTTTTTATGACATCAAGAAAACAATTTAATAGAGATTTTGAAGATATGGTCAGCACATTAATTAAATATAACTTACTTGAAAAAATTGAATTAGATAGATTTTCAAGAGACGCCACTGCAGAGTTTGTATCAAAAGCACTGCCTGAAACTCAAATCAAAGATGAACTAATTGATAGAATATATTCCGAAACAGAAGGCAATTCTCTTTTTTTATCTGAATATGTTAATCTCTTAAAATCATCGAATTCTTCTAATCTTATGACTCAAGAGATGATAGATGCAATGAAGTCAAGATTTGCTTATCTTTCAAAACCGGAAAGAGATTTGCTCGATATAGTAAGCTATTTCTACGACGAAGCTCCTCTCTCTCAAATAACTGAAATAAGTGGACAAGGTGAGTTCGATATTATAGGTCTTTTAGAAAACTTAGAAAATGCAAATATATTAACTGAAAGAGAACATAAAAATGATACCAGAATCATGTTCACTCATTCAAAACTCAGAGAATATATATACATGACACAAGCCAATTCAAAGAAAAAAGTTCTTCACAAGAGAATTGGACAACTTTTAGAAGCCGACTTGAAAAATAATAAAAGTCTATATACTTACTCAAAACTTGTTTACCATTATTCAAGTGCCGGAGAAAATTTAAAAAGTATAAAATATAAATTAGAAACTTTAAACTACTATCTAAATTTTTCTCATGAACTATTCCCTATACTTAATGTGTCCGAACTGGACGAAGATGCAAAGATTTATATTTCAAGAGATAAAATTCAAGAAATGTTTGATAAATTAGAAGATAATTTTTCAGATATTAAGAAAAATGAAAATGAAGAAGATGTTAAACAACTCGAAGTTGAATTTTATTATATGAAAGGCAGATACTTAATACGATATGGTTCTTATCAAGAGGGAATTGAAGATATAAAATATGTAATATCTAAAGCTAAAGAAATCGACAATAAAGACTATATCTTAGATGGATATAAGCAAATGATTTTCTATAATATCCAAACTAACAACTCGAAAGATATGCTTGAATATATTGAATCAGCGCTAGATTTAGCCGTAATTTGCAACTATCATAAAGAGATTGGAATACTGCTCAGATTAAAAGGTCTTTACAATATGATGATTGGCAACACATTCCTTGCCGAAAAACTTTTCACCGAGTCAATCAACACATTTACAGTAACAGATGAAGTCGCAAATAGATATGCAATCAATATAGCTGCAGCTTACAACTACATTGGTGAAATTAGATTCCAAGATTTAAAATTCAAAGAAGCTATTGGTAAATTTGAAAAAGCCATTGAGCTTTCAAAAAATAAAAATGCTCTTTCTTCTCTATCTATTTTCTATATAAATAAAGGAAAAGCACACTTTGCAAACAATGAACTTGAACTTGCAAAGGAAGAATTTAACAAAGCATATTCTCTTTATGGACAGTTCGACTCATTTTGGAAACGTCCTGTCTTGGATGCTTATATGGCACTTTGTGAAGTTGAAGATAAAAATTATAAAAAATGCTTCAGCACACCTTAGAACAGCATTTAAATTTGCATCTAAAATGGAAGACCCAAGAGCTCTTGGCACTGTTTATTTTGCCGGTTATAAAATATTTAAGTCTCTTGACCACGATATAATAAACGATGAATTTGTCGGTTTATTTACTGAAAAAGAAGATTTCTATAAAGAAAATGCAATTGCAAACTTAGATAAATTCAGAGATAATTTTGAAATAAGCAACTTATAAAAAATTTAGGGAGTTCTATTGAGCTCTCTTTTTATTTTATATAACTTTTTCATATTACTAATTTATTAAAAAAATATAGTATACTATTAAAAACGATACTTTAGCACTTGGAGGTTAATATGAATAATAAGAAAAATTACTACTATTACTTTTAATATTTTATCCTGTTATAATAGATAAAATATTTATGACCGTAGTTATAAACAATCTTATAGAGCCTGCTTATTCTATTTACTCTGTATGCTTTGAGTTATCATTTTTGGTAGCTGTTGTTTTGTATTTTAAATACTCAAAAGATTAATGAGTGATACATAAATTATATTTTTAAACCCATCTCAATTCAGAAAGATGGGTTTATTTTAATCTATATTTTTTCTATTGTATTCTTCATTATTTCTAATGCCGCTTCTCTATCTTCTGTTGCCAAAAGTCCCATTGCTGAGAGTATATACTCCTTATCCAAATATTTTGTAGGTTCTTTTGGATACAGTGGAGCATTTTTTGTTTCTAAAATAAATTCAGGATTTTCAGAATGAACTAAAACTCCTCCCGTTCCTATTATAGTATTAAAACTTGATAAATCTTTTCCGCTTTGGTAATAAATATATCTTCCGTTTGAATACTCTTTTCTCAAATTTCCAACGTGCCTATCTAAAGAGTGATTTACACAAGCTTTTGCAATTGAAGTATCTATCTTTTTATCTTGTTCAGTATCCGGCACCATCATTATATCTTCGCTTCTTCTCTTACATTCTGTTTTATAATCCGCGTCATAATATTCTTTTAATTCTTCTTCTCCAACAGATTCGTATAAACTAACTGCAGAATATCTCATTCCAAGATCTCCCTCAACAGTTCTCTTATCAAATGGCTCTTTTAATCCTTCAAATCTAATATCATTATTTTCCGGAAGTCCATATCCGATTGAATGAACATCAGTTGTCGCTCCACCTATATCAACTAAAATTAAATTTCCAAGTCCGGATTCATTTTCTGTTCCAACTGAAAGTAACCTTGCCGCTTGCAATACAGAATCCGGAGTAGGCATAAGCACTTCTCCTACATTCTCTCTATATTCAGATAATCCCTTTGCAAAAATTATTCTTCTCATAAAGATGTCCCTGATTATTTTTCTTGTCGGGTCTGCATTTAATTCATTGACTGTAGGCATAACATTTTCTGTAATATAAGTTTCAAAACCATTTAAAATTTCAGCTACTTCATCTGAAACTTGCTCATTTCCTGCAATTACAATTGGCACTTTTATATTTAATTCAGAAAGCATTTTAGCATTATGTAATATATTGAATTTATTCCCGTTATTTGTCCCACCTGACAACAATATAATATCCGGATTTAATTCTTCTATTTCTCTAACTTTTGATAAGTCTAATTCATAAGAAAAAGTTTTAAGCACTCTAGCTCCCGCTCCAAGAGCTGAACGCTTTGCAGCTTCTGCTGTGAGATTTTTCCCAAGTCCTACAGCTACCATCTTAAGACCACCGGCTGCTGATGAACAAGTTATGGCTTTGTCATACTCTACTTTTCCAATTTCACTCTCTATTTTATTCAAAGCATTTCTAAATCCATTCATTACAGAAGTTTTTATTGTAGTTATATCTTTTGATTTTGCTATTATTTTCCTTTTCTCTGCATCTACTAGTGTTAATTTTGTATATGTAGAACCTATGTCAACAAGTAAATATTTCATATTACACCTTCTAAATTTCAAAACAAAAAGAGAGGGATATACCCCCTCTTTTTTTATTTATATTATTCTATTTCAGCTTCAATCTTTTCAAGTAGAGGTGCTGTTACAGCTTCAACTTTTTCAAGTGCTTCTGCCATTTGTTTTTTAGTATCTGCTACAAATGCTTCATCTTTGATTGAACCAAGATTGATTTTTACATTGTAGAAAGCTCCTCTTACTGCAAGTTTTAAGTTTAATAGACCTACTCCTACGTCAGTTATTGCATTAGAGTTTCCTTTTTCAATTAAAACTCCTGCATAATCTAATAACTTAAGAGTTTTTAGACCAACTTGTAGAGGTACATTTGCTGCTTTTTTATATTCTTCTTGAATTGTCTTGGTTCTTATAGCTTTTTCTTCATCAGTTTCTTTTGGTAATTTAAATGCTGCCATAACGCCATTGAATGAATTTGAATCTCTATCAATGTCTTCTACGAAATCTAATTCAAGTTCTTTTAATTCTTCAGCATATTTTTGCATTTCTTCGTGAACTGCTTCATATTTTTTGCTCTTTACTGTTAGGTTTGCAACCATTCCTAAAAGTGCTGCTGCTTGAGCTGCTGCAAGAGCTGAAACTGATCCACCGCCCGGTGCCGGAGAATCAGAAGAAGTTTCTGCTACAAATCCTGCTACTGTTAACTCTTTTAACATATTTCCTCCTTAGAATAGGCCTTCCATTTTTCCGTTTTCATCAACGTCCATCTTGTTAGCTGCCGGAACTTTTGGAAGTCCTGGCATTACCATGATGTCTCCTGTTTCACAAACGATGAATCCTGCCCCTGCAGAAACTCTTACGTTTTGAACTGTTATTTCAAATCCTTCCGGTGCATTTACTGCGTTCTTATCATCAGAGAATGAGAATTGAGTCTTAGCCATACAGATTGGCATTTTATCTAATCCAAGTTCTTCTAATTTCTTAACTTGTTTTTTAGCTGCTGCTGTAAGAACCACTTTAGCTCCTCTGTAAATTTCAGTAACTATAGTGTTAAGTTTTTCAGGAATTGAAGCTTCTACATCATATAGATAGTGGAAGTTGTTTTCTTGTTCACAAGCTCTAACAACTTTTTCAGCTAAGTCTAGAGTTCCTTCTCCACCTTTTGCCCATCCGTCAGAAAGTGAAACTTCTACTCCGTATTCAGCACATTTTTCAATTAATTTATTAACTTCAGCTTCTGTGTCGAATGCAAATTTGTTAACTGCAACAACAACTGGAAGACCAAATTTCTTTACATTTTCAATGTGACGTCCAAGATTTGCAAATCCTGTTTCTAAAGCTTCTACATTTTCTTCTTTTAAGTTCTTCTTATCTACTCCGCCGTGCATCTTAAGAGCTTTGATAGTAGCTACGATTACTACTGCATCCGGTTTGATGTTTCCAAGTCTACATTTGATATCAAAGAATTTTTCTGCTCCAAGGTCAGCACCGAAACCTGCTTCTGTTACAAGGTAATCAGAAAGTTTAAGCCCTAATTTTGTAGCTATTAATGAGTTACATCCGTGAGCGATATTTGCAAATGGTCCACCGTGGATAAGAGCCGGAGTATGTTCAAGAGTTTGAACAATGTTTGGCTTTATTGCATCTTTAAGAAGCATAGCCATAGCTCCTTGAGCTTCTAATTGTCCTGCTGTTACAGGTTCTCCATCAAGGTTGTAAGCTACAATCATCCTAGCAAGTCTTTCTTTAAGGTCAGTTAAACCACTTGCTAAACAAAGAGCTGCCATGATTTCAGAAGCTACAGTTATCATGAAATGGTCTTCTCTTGTAAATCCACAAGCTTTTCCCCCCATTCCGATTACAATATTTCTGATAGCTCTATCATTCATGTCGATAACTCTCTTCCAAGTAATGTTTCTTGAATCAATTCTCAAAGCATTACCTTGGTGAATATGGTTGTCAATAAGAGCTGATAATAAATTGTTAGCAGCTGTCATTGCATGAAGGTCTCCAGTGAAGTGAAGGTTGATATCTTCCATAGGAACTACTTGAGAATATCCGCCACCAGCAGCTCCACCTTTAACTCCGAAAACAGGTCCTAAAGATGGTTCTCTAAGAGCTACAACTGAGTTTTTACCCATTTTATTAAGTCCTTGAGAAAGACCAATTGATACAGTTGATTTCCCTTCTCCTGCCGGAGTTGGAGTAATTGCTGTTACAAGAACTAATTTACCATCTTCTTTTTTATCTAATTCATGAATAGCATCAAGAGATATTTTAGCTTTATATTTTCCATAAAGTTCTAAATCATCTGCATTAAGACCAGCTCTTTCAGCTACTGCAACTATTGGTTCCATTTCAATGGAATTTGCTATCTCTATATCTGTTAAAAATTCTGCCATCTATTTATTACTCCTCAATTAATAATGTTTCTATAACTTGTTCAGCGCTAAATTCTTCAACTTGCATATAGTATGCTGCGGAATCAATTAAAGCTTGTAGTGGAACCATACCGATTATCTCTGTTCCGTATACAGTTACACCATATCTCTTAGCTTCAGATTTTACCATTTCAAGCGCTTGGTAAATTCTTGTCTTTTCAAAGTTTACAAGATTCATAGATACTTGAACTTGTCCTCTTTCTTCAAGTGGAAGTCCTATAGCCTTAGCAAATCTAAGTCCACCACCAATGTGTCTTACTTTCTTAGCGATTGCATCAGCAATTTCTACTTTATCTGTATTTAAGTTTACGTTAAATGCTACAAGGTGGAATCTTGCTCCAACTGCAGTAGCACCACTCTTTGCGTTCATTTCTTGTGGGCCGAAATCCGGTTTCCATTCTTCTTCTTTGATCTTTTCAAAGAATCCTTCATATTGTCCTTTACGAACCTTTGCTAGATTTTGTCTTCCAGGAGTTGTAGCTGCATCTTCGTATAGGTAAACAGGAATTCCTAGTTCTCCTATTGCCTTACCAACTTCTTTTGCATATTCTACGCAATCTTCTGTTGTAACTTCTGTAATAGGCACGAAAGGAACAACGTCAACAGCTCCCATTCTTGGATGAGCCCCTTCATGTTGAGTCATGTCTATAACTTCTTGAGCTACTTTAACAGATTCTATAACGGCTTTGATTACAGCTTCAGGTTCACCAATAACTTCAACAACTGTTCTGTTGTGATCCTTGTCTGCTTGGTAATCTACTAACTTTACATTTTCTTTTGCTCTAAAGCATTCTACGATTTTATCTACTTTTTCTAAATCTCTTCCTTCTGAATAATTAGGAATACACATTACTCTTTTCATAATTTAGTCATACCTCCTAGACTTTTTACAACGCGAGTTTAACATTTTCCTATCTATAAAACGTCAAAAGATATACTATTATGAAAAATTTTTTGACTTTTTATGAATAAATTTGGTCAATGGAAAAATCTTTAGAAATTCTTAGATAAAAATCAAGAATATCTCTTATTGCATAGATAGGTACAGGCCCTACTAACTCTGTATCTACAATATTTACATTATATCTATTAGCTTCAGATTTTATAGTCTCAAAAACTCTGTGTATTGGTGTCTTTTCATAGTTAATCATATTCATAGAAACTTGAACTTGTCTCTTTTCTTCAAGACTTAGAGCTATCGCTCTTACATAAGTGTAACCGCCAGCTGCTGCTCTAACGGATTTAACTATTTCTTTTCCTATATCAATGTCTTCTGTATCTAAATTTATATTGAATGCAACTAATGGGAATCTAGCACCTGTTACAGTCGCTCCGGATTTTGGATTGAATTCTTTAGGCCCTTCATCAGGATACCATTCTTCATCTTTCATTCTCTCTTCTAAAGCTTCATATTGTCCTTTTCTAATCTTTGGCAGAGCTTTTCTATATTCTTTTTCCTGTGCGTCTTCATAGAAATAAACGGGAACTCCAAGACTTCCTAAATATTTTCCAAATTCTTTAGCTATATCTACTGCTTCTTCTGTTGTTATCTCTCTTACCGGAATAAAAGGAACTACATCTACAGCTCCTATTCTTGGATGTGAGCCTTTATGTTTAGTCATATCTATTAATTCAACAGCTTTTGCTGCCAATCTTTTTGTAGCTTCTAGTACATTTTGAGGTTCTCCCTTGTATGTGAAAACTGTTCTGTTGTGGTCTGCATTAGAATCAATATCTATAACTTCTATTCCATCAACTGTTAAAAAAGCTTCTTTAACTTTTTCTACAATACTGAGATCTGTACCTTCACTTATATTTACTTCTGCCATCAATACTTTACTCATAATTTGCTCCTTTATTTTAATTCTCCAACAACTGATTCAACTCTATCTAATAATTCACCTGATTTAATCACTTCAAACGATTTATCCATATCCGGATAGAATATCCTATCATTTTCCATAAAGGTTACATTTTCTCTTAAAACTTTATAGGCTTCTTTTGAGCCAATTCCCAATTTATCAGCTTCCCCAAAATCTGCCGCCTGTGCCGCACACATAAGTTCTATGCTTATTACGTGTTGAGCATGGTCTACTATTTGTCTTGCCTTTCTTGCTCCAATAGTACCCATACTTACATGGTCTTCTTGATTTGCTGAAGTGGGAATTGAATCTACTGAAGCCGGATGTGCCAACACTTTGTTTTCTGAAACTAAAGCTGCGGCTACATATTGAGGAATCATAAATCCATCATTTATTCCTCCATGTTTAACCAAGAAAGCCGGTAACCCATGTGAAAGTGCGGGATTCACCATTTTTTCTATTCTTCTTTCAGATACATTTGCTATTTCAGATACTAATATTCCAAGAGTGTCCATCGCTATTGCTATTGGTTGTCCATGGAAATTTCCACCTGATATACAAGCTCCGTCTTCTCCAGGGAAGATTAATGGATTATCTGTTACTGAATTAATTTCTACTTCTACAGCTTTTTTTACATATTCAAAAGCTATTCTTGATGCCCCGTGAATTTGAGGAATACATCTTAAACTATAAGAGTCTTGCATTCTAACTTCACCTTGTTTGGTTACATTTTTAGATTCTGATAAAAGTCTTCTCATGTTTTCAGCTGTATCTATTTGACCTTGGTGTGGTCTAATTAAATTTATCCTTTCATCAAATGCGTCTATTATTCCACCTAACGCATCAACTGTTAGAGCGCTTACAATATCTGCTTGCTTAAGTAACTTTTCAGCATCATATGTAGCCATAACTGCATTTCCCATAATGGCTTGAGTTCCGTTTATAAGCGCTAAACCTTCTTTAGCTTTTAAAGTAATAGGTTTTAATCCCGCTCTCTTCATGGCTTCTGCTCCACTAAGAACTTCACCTTTATACTCCGCTTCTCCTTCGCCTATCATAGGTAAAACCATATGTGCTAATGGACATAAATCTCCTGAAGACCCTACAGAACCTTTAGACCTAACTATTGGATGTACTCCTTCATTTAACATATTTATAAGGCATTCAACTGTTGTCATCAATACACCTGAGAATCCTTTGCATATTGAATTTGCTCTTAAAACCATCATAGCTCTTACTATTTCTGTATCAAAAGGCTCCCCAACTCCACATGCATCTGAATAGATTAAGTTCTTTTGTAATAAATCTAATTCTTCTTCTGAAATAGAAACAGTTGAAAACTTACCGAATCCTGTATTAATTCCGTAAATAGCCTGTCCACTTGCCAATGCATCTTCAACATAAGCTCTTGACTTAAGTATTTCCTCTTTTTGCTTTTCATCTATTTCTACTTTTGCCCCAAACCTTGCAACTTGAACTACATCTTCTATCGTTAAATCATTTCCATTAATTTTAATTACTTTCTCCATATTGAATCCTCCTTTAAGAATAAAATCACATATAATTTTCTGACAAATTAATATTTTATAGAGTTTCTAAATCTTTTTTAAACTCTTCGATAACCTTCTCATCTTTTATCAGTGGTAAATTTACTTCAACATTTTCTTTTCCAGCTTTTATTCCCATCTTAGCAAATTCAACTCCTGCATTTAAATCAGTTCCGCAAGCCGGATTTGAATTTTTTAAAAGTCCCTCACCTATTTCTAAAAGTCTTTTATTTAATTTTGCATTTGACATAGGAACTTCAGCTGCTCTTATTCCTGCATTTTGTATCGCTGCTTTTCTTGCAATTTTTTCTTCTTCTGTTGACTTAGGTAATTTATAAGCATTTACAATTAACATATATGCTTCATTATCATTAACTGCACCTTGCAAAAATTTGGCTTTTAATTCTTTTAACTCTCTTGAAAGTTCATCATACTTTTCATCAGAATATCCATAATCTTTCCCTTTAGATAAATTTATTACCATTCCCATTAGCCCACATCCAAAAGCACCAGCTATAGCAGATGAAGAACCTCCACCCACGGTAAAGTCATCTTCATCTAAAATCAGTTCAATAATATCTCTATAATCCATTTTTATTTCCTCCTAAGCTTGAAAAACAATTTTTCCTTTTTTTATAATAATATTAACTTCATTTACACCTATTTTATAGATACAGTTTTTATAATTATCAGATTCAAGAATTTGAATATCTGCAAATTTGCCTTCTTCTATAGATCCATAATCTCTATCTATTTTAAGAGCTTTTGCCCCTCCAAGTGTTGCTGCTCTAATTGCCTCTTCCGGAGTCATCCCATGATTTCTACAAGCCATTGCCATAGCTAAAGGCATTGATTCAATCCAATTGCCCGGATTTAAGTTTGTTGCTATTGCAATAGTAAGCCCTTTATCAATCATCGGTCTTGGATTAAATGGTTTATGATGTCTTACTGAAAAATCTGTTCCCGGAATCAACACCCCTACAACTCCATTATCTCTTAAATAATCTATATCTTCATCTTCTAAATAATTTAAATGTCCAACATTAGCTGCTTTTAATTCAGCTCCGACTCTTGCACCACCTATTGCAGAGTAACATTCAGTATGTATTGTAGGAAGCATTCCAAATTTTAAACCGGCAGATAAAATTTTTCTCGAATCCTCAGCAGTGTAGTATCCATCATCACACCATACGTCACAGAACTCTGCTAAGTCCTCGTCTCTTATTATTGGCATAACCTCATCTATCATATATTGAATATATTTTTCTTTGCCCATTTCAACGTCAAAATAATGAGCCCCAAGATATGTACTCAGTATAGTTTGAGGAGTATATTTCCCCATTTGTTTTATAATCCTCAATTGTCTTAGCTCATTTTCTTTATCTATGCCATATCCAGACTTTATTTCAAGTGTAGTTGTGCCTGTCTTAAGCATTCTATTAAGTTTTGTTAATGAAGATTGTAATAATTCTTCATCTGTTACATTTTTTGTAGAATACATCGATGATGCTAACCCAACTAAGCCAACTTTTTTCTTAACTTCTTCAGCCGACATAGTTAAAGATGCTGAGTATTCATCAACTCTGCTCTTTCCAAAAATCAAATGTGTATGACAGTCTACATAACCCGGCATTATTATTTTATCTTTGCAATCTATAACCTCAGTTTCAAAGTCTATGTCAATTTTTGAATAGTCACCTATTTTCTTTATTCTATCTTCTTTTATTAATATTGATTTATTAGAGACGATGCCGATTAAATCATCGGCATCGTCTCTAATTGTCAATATTTCTTTGCAGTCTTTTAAAAGTAATTTTTTCATTTTTCAGTCCTTATATAAATAGTGGCCAAATTATACCAACAATTAACAATGGAATATCATAACAAATAAATTGAGGAACACATGTATCCCAAATGTGGTCATGCTGTCCATCTGCGTTTAATCCTGCTGTAGGTCCTAACGTTGTATCAGATGCCGGAGAACCTGCATCTCCTAGCGCTGCTGCAACTGCTATCATAAAAATTATAGCGGCCGGAGAAAAACCGAGTTTTACTGCTAGAGGAACATATATAGCCGCTATAACAGGTACTGTACCAAAGGAAGTTCCTATTCCCATAGTAATTACCAAACCTAATGCTATCATTGTAAAAGAGCCTGCCAGCTTAGAGCCACCTAATAAAGCAAATGCACTTTCTACCAAACTATCTACTGCTCCACTTTCTCTAATTACAGTTGCATATCCTGATGCTATCAACATTACAAATGCAATGAATCCCATCAATTTAATACCACCGTCTAACATTTCTTGTATATCATTCCATTTTATAACTCTAGTAGCAATTAAAAGTGTTAGTGCTGCTAAAGCTCCCAAAGGTAAAGACTCTGTTACAAGTTGGACAACTAAAGCTACAATGCCTGCAGCCAGTGTAAGCCAATGCTTTACCTCTATTACAATTTCTTTTTCTTCTTTATTTTTATCTTCATCTTTATCTTCATAATTTCTATCTTTAGATAAATAGATAAGTCCAAGTACCAACCCAACAAACATAGCTAACCCAGCCATCCAAGTTGATTTCCAAATATCAGATAATCCAACATTAAGTCCTGCTGAGTTAACTGAATCTTTAATAATTCCATGGAAAATTGCTCCATATGCTATAGGAAGAGTTATGTATGGTGCTTTTAATCCAAATCCAAAGCAAATTGCAAGCATTCTTCTGTCCATTTTCATCTTATTCATCAAAGATAGTAGTGGCGGAATTAATATTGGTATAAAAGCAATATGTATTGGTACAATAGTCCCTGATGCCATAGCTGTTAAAGTTATTATAATAGCCAGGGTAAACTTATTACCTTTTACTACTGAAGCTATCTTTCTCGCCAATATATCAGCTGCTCCAGTTTTATTTATTGTATATGCCAACGCACCTAATAAAATATAGCTAAGAGCTGTGTTAGCGTTCCCACCCATGCCGCCGACAAATATTCCGATAGATTCTGTCAGTCCTATACCTGCTGACAAACCTGCAACTAATGCTGATACTAATAGTGCCAATAAGACCGGCAACTTAAGTAAACACAAAACGGATAATACAATAACCGATATTATTACCGGATTCAACAAAATTTCCATATTTATCTCCCTTCTATTTTAAATATATAA
>NZ_JH165063.1:112718-121370 GCF_000227315.1 Peptoniphilus indolicus ATCC 29427 | reverse complement strand
TATTATTATGTGAAATTTATATTAATAAATAATGTAAAGCTACACTTATCCACTAATTTTTTGATATCAAAATATAAACATTGCTAAAGGTGTAGCTATTATTACAGTCAGTATAGCTCTCCAAAACCAAATTTCAAATATTATCTTTATATCTATTGGTATTTCTGTTGACATTACACAAGGTATTGATGCTGACAAAAATAAGATTTCTGATATACATAATACTCCTACTATAAATCTACTTACCAATGGTAAACCCGCACACAATATAGCCGGTACATACATATCTGCAAAAGACACAGCTATGCTTTTCGATACTAGTAAAGTATCTCCTAGTCCCAATAACTTTACTAATGGATAAAAAATATATCCTAAGTAATCAAAAACCGGAGTATAATTAGCTAATATTAGTGAAATTACACCTATGCTCATTATATTAGGTCCTATTTCTAAACCTAATTTTATTCCTTCTTTTAAATTCTTTTTTGTGTTTTTTAATATAGAATCTGATTTAATAAACACTTCCATTCCTGCTAAATATGCTCTTTTAAAATAACTACCTTTTTCATCCTGTTCTAAATTTGGAATTGCAGAATAATAATAACTATTAGATAAATTTTTTAAAGGTCTAATTCTAGAAGTTATTGCTGTAACAGTAAATGTAACAAACAGAGTTATCCAAAAAAATTGTGTCCAATAATCCATTAATCCCAAAGTATTTGCTGTTATTATCATAAATGTTGCAGAAACAGTTGAAAATCCTGTAGCAATAACTGCAGCCTCTCTTGTAGTATACCTGCCGTCTTTATACGCTTGATTCGTTATTAACAAAGCTATAGAATAGCTCCCTACAAATGATGATACCGCATCAACAGCAGCTCTTCCCGGTACCTTAAAAACTTTTGTCATAAATGGTCTTGCAAAAACTCCTATAAACTCCATAAATCCATAATCGACTAAAAACGCTAAAAATATAGACCCTATTGGAACTATTATTATTACAGGAACTACTACAAATTTAAATACATATGGTGCTATTGTTTCTTGAATTATAACTTTTGGTCCAATGTTCAAAATTGTCATTGCTGTAAATATCAGACCTATTATTCCTAAAAAAGACATTACTATTTTAAATTTATTTATATTCCATGTTTTATTTTTAAATGGCAATAAAGCTCCAATAGTAATCATTATACTTCCTACTATTGGTATTACATTTGGAATAGCAGTAATGTTCTTTACTATATGATCTATAGGAATTGTTTTTCTACCCAAAAATTCTATAGGTATAAAAAACATAAAAATACCTATCCCAACATATACGAAAAACTTAATACTATCAATAAATCTTTCTTTCATTATTATCTTTCCTTTTATTAATAGGATTAAAGAGCAGATTGAAAATATCAATCTACTCTATATGTTTTAAATCAAAATTATCTGTACATCCCTTCCGGTCCAAATGTTACTTGGTCAGCCGGTTTCCACCATAGTGGTACTTTAATTGAGTCTGTAGTATATTTGCCTTTTCCATTTGCAACATCTTTAGCTGTTTGATATCCAGCTTGTGCATGACGTATTACTCCTATACCGGAGTCAACTGTAAGAGCTGCTGCAAGTCTTCTATCAGCTTCTTCAGTACCATCTGCTATCATAGTTACACCAGTGTGAACCGCTTCACCCATTGAGTAATTACTTTGAATTGCGATTAAATCACAACCTGCTGCACAGTTTAGTAGACCATTTAGATATGGCCAGTCAGAAATATAATCTCCGCCATCTGGCATATTTTCAGATTCAAATGTCGGATTAACTATTGAACCAGAGTCTAAGTTGTCTCTTGAGAAAGCAACTGTACCTTTAATTCTTCCTTCTCTAATAGCTTGGTTAATTGCAAGTCCAAATCTCTTTCTTTCGCCAAATCCCATATAACAAACTCTTGCCGGCATACCTTCTATTGGTAAATTCTTTCTTGCAAGTGTAATCCATCTTTCAACAAGTTTATCACCTTTACAAATTTCAAGTGCTATATCATCAGTAACTTTTAAATCTTCAGGGTCACGAGATAGGCAAGTCCATCTGAAAGGTCCTCTTCCTTCGCAGAATAGAGGTCTTAAATATGCTGCTACGAATCCTTCAATCTTCATTGCTTCTTCTCTTGGGAATCCTGCATCCATACATTCTTTTCTAATGGATGTACCATATTCAAATACTTCTACTCCATCTGCTTTTAATGCAATCATAGCTGCTAATTGGCGTTTCATAGTTTCTCTTGCTAATTGAAGATATTTTTCTCTGTCATCAATTCTAAGTTGGTCAGCCTCTTCCGGAGTGTATCCTGATGGGATATAAGAAATAGGGTCATGGCACGGACACATTTCTGAACAGATATCAGGTCTGAAATCGCTCTTTAAAACTTCTTCGTATGCATCTGCCGCATTTCCTACAAATCCAATTGAGATTGGTTCTTTTCTTGCCGCATAGTCTTTTGCCATCTTAATAGCTTCTTCCATTGATGGAGCAATTACATCAAGATAATCTTTTTCAATTCTCTTTTCAAGGGTTTTCTTATTAGCATCTACTATTAAACAAACTCCTCCATGCATCTTCATAGCCCATGTTTGATTTGTTCCCATACCACCAACACCAGCTGTCATGTAAATTTTTCCTGATAAGTCATCATTAAAAGCTTTAATAGCTATTGCGGATAGAGTTTCAAATGTTCCTTCAATAACTCCTTGAGTTCCTATGTATTCCCATGGAGCTGCTGTATATTGAGCGAATATAGTTAAGTTCTTATCTTGTAAATCATAGAATCTTTCCCAAGTAGCTTGCATAATATTTGTAGTTGCCATTACTACTGTTGGAGCTTCTTTATGTGTTTTAAATATTGCAACAGGCATACCTGATTGAACAACTAATGTTTCATCGTCTTCTAAGTTCTTTAGTGCATCAACAATTGCCCAATAAGACTCCCAGTTTCTTGCTCCTTTACCATTCCCACCATAGATAACAAGTAGTTCTGGAATTTCAGCATTTTCCATATTAAACTCTAACATTCTAAGAATAGTTTCTTGTCTCCACCCCTTACATCTTAAAGTGTCAGTATCTTTTAATCCGCCACCTTGAGCTGTTACTTTGTAAAGTATTTCAGGGTTTTCTCTGTAATATAATCCGTGTTCTCCGTTCATTTGTATGTCCTCCTTAAATTTAAACAATATTTTTAGCTTTGCTTTAGCTTGTAATCTAATTATATGAACACATCGTTAATACAGCGTTTATAAAGATTTTATTTCAAAATATTTTTTCAACTTTTTCAAAAAATAAATAACGCTTTTAAAATATAAAAGTAGATAATAGCCTTATTTTTAGCCATTATCTACTCTATGCCTAATATGTTAATTGATTTCTATTGATTAATTTTTTTTAATCATTATATTTAACGCAAGTTCACTATCTTCTGTACTAAGTAACCCCATAGCAGATAAGATATATTCTCTATCCAATAATATTTCAGAATTTTTTGGAATTAATCTTTTGCTTTCATTTTTAATACATGATGAAATTATTTTTCTATAGTTCGCAGAATTTATTATAGCTCCTCCCGTCCCAACTATATATTTTATATTTCTCAAATCTTTTCCATTTTGAATATACACATTTTGTCCGTTCAAATATCCTTGTCTAATAGTCCCAGCATGCCTTTTCACAGCTATCTCAACGCACTCAGAAGCAAGTAATTCATCAAATTCTCTCTCTTCTTTATCTTCCGGTATAAATGAAGTCTGCTTAAATCTTTTAATACATTTCTCTTTTGCATTAACTTTTTCTTTTAAAATCTTACTTCCTGATTGGTAAACTCCTATTGAAGAATATCTCATCCCAAGATCCCCTTCAACAGTTCTCTTTTCTACCATTTCTTCAAGGCCCTCTTGTTTATAAGAAATATCTATAACTGGATTTGAAATAGAGTGTACATCTGTAGTTGCACCTCCTACATCCACAATAATTAATTCTCCAAGTCCTTTTGTTTTTTCAGTTCCCTTTGACAAAAGTACTGCAGCATTTAACACAGCAGTTGGAGTGGGCATAAGTATCTCTCCTACATGTTTAGCAACTTCATTCATACCGTTTGCTTTTGTTATCAAATTCATAAATATTTCTCTAATTACTTCTTTGGCAGCATATGGATTTATTTTGTCTGTATCAGGCATTATATTTTCTGTATAAAATGCTTTTATGCCATAGTTTTTAAATATTTTTTTTATTTCATTTCGTGCATTAGAGTTACCGGCTACCACTATCGGTTTTTCTACCATATGCTCTGCTAATTTTTTAGCATTCGCTAAAATATATGATTTATTTCCCCCTTCTGTTCCACCAGATAATAAAATGATATCATAGTCTGTTTTCTTTATAATTTCTAGGTCTTCATCTGTTATATAGTAGCTAAAACTCGCCACTATTCTTCCTCCTGCTCCCATAACAACTCTTTTAGTAGCCTCTACAGTATAACTTGGAGTTATGCCTATTGTTACGATTTTAAGTCCTCCTCCAGCCGATGAACAACAAAGCGTTTTTATAATATTTATATCCTCTTTGCACTTTAAATATTTCAACATTTCAGATTTAGCTTTTTCATAGCCTTCGATTACTGATGTTTCTACCGTTGTATAAGACTTGGATTTAGCGATTATATCTTGCCTATCTTTCGATACTAATGTCAACTTTGTAAACGTACTACCAAAATCCACCAATAAATAACAGTCCATTTTTTTCTCCTCATTCAAATTTAATATTTGTCTTTAAGTATTCTACTTCCGCTGTATCTCTGTATTTATCCAAATATTTTATTGCATTATAATAGTATATATCATATGGTTCTGTTAATATTTTCTTCATATCATCATCGAACCCAACTTCATCTCTTTTTATTATGTATCCTATTATAGTTTGTATAAAATAAACATATCCAATATCTCTTGAGTTATTTATTGTCTTAACTTCCTGTAAAGCACTTTTTAGATGTTCAGAAGATTCTTTAAATTTTTCATCTAAAAAATTTACAAGCGCTAAATAAGCTTCTAGAACCGGTTTCTTCCAATATGAATCAAATCTTTTTATTATGCTTTCTGCCTTATAAAATAACTCTTTCATTGCAAAGACTTCACCTTGTAAAAACAAAGTTTTACCTGCATTTATATAAAAAATTGACAAACAAGATGCTTCTGTTTTCTCACACAGATTAATTGATTTTTGAAAATACTGCATTGCCTCTTCTAATTTGCCTTGGGCACTTCTTATTTCTCCAATGTAATTATAATTCGCAGCTGTGCTAATTGAGTTAGTCCCTTCTAAAATCCCTTCATACTCAAATGTGTCAATTGATTTTAAAAATAATTCTTCAGCCTTTTCAAACTCACCATTATTCATATAATAAACGCCATATAGTCTATAGAATATTCCAAGTTCTAAATTATCACCTACAGCTTTTGAAACCTCGATTCCCGCAACTACATGCTTTAACATCAATTCTTGATTTATTATTTGTATTGAGTATATAGCCATTTGTTTATGACCATTTAAAGCAATCTTATAATTTTTCATAGTCTCAGCGAATTGAATAACCCTATTCATTATTTTCACACCGCTATTATAATTCCCTTCTCTTATAAAATATCTACCTTTACAATATAAGAAAAGTAACTCAAATCCTAAAATGTCTTTTAGTTCTTCTTTACTATTTTCTTTTATTTTCACCTCAGATATATCTATCTCTATTCGCTCCATTAATTCTGTAACTTTAGAGTTATCTATATATAATTTAACCTGTTTACTCAATTCACAATCATTTAAGCTCGGAAATATTTCATGATTGAAATTTAAATAATATGCTAAAATATACACTTCGTACTTTAATTTCTTGATTTGATTTTTGGCTCTTTCAAAATGATATTTAAGTCTCAGATAAGTTTTTATAGTATTATTCCCTGTGACTAAATCTTTTTCTAGCATTTGACCTATTTCATTATGCATAATTTCCCTAGAATAATCATTTATACTGTTGTAGACATAGTCTTTATATGCTGAATAGGCAAAGCTAATTTGAGTTATGCCATTTTCTTCTCTTTGTTCTAAAATATTCAATTTTATTAGAGAATTTATACAGTCTATGACCTCAAAAGCATTTAGATTTAAAGCCTTAAAAATCAATTCTACATTTATATTTTCATATAATACAGACGCTATTTCTAATACTTTCCTCTCTTTTTCTTTAAGCATAGAAAACTTTTCAAAAAGTATAGCTTGTATTTTTGAATCTTCCAAAACTTTCTTTTGTTTATTGCTATATAGTTGAATATACTCACTCAAAAAGAATGCATTCCCTTTAGATTTAAAGTATATATCATCAATTTCAGATTCTTCAATTTTTGAATCTATCATTTTCTTACATATTATTTCAACCTCTTTTCTTGTAAATCTTCCTAACTCTACATACTCCAATTTATTTATATCTTTTAATGTTATAATAATATCTTCTTCGCAAATCGTATATTCATTAGATTTAGTCAACAGTAAAAATATATTCTTGTTCTTCTTTAATAATAAGTTTGTCAAAAGTTTTAAACTTAATCTATCAGCCCAATGAATATCTTCTATTGATATCACAATTTTTCTATCTTCTGATAACTTGTTAATCCCATTTACAATGGCACTATATACTAAATTAGTACTAAATTTTTCTTTACTTTCTAAAATCTTAGCTTTTGGTTGATAACTATTTTTACCTAAGAAAAAAAGTTATTTATTAAATCTGTCCATAGTAAAGGTCTCTCTATATTATTAATTTTAAACTCATTTTCAATCAATGAAATTATCTTTATCCAAGGAGAATAAGAAAATGTCTGTTCAACCTTCAAGCAATCTGCTTCAAAGAATTTTATATCTTTATTTGAATTAATTATCTCTTTCTTTAAAAAACTCTTTCCTATTCCTGCTTCTCCGCTAAGTAATATAGATTTAAAATCTTCTCCACTTTTAAAAGAATTTAGCTGTTTTTGAATTATTTCTCTATCATAATTTCTTCCAAAAAAAATCTTGTCATTATCTAAATTTTTAGATTTAGCCTTATTTATAAAACTCAAAGCACCTCTATATATTTTTGTTATTTCCTCATTTGGTTGAACACCTAAATCACTTTCTAATAAATCTTGCAATTCATAATAAGTATTTATTATCTTGTCAATTCTCTCGTTCACTTGATAAGATTTAAATAAATACAAATATGCCTCTTCATTGTACTTATCAAGTTTCAATAATTTTCTTGAACTTTGTTCTAACTCTTCATATCTTTCATGCTTAAAGTCTTGCCCCATTTTCTTGAGAATTACATCAATAAATGTTTCACCGTAAAACTCTCTTAGCTCAAACATCCAGTTTTCAAAGTCAATCACATCTTTTAAATAAAACCCTTCTAAAAATTCTCCTCTATATTTATCAATATTATTTATAGGGTCTTTTTCAAATATTTCAGTGTCAATTTTAATATCCAAATCCTCGTTAACTGTAATGATAGATTTATTTTTAGACACTAATATTTCATTCTTAAACAGATGTCTTATTTTATGTAATGCATTTCTAAGACTGGTTCTAGCTTTATGTTCACTGGAATCTGCCCAAAACATCCCACTTAGTTCTTCTCTACTAACTACTTTTTTAATCAATACATAATATAATAATGCACTAACTTTACTCATCGGAAGAATTATTTCTTCTCCATCCTCGTATATAATTGGCAATCCAAAAAAAATACAATCTATCATGTAACCTCCTAATCTTATTGGAGCAATCTCAATGTTTTAGTAACTACGGAATACACATCTTTCGCTTGAAATACTATAGCCAAATCCTGTTCTATAGCCATAGGCGCTACAATCGAATCTATAAAGTAACACTTTCCCTTTGTTGACCTGCCAACTTCTATTGATTTTTGTAAACCTGTTGGATAGTCTTTTACTTCATAATCTGTTAAATAAATTAACGCCAACATTATGCCATCATTAACTAAACCTTCTTTCCCATCATATTTATAATAATCTAAAAAGAAATCATGTATTTTTGTCAACATCTTTAAATAAGCAAGTGATGCCCAATTTATTAAATATTCACCGTAATCTATACCTTTCTTACTAAGTGTTTCTTCGTCTACATAAATTGGTAATATAAATTTTCCATTTTCATTAACTTGAGATTTTCCAAAATATTTAAATGCAACTAAATCAACTTTTAATTTGTCTATAACCTCTTTTAAACTATTTGGTGTGTAATTAAATATGTAATTCAAATCTAAATTTAACACATTTTCACTTTTTCTAGGTACTTCATTAGTATAATCAATCTTTATGTTTCCTTGCAAATAATCTTCTGAATTTATCATACAAGTTATTATATTTCCTAAAATATCTTGAATTTCTATTGAGCCTATTAATCTTATAATCTGTTTCCCTTCTCTCTTAAGTTTTTCTTCAAACAATATTGTACTTGATTCACTATTTATATATGCATCAATTAAATAATTACTTAAGTTATTAAATAAAATAAAATTCCATAAATAAAGATAATTGTCTACATTTACAGTCTTATATTTTTCGT
>NZ_JH165063.1:105040-111915 GCF_000227315.1 Peptoniphilus indolicus ATCC 29427 | reverse complement strand
AAAATGGCGAGCAAATTCTGCCCACCATAATAAATCATATTTAAATTTTGTTATTTAACAAGTTGTCTATCTTTTACTACCAACTCACCATTCTTGTATACTTGAGAGACTAAGTTAGTTGCAAAGAAGTACATAGTATAGTCTAAGTTCTTTGCATCAAAAACAGTTATATCAGCTTTCTTACCTTCGTCAAATGAACCTATACTATCCCCTCTTGCCACTGAATATGCTGCGTTGATTGTTACAGCATTAAATACTTCAACAGGTGTTAATCTCATATATAAGCAACCTAATTGCATTGCAAATTGTAGATTTGCCGTTGGACAAGAACCTGGATTAGAGTCTGTAGTAAGAGTTATTGCCATACCCGCATCAAGCATTTTTTTAGCCGGCGCATAAGTGTCTTCTATTAAAGAGAAAGTTGTTGCTGGTAATAAGTTTCCTATTACATTAGCTTCAGCAAGTTTCTTAATATCTTCATCAGTTATCATCATCAAATGTTCTGCACTTACAGTAGGTATATCAGCTGCAACACTTGAGCCACCTATTGATTCTATTTCATCAGCGTGGATTCTTGTTTTAAATCCTTGTTCTTTTGCTGCTAAAAGTAATTTTTTAGATTGTGCTGCATTAAATACTCCCTTTTCACAGAAAATATCTACAAACTCAGCTAAGTTTTCTTCTTTTACTTTAGGTAACATTTCAATTACTTGCTCTATAAACTCATCCGGATTTTCTTTACACTCTTCAGGTATAGCATGTGCCGCCATAAATGTTGAAACAAAATCTACCGGAAGATTTTTATCTAATTTTTTTACAACTTCCATTTGTCTTTTTTCTGTATCCCAATAAAGTCCATATCCACTCTTAGCTTCTATTGTAGTTACTCCATGGTACATCATATGATTTGCCAACTTTTCTGTCTTATCATATAATTCTTCAAAGCTTGCTTCTCTTGTAGCTTTTTGTGTCGAAAGAATTCCTCCACCTTCTGCTAATATATCAAGATAGCTCATTCCATTTAACTTTTTAGAAAATTCGTGTTCACGGCTTCCACCGTATACAAGGTGTGTGTGACAATCAATTAGACCGGGTGTCGCAATTTTACCTTCTAAATTAACCATCTCTGTTGAATCATCTATTAAATCTTCAGGAACTTCCCCTTCTCCAACCTTTAAAATTTTTCCATCTTTTATAGCAATGTATGCATTCTTTAAAATTTTAGCCTCATTCATTTCAGAGCCTCTTAGTGGACGACCTAAATCATTTGGACAAAAAACTTCATTTAAATTATATAAAACTCTATCCGCTGCCATAATTCCTCCTATTTTTCATCTATTAACTGTATCTACTTTAGTCTAATTTAATCTAATTAGTGTCAAATCTTAGACTTTTCAATTTAAAATATACCCATATTTTGAAAAAAAGTAAATTTTATCACGTCTAATTAATTGACTTTTTTAAGACGGATACGATTTATGATATAGAAAAAGTTCAAATAATTAATTATGAGGAGGCAATATGATAAATAATAAACAAATAGCAGAATCAATGAAAATTAAATTAGAATTCGACGAACTTCCAGAAATGCCTAAGTTCGAAGAAGGTATTCGTCGTGCACCGGACAGAGGATTTAGACTTACTCAAGCTCAAACTGAAATAGCTTTAAAAAATGCTCTAAGATATATCCCTGAAAAATTCCATGAAGAACTTGTTCCTGAATTCTTAGAAGAACTTAAGACAAGAGGAAGAATCTACGGATACAGATTCAGACCAAAAGGAAGACTTTACGGAAAGCCAATTGATGAGTGCAAGGGAAATTGCTTAGAAGGTAAAGCAATGCAAGTTATGATTGACAATAACTTAGACTTTGCAGTTGCTCTTTATCCATACGAATTAGTAACTTATGGAGAAACTGGTTCTGTATGCCACGACTGGATGCAATACAGACTTATTATGAAATACTTAGAAGAAATGACTGATGAACAAACATTAGTTATGGAAAGTGGACACCCACTAGGACTTTTCAAATCACGTAAAAATTCTCCAAGAGTTATAATCACTAACGGATTAATGGTTGGACTTTATGACAACCACGAAGATTGGGAAGTTGCTGAACAAATGGGAGTTACAAACTACGGACAAATGACTGCTGGTGGTTGGATGTACATCGGACCTCAAGGTATCGTTCACGGAACTTTCAACACTATTCTCAATGCAGGAAGACTTAAATTAGGTCTTAAGGCAGAAGATGATCTTTCAGGAAAACTATTTGTAACTAGTGGTCTTGGCGGAATGAGTGGTGCTCAAGGTAAAGCCGGAGAAATCGCTAATGCAGTAGCTATCGTAGCTGAAGTTGATATTTCAAGAATTGAAACAAGACTTGAACAAGGATGGATTTCTAAACTTGCTGAAACTCCAGAAGAAGCTTGCGCTATAGCTAAAGAATATTTAGACAAAAAAGAAGCTATGAGTATTGCTTACCACGGAAACATTGTAGACTTACTACACTACATGAACGACAACAATATTCACATTGACCTTCTTTCTGACCAAACTTCTTGCCACAACGTATATGATGGTGGATACTGTCCAGTTGGAATAAGCTTTGAAGAAAGAACAAGAATGCTTGCTGAAGAACACGATAAGTTCAAAGAAATGGTTGATGATACACTAAAAGCTCACTTCGAAGTTATCAAAGCTCTTGTAGCTAAGGGAACTTACTTCTTCGATTATGGTAACTCATTTATGAAATCAATCTTTGACGCCGGTGTTAAAGAAATTTCTAAGAATGGCGTTGATGATAAAGACGGATTTATTTGGCCAAGCTATGTAGAAGATATCATGGGACCTCTTCTATTTGACTATGGATACGGACCTTTCAGATGGGTATGTCTATCAGGTAAACACGAAGACTTAGTTGCTACTGATAAAGCTGCTATGGAAGCTATCGACCCAACAAGAAGATACCAAGATAGAGATAACTACAACTGGATTAAAGATGCTGAAAAGAATCAATTAGTTGTTGGTACTGAAGCAAGAATTCTATACCAAGATGAAGAAGGAAGAGTTAACATCGCTCTTGCATTCAACAAACTTGTAAGAGAAGGAAAAATCGGTCCTGTTATGATGGGTCGTGACCACCACGATGTAAGTGGTACTGACTCTCCATTCAGAGAAACTTCTAATATTAAAGACGGTTCCAACGTATGCTATGACATGGCTGCTCAATGTTTTGCAGGAAACGCAGCTCGTGGTATGAGTTTAATAGCTCTTCACAATGGAGGTGGAGTTGGTATCGGTAAGAGTGTTAACGGTGGATTCGGACTTGTTCTTGACGGTTCAGAAAGAGTTGATGAAATAATCAAACTATCACTTTCTTGGGACGTTATGGGTGGAGTTGCTAGAAGAAACTGGGCAAGAAATGAAAATGCTATGTCAACTTCTATCGAGTTCAACCAAAAACATGAAGATGGACACATCACTATCCCTTATGTAGCTGACGAAGAATTAGTTAAAAACGCAGTAGCAAAATTATTTAACTAATTAATAAAACTATTTAAATTAATTTCACCTTTTTTAGACTCTCCCAAGTTGGAGGGTCTTTTCTATGTTTGCTATATAAATATTTTAATAACTTATTTTTACATTCAACAAAAAAGTAAGCCAATAATTATCAGCTTACTTCTTCATCTTAATTCTAATTTTTATATATTTTATTTACCGTATCCTTACCAACTTCATCTTCTCCAATAAAAGCTCCCGTATTTACATTGTATTTTAAAATCACATTACGTACTTTATTTGAATTTAATGTAAGTATTCCGCCATCTGAGCTGACATTGAAATCTGATGCATACCCAAATGGCATATATAAAATATATCCCTTTACATAAGGTTTGGCTTCTACTCTCTTGTCAGGATTTAAAAGATAATATCCTAAAACTCCCGGTGGTTGAAAATTTCTAAAGTTTTTGAAATACTTACTTCTAATATCTTCACCTAAACTAAGTTCTCCGGATTTTGTAGAAATTATAATACTATAAGCCGATAATGGTTTTCCTGCAGTATAAGATACACGTCCCCCATCAAAAACTATTTCTTCCATCCCAGTCGTTGGAAATGACATATGACGTAATGCTGCTTTCATCACAAGTCCATCCTTATGATTAAAACTAACATCATAGTCTAATTCATCGTGAAATATACTCCATGTCATTGGTAGATAAGTAATATCTCTAAATACAAATAGTGGATACTTTTTTAATTCCTTTTTATCAATTTTCTTCCCATTTATCACCACATCAAAAGGAATTATTTTAACCGAATACAATTTTCCATTTTCCTTTTCACTATCAAAAGGCTTTATCGGGATATTCCCAAATCCAGCTCCCCTATCAAGATATAAAGTTCTTTCTGCATTATTCCAATTAATTAAAATACCTAATGCCATTGCATTGTCATAAGTCATAGGAAAATAAGTTATCCCATTATATGAAAGCGGTGGATACTTATTTTTTCTTTATCCATAACTACACTATTAACAGTTACATTATATTTTGGAACCGTTACGTTGATAACCTTCGCCTCTACATTTGTATTAAAAAATATAACTAAAAACATAACCGAAATAATTTTTTTTAACATAAATCCTCTACCTCAAATTTATATCAACATAATCAGTATTTCCACTGCGTTGATAATTAGTAAAATATCGAGACCCTGGAATTCTAGTATCTCCAAAAACACCATATCTACTATTATTTACCTGTGTTTCAAAAATATAATTTCCTCTTGAATTGTAAAGATATGAATCTACAAATCTTGCATCTCTTATGCTACTTCCTAGTCTTCTAGCTTGTGGAAATGTCATAGTAATTTGTTTATTAAATGAAATCCTATCAACACTACCATTATTTAACCAAATTCTTTTACTGGTTTTAACATCACTAAAATTATTATTGTTTAATATTTTACAAATCATATATCTATCTGAATCTCTATATATATTATAATATAACATATCTCCATCATAAACTCTCGAATTCAAAGGAAACGTCACCATATTTACTCCAATGTTTGGGTGATTATTCTTGTCTAGTAAATAAAACCCCTCCCAATTGTATTGACCTTTTATTAATCCAAAGTCAAATAAATCATTTGAGTTTCCTGGAGATACAAATAAATAATGTATTTCGTTGGAAGATTTTATGTTTGTATATGGTAATTTTACTCTCGTTGTCATTTGACTAAAATTTTGACTAGATAAAGCCTCAAAACCTGCTCCAAAACTATTATTTTCCGTTCTATCAGGGGCCGATCTTAATCCTAGAGACGTATATGAAATAGTTTCTGTTTCATTTTTTAAAAGTCCTTCAACATAACTTTTAATCTGGTCTTGAGTAAAACTATTTACTTCAGCCGCATTCTTTAATGCTTGAACATCAGATTCCAAGTTTCCAATATACTCATTTTCTTCATTAGCGCCGTCAATAAATAAACTTCTATACCTTACATCTTCGTTTTTTGGATAAGATTCAAACTTTAATAAACTTTCATTAAACTTTTCAATATCAACTCCCGAATTTTTAAGAAAAATTAATAGAATCCTCACTTAAATCAGTTTTCGACGATTCAGTATTATTAATGATGCCTGACTCATTAACCATAAATTCTCTTGCATATATAGAAGTTGTAAATCCCAATACAGATACCAACACTATTCCGCTTAATATATAGCAACTATCTTATTTCTTTTCATAACTATCTCCTTTCTAAAAATATTTTAAAGCTAAGAAATATTCTTTCGCCATTAGTATACACTTTATACTTGTATATTAATTACAACTTCAATAAAAAATTATAACACTTCTAAATTTATAGCACTTTTTAACTTATCCCTCATATATATTAATTCTATAATTCTGAAATTTTACCACTATATATTCCATGACCTCTCTTCTAATTATGTTGAAAACAACTATTTTATATCACATTTATTTATATATTGTGTATAATTTTTTTCTAAATTTCATTTTACAATTGTATTTAATACATAACTTCTTATATGTATTACTGAGTCCTTTATATAGTGTCTTATTAAAATGTAATACTATCAATAATTAAAATTTCCCCTAAATTGCAATATCAAATTGAACTATTTTCCCAAAAGTATCCATTAACCCTAATTTATTGAGTTCTTCTACAAAAACTTCTATAGGTGTTTGGTAATTTAGGATTTTTCTTGGTAAATTATTCATCCAGTTCATTATTTTTAGATAGTGATTTTCATCGTAGTTTAATAGGGATTTTCCTTTTGGAAGGAATCTTCTTATTAGGCTATTATGTTTTTCGTTACTTCCTCTTTCTTGTGCGTTATTTGGATGGCAATAATATACATCTCTAACTAAGCTATTTTCTAGTTTTGTTAAGTTAGCAAATTCTAATCCATTATCACTTGTTATGTTTTTGAATATTGCTGTGGAGTTTTCTAGTTTTGATAGTAATTTTTCTAATTTTTCATTAACTGATGATGAATTTTTTGTTGCAATTTTTAGTATTATTTCCATCCTTGTTTTTCTTTCTGTTATAGTAATTAAAGCTGGTTCTTCTTTATTTTTCTTTGGAACAATTGTATCTATTTCCCAATGTCCTCTTTCGAAATCATTTTAATGTTTATTTTTTCTTGAGTTTGTTGCAGTATTATTATATTCCATAGTCATCACCTTTGGGTTTTTTTGTTTTTGGTGAATCAATTATACCAAATGTGATTTACTATGGAATTTTTTTGGTTCAATTTCATTTTACAATTAACCAATTAAAATTTTCAAAAAATAATTAACTATAATTCGTTAAATTTCTTTGTAATATAGTTG
>NZ_JH165063.1:96139-104685 GCF_000227315.1 Peptoniphilus indolicus ATCC 29427 | reverse complement strand
AAAAATGATATTTTTCCGATTACTTGTTTCTTTAAAAAAGGTGCTGTTGCATAATAGATGATTCTACTATGCAACAGCACCCTCTTATTTTATATACTTATTTTCGGTTTACAAGTTTTGTCGTTGCAACCAATATTAACACAACGCCTATTATTTGTGCCAATACTATTTCCTCTTTTAATACCACTATACCTACTATTAAACTTGTTATAGGCTCAAGTGTACTCAATATAGATGTCTTATCAGCGCCTATTTTAACTATTGCACTTTGATATAAAAATGCTGCCCCAAATGTTATTACAAAGGAATATATAATTGGAAGAAACCATTCTATTCCTTTAAATCCAAGGTAAATTTCAGTTTTCGTTGCCAAACTATATATAATTACTACCATGACTGAAAATAAATTTAAATAGAACAACAACTTTGTCGAACCTATATTAATTAATTTTTTCATTTCCAAATAAATTGAATAGAATGAATATGTCAACGCAGATAAAACAGCAAAGAAAACACCTTTTAAATTCAATCCATTAGAAGAATCCATATTCATTATTAGAATAATTCCTATTGCAACAAATACAACGCATAGCACTTCTGTTGCCTTAGGTCTGTATTTTTTTATGAAATTTACCGCTATAAAAATAACTATTGGATAAGCAAAGTGAATAGTTGTTGCAGCACCTGAATTTATATATTCATATGATGAAAATAGCGTTATGCTAGTTAACGAAAATCCAAGAGCTGCAAAAAATAAACCTTTAGCTTCATCTTTATTAATTTTTAAATCTTTTTTCTCTTTAAATTTTATAAAGAAATATAACACGATGGTTGCGGGAACCATTCTGTAAAATGCTGAACTTACAGAATTGGCTCCCATTTTATATAGTAACTGAGTAAATAATGGCATAAGTCCAAATATAATAGCCGATAAAATGGCATGGGCTATTCCATTGTTCAATGCTTTATTATTCAAGGTTTATACATATCCTATCATAGTTGCTACAACTAATACTCCACTACAAATTAAGTACCATGCAAGTAACAACTTCCATATCCATTTCATCCATTTTCCGTAGGAAATTCCTCCTATCGCAAGAGCTGCCATTAAGTCCCCTGCTGTAGGTGTTACTAAGTTTGTTATACCATCTCCAAATTGGAATGCCAATACTGCTGTTTGACGTGTAAGACCTATTACGTCTGCAAGTGGAGTCATTATAGGCATACTTACAACTGCTTGCCCTGTTCCTGATGGAATAAATACATTTATAATTGATTGTAGTATAAACATTCCTATTGCACTCAATTGTAGAGGAAGACCTACCACCAATCTTGACATATAGTAAACTATTACATCTAGTATGTTGCCATCTTGCATAATTACTGTTATGGCTCTTGCAAATCCAACGCATAGTGCTGGATACAAAAGATTTTCAGCACCTTTTACAAAATTATCTACCATTTCATTTATAGTAAGTCCACCTGCAAACCCACAGATTACAGTAACTGCCATAAATACTCCGGCTATTTCTGTCAAATAAAATCCATAAGTTATAACACCGTATACTAAGAATACAATTCCAAGTATAAATGTTGCTATTGCAAATTTATGTCTGACTGTAAACTCTACATCTTCACTTAATAAATCAGCTTCTCTATATGGACTGTTCTTGTCACTTTCGTATACCAAACTCTTTGTAGGGTCTTTTAATATCTTTCCAGCATAAATGTATACATAAACTATTGTCGCAAGTATTAATAGAGCAAAAGCTATTACTCTCATATACATACCACTGAACATTTCAACGTTAGCTATTTTTTGTGCAGTTGCAACAGTGAATGGATTTAAAATTGCTCCTATGTATCCTACACCTACACCCAACATTCCAAGTGCCACACCTGTTATTGAGTCAAATCCTAAAGCTAAACAGAGCGTTATTTGCAGAGGCAAAAATGCCAAACATTCTTCGAAGTTTCCAATTATTGCTCCACCTAATCCCCAGAACATTAACACAACCGGAATAACCATTCTTTCTCGACCTTTTAATTTCACTAAGGCAAATTTTAAAAGTGCATCTAAAGCTCCGGTTCCCTTTAATACTCCAAAAGTACCACCTATTATGAATAAAAAATTGATAATTTCTGCGGACTCATTAAGCCCTCTTGGTATAGATTGCAAAACATCAGCAATAGAAACTGGACTTCTTTCAATAGAATGAAAACTATTCGGATCTACTATCTCACTTCCACTTATAGGGTCCTTTATTCTGTCAAATTGACCTGTTGGTAAAATGTAAGTTGAAATTGCTGCTACTATCACTAATATAGCTATTAAAGCTAATGCATCTGGCGCTTTGAATTTGAACTTACGTTGTTTTTTACTTTCCATTTTTTACGCCTCCTTGATTTCTAATCACGATTATAATATAATTATGATTAGAAAATCTTACTTTGTCAAGTATTAATGAGGTGAATTAATGAAAATTTCTATTCGTGAAAAAAGAGTTATGGATGTATTCATAACTTCTGCAAAAGAACTCATCGATGAATATGGATTAGACAATATAACAATTAGGAAAATTGCTGATGTTTCCGGATACAATAGTGCTACAATGTATAACTATTTCCAAAATTTAGATGAACTTTTAATATATGCTTCCATAGATTATTTAAAAGAATACATAATTGAATTAAAGGAACAAACTAAAAACATTAAAGATCCAATAAAAAGGTATATTAAAGTTTATGAGGTATTTAACAAATACTCATTCTCCAAACCTGATGTGTACTTCAATATTTTCTATGGTGTCTATTCAAAAAATCTACATTCAATCCTTTTAAACTATTATGAAATTTATCCTGAATCTTTAGATGGTTTTGATGATATAGATGTCCTAAATATGATTAAAAATGGTTCTATTTTAAACAGAGACTATGAAGTTACAAAAGTATTTTGTGAAAAATACAATCTCAGCAAAGAAAAACTAAACTTTATTATTCACACTGTAGTTAGGATACATTCCAGTTATCTGTATGACATAGTAGTTGATAAAAATATAAACTTAGTAGAACACTCAGAAAAGTTTTTATCATTCTTGAAAACTTTATTGGAACTTACAATTAAGGAGTAATTATGAAATTTTTAGAAGAATTTGACCAAATAACAAAAATACCTCGCCCAAGTCATCACGAAGAAAAAATTGCCGAATATCTAGTGAATTGGGCGAATGAACATCAACTTGATGTCGTGCGTGATGAATTCAACAATGTGGTAATTAAAAAACCGGCTTCAGTCGGCTATGAAAATTATCAACCTATCGCTTTACAATCACATTCAGATATGGTTTGTGAAAAAGCTGAAGATGTCGAACATAATTTTCTAACTGACCCAATTAAATATTTTATTGACGGTGATACGGTTTCAACTCATGGTATGACAACTCTCGGCGCTGATGACGGTCTTGGAATGTCCTTAATACTTTCTGTTCTTTCAGATGATAGTTTAAAACATCCAAAACTTGAAGGTGTTTTTACAACTGCTGAAGAAGAAGATTTCATGGGAGTTGCAAATTTAAATCCTTCCCTATTGGATGCTAAGAAACTTATTAACATAGACCATTGTGATGATTCATCAATTTTATGCGCCTCAGCCGGTGGAATAACTTTTACTGCGACTCACAAATTTAATTTAATTCCAAGTAAAAACTTAAAGTCTTTTGAAATAGTCTTGTCAGGGCTTATGGGCGGGCATTCCGGTGAAGACATAGGAAGTGGCAGAGGTAATGCAAATATTTTGATGTTTAGGCTTTTAAACCACCTTAGAAAATATGATGTAAAATTGAATTACATTTCCGGTGGTGGTTATAGATTGGCTATACCTAGAGCTGCAAAAAGTATAATACTATTTGAGGAAAGTCAACTTGAAAACATTAAACAAAAAATTTCTGAATTTTTAACTGTCATTAGAGATGAATATGTAAGCTTTCCTGAACTTGATATTAAATTTAACGAATGTTCATCTGATGGAAATTACATTGATGATAATTCTTTTGAAGATTTGGTTAAATACTCTCTTACTGTTCCAAACGGTGTATTTGAAATGAGTAGTATATTCAAACACATAGTAGACACTTCTTCAAACCTTGGAGAAATCTATATCAAAGATAACACTCTTGTTGCTATTGTAGATATCCGCTCAAATTACAATTCAAAATTAACTAGAATTACTGACTTATTAGAAATATTAGCTATACAGTTCAATTTTGAATATGATATTTGGGGAAAATACTTTGCTTGGAAATATCAAAAAAATTCTGCTCTAAGAGAACTGGCATACAATACTTATTCTGAATTAAGTGGAAATAGTCCTCGAATAGAAGCTGTTCATGCCGGTCTCGAGTGTGGATTTTTTGCTGAAAAAGGCTTTACTGATATTATTTCAATAGGACCAAATGCTAAAGACTTCCATTCCCCAAGTGAATCTTTTAGTATTTCTTCTGCTGAATATGTATATCAAGCTTTAGTAAAATTACTAGAATCTGCAAAATTTGAATAATTACTAATCTATAAAATTCATAAGTCAAAAATATTTATAACCCACTACTTGAGTTGACAAACATCTATAATTTGTAGTAGGTTATAAATATCATTAATGGAGGTGAAATCATGGATAGTTGTGATAGGTCGGATAAAAATATTTATTGCAGTTACATGATTTCTTTTTTTATTCACAGTTTTTTACATTAAGTTAAAATCTGATTTCATAAATCTTCAACTGCAAAATATTTTAACGCCTAAAAAGTGATAATTTTACGTTTTTAAATTAAAGGAGGTTTTATGAACAGAGAAAGATATGATATTAATGAAATTAAAGAATTACAAAAATCCATTAATCTAATGGATCCTGTTGATTTAGCTGAAATTTTTGAAATTCTATCGCCGTATGAAATAGCTATAAGAATAAAGCTTCTTAACAAGGATTTATTAGCTGACACTTTTGCTTTGCTAAGTAGATCTAAAAAGGTCGACATTATAAAAACTCTATCAAGGGAAAGTATAATGGAACTCATTAAAGAGTTGGATGAAGATGAATTGGTGGATACTCTTCAAGAATTACCTGCAAATATGGTTGGAAAACTTATGAACCACTTTATTGAAGAAGGCCGTAGACCAATTATAAATGAGCTTTTAGGGTATCCTGATGAAAGTGTCGGCTCTATAATGTCTGTTAACTTCATGTCTGCAAAAATTTCTCGCAGTATTAAAGAGATACTTGATAAAGTTGTCAATTCTGATTTGGATGCAAATAAACTTGAACAAATTTGGATTACTGATAACTCTTTAAAATTAAAGGGGTTTGTTTATTTGGCAGATCTTCTTAGAAATATAGAACAAAATATTGAATCCATTCTACACCCTATTAATAAAACTGTCAGTGCTTATGACGATCAAGAAATTGTTGCAAAATTAGCTTTCAGATATGATTTATCTGAAATACCTGTAGTTGATTCAGAAAATAGATTAATAGGAACAGTTCCTGCCGAATGGGCTATTGATGTCATGGTTGATGAGTACAATGAAGACATTTCAAATATTCACGGTATAACTGATATAGAAGATGATTCTTACATGGAAGTTTCAAATTTAAAAATTGCTAAAAATAGAATAACTTGGCTTATTATTTGCCTCATAACTGCAACTATGACTGGGTTTATAATCAAAAGATATGAAAGTACATTAGCTACCAGCGTAGTATTAGCAGCATATATTCCTATGCTTATGGATAGTGGTGGAAATGCAGGAAGTCAAGCTTCTACAACTGTTATACGTGCTTTATATATTGGAGAAGTTGATTATCATACCATTCTAAAAGTCATGCTAAAAGAATTGAAAATCGGATTTTATGTTGGTATTGCTCTTGTATTCATAAATATTCTAAGAATTTTCTTTATGGATTCTGTTTCAACACAAGTCATGCTTACAGTTTCTATTACCCTTTTAATTACTGTTATGATATCAAAAGTTATTGGTGGCATGCTTCCACTAATAGCTGATAAATTTAAAATAGACCCTACAGTTATGGCGGGTCCCATAATTACTACAATAGTAGATACTGTTGCACTTTTAATCTACTTTGAAGTTGCAAGCAAACTGATCAATCTTTAAAATTAACTATCTTTATATTATTTATTAAAAAAGGAGTTATCTATGGATAATTACAATAGAGAAAAAGAAATAAAAGAAGCTATTGAAGCTTCAGAAAAAGTTTTAACACACTTATACAACGCGAGAGATTTATTTAAAAGTGCAAAAAATTGGGGTTATTTTGATATGTTTGGCGGCGGAATGATAAGTACGTTTATAAAACATAGCAAAATTAATAATGCTGAAGAAGAGCTAAGAAAGACTCGCTATGCTGTTCAAAATTTAAAATCTGAACTCACTGATGTGAATAATACAATGGGCATAAATATAATCCCCGATACATTTCTCACATTTGCAGACTACTTTTTCGACGGTATCCTTGCAGATTATTTGGTTCAAACAAAAATAAATGACTCGTTGTCCCAAGTTGAAAGTGGGATATCTCAAGTTGAAAAAATAATTGAAAATTTAAAATCTGAAATTTAAAAGAAGACTCGCCATTGAGTCTTCTTTCTATTTTTTATTTTCTAATTTTATTTTTCTGATACAACATATTTTTCTATATACTCATCGTAAGTCATTGGAACATCCCTATAAGTTCCGTCATCAAATATTTCAACTATTCTATTTGCAACAGATGAGATAAATTGATGGTCTAATGATGTAAATAATATGTTAGATTTAAAGTTTATAAGTCCATTGTTCACAGCTTCAATACTTTCAAGGTCAAGATGGTTAGTAGGTTGATCGAATATTAATAAGTTAGCAGGTCTTATCATCATTCTTGAGAACATCATTCTAACTTTTTCTCCCCCGGAAAGTACATTTGCTTTTTTAAGCACTTCATCTCCGGAGAATAACATCTTACCTAAAAATCCTCTTAAATATATTTCTGATTGTTCTTCTGAGAACTGTCTCATCCAATCTATAAGATTAAGGTCTGAGTGTTCAAAATATTCTGTATTATCTTTAGGGAAATATGTGTGAGTTATAGTTTGTCCCCACTCAATTTGCCCTTCATAATCAGTTTTTGCCTCTATCGCTTCAAAGAACTTTGTTATTGCAATTTCATTCCCTATAAAACCTATTTTATCGCCCTTATTAACTCTCATACTCATATTGTCAAGAAGTACCTTATCCCCTTCTTTTAAAGTTAAGTTGCCTATATTTAATATTTCATTTCCAACTTCACGAGTTAAATCAAATCCAACAAAAGGATATCTACGGCTTGATGGTTTTATATCGTCCAAAGTTATTTTATCAAGAAGTTTCTTTCTTGAAGTTGCTTGACGAGATTTTGATTTATTAGCTGAGAACCTTGCAATAAATTCTTGAAGTTCTTTAATCTTATCTTCTTTCTTTCTATTTTGTTCCTTAGCCATTTTTTGAGCAAGTTGAGAAGATTCATACCAAAAATCATAGTTCCCAACTGTAACTTGAATTCTACCGAAATCTATATCAACCATGTGCGTACACACGTTGTTTAAGAAGTATCTATCGTGAGAAACTACTATAACAACTCCATTAAAATCAGATAAAAAATCTTCAAGCCACATTATAGCTCTTAAATCAATACCGTTAGTAGGCTCGTCCAAAAGCAAAATATCAGGATTTCCAAAAAGAGCTTGTGCAAGTAAGACTTTAACCTTATCGGCTTCTATAAGTTCGCTCATTTTTAAACTGTGTTTATCTGTTGTAATCCCAAGTCCTTGCAAAAGAGACGCCGCTTCTGATTCTGCTTCATAGCCTCCCATTTCTGCAAATTCTGCTTCAAGTTCTCCCGCTCTTATACCATCTTCATCAGAAAAATCTTCTTTCATATAGATAGCATCTTTTTCTTTTCCTATATCATAAAGTTTTTTATTTCCCATTACCACTGTATCTATAACTACTTCATCTTCAAAAGCGTAGTGGTCTTGGTTTAACTTACTCATTCTGGATTCTTTATCTATTGATACATTTCCAGTTGATGGTTCTTTTTCTCCGGAAAGTATTTTTAAAAATGTTGACTTTCCCGCTCCATTTGCTCCGATTATTCCATAGCAGTTCCCAGGTGTGAAAGATAGGTTCACATCATCAAATAGTTTTTTATCCGGGAAAATTACACTGACGTTATTTACTGAAATCATTCTATTCCTCCAATCGCTTGTCGCGTGTATTATAGCATAGTTCTGAAAAAAAATGATATACTCAATTCAAGGAGGGAAAATATGAAAAAAATAATCAGTTCATTATTAATAGTATTCTTATTTACAAATTACATTTATGCAACATCCAACTCAAAAGAAATTCTAAAAATAAAAAATATCTTTGGGGTAACAGATGCCACTGAATTCAATATAACTACATCAGAAGACACTTATGACGATGGTAGCGCTTTTAAAACATTAGACTATCATTGG
>NZ_JH165063.1:91564-94638 GCF_000227315.1 Peptoniphilus indolicus ATCC 29427 | reverse complement strand
ATAATGTCAGTACAGATACATCAGGAAATATATTCAAATATGATGTAAATTATTCTGACAAAAAAGATGAATTTAAATTTTTAACAAAAGAAGAAACTATAAAAATAGCCTCAGATTTTATGAATAAATTAGATCCTAATCTAATTAAACAATATAGACTACGAGATATACAAACCTATGTTAAAAATGGAAGTTCTACTTTATACTTTAATAGGTATGTAAATGATACCATAATATCTAATGATAGCATAACTATAGATGTATTTTTTAATAGTAAGTCTGTATGTTCTTTTGAAAGAACAAATTCAAGTTCAAAATTTAAAGATGAAAATTTTCCAAAACTTGAAGATGCTCTTCCAAAAAAGAATATATTCTCAAATATTGAAAATACAAATCCTTTAAGGCTTTCTTATTTAGTTACCGGAGATGAGAAAAAACAAATTGGTACGCTTGTATATACTCACTTATTAGATACAAAGCCCTTAGATGCTACAACTGCTAAGCCAATAGTAACTTATAATAATAATTACAAAGATTCCTCAAAAACTGATGGAACTTTAGCGTTAAATGATGTTGAAATAACTGAAATTGAAAAAATTAAGAATTTAAAACCTGAAAAAGAAGTTCAATCTTTCATTAAAAAAAATTTTAACACTAAAGATTTAAAGCTTGATTCCAAACAACTTATGTTAGATAAAAATAAAAACTACTACTATCTTTTCTACTATTCTACACCTAAAGATAGTTCTATAAGATCTATTAGTGTAAGCGTTGATGCAAAAGACTTAAGCCTACTATCATTTAATGAATATACAATCAATACTGATAATGATTCTGAAATTTCAAAAAAGAAGCCATAAATTTAGCTTCTAAATTTCTAAAAAATTTTAAACACGCTAAAAATATAGATGAAAATAACCCTGTTACTTTATCTTCTGAAGGAATAACAACCATTTTATATCCAAGAATTGAAAATAATATTGCCGTTTATTCTGAAGGAATTACTATTTTAGTTGATAATTCAAGTAAAAAAGTTTTCGATTATAAAACTAATTTCTCAAACGCTAAATTTCCAGCTAAATCTAATATTATAAATTTAGAAAAAGCTAAAGAATTTGCGATGAATGATTTTGGTTTAAGTTATGGATATGTTGGAAGCAAACCAACTCTAATTTACTCATATAAAAATGGCAACACTATTTTAAGAGCTAGTGATGGTACACCTATCTCAATCGTTGGTGATGAAATTCAAAATCCGGAAATAAATTATGAAAATCTGGAAAAATCAAAATATAAAGATGAAATAACCATGCTAACAGACCTTGGAATTGGATTTTATAATTTAAAAGACTTACAAAGGAGCATTACAATAAAAGAATTTATAAATTTGATGGAATCAATAGACTCGGTAACAACAAAAGCCATCGATTACTCATTTATTCCATCTCAATATGAAGACCTAAATCAAAGTGACTTAGAAAATATCTTAACTTATAAAAATGCGATAAAATGGATTTTAAACTCTAAAGGTATTAATAATTTTAAAAATACAACTGAAATTTGGGATAAAACAATTTTTAAAGATTATGATAATATAGAAAAAGAATATTTAGCATATTATTATATAGCTAAATCAAAAGGCATATATGACAAAATGAATCTTTTCAAAATCAAAATATAAGTGCAGATGAAATACTCCATCTCATATATAATGCTGTTATAAAAAATAGAAAAATATAAATCTGTAAATAATTTTGTGTATCAACCTAAATCCAAACTTTTTGTGAGGTATAATAGTTTGGAAATATAGCTTTATTATTGGTTGCTTTTTTAGTTGTCTATTGAAGTTTTCCCTGGCGTATATATTAACTTTCTTATATCTACCGGATATTTGAAATATGTGGATAGTTCTTAACAATTATTCTTGCAAGAACTTACACACAACTGTAGTTGCCAAAAATTCTTTTAATGCTTGTTTAATATCTTGTACATTTTACAGTTGATATTCTTCAATTAACATTTTCGCTATTTTGACACCTCTTAATTCCGGTCTCCCTTGGCATAAATCCCCTCCTAATTAGTTTTTGTCTATTCTAATCAGGAGGGTTCCATACACAAAATTTTACACAGTCTTAAAACAGATATGAATATTTCTTAATGTATCTGATATAACATCCGCATTTTTAGGACCCCATTATTAGTTTCTTTATCTTTTTTTGATTTTAAGACTTTTACAACATCCCCTTAATATTTATTTACAGCGTCCATATTAAAAGTTTCTTTCTTAAAATCATTAATATATGGTAAATTAGCTCTCATTTCAATGACATAATCTAAATCTACTTCCGTTATTAGAAGTTCTTCCTCTGTTTCAGATGCCTTATTTACAATTGAACCATCCGGGCCTACAATCATTGAACTGCCACATAAATTTTCATCTATTGCATTAACTCCGGCAATAAATATCAAGTTATAAAGAGCATTCCCTTGTAGATCTAAATACCATCTATCTTTTGCTTTCATTGACCAATAAGATATATTCAATATTATTTCAGCTCCTTTAAGCATTTGTATTCTCGAAGGTTCTGGAAATTCTATATCATAACAAATCTGCAAACCTACATTGCCAAATTTAGTTTTTACTACAGGAAATTTATCTCCGGAACAATAGATGTTTTTTTCTTTTCCCCACAAATAGACTTTTCTCATATTACTTATAATATTTCCTTCATCATTTACAAATATAGCAGAATTGTATATCTTACCAGGAATTATTTCATCTAATTCCGGATAGCCTGCATATATATAAATTTTATTTTCTCTTGCTAAACGTCTCATTTCTGATACAAAAAAATCATTTTTAGTTTCTGCTATTTTCTGTAATTCTATTTTTGAACCTATATAACCTGTATATGAATATTCAGGAAACATTATCAGCTTACAATTTTTATTACTAGCTCTGATAGTGAGTTCTTTAATTTTTTCCAAATTTTTTTCGGTTTCTTTATTGAATAATTTAAATTGCCCTTGTGCAATTTTAAAATTTCTTGTCATAAAATCTCCTATCAAAATAA
>NZ_JH165063.1:85687-91514 GCF_000227315.1 Peptoniphilus indolicus ATCC 29427 | reverse complement strand
ACCGGTTTAGATGCTAATTTACCTGCACTCCACTCCGGTTTAATCTCTCCATTTTTTCTAGCACTATTAACCATAAATATTGGTAAAATAGCCATAATTGCTGCTGCAAAAGTTCCGGAAAAATATATTGCATCAACAAATCCTACCATACCTGTAACGGTTAAAAATAGTGGTATACCTAGGCAGATTATCATCAACATTATTCTAGTCTTAGGATCTGAATCACTTTTGAAATGAAAAAAGTCCACTATATTTGATATTAATGTCTGTGTTATTGGAGTAAAAGATGTAAATATTGCCATCAATGCAAATAAGTTTGCACTCACAAATGCCCAATTTCCTATTGCTTTTCCCCATGTTATAGTTGCTACTTGTTCTATATTATTAGACGGAGAAACTAAGAAAGTTCCCAAAGGGATCAAAATCAATAATATTGCCACTATTATTTGCCCTATCAAAAGTGAAGGAGCAAGTTTTTTGGGGTCATGTGCTAACCCTCTGGCTAAGTCCGGAACTAAATATTGTCCGATATAACTAAAAGCCGCAACGTTGAAAATAGGAATTGCATAGTCCCAATTAGATTCAAACAGTCTTGATAACTCTGCATTTTTACTTACAAAACTTGCACTTATTAATACTAAGATTAATATTATCATCAGATATGACATATATTTTCCTGCAATTCCTACAGCTTTTAATCCAATGTATACAACTATTGCTGAAGGAATTAAAAATATAAAAGTTCCAACAATTTGTGGTACTCCTAATAATTGAGATATTATACTTCCACTTCCATTAAAATAAGCTATTAAACATGAAAATGAATTTATCACCACTGCCAAAAATATTAAAACTCTTGCTGCCGGACCAACATATTTTTCAGCAAGTCCAGGTAACTGAATCATTTTTCTTGTTCTTAATGTAGCCTCAGCAACGTAATACATAGAAAATAAAGTTAATAAACCAGATAATAACAACCATATAGCTATTACCGGAAAACCACCTTTTCTTGCAGCATAAGCAGTCCCAAGCGCTCCCGAACCTATGCCGCAACCTACAACTTGAAAAATAACTTCTGCTGAAGTAAGTTTTTGAATCTTTAGAGCCCCTTCTTCGTATTGAGTATTTCTATTTTCCATATTTCACCTCAATATTTATTTAGAGCTTCCATAGTAAATGTATCTTCTTTAAAATCATTTAAATACGGAAGTTTTGATCTCATTTCTACTACATAATCTAAATCAATTTCTGTTATTAACAATTCTTGTTCTGTTTCAGATGCTCTATTTATTATTTCTCCATCCGGTCCTACTATCATAGAACTGCCGCATAAATTATCTTTTACTGCATTAGTTCCGGACATAAATAAAACATTAAATAAAGCATTCCCTCGCATATCTATAAACCATCTTGTTCTTGCAGGCATTGACCAATAGGAAACATTTAATATGATCTCTGCTCCTTTTAAGGCTTGTATTCTTGAAGGTTCTGGCAATTCCATATCATAGCAAATTTGTAATCCTACTTTGCCAAATTTAGTACTTACTACAGGATATTTCTCCCCTGCTCTATACTTTAATTTCTCATCCCCCCATAAATATACTTTCCTCATATTTGCCAGTATATTTCCTTCGTCATCTATAAATATAGCTGAATTATAAATTCTTCCAGCTACTATTTCATCTAATTCAGGATAGCCTGCATATATATGAATTTTATTTTCTTTTGCTAATTTTTTCATTTCCGACACAAAAAAATCATTTTTTGTCTCCGCTAATTTTTGTAATTCAAGAGCCGTTAATGAATATCCTGTATATGCACATTCCGGTAATGTAATTAAATCACACTCTTTTGCTCCAGCCTCTTCAATAAATTTTTTCATTAAATTAAAATTTTGCTCTGTATCATTATTAATCAATGCAAATTGTCCTTGAGCTATTTTTAATTTTCTTGGCATATAAATCCCCCTTTCACTATGCAAATGTTTTCTTGAATTATACATTAAAAGGGAACATCAATTAGTATATTCCCTTTTAATAAGATATATTTTTATTACCCATTGATAATATTGATATCTATTTTACTTTGTGCAATTTATTTTAAATAAATATTAATTTTCCACACATAAAACCTTCCCATTATCTACAATAAGTTCTCCATCAAAGATTATAGTAGGATTGTATTGAACCATGTCTATATGAACTGTAGAAGTTGCAGGTTGACCATAATAATAGCCATTCCCCATTGCAATATGACAAGTTCCTAAAGCTTTCTTTTCTTCTTCAAAATCTCCATTGAATAAACTTTCAGGATTTAACCCTATTCCAATTTCTGCTATATTATCACTTCCAGGAATAGTATCAATTTGTTTTCTAATTTCTCTTACTATTTTTGGATCTCCATCAATAACTTCAACTATTTTACCACCCTCAACTTTCAATCTTACAGGTTCTGATGGATTCCCATAATAACAAATCGGTCCATCTATGACTAAAATTCCTTCTGTAGTTCCAATAACTGGTCCTAAAGATACTTCTCCATCCGACCATGCCATAGCATCTCCAGGCTTTCTAGCTATGCCACATTCAATTATTGGTTCCATATCATTCATTTCCATTTTTAAATCAGTTCCTGCAGGAGTTGTTATATGAGCAAATTTTTTTCCTCTCCACACAGCCTGTAGCTTTTCTCCGTTGGCATATATTTTTTCATAATCAGCAAGCGCTCCTCCACGAGTAAAATTATCTATTCCTCTTAAGCAAATAGAACATTCCCTTAATTTTTTTCGTTTATTAATTCTTTTAATCTATTATTGTAGATAGCAGCTCCTGATGAAGTTGTCATTCCAATAAACACATCACACTTTTCCATTCCAAGTTCTAATGACTTAGGAAAAATAGTAGCTTTGTCTTTACCTCTTATAGGCATCATATATACACCGCATTCCGCTCCAAGTGTATTGGCCGCTCCCATCAATGCATCAACCATTCTGGTATCAGTTTGAGGATCTGTTACTATTAAAACTTCTTCCCCTTTTTTTACTCCCATACATTTATCTAATAAATAATAAGCTCTTTCAAAGCATTCTATAATTCTGTTATCCATAATTCTCTCCTCTTTATAAACTCATATTATAATAATCATCCGTATTTAATTTATTTTCACTTTTTGCTATTATTACAGAGGTTACTAAATCCCCTAAAGAATTAGTTGCTGTATGAATTTGATCTATTATCCTATAAATACCGGCTACCAGTGCAGTAGCCTCTAAAGGAAGTCCCATTTGAGTTAAAAGTGAAATACTGATTATTAAGCCTATTTGAGGTGTTGCTGCACACCCTACACTCAATAATGTACCTTGAAGTACAATAAAAATTTGTTGTCCTACACTTAATTCAATACCATATAACTGAGCTGCAAATACCACTATACATGCGAAGTATATGTTTGTTCCATTCATATTTGCTGTTGCTCCTAAAGGCAATACAAAGTTTGAAACTTTATCATCAACACCTAATTTTTCAGGCGCCACCCTCATTGACACAGGTAATGCTGCTGAGGATGTACATGTGCTAAAAGCTATTAGCCATGGTTCGAAAGCTTTTTTGAAAAAAGGCAAAGGTTTTACTTTCCCAAGTACGATTAGTACTATTGGGTAAAAAATTAAAGTTACTGTCAAGGCTGAAATATAATCTGTGATTATGAACTTAAACACTGGCCCAAATATGGATGTTCCAAATTTTATCATTGTAACACTCATCAAACCAAATACCCCAAATGGAATTATTTTTACTATCCACCCAATCATTGTTAACATAGCATCGGTTATAACAGATATGATATTTATTAATTCTTTTGTTCTGCTTTCTTCTAAATAAATAATCGCAAATCCAAGAATTAAAGCAAATACTATAATAGGCATCATATCTCCATCAGCTAATGACTTAATGGGATTTATAGGAAGTAATCCTAAAATTATTTCATAAGGACCTGGTAATGTAGCTTCTGTAGCCATTGCATTTTCAACTGAACCTAAAGTTATTCCTATTCCCGGTTTAATAATATTTACAAAAATTAAGCCCACGCCAGCAGCAAAAGCTGAACTTAATAAAAACCATAGAATCGTTTTTAATCCTATACTTTTTAAAGCATTTATATCTCCCAATGAAATAGCTGCATTTAAAATACTAAAAATACCAATGGTACTAAAACCATCTTTATAGCTTTTATAAAAAAGTCACCTAAAAATTGCATAAAAGGTATTACTTTTTTAGCTATAAAAGGAATATCTTCTCCACCCATCTTATTTAAAATCAGACCTACTATTACTCCTAATACTAGTCCAATAAATATTTTTACATATGATGGAATTTTTCTTTTATTAACTTCTTCAGTCATTTTAATTCCTCCTATTTAGTTTTAAAACTTTATCTTCTATTACCTCCCTTTAATACTTGCAAGTATTTTACACTCTAAGTTTATATTTAAATTCGGATTAAGTCAAGTCATTTTATTAATTTTGAAGAATATTATTCTTCTTTTATTTATATAAGAATTTATTTATTCATATAATAATTGATATTATCTGTTTTTACTTGTATAATGTATAGATAAAAGGGGGATTTTATGCGGAATTCAATAAATTTTGAAAACTTGAATATATTACAAAGAATAAATTATTTTAAAGAAAACTTTAGTAAAACACAATTAAAAATTGGAGATTTTATTCTTGAAAATTTTGACAAGACTGTTTTTTACACTTCAACAGAACTTGCCTATAAATGTGGAGTCAGTGAATCTAGTGTTGTAAGATTTGCTAATTTTATTCAATATAAAGGTTATTCTGACATGCAGAATGATTTACAAAATTTTTTGAGAGAAAAAATAACCATGACTCAAAGGCTACATAATTTAACTGAAAAAAAGGTAACCAGACTCAAATTCTCTATGATGTATTGCAAAAAGGTAAAGACGATATTCAATGGCTAATAGATAATATTAATCCTAATACATTTGATGAAATAGTTGATATAATTTCTACTGCAAAAAAAGTCTATCTTGTGGGTTCACGAAGTTCATATTCTGTTACATACTTTTTGGGTTTGAGTTTAAAATGGATCAGAAATAATGTTTATATTATAGATGGCATCAACAGAGATTTTGATGATATATCTGAAATTACATCCAAAGATGTCCTTATATCTTTAAGTTTGCCTCGTTATTTAAAAAGTACTTTAAATATTCATAGATATGCATATAATAGAGGAGTTAAAACAATTTGTATTACAGATTCAATTACATCTCCTCTGGTTAAATATACAACTATTCCTTTATTAATAAACAATGAAATTCTTTCTTTCTCTGATAACCTTATACCTGTTATAACTATCGTTACAGCCCTTTTGAATTCTATAGCAGCTAAAGAAAAAAAAGCGGAGCAAAAAATGGCTAAAAAGGAAGCTTTTTGGAATGATTTTGAACTTTATCAAAAATTTTAAATATCTAATTGCAACAATAAGTTATCCACCTTACTTAATCATAGAAAACTATGTTACTTTCTTAAGTCTTCCCCTATTTAACTAGGGGAAAATTTTTTATACCTTTATTTCTTTTATAAATTCCTCGTAATATGCGCTAAAATTTAGTATCTTTCCAGGATAATTATTTATCGATACTATTATTCTCTCTATTTGTTTTTTGACAAAGTTTCTATTGGATTTCTTTTATTTTGTAGTTCCTTTATTTATAGTGTTATTTATTGTATTAAGAGCTTCTCCTATATGTTTAGCTGTTTTTCTGTTACTATCCCCTCATTTAATTATATATA
>NZ_JH165063.1:76478-85637 GCF_000227315.1 Peptoniphilus indolicus ATCC 29427 | reverse complement strand
AAAGCCGCCAAAAAAATGCGTCGCAGACGAATGATTTTTTACGTAGGTGTGCTTATCCTACTTTTTATAATAATACAAATATTTTCAGCAATACTTGGAAGTTTCAAAAAAGATACCTCTAAAGAAATTTCATTCAATTGGTTTTTAGATAAAGCATATCGGGACTCAATAGGCGCTGTCAGAACACATATGCCAAACTATAATAATTTTGAAGATAGCTTAAATGCTATTTATGATGAATTTGAATTTATGAAAAAAGAACTTATGCCTGGTGAAAACCATTTGGTACAAGCAAATAGTTACGCATATAATACAGCAGAAATTAGAGCCTACATAAGAGGAGAAAAGAAATACACCGGGAAAGATAAACTTGTATTTTTAACCTTTGATGATGGCCCTAACACTTCAATTACACCACAAGTTTTAGCTACTTTAAAGAAAAACAATGTACACGGAACGTTCTTTGTTGTTGGAAGTAGAATTACAGAGAAAACTTATCCTGTATTAAGAAAGACAATATATAACGGTAATGCAATAGGAACTCACTCTTTCTACCACAATTATGATATTTTATATCCTGAAAGAGTTGCTGACCCAGCAAAAATTAAAGAAGAAACTCAACTAACTTTGGCAAGACTCCAAAAAGTTTTTGGAGATAATTTCCACAGTGTCCCATGGAGATACCCGGGCGGTCATATGTCTTGGCAAAACACCTCTGAAGCAGACAGTGTAATCTCTGCAATGAATGTAGAATGGCTTGACTGGAATTGTATGACAGGAGATGCCGAACCTAAAAAGACAAGACCTACTACAAACTCAGGTATAGTTGATACCTTAGATAAAACTTTGAATCAAAATTTACACACAGATGTAGCTGTTGTACTTATGCACGATGCAACAAACAAACAATTGAGTGTCGATTCACTACAAGATGTAATAGATTATTTTAAAGAACATAACTATAAATTTGGAATACTAAAATAAGGAGGATAACCCTCCTTTTTTAAAAGGAGAAATAAAATGTTAAAGATAAAAAATTCAATAGAAATAGATGGCATAAGTATTGAAATGCTAAAGAAAACTTACGGAACTCCACTATATATATATTCAGTAAATGGAATGAGAGATAGAATTGGCGAGATAAAAAAAGATTTCTTAAATAAATATAAAAATACAAGTGTCGCTTATGCTGCAAAAGCATTTTTGACAACCGCAATGGCAAAATTTATTAAAGATGAAGGATTGAATTTAGATGTTGTCAGTGGCGGAGAAATAGCAATCGCACTTAATGCAGATTTCCCACCTGAAAAAATTGAATTCAACGGTAATAACAAACTCGAAGAAGAAATTTCGTTTGCAATAGAAAATAATGTCGGTAAATTTATAATAGATGGAGCCGATGAATTATCAATGATTTCAAAACATGCAAAAAATCTAAACAAAACTGTTAATGTACTTTTTAGAATTACTCCGGGAGTTGATGCACACACTCATGAGTACATCCAAACAGCAAATGTAGATTCAAAATTCGGCTTTAATCTAACTGATGTTTTAGAATATGTAAAGATTGCTAATTCAGATGAAAATATAAAATTCTTAGGCTACCATTTCCACTTAGGTTCTCAACTTTTTGAAAATGAAGTTTACTTAAAAGCAATTGATGCAGTTAGTGGATTGATCAAAAAAACAGAAAAAATTATCGGTTCTCCTCTACACGATTTAAATATTGGTGGTGGTTTTGGGATAACTTATACTGATGAAATAAGAAAACCCTACTCTTACTTTTTAGAACCTGTTATGAAAAAAATAGACTCTCTATATCAAAATTCAACACGTCCACATATAACCATTGAACCTGGAAGAAGTATTGTAGGAGATTCTGGCTATACCCTTTACACTGTTGGAAATATTAAAGAAATACCTGATATGAGAAAATATGTTACTGTTGATGGCGGCATGACAGACAATGTAAGACCTGCACTATACAATGCAAAATATACTGCTCTTACAAATTCTAAATCAGAAACTCATGAAGATGTTAGAATTGTTGGAAAGTGTTGTGAATCAGGCGATATATTGATTAGAGAAATTGAGCTTCCAAAACTAAACCGTGGTGATTTAATTCTTGTGCTTTCTACAGGTGCTTATGGCCATAGTATGTCAAGCAATTACAATTCCCTTCCAAGACCAGCCGTAGTGTTTACAGAAAATGGAACTCACAGACTCGTTGTAAGAAGAGAAACTTACAGAGATTTAGTAAGTAGAGATGTAGATTAATCATAATTTATCTTTGTACATTATAATATTACACATCATAAAAAGAGGCCCTGTATATCTACAGAGCCTTTAATCTTTTAAATTATTTCCCAATCAATGTATCAAGTCTGGCTTTATCAAAACCTACAATTTCTTCAGTCCCTACAACTATTACAGGAACTCCTGAATAACCCTTTTCCATTAATTCACTTCTTGCCTGTGCATCGTTTTGAACATTTTTTTCTTCAAATTCAATTCCTTTTTCTTTTAAATAATCCTTTGCCATTGTGCAATACGGACATGTATTTGAAGTATAAACTGTAATCTTTTCCATTTTTTAATTCCCCCTTAATCTCTTTGAATTATACCCTTATCTTTATTTATTAATCAACCTAATCTATGTTTTGCGTGTACCAATCCATCTTTAAATATACACTGTATATGTTCATCATCTAATGAATATATAGCATTTCTTGCAACTCTCTCAACCCTTATTATATTATGGCTCCTCAAAACTGCAAGTTGATGAGATATCGAAGATTGGCTCATCTGAAGCACGTTTGAAATTTGAGTAACATTCATTGGTCCTTTTGACAGTGCATAAAGTATTTTTATTCGAGTTGGATCCCCCATAGATTTAAAGATAATTGAAATTTTATCAATTAATTCAGTATGTTCTGAAAATTCTCTAATCTCTTGTTCTATACTCATTTTATCACCTCAAATTTTGGGAAAATTTATAGTTAAAACTATAAATTCTTCCGGTGTCAAAGTTTCTGCTCTTCTCTTAGAATCTATATTAGATATTTTTAAAACATTTTCTATTATGTCTTTACATATATCAAATCCATAAGTAGATAAAGAATTTATGATAGTTTTTCTTCTCTTTGAAAAAGATGCCTTGACAATTTTAAATAGTTTTTCTCTATCTACAACTGCCAAATCATCTTTTAATTTAAATCTAACTACGCCAGAATCAACTCTTGGTCTTGGCATAAACACTGTACTTGGTACGTCAAATTCATATTTTACATCAGAATAAAATTGCACAAAAACTGATAGAGAACCATAGTCTTTTGTTGAAGGCTTTGCTGAAAATCTTCTTGCAACTTCTTTCTGTACCATTACTGTTATAGATTCAGCTCTTGTCTGCTCTATAATTCTTGTCAAAATAGGAGTTGTGACATAGTAAGGTAAATTTGAAACAACTACAAAACTTTCACCTTCGAACTCTTCTTCTAATATTTTTAAATCCAATTTTAAAAAATCGTCATAGATAACTTTTACATTATCTAATTTCAAAGTTTCTTCATGAACCGGAATTAGCTTTTTATCTATTTCTATAGCCAAAACTTTTTTAGCTCTCATTGCCAATTCTTCTGTAAGAGTTCCAAGTCCAGGTCCTATTTCGAGTACATTCTTCCCCTCAACTTCAGCTACGTCCACAATTTTTCTGACAATATTTCCATCTATCAAAAAATTTTGGCCTAAAGATTTAGAAAATTTAAACCCATATCTATCTAATATTTCTACCACTCTATGTGGTTTATAAAGTCTTTCCATTTAAACCTACTTTTTCAGTATTTCTTCTGCTGATTTTATGGCGTTTTCAAATTCTTCTATGGTTATTTTAAAACCATTGAGTTTATTGACCATTTGTTTTGCATTACCGTGTCCTATTTTTAAAACATCTCCAACAATTTCTCTCTTGCTTTTTGAATCAGTTCTTCCAGTCAACCCATATCTCATCAACATAGCCTCATTAAATAAATTCGTCTTTTCTTCAAAATCAGGACGTGCATTCATTATCGCTGTTCTTATATCTTCAGCTTTGGCATTTTCAATTCCTATATCATCTCTCTTGGTGGCTTTCGACTGTGATAAAAATGCGTGTTTTACACCTTTAACCTGTGAAGATATGTCATTTCTTATCTTCTTTCCCATATAGTCAGGGTCTGTGAAAACTATTAGTCCCCTCTTCTTTTGAATATCCTTTAATTGATTTATGAGCCTTCTGCCGTATCCAAATCCATGAGTTTGAATTACATCGCATTCCAATGCACCTTTTACAGCTGTGATATCATCTCTGCCTTCTACAACTATCACTTCTTTAATCATTGTAAAACCTCTTTGCATTTTCAGCAGTTATATCTATAATTTCTTGAACCTTCATTCCTCTTATCTTAGCTATTTCTTTTGCAGTATGTTTTATAAACATCGGCTCGTTCCTCTTGCCTCTCATAGGTGTTGGTGCAAGATAAGGCGAGTCAGTTTCTAAGACCAACATTTCCAAAGGCACTTCTTTTGCAACTTCTTTAGGGTGGACAGAATTTTTAAAAGTTACAGCTCCCCCAAGTGCTATATAGCAACCCAACTTTATATATTCTCTCATCATCTCAACAGACTGTGTAAAACAATGTATTAAAAATTTTAAATCGGGATGCTCTTCCTTAGCTGCTTTTATAATATCAAAAGTTTCTTGCACTGCATCTCTTGTGTGAATTACTATCGGCAAGTTCAACTTATGAGCCAGTTCAATCTGTCTTATAAACACTTCTCTTTGAGTATCTCTAGGTGAATAGTCATAGTAATAATCTAATCCTATTTCACCTATTGCCTTTACATTTTCATTTTTGGCAAGTTCTATTAGCTTATTTTCTACTTCGTCATTATATTCATCAGCAGAATGAGGATGCACCCCAATAACTGCTCTCAAATTTTCGTATATTGATGCGAGTTCAACAGAGACTATTGAAGATTCTAAATCTGCCCCTATGTTATAAACTCTTTCAACTCCATTTTCTTCAAGATTTGAAATTACGATATCTCTATCGTAATCAAATCTTTCACTGTCTAAGTGTGCATGAGAATCTATAATTCCCATTAACAAATCACGCTCCCGTCCGGTAAATCTTCGTGTATAGTAGCTAAAGATATATTTCCTTTTTCATCTTCAGCCGCTAAAATCATACCTTCTGAAAAAACTCCTCTGAAATTATGTGGCTTTAAGTTAGTTATAACAAGTATTTTCTTTCCAGTTAGATATTCCTTACTGAATTTACTCTTTATATTTGAAACTACAACTCTTCTTTCTTCGCCTAATTTTAAATTCAAAAGATAAAGTCTATCTGCATTTGGATGGTCTTCTACTGATTCTATTAAAGCTACTTTGATTTCTAATTTATCAAAGTCATCAAGAGTGATTTCCGACTTTCCTGCTACTTCTTCAGCTTCTCCAGCCCAAGCTTTCTTCTCTGCCGCTCTTTGGTCTATCAACTCTTGGTTTGCTGTGTTAAGTCTTTCAAGTTCTTTTTCAACATCAAGTCTTGGGAAAAGAACTCCTAAATTCTTAACTTTTTCACCTGCAACGCAAAGTCCCCAAGTCTTAGCATCTTCCCATGAAATCTCATCTTTAATTTTAAGCGATTTTCTGATTGAGATTGAAGTTTTTGAAAGAAATGGTGAAATCAATACTGACACAACTCTTAGCGATTCTGCTAAATTGTAAAGTACTGTATCAAGTCTCTTTCTCTTGTCTTCATCTTTTGCCAATATCCATGGTGTTGTTTCATCTACATATTTATTTGAACGTCTTATAAGGTTCCAAATTTCTTCAAGCGCAACTGAGAATTGGAAGTGTGCCATAGCTTCGTCTACTTTATCAGCAGTTCCTGTTGCTACTTTTTTCAAGTCTTCGTCAACTTTTTCAAATTCTATAGCTTCTGGTATATATCCATCATTGTACTTTTCAATCATTGATATTGTACGAGATACTAAGTTGCCAAGGTCATTTGCAAGGTCTGAATTTAATCTTCTTATGAATTTTTCTCTATTAAATGAACCGTCTGCTCCAAAGCTAAATTCTCTAAGCAAGAAATATTTAAGAGCATCTATTCCATATAAGTCTATAATTGGTTCCGGATAGATTATATTCCCCTTAGATTTGCTCATCTTATCGTTGTCGAATAATATCCATCCATGACCAAAAACTTTTTTAGGAAGTGGTAAATCCAATGCCATTAAAATTGCCGGCCAAATTATAGTGTGGAATCTCGTAATTTCTTTACCTACCAAGTGTACATCTGCCGGCCAGAAAGAATTGAATTTTTCATCATCTGCTCCATATCCTATTGCAGATAAGTAGCAAGAAAGTGCATCTATCCAAACATACACAACGTGCTTTTCATCAAATGGAACTTTAACTCCCCAATCAAAAGTTGACCTTGAAACTGATAAATCTTCTAAATTTTCTAAGAAGTTTTTTATCATCTCATTCTTTCTCGATTCAGGTTCAATGAAATCAGGGTGATCTTCATAATATTTTAAAAGTCGATCTCTATATTTTGACAATCTAAAGAAATATGATTCTTCTTTTTGAACATTTGTAGGTCTACCACAGTCAGGGCAAGTGTGCCCTTCTCCTAATTGAGATTCTGTCCAAAATGACTCACATGGTGTACAGTAATATCCTTCATATTCAGACTTGTAGATTTCTCCCTTATCATATAGTTCTTTAAATATCTTTTGTACGTTCTTTTCGTGTTGTTCATCCGTCGATCTTATAAATGAATCATATTCTATCTCTAATTTTTCCCAAAGAGCTTTTATAGATACAATTATATTGTCCACATATTCTTTAGGCTCAAGTCCGACTTCTCTAGCCTTTTCTTCAATTTTTTGTCCGTGCTCATCAGTGCCTGTTGTAAAGAACACATCATATCCTTGTAATTTTTTATATCTCTTTATGCTGTCTGCCGCCACTGTACAATAAGTATGCCCTATGTGTAGATTATCTGAAGGATAGTATATTGGCGTTGTTAAATAATATTTTCCCTTTTCCATTTTTGTCCCCCTGTTCCAAAAAACAAGACTTTTTCTGTCTTTTATAATATATAAATTATATGCTAAAGCACTTATATTTTCAACTTTTGAGCATTTTAAGAGGGAGCATGTGCTCCCTCTTATATGTCTCCTTTTACGACCAAAACTGAAACTTTTGAACTATTTATTACTTTATTTGAAACTGAGCCTAGCACAGTTCTTGAAAAAGCACCTAATCCTCTGTTCCCCATTACTATTAAATCTATATCGTGTTCTTCTGCAAACTTTGTAATTTGTTGTGCGGGATTCCCACTTGTGTAAAAAGTTTCAATTTTCTTAGGATAGTCAGAAAGTTCATTTTCAACATCTGATAAAACTAACTCTGCTCTTTCTGTGTTAGCTCTTTCTATTTCTAAAGTATATGGGAAATTTGTAGGGTATTGTTCAAATATGCTTGTCTCCGGAATTACTGTAAGTACAACCAGATCTGCATCATACTTCTTACCTATATCTTTTGCTACATAAACTGATTTTTTAGATATTTTTGAACCGTCTATAGGCACTAAAATCTTCATTGTGATTCCCCCTTTTTATTATTAGATTTACCCCATTAGCAGAAAATAAAACCCAACATCTAAATCTTAAACTTTGCCATTTAAAACATCATTTAAGTCTTTTCAAATCTCTAAAAATTCTAACATACTCTTTATAGCTGCCTCCTTCATAGTCAACTTCAATTACTACTCCTTCTTTTTCATACTCAAATCCAACATTTTCTATATAATTTACATTCACTCCATCTATTATTTTTTTTTCCATTTTCCCAGAATAATACACTCTTCCTTCATATTGATTCAATAATCTTTGGAAAATTCTAACCGGTTTCCCATCCAACTTATAAAAAGAATATAAATAATTCGATTTCCCATTTTCATCCATTTCAGACATAATATGTTTATATTCTTTACCTAACACCACCGGCTCAAAATTTAATTCTTCTTTAATCTCAGCTATATTTTCTTTTCTCTGTAATTGAATATTACTTTCAATTAAATTAAATTCATGTCTTTTTATTTTTTGCTTATTTATTAAAACTTTTATTTTTTCTATATTACCTCCAGTATGCTTCATTATTTTAACTAAACTCTTTCCCGTATGAGTAAATGGCATTAAAAATAATATCACCGTTACAGCGGAAATATACTTGAATATTTCTGTTTTCTTCTTTAACTTTTTCTTTCTGATAAGTTTCTTAACTCTTTTCTTTGTTTCTTCTGACGGTTTATACATTCCAATAATTTCTGTGATAATTTCTAAGTCTTTTTGGTCAAATTCATCTATAATATCATAATCTATTTCTTTATCCAGTCTGCTACTGTCATTCTCCATAATATTCCTCCAGTCTCTTTCTAATTTTCTTAATAGCTCTGTGTAATATAACAGTTACATTTGAATATCCTATATCCATTAATTCTGAAATCTCTTTATTGCCAAGTCCAGCCCCAAACTTCATTGAAATAATTTCCTGTTCTTTATCTGATAGACTTCGAACTGCCTTCTCTAAATATTCATACTCTTCTTGCTTTTCTATATTTTCCTCAACATGCTTTTCAAACTTAATAAAATTTGCAAAATCATATATGGAACATGTTTCTTTAACATTAGATTTTCTGTAATAATCAGTTATCATATTTCTAGTTATCCTAAACACCCAAGTATCCAAAGTCCCTTTAGTTGAATCATAACTATTTAACTTTTCACTTAGCCGCATAAACACTTCTGCTGACAAATCTTCCGCATCCTCTTTATGTAAGATGCGATGAGAAACAAATTTATAAATTCTATCAAAATATATTTCATATAATTGTTCAGAATCTATACTTTTAAAACTTTCTGAATCCGTCATTCATTTCCTCCTTATTAGCTTATAATAATGAATACGTAATAAATTGAAAATATTACAAAAAAAGTGCCACTTATATGGCACTAAATTTCTATATATCTAAAACCATGACCTTGAATGTCCGAGGTATCACTAACCGCAACAAATGCTCCTTTATCTATTTTATTTATTATAGATTT
>NZ_JH165063.1:68912-76428 GCF_000227315.1 Peptoniphilus indolicus ATCC 29427 | reverse complement strand
TATCATATATATTATCTTAAATTTATTATGACTATATGCTCCTTCTCCATAAATATATGTCATCCCTCTATTCATATTACTATAAATGCTATTTACAATTTTTTCATCATGCTCACTTATTATAAATACTTGCTTTTGCTTTCCAACCCCTAAATGAATTTTATCCATCACTCTATAGGCAATAAATAGTGCAACAAGTGTATACAGTGCTCTATCTAAAGAATATATAAAAGATGATGACATTATTATAAAAAAGTTTAACCCCATCAATACATTCCCAACAGAAATGTTGTACTTCTTTTTCATTATTGCACCAATTATATCAAGTCCACCCGTTGAGCATCCATTTCTAAATGTAATTCCCATTCCAATTCCATTTAGAACTCCGCCAAATATACAAGACAATAAGACATCTTTAGTAACTATAAATCCAGATTCTGTAATAGAGTCTAAAAATCCTACATAAAAAGATAGCAAAAATATTGATATAGTTGAGAAAAACATAAATTTTGTATCCAAATATATTAGCCCAAGTATCATAGGAGGTAAATTTAATAAGAACAAAATCAAACCTATCGGAATTGGTAAATACAAATCTAAAAGAGCTGATAATCCCGTAACGCCTCCCGATATTAGTTGATTAGGTCTCAACAACAAAACCAAAGCCATTGCGCAAAATAAATTTCCTATTAAAATTGCCAAAAGTTTTTTTATAAATACTTCTTTTGTGATATTAAATTTCAAACTTATCCCTCCTACTTTGATTATAGGATTAAGAGCCTAAATAGTAAACCTTATTTATTACATATTGTAATTATCTCTTTACTAACTCTTAAATATCATCAAAGTTTTAGATTTTAATTCTGTGGTATAATACAAATAAGATAAATAAGGAGGTATTCTATGAAAAAACTAAGCTTATTACTTATTGCACTCATTCTACTCAGTGCCTGTGCAAAGAACGAAACAAAAAATAACTCTAAAGACACAACAGCATCCGAAAATAAAACTACTCAGGAAACTGATAAAAAAGTAAATACTGAAGAAGAAGTTCTATATTCATACACAGGACAAAATGAAAACTTTGAGGCAAGAGCTGTCGTAACCCCTGTAACAGAAGAATATTTAAAATCTTTGGCTGATGAGCACGCAGGTACAAACTCTGACGAACTTCAAAAAATCATGGAACAAAATCCTGTATATAAAGTGAATGTATATCTTACATACACCGGAGATTCATTAGGAGAACTCCCAGATATGACTGATGTTGCATTTAAAGTTTCTCTTCCTGATGTATTTGAAGCTTCTACAAGTAAATTGCCTAAAGAAACTCTAGTTAAAATTCTAACCGGTAAGGAAGCTATTTCAAAAGATAAGCTAATACCTGAATCAGTTTCTTCTAACATCAATGAATCATCTGTTATAAAAATAAACGCTCAATCTAAGACAATGCCGGAATTTAATTTTGACATAGACTTAAAAGCAAATTAAATTATATTCAAGGCTCTGTTTTATTTTTTTTAAATGTAAAACAGAGCCTTTTTAGGAGGTATGTATGAAAAAAATACTAATTGTTTTAATGCTATTGCTATCTTTGACAGCTTGTGCTGAAAAAAAAGATAATAAAGAAACAGTAGCTGCACTTAGAAAATCTCCCGAATATTTATCATATTCCGAGTCAAATATTAGAAATGACTATGAACCTTATTATACATTCGAGGGAGAAAATGAAAATTTTAAAGCTGTGTACACAATAAAGCCCATTGACCAAAGTATAATCGAGCAATATTCTGAAAAGTTCCCTACTAACGAAAAGCTCACAGCTAAGTCTTTACAAATTGACTGTTATTTAACTTATAAGGGTGATTTGGCTGAAAGTGATTTAGATTTACCTTCGTATTCTGAAATAGATTTATCAAATAATTTTTCTACCTGTGGTACTTATTTAATGCCTCCTCGTCTTGTAAGTATCTTAGATGGAAAATCCGACCTTGTTTCTTATTATCAAATTATTTCAGATTTTGATTTTGAAAAAGGAACATCTGAGCTAATCGAATCAAACAATACAGTAAAACTTACTTCAAAAACTAAGTCAGATTCAAATAAAGATTTTAATTTTGAACTAACTTTAAACAGAGTAGATAAAAAATAGCCTATTTAAAAAGCGTACCAGAAAAATTTCTGATACGCTTTCTTTAACAAAACTTATTTCTATTTGGGTCGTCTTTATTCTCCATATCCCAGAAACAATCTATTTTCAAATCACTTTCTTTGGCAATTTCTAATATTTTGTCCCTTTCAGCAACCTCATCATACAAAATACAAACTCCACAACAATGGTCCGCCTCTCTTGGTGTCGGTGCAACTGTAGATTTAATTTGTGCTTCTTGCATTTTTTGATATAGTGTCATTGCCTCTTTAGAATTTGGCATTAATACATAGTGTCTTATTTTTTTCATTTAATCCTCAATTAGCTGAGCATTTCTATAAAAGCTCCTATTCTTGTCTTTAGTTGTTCAGCATCTTCATCTGTATAATCTGTTTCAATTCCTATGCAAGGAATTCCGGCTTCTTGCATAGCTTTTTCTACAAAGTATCCTTCTGTATCGTAGATATTACAGAATTTTAAATTTAAATCGATTACACCATCTACGTTGTATTCTTTCGCCAATCTGATTATATCATCGATTCTTTCTCTATTAGGAGTGAAGCAAGCACAATTTATATGTCCAAGATATCTATCAGCTAAATTTTTGACCATTGTGTCCTTACTTCCTTTTGTTTCATCAACTAATGCTTCAGAATATCTAACTCCTGTACACATTTCTTCACATACAACAGCACCACCGGATGTCTCAATAATTTGATGTATCTTCCAATTTGGAATTGATAAAGGCGTACCAGTCAATAAAATTCTCTTAGTTCCCTTTTCATAAACAGAAACATTATCTTTCTTTCTCTCATCTAATTCATCACATAGAGTATTTAACATTTGTGCAAATCTCTTAGGGTCATCATAAAACGCTATTTGATGAATAAGTAGTGCATCTCTACCGCTGATTGGAACATTTTCAAGTTTTCTGAATTCGTTTAATCTTTGAAGTGCCCTTCTCTTATTATTTGCAGTTAGAATTGCATCATACAGTGTATCTTCTGTGATTTTATTTCCTGTCAATTCTTCCAATACTTCCATATAGTTTCTAATTTCATTTTCCCATTTTACAAAATCTTGTTCTCTCTTCATTTGAGGTATGTCCATTATATGCATTGGTGCATCCTCGGATAAAATTTCCCACGCTTTCTTCTTTCCATCACAAGTTGTTTCGCCTACGAACAAATCACAAATACTAAAAAACGGACAAGTTCTATCAAACCTTGCTCCTAAAGAAGCTTTTATCAATGGACAAGTCGCCGTTGGCAAAACTTTTTCTCCCCCCGGAACCCAAAACTGCGAACCACTGCAAAGACCAGTGGCTATTGCGCCTGCAGCCAAGACAACTTCATCAGGAACATGTATACAAAAACTTCCTACAACTTTTCCACCATTCTTTTGAAATTCAACTAACTCTGCTGGACGAATCCCATGTATGTCTGCAACAACCATATTGAAATAATCCATCTTTTGCGGTCTTTTTTCTTGACTTAAATATACATCTCCAAAAGCTTGAGGCAATGCTTCACACAATAAATCATGAGTTTCAACATCCATCCCAAGTTCTTCCCACATTTTTTTATTATCTGCCATTATTAACTCCTCTTAATAATTAAATTTAATTTTTCCCATAAAACAACCCTTACACGTAAATATCGGATTATCTATATCTCTCTTAATTCCATATCGTATAGTATTTAAATCACTATCGATTGCTCTATAAATTCCACCTGGACATACTGCTGTCACTGTGATTCTATCACAGTCATACAAATCTAACTTTTCAACTGTTTCTTCTAAAAATTTTCTTCTCTCTTTTATGTCTATCAAGTATCTTGAAAAGAATTCTACTTCAAATATTTCTCTACCCGATAAATTACTTATATGTAATTTATTCAAAGCTAAGTCCATTTTCTTAAACTCTTCAATTGCAATCTCATGCAGTTCTTTTGAATACTCTCTTTTGTAAACTTCCTCTAAAATCAACTTCAATTCATCTTCATTTCTGTACACACAAATTGGTTTTTCAGTTTCACCCTGCAAACTCTCTATAAAATGGTCACAAAAATCTTCGACTACGTACATTTTGGCTGAAAATAACAATGGACATTTTTCAGTCTTTAAATAAATAATCGTACTCTTTACCAAATCGCAACCATCATACTCTCCAAAAGAGAATATATGTGAGTCCAAGCCCTCCATAGGCACTGTGTGTAAACCATAAGCATAAATCAAAGGCTCATTTACATTTCCAAAAATTCCAACAATACTATCTTCCAAAGATTTATTCATTATACAATCTACAAATGCCTGCCGTCTCAGCTCCGGCAAATCTTCATACGTTTTTAATTTTCGCTTTCTCCAAACACTCATGCCAATAACGCCGCTCCTATAGCTCCCGCAAATCTCGCGTCTTTATGTGAATTCACTTCTGCTCCGAGCCTCTTTGATAACTCATTTATGACATAATCACTTTCACAAAATCCTCCTGTCAGAAAATATGAATCGCTCTTTTGTTTTTTATTTACAAGAGCAACTACCTTCGCACATATCGAATTAACAACACCTGCTGCAATATCTTCTTTAGAAGTACCCTTCCCCATTAGAGAAATAATTTCTGATTCTGCAAAAACCGTGCAAGTTGATGATATCTTAGCCTTTTTTCCATTCTCCGCAAGCTCAAACATCTCATTCAAATTAAGCCCTAACCTATTTGCCATAACTTCCAAAAACTTTCCAGTTCCAGCAGAGCATTTATCATTCATTATAAAATCCATAACTTGTCCATTTTTTAGGACTATTATCTTTGTATCTTGCCCACCTATATCTATGACAGTTGTATCACCATTATGTAAATAACTAGTTCCTTTCCCATGGCATGTTATTTCAGTTATAGTTCTATCAGCATATGGTACACTGACTCTACCATATCCTGTTGCAACTATCTTTAAACAACTTTTTCTATACCCTAATTCCTCAATCCATTTTTTTATTTCTTCTCCTGTTTCCTTACTATTCCAACCACTTGGCATAATTTTTTTATTCAATATAGTACTCTTTTTTTCATCAAAAATGACTACTTTACTTGCTGTAGAGCCTATATCTATTCCTACATAATTCAAAACATACCTCAATTTAATAAATTTTTAACTGTAAAACGTATTCATTGATATTAAACTCTTATTTCTTATTATAAAGCATATCTTTTTTAAATCTTTTTGTCAATTACTTATACAATATAAAAGCCATCATCAAATGACAATGGCCTTCTAAATTTATTCTATACCTATTACAGTATATCCTTCTTCTTCAATTGTTTCTTTTAATTTTGCATCAATGTTTTCTTCAACTTCAACTACTGCATTTTTTTCTTCAAGATTAACAGAAAAACTTTTTACTTCTTCGATTCCACTTAGTGCTTTTTCAACAGCTGCTTTACAGTGTCCACACATCATACCTTCAATTATAATTTTTCTTTCCATTTTATTCTCCTCTCTTCCACTTAGGTGTAAAAAATTTCAACCTTAGTGCATTACTCACTACCGAAACTGAACTAAAACTCATTGCTGCCGCCCCTATCATTGGACTTAATAGTATTCCAAATTTATTATAAAGTAAACCTGCCGCAATTGGAATTCCTATAGCATTATAGATAAATGCCCAAAATAGATTTTGTTTTATATTTCTGATAACAGCTTTGCTAAGTCCTATTGCAGACGGCACGTCCAACAAATTACTTCTCATTAAAACTACATCGGCCGACTCTATTGCAACTTCTGTACCGGCACCAATTGCCATTCCAACATCTGCCCTTGCCAAAGCCGGAGCGTCATTTATTCCATCTCCAACCATTACAACTTTTCCATCTTTCTGAAACTCTCTTACAGCTTTTTCTTTATCTTCCGGCAAAACTTCTGCAACAAAATCACTTAACCCAACTTGCTCAGCAATTGCCTTTGCAGTTCTCTTGTTGTCTCCGGTTATCATAACAGTTGCTATTCCCATCTCTCTTAAATGGGATAGTGCCTCTTTTGAACTTTCTTTTATTGTATCTGCAACAGCTATTATTCCCAATATTTTATTTTCTTCTAAAAAATACATTGGTGTCTTGCCTTCATTTGCAAATTTTTCTTCTTCATAAGCAACTTTCGCTACATCAATTCCAAGCTCTTGCATAAGTTTTGCATTCCCTGCATATATTTTAACACCCTTACACATCGCCGACATTCCTCTGCCTGGAATTAATTCGTATTCATCAGCTTTAAAAATTTCAATATTTTTCTCTCTTGCATTGTTTACAATTGCTTCTGCCAATGGATGTGATGAAAGACTTTCTATCGAAGCTGCAATTGATATAAGTTTTTCTTCGCTATCTTCATAAGCTATTACATCAGTTACTTTCGGTTTACCTTCTGTTATAGTGCCCGTTTTATCAAACACCACAGTTTTTACCGAATGCAAAATTTCAAGAGCCTCTGCAGATTTTATTAAAATTCCATTTTCAGCACCTTTGCCAGTTCCCACCATAATTGCCGTAGGAGTTGCTAACCCAAGAGCACATGGGCAAGATATTACCAAAACTGATATACCTATCCCCAATGCAAATTCAAAATCTCCAGTTAAAATAGTCCAAACTATCATTGATAGCAACGAAATTAACATTACTATCGGCACAAATATACCACTTATTTTATCTGCCAACTTTGCTATTGGAGCTTTAGATGACGTAGCATCTTCCACAAGTTTTATTATTTTTGCCAAAGCTGTGTCATCTCCTACACGCTTGGCCTCTAATTTAAAAAATCCCGTAGTATTTAAAGTTCCTGAAGTTACAGTATCTCCAACAGATTTCATAACCGGAATGCTCTCTCCAGTTATCGCCGATTCATCAACGCTTCCATATCCTTCAACAACAACTCCGTCAACCGGAATGGCATCTCCAACTTTTATAATTACTATATCTCCAATGACTATATCTTCAACTGCAACTTCTCCTTCAACGCCATTTCTATTTATCAAAGCTGTCTTAGGCATCAAATTTACCAATTTCTTTATCGCATCAGATGTTTTATCCTTTGCTCTTGCTTCAAAAAACTTGCCAAGTGTGATTAGAGTAAGTATCATCCCAGCCGACTCAAAATACAAATGCATCATAAAGTGATGTGCTGTTATCATATCTCCAACACCCAATGCAATTCCTATTTTATAAATTGAATAAATTCCATATGCTATTGCAGCTCCTGACCCCATCGCAATCAACGAATCCATATTTGGAGAAAGCCTATACATATTTTTAAACCCATTTATAAAATATTTTCTATTTATAAAAACAATTGGTATCACCATCAAAAATTGAGTAAATGC
>NZ_JH165063.1:66755-68862 GCF_000227315.1 Peptoniphilus indolicus ATCC 29427 | reverse complement strand
AAATGCAAATGTGATAGAATTTTCAACTCCAGTTAAAATTTTTGGAATAGGCATTCCCCACATTTCTCCCATTGCTATATAAAAAAGAGGAATTGTAAAAAATAATGATACTAACAATCTTCTTTTCATCTCTTTTAATTCATTATTTTCTTTGAGCTCTGATTTTTCTACTTTAGCATTTCCTTTTACAGTTGCTCCAAATCCCGTATCTTCTACAACTTTTATTATATCTTTATCAGTTATATTATCTTTATAATCTACCAACATAGAATTTGTCAAAAGATTAACACTTACTTTTTCCACTCCATCCATTTTTGAAATTTTCTTTTCTAATCTAGTAGAACAAGCTGCACAACTCATGCCAGTAACATCAAAACTTTGTTTCATCTCTACCACCCTTGACACATATTATTTTTAAATTTATTATATATCTACAGTTTCTTATTAACAAGAATATACATTTTTGTATTATACTATCTAAAAATATACTAAGGAGCAAATTATGAAATCTAAAGACGACATGACAGTAGACTGCCCTGTTTATACAACAATCTCTTTAATTGGCGGAAAATATAAAGCGCTGATATTATGGCACTTAACCGGAAAAACTCTGCGTTATTCTGAATTAAAAACTTTAATAGAACAAGCAACGCCTAAAATGCTCACTCAACAGCTTAGGGAACTTGAAGATAATATGCTCATTCACAGAGAAGTATATCCGGTTGTTCCGCCTAAAGTTGAATACTCTCTCACAGAGCTTGGTGAAAGCTTACTTCCAATTTTAAATGCAATGTATAATTGGGGAAGTGATTTTATGAAATCTAAGGGAAAGCACCCTTGTTGTAACATGAAAAAAATAGATGATTATATTTATAAGTCATTATAAAAAATCGTAGAGCAATTAACTCTACGACTTTTTTATTTTATTTACATTATTGATTGAGCTGCTGTAATTATAGCTAAAGAGTAAACTTCATCTTCATTACATCCTCTTGATAAATCATTTACCGGTGCATTTAGACCTTGTAGAATTGGTCCTACCGCTTCAAATCCACCAAATCTTTGGATTAATTTATATCCAATATTTCCTGCTTCAAGTGAAGGGAAAATAAATACATTTGCATGTCCCGCAACTTCTGACCTTGGCGCTTTTTTAGCTGCAACTTCAGGTACGAATGCTGCATCAAATTGAAGATCCCCATCTACTACAAGCTCAGGGTCCATTTCTTTCGCAAGTACGGTTGCGTTTGCAACTTTGTCCACAAGTTCATGTGAAGCTGAACCCAATGTTGAGAATGAAAGCATAGCAACCTTAGGATCCATTCCAAAAGCTTTAGCTGTTCTTCCTGTTATAACTGCAACTTCAGCTAGTGATTCTGCATCGTGTTCAATGTTTATTGCACAGTCTGCAGCTATATACATCTCTTCTCCTTTTAATAATATGAATGCTCCTGAAGTTCTCTTAAATCCTTCTTGAGTCTTTATTATTTGAAGAGCAGGTTTTACTGTTTCACCTGTAGTGTGCACAGCCCCTGATACAAGTCCATCTGCTTTTTTTGTATATACAAGCATTGTTCCAAAATAGTTAACGTCTTTTAATAAATTTGTCGCTCTGACATCATCAAGTTTTCCTTTACGTCTTTCAAGAAGAGCTTCTTTAAGTTCATCTATTTCTGCATATTCAGCTGGATCTATAAAGTTTAATTCATCTAAATTAACATTTAATTTCTTAGCTGTAGCTTCAACTTCTTGTCTATCCCCAAGAACTATTGGATTTAATATTTTTTCATCTTTTAGTCTTTTAACTGCTCCAAGAATTCTCTCATCTTCGCCTTCCGGAAAAACTATTGTAGGGCATTTTTCGCTTACTTTAATTTTTAGTTGATCAATTAAATACATATTAATCCTCCCTTTTTATTCATTACTACTATACCACATCTGTAGTATATTTGCATTTTTTCTCGTGTTTTCCTTAAATGTAAATCTTTGAAAGTATCATATTTTTTAAGATTTCTAACATTTAGCAAACTAAATTGATTTATTTTTAATTTCAAGTTATCATTATAAAAAGAATACCCTTTCCCAATATTAAATATCAAATTTAATA
>NZ_JH165063.1:13333-65563 GCF_000227315.1 Peptoniphilus indolicus ATCC 29427 | reverse complement strand
AATTTATATATGTATGTAAATACTGTAAGATGTATAAATAATTATCAACTAAATTGTAATTTGAGTTTTCACTAGAGCTGTTATTGCAGAAAATATACACTTATTTGTAAGTTTTTCAACCGATTCATTTAACAGTTCTTCGTAATTAGAGCTCATCCTCTTCACTTCCGTCATAAAATCCAACTATATCTTCAAAAATATCCCACATTTCATCAACCATTTTTTTATCTACAGAAGAAAATGGAATTATATTATCTCTATTTTTTATTCCCAACTTCTTTTGTATCTTTGCAATATGATTTTGGTATTGTCCACGTGAAATTTTATCTGCCTTAGTTGCAATTACAAGACCTGAATGTCCATTTGCAATTAGATAATCATACATAGCTTTATCCAATTCTGAAGGTTCATGCCTAATATCAACTAACAACAATACTTCTAATAAATTCTCTCTGTTTTCAAGATAAGTATTTATAACTCCAGCCCAAGAATTTCTTTCAGTCTTAGAAACTTTCGCATAGCCATATCCCGGCAAGTCCACAAGTCTTAAATCTGAAACTCTATAAAAATTTATAGTTCTTGTCTTACCTGGAGAGGAAGAAGTCCTCGCAAGGTTCTTCCTCCCAAGCATTGCATTTATAAATGATGACTTCCCAACATTAGACCTCCCTGCAAATGCAAACTCATATACATCAGGTTCCGGATACTGTTCTCTTTTTACAGCAACTTGTTCTAAACGTGCGTCATCAGTTTTCATCATTTCCTCCAAAGATGTGTTCTATTGCTTCATTAGCTTCATTTAAAGTTACAATTTCAAGCTTATTTACAATATTTTCATCAATCTCTTTTAAATCTCTCTCGTTTTCTCTTGGTATTAAAACTTTCTTGATTCCCATTCTCTCAGCCGCTAAGAGTTTTTCTTTTAAACCGCCTATAGGCAAAACTCTTCCGGTCAATGTTATCTCGCCTGTCATCGCAACATCTGATTTAATCTTTCGACCTGTTAAACTTGAAAGCACAGAACTAAACATTGCAACTCCTGCTGATGGTCCATCTTTTGGAACTGCTCCTTCCGGAACGTGAATGTGAATGTCTGATTTTTTTCTAAACTCAGAGTCTACATTTAAAGTTTCTGCATTACTTGCTATATAAGAAATCGCAGCATTTGCCGATTCTTTCATGACATCCCCTAGTTTACCTGTCAACATCAATTTCCCTGAACCGTCCATAACTGTAGATTCAATTTCAAGAGTCTCTCCACCAACTTCAGTCCAAGCAAGTCCATTTACAACTCCCACTCTATTTTTTTCTTGAACTAAATCAAATAGAAATTTCTTTTCTCCTAAATATTGATTTAAGTTATTTTCTGTAACAGATAGAGATTTTTTATTTTCTTCTACTATTCTCAAAACAGCTTTTCTAATACATTTGGCAATTTCTTTTTCAAGGCCTCTAACTCCAGCTTCTCTTGTGTAATAATTTATGATGTCTTCGATTGCCTTGTCTGTAAATTTAATTTGAGATTTCTTTAGTCCATTCTCTTTTATCTGCTTAGGCAGCAAGTATCTCTTAGCTATTTGAAATTTTTCTTGTGGTGTATATCCGCTTAATCTGATTACTTCCATTCTATCTAAAAGTGGTCTTGGTATTGTAGAAGTTGAGTTAGCAGTTGCTATAAAGAAAACTTTCGATAAATCAAAAGGAAGTTCTAAATATCTATCTGTAAAAGTATTGTTTTGTTCCGGATCAAGAACTTCAAGTAGTCCACTTGCAGGATCCCCTTTAAAATCACTTCCAACTTTATCTATCTCATCTAATAAAAACACAGGATTATTCTCTTCTGCTTTTTTCATTAAGCTTATAACTCTTCCGGGTAGAGCGCCGATATAAGTTCTTCTATGACCTCTTATCTCAGCTTCATCGGTTATACCTCCAAGACTCATCCTTACAAATTCCTTAGATAGAGAATTTGCTATTGAAGAAGCTATGGAAGTTTTTCCAACTCCCGGAGGACCTACTAAACACAATATTGGACCTTTAGAACTTTCTGTTAAATTTCTAACTGCCATAAATTCTAAAATTCTTTCTTTTACATCTTTTAGTCCATAGTGCTCAGAATCTAATATTTCTCTAACTTTACTCAACTCAACTGTATCTGCTGAAGATTCATTCCATGGTAATTCTAATATCCAATCTAAATAAGTTAAAATTACTGAATACTCCGGTGAAGAAGGATTTAACTTAGAAAGTCTGCTAACTTCTTTAAGCGCTTTTTCTCTAACGTAGTCAGGTAAATCTGTATCTTCAATCTTTTCTTCGTACTCAAGAAGTGTATCTTCTTCTGCATTGTCGCCAAGTTCTTTGTGTATTACTTTTAACTGTTCTTTTAAATAATACTCTCTTTGAACTTTATTCATATTAGATTTAACTTGTTTGTCAATTTTTCTTTCAATAGAGAGCAATTCTATTTCTCTTTTTAAAATTCCATGAAACTTAGTAAGCCTTTCAAATGGGTCCAATGTTTCTAAAAGGTCCTGACTCTTTTCTAAATCTAAATTTATATACGCTGCTGATGTGTCTACTAAAGATTCTGGAGATGATGAATCTACAACGGACTGCAAAAGACCTGGTATAAGCCTTGAGTCCAATTCAGTATAATTTTCTAAATCTTCTTCAATGAGTCTCATAGCCGCTAAAACTTCTTGATTGTCGTCTTCATTACTTTCATATTTTATCTCTTCAACTGCGGCTTCATAAAAGAAATCCCCAATAAAAAATTCTTCTATTTTAGCTCTCTTTACTCCTTCAACGAGAACTCTGACTACTCCTCCCGGAAGTTTTAAAATTTGTTTTATTGCGGCTAAAGTTCCATAATCAAATAAATCTTCTCTCTTTGGTTCCAATACTGCAGAATCTTTTTGTGCTACCAATAAAACATATGAGCCGTTTATTTCAGCAGCCTCTACTGCCGCTATACTCTTTTGTCTTCCGCAATCAAAGTGTGTTACCATCCTTGGAAAAACGACTAAATCCCTCAATGCTATTAAAGGCACTTTTTTATTTTCACTCAAATTATCACCTACTATAAAATAGGACTCACTAAGTGAGCCCCTAATTAATTTACATTCTTTAAAATTAACTCTGGACTCTTGTCTCCACTAACCGAATCCTTTGTTATAATTACCTTCTCAACATCATCTCGAGATGGTATTTCATACATTATATCCATTATAGTATTTTCTATTATACTTCTAAGACCTCTTGCTCCAGCCTTTTTTTCTATTGCAGACTTTGCAATATACTTAAGAGCTTCATCCTCAAACTCTAATTCTACATCATCAAGCTTTAACAATGCTTTATATTGTTTGACGAGTGCATTTTTAGGTTGAGTTAAAATTTCAATCAGAGCATCTTCATCCAACTGTTCTAAAGTAACTGTTATAGGTAGACGACCTATAAGCTCAGGTATCAAACCAAATTTTAAAAAGTCCTCTGTCCTTACATCCTTTAGAAGTAGTCCTCTGTCACGATTTTTATCAGTTAATTCACTTCCAAATCCCATAGAAGATTTTTCAGTTCTGGACTCAATGATACTATCTATTCCGTCAAATGCTCCCCCAACTATAAATAATATGTTGGTTGTATCAACTTGTATAAATTCCTGATTAGGGTGCTTTCTTCCGCCTTGTGGAGGTACATTAGCTACTGTGCCCTCTATTATTTTCAATAGAGCTTGTTGTACACCCTCTCCACTTACATCTCTTGTTATAGATACATTTTCAGCTTTTCTAGCTATCTTGTCTATTTCATCAATGTAAATTATTCCCTTTTCAGCTTTTTCTATATCATAATCTGCAGCTTGAACTAACTTTAAAATGATGTTCTCTACATCTTCACCAACATAGCCCGCTTCAGTAAGAGTTGTCGCATCTGCAATTGCAAACGGAACATTTAATACCTTAGCTAAAGTTTGAGCCAGAAGAGTCTTACCACTACCGGTTGGCCCAACCATTAGAATATTAGATTTTTGTAGCTCAACATCATCTTTATCTCTATGCGTTGAAATTCTCTTATAGTGATTATATACAGCCACCGCTAATGATCTCTTTGCTTTTTCTTGCTTTATAACATATTGATCAAGCACGTTTTTTATTTCTGCAGGTTTTTTCAAATCAAACTCTGTGTTTAAAAGTTCTTTTTGTTCTTCATTTAAAATTTCTTCACAAAGGTCTATGCATTCATTACAAATGTATACATTTGGTCCTGCAATAAGTCTGTCAACCTGATTATACGCTTTACCACAAAAAGAACATCTGGCAATTTCATCCTCTTTATTTAAAGTACCTTTTGCCATTTAACACCTCAGTTTCTCTTCTCAATTACTTTATCGATTATACCGTACTCAAGAGCTTCATCTGCTGTTAAATAATAGTCTCTGTCTGTATCTAACTCTATCTTATCCAACGGTTGACCGGTTCTCTCTGAAAGTATTTTATTTAATCGTTCTCTTACTTTTAAAATTTTTTCAGCTTGAATCTTTATGTCTGTCGCTTGTCCTTGAGCTCCTCCCAAAGGTTGGTGAATCATTATATCTGCATTAGGTAGCGCAAATCTCTTCCCCTTTGTGCCAGCTATTAAAAGAAATGCTCCCATAGATGCTGCCATACCCATACATATTGTGGAAACATCACACTTTATATATTGCATAGTGTCATAGATTGCAAACCCCGCACTCACAGACCCCCCCGGGCTGTTTATATATATTTGAATATCCTTAGTATTATCTTCTGCTTCTAAAAACAATAATTGTGCAACTACAAGGTCTGCTACTTGGTCGTTTATCTCGCCTGTTAAAAATATTATTCTTTCTTTTAATAATCTTGAATAAATATCGTAGCTTCTTTCCCCTCGTCCAGTTTGCTCAACTACCATAGGCACTAATGCCATTTAATCACCTTTCTTTTCTCTTTTATAAATTATTTATCCTCTTCAGAATCAGTTTCTTCGGCAGGTTCTATAAATTTAGCATTCTCATATAAATAATCAAGAGTCTTTTTGTTCATAAGGTCTTCTTTTATGGATTCTCTATTTGAACCATTCATATACTCTCTCATTTTTGTTTTTTGTTCTTCATTATCTTTGAAATACAGGTTTACTATATTCTCAATTTCAGCATCTACATCTTCATCAGTCGGTACAATACCTTCAAGTTCAGCAACTTTTTCAAGAGCTAATGCACTTTTAACTTGCTTAAGAGCATCTTCTCTTAAGTTTTCAGCAAAATCTTTAACTTCAACACCAATCATTCCTAAGTAGTCTTCAAGGTTCATTCCTTGGCTACGTAAATTTTGATCAAAGTTTTGCATCTGAGTATTGATTTGAGCGTCAACCATTCCCTTTGGAACGTCTACTTCAACAATTTCAACTAATTTCTTAGATATAGCTTCTTTCTTTTCTGCAATTGATCTCTCTTCAAATTGCTTAACTTTCTTTTCTCTTAAATCATTTTTGTATTCTTCAACTGTATCAAATTCTGAAATATCTTTAATGAATTCATCATCTAATTCAGGAAGTTCTTCTTTTGAGATTGAATTTAATCTAACTGAGAATACAGCTTCTTTTCCCTTTAAATCTTCAGAAAAATAATCTTCCGGGAAAGTTACATTGACATCAAATTCATCATCAATATTATGTCCTTCTATTTGTTTTTCAAATCCCGGAATAAAAGTATTTGACCCCAAAACTAGATCTTGGTTTTCTCCAGCTCCACCTTCAAATTCTTCTCCATCAACTTTACCTACAAAATCGATATTTACCTTATCTCCTTCTTCAGCTGCTCTATCATCAATGTTCAGAACTCTTGCATTAAGACTTCTTTGTTGGTCAATTTCAGCATTTAAAAGTTCTTCAGTAACTTCATATTTAACATCTTCAACTTCTATCCCTTTATATCCTTCGATTTTAACTTCAGGTTTTACATCTACTGAAATTTCAACTTTAATATCTTCACCTGAGTGAGCTTCTTCAATATTTACATGCGGCTGGTCTACAACTTCAAGCTTTAATTCTTCAATAGTTTCTTCATATTTCTTAGGTAAAATTTCATTGATAGCATCTTCTAAAAATACTTCTTTGCCATAAACATTTTCGATTATTTTTCTTGGCACTTTTCCTTTTCTAAATCCAGGAACTTGGAAATACTTTCTATTTTTCTTAAAAACTGTATCTTCGGCGATTTTAACTTCTTCAGCTTTCAACACCATTTCAAACTTTACTGTGTTATTTTCTCTCTTAATATCTGTCATTTCATCCTCCGTAAATGATAATTAATCCATTATACCATATTGGTAAAAGATAGTCTAATTTTATATATTCTTAATTGCTTCAACTAACTCATTAAATTCAGCTTCATCAAATGTAATTCCCTTGCTCATTTTAATGTGCTCTGGGTCCCATTCCCTTATATCGTATTTGGGAGCACGTTCATTCCATGAAACCATATTTAGCTCTTTTGTCCATCCATTACTCTTTGTTGATAGAGTTGCAACATGTCTGGTTATTTCAAATTTAAATTCTGCCATATTACCTCAATTATTTTTAAAGTCAACTTCTATTTTACTATAAAGTTCACCTAATTCAATTTCAACATTATTTTTTTCTCTTCTTGTAGAATATTCCACTATTTTTTCGTCAGCTTTTTTACCAACTGTTATTCTTAGAGGAATACCTATAAGGTCTCTATCTTTAAACTTAACTCCAGGTCTTTCATTCCTGTCATCAAGTAAAACTTCATATCCTTTAGAAATCAATTCGTTATAAATTTCTTCCCCTAATGCCATTTGAGTTTCATCATTTGCCTTCATCACAGTGATTATAACGTGATATGGTGCAACTGATATAGGCCAGATAATTCCGTCATCATCATTAAACTGCTCAACTACTGCCGCTACAGTTCTAGTTACTCCAACACCATAAGAACCCATCCAAATGATTTGTTCTTTTCCATTTTGATCTAAATAAGTTGCTCCTATAGATTCAGAATACTTAGTTCCAAGTTGGAATATATTTCCTACTTCAACCCCACGTCTAAATTTATATTCTTCATTAGTTCCTTCAATTAAATCGCCTTCTTTTACTTCAAGTAAGTCTTCAGCAATTTCCCCTTCGAAGTCTCTTCCGTAGTTTGCATTCTTTATATGGTAATCTTCCTTATTAGCTCCAACTATTAAATTGTGAAGTCTTGCAACAGATGAATCAAAAATAAGTCTTGCATCTATTCCCATAGGTCCGGTAAATCCTTGCACACTTCCTATGCTCTTTATTTGTTCATCATTCATCGCTTCTATTTCATGTTCAGGAACGCCCAAGTAACCTTCAAGTTTTGCCATGTTGATTTCTCTATCTCCAGGTATAAAAACTACTACAGGTTTTTCTTGAACCATAAAATCAACAGCCTTTAAACATCTTGATTTTTCTTCACCAAGATAGCTTGAAACTTCTTCTATAGTCTTAGTATTAGGTGTATGAACTTCTTCAAGCTCTCTTGCCTCTTCATCTGGAACTTCGGGATAAACTACTTTTGCCTTTTCAGCAGTTGCTGCATATCCAGTACCATAAGCAATTACACCTTCTCCAGTGTCTGCAAGAGCTATAAATTCATGAGATTGGTTTCCTCCCATGGCTCCATTGTCGCCTTCAACAACAACATATTCAAGTCCTATTCTGTCAAATATCTTTTCATATGCATCATACATTTCTTGATAAGACTTTTTCATTCCCTCAGGATCAATATCAAAAGAATAAGCATCCTTCATACTAAATTCTCTCGCTCTATTAACTCCAAATCTAGGTCTCTTTTCATCTCTATACTTTGTCTGTATTTGATATAAATTTAGAGGAAGTTGCTTGTAAGATTTTACTTCGTCCTTTATTAGAGTTGTAAAATACTCTTCAGCAGTCGGTCCAAGACAAAACTCCCTTTCATGTCTATCTTTTAATTTAAACATCTCAGGGCCAAATCTATCCCATCTGCCTGATGCTTCCCAAATTTCTTTGGGTTGTATTGCAGACATTAGTATCTCTTGACTTCCCGCTCTGTCCATTTCTTCTCTTACAATATTTTCAATCTTTCTTACCACTCTATATCCTAAAGGCAAGTATGAATATATTCCACTTGCAGATTTTCGAATAAAAGCTCCTCTTAACAACAATTTATGAGATGCTATTTCCGCATCTTGAGGTGCTTCCCTAAGGGTTGGCATATATAATTTAGAAAGTTTCATAAATTCCTCCAATTCCTCTTACAATTTGCCATATAATTATATTATTAAAATAAGTCTAATTCAAGTAATTTAGCCAATCTATATATAAATTTTCATTTTTATTCAAAAATTTATTGTTTTTCTTTAAAAAATTATGTACAATGGTAGAACAAATTAATTGAATTCAAAAAATGATTAATTTCAAAGTCTTATAAAAAACTTTTTAAAAGATACAAAAAAAGACTTGCAAAATTGTCATAATAGAATTATAATTTATTAGTACTTTGATTTCGGGGTGTAGCGCAGTTTGGTAGCGCACGTGGTTTGGGACCATGGGGCCGGGGGTTCAAATCCTCTCACCCCGACCATCAAAAAGCATCGCATTAGCGGTGCTTTTTTTATACCTAAATTTAAACAATGAGATAAACCTTATTTCTTATAAGGTTTATATTTCTATAAATAAGGAGCTTATATGAACACAATTATGTTCGATTTAGATGGTACTCTCTTAGATTCCATGCATATGTGGAAAAATCTGGGAAGTAACTTTCTACTTCGTAAAAATCTAAAAATAACAGATGACGTCATTAAAACTATGAGCACTATGAGCCTTGTAATGAGTTCAGCTTTTTTAAAAGAATATTACAACCTTCCAGAAAGCTCAGATAAAATTCATAAAGATTTTAAAAATACAGTAATGTATTTCTATTTAAATGAAGTAGACCCTAAAGTTGGCGCTATAGAAGTTTTAAAAAAATATAAAAAACTTGGAAAAAAAGTACTGCTTGCAACTGCTACAAATGAAGAATTTGTAAAGCCTACTTTAGATAAATTTGGAATATACCATTATTTTGACGGAATATACACATCAGATACCGTTGGTGAGAAAAAAGATTCTCCTAAATTCTTTGATAAAATATTAAACATTGAAAATATTTCAGCAAGCTCTACACTTCTATTTGATGATTCTGAATTTGCCCTATTGGCTGCAAAAAAATCCGGAATAAAAACTTGTTGTGTAATTGACCAATATTCAATTGCCAACTATGAAATGCTCAAAAAAGAGTGTGATTTCTATATAGAAAATTTTACAGATTGGATGATATAAAATTGATTTTATTTTTTCTTTCAAAGGCGATAATAATATTTTCAGTAACATTTATTTGTTTCTCAATTATAAGAACTCATTTTTTCCCTCATTTGAAAAAAGGTTCTTCACCAATTAGAGAACTATATATCAGTATTTTCTATTCTTATATATTGACTATGAGCATATTCCTTTTTATGCCAAACTCATACGTTGTCGGCTCTAACAGCACGCAATATTTTGACATGGCAGGAAATTTCAAAAATATATTGGAACATTCTAAAATAAATTTAGTTCCTTTTAGAACTATTAGAAACTATATATTATATGCCAGTATATCTCATACAATATTAAATATCTTTGGAAATACATTTTTATTCGTTCCATTTGGATACCTACTCACAAAAATATATCCTCAATTAAAAAAAGCAAAGAGTATTTCTCTAATACTTGCCATGGCCATTTTATCAATAGAAATTATACAACTCACAGTTGGCCGAACTTTTGATATAGATGATTTTTTATTAAATTTTATTGGCGGAATCTTTGGTTATTATTTAAGTTTAATTGACCGAAAGTAGTTTTTAATTTATAATGGTCTTACTTACCTTGGGGGCGAAACTGGTTTCGACGGGGGTTTGGAGCTTACAGTAGCGAGTCGTTTTGAGAACAACGTAAAAGTCTCAAAAAAAATTAAACGACAATAACGAATTAGCGTTTGCTGCCTAAGCGCAGCTCATCTTCTCTTTGAACCCCGTGGCTTAGAGTAAGGTGTCAAATTAACGGGACACAAAACTAGGGAAGACAACATAGCTTAGTGGGTATTAATGTTGTTATAATTTAAATACTTTGTTCGTCGAGGATTTAAATCGAATTTAAATGATGTAACTGCACTCGGAGAAGCTGTCTGTAAAGGGCTTTCGGACGCGGGTTCGACTCCCGCCGCCTCCACCACACTAAATCCAACCTTGTATTTTACAAGGTTGGATTTTTTATGTAAACTGAACCCCTAAAGTTGGACCAAGAAATTTAGCATTATGAGGTCAGTTCATTATAAAGTTTTATACTTACTATTTCTTTTAAATAAGTGTTTTTATTTATACTTTAACCCTTAATTTAATAATATTTATTTTTATTTATTTCTATTTTCTTTTTTCTAATTTAAGTGTATTATACTAGTAAGCAGTCAGGAAAACATATGCAAAAATTTAAAACTAGCAACCATCATAACAGGTCTAGTACTAATAAGTCTAACAAATATTGTAAATACAAAAGAATTTAAGGACACTAAAAAGGCTGATGGTACTCCCATCAAAAAGAAAAGAAAGGAAATATAAGATGAATGAAAACGTAAAGAATGTAATACTAAAAGGGATTGTATTTGGAACACTATTAGGAACAGTAGCAAACACAAATTCAGTACAAGGGGTAGGACAAAACAACCTCAAAATAAAAGAAACAACAAAGAAAATAAACCTAGAAAATAAAAAATCCAGCAATATGCAAAATGTAGAAATTGGGGGAACAAACTATATACAATTAAGAGAATTTGTAAACATAATCAATGCAAACGCAAGCAAAGGGGTTAAAATCAACTTTGATGATGCAAAACAAGAAATCAAACTAGGCACAGATGTTAAAAATAGAGAAGCATTAAAAACAGTATTAGAAACACAAGCAAAAGAAGGAAACTTTTTAAATACATTAGTACTAAATACAAAACATAAAATAATGGTAAACGGAAAATACTTTAACTTAAAGGGTTTTCTAATCAATGGAAGAAACTATTTTAGACTATCAGATTTAGCAAAAGTATTAAACATAGGGTATTATAAACACCCAGAAACAAAACAAATCTTAATTAACACAAAAGAGGGTTACTTTGCATCACAAATCAAATCAGATAAAGAAGTAAAAGCAGAATTTGCACTACACACAATAGAAGAAGAAACAAAAGACAACTTAAAGAAAGCAGAAGTACAAACATCATACGAATATGTAGAATTTAAAGAATGGGAAAATAGATATTTTGAAGATTTAGCAGAATTAATATATAAAGACCAAAAGACAACAAAACAAGAACCGAAAATAGAGAAATCAAAAGACAATAAAAAAGTAGAACCATTAAAACCAATAAAACCATTTAAACCAGAAATAATCACAGGTTATGATGAAAACCCAATAGACTTTGAACAATACAATAAAGAAGAAGTAAAAGGACAATATACAGAAGAACAACTAAAACACTTAACAGAAACAGAAGATAGTAGGAAAAAAACAAAAATAGAAATAATTACAGGTTATGATGAAAACCCAATAGACTTTGAACAATACAACAGAGAAGAAGATTATAAAGATGTAAAAGGACAATATACAGAAGAACAATTAAAACACTTAACAGAAACAAAAGATGGAGAAATTAATCTTAAACCAGCACCATCAGAAAAAAAACCAGAATTTGTAGCACCATTAGAAGATGACTTCCCAGATGTAACAAAATATAAAGAAACAATTGGAAAACCAGACAGAGAGTTATTTAGAGGGTTAAAAGATGCATATATCGACCAACTAAGGAAGATGGGTATTAATGATAAAGCCACAGAATATGCAATTTTAGAAAATGGAAATCCATATATTATAAAGCAACTATATGAAAATGCAATAAAAGCACAAGAAGAAAGAGATAGAATCGCACATGAAAAAGCAGTTCGTCAAAAAGAATTAGAAAGAAAACAAAAAGAAGAACAAGAAAAACAAAAGAAATTAAAATTAGCACAAAACGAAGCACTACAAAAACTACAAGCAGCAGGGGTAAAAGAAACAGATTTTATCTATAATTACAAAACAGTAGAAGAACTAAACAGAGAAGTAGAAAAGAAAATAGAAGAACACAAACAAGCAGCAAAAGAACAAGCAGCAAGAGAACAAGCAGCAAAAGAACAAGCAGCAAGAGAACAAGCAGCAAGAGAACAAGCAGCAAGAGAACAAGCAGCAAGAGAACAAGCAGCAAGAGAACAAGCAGCAAGAGAACAAGCAGCAAGAGAACAAACAGATAGAATAGAAATGCTAGAAAGCTATAAAGAGTTATTACAAAGAGAGGGTATACAAGATATTTCATTCTTAGATAATTTAAAAACAAAAGAAGAAATAGAAAAAGAGGGTCTAAAAAGATTAGAACAACATAAATTAGCACTAGCAGAAGCAAGAGCAGATGCAATTAGAGAATTAACAGAAAAGGGTATCAAAGACATAGAATTTCTAACAGATATCAAGACAAAAGAAGAAATTAACAGATTAAAAGAAGAAAAACTAGCTGAAAAAGAAAAAGAAGAACAAGAAAAAGAACAAGAAAAAGAAGAAGTTACAGAAAAAACAATGGATTCTGTTACAATTGCAGAAATAAAGAAAGATAAAATAGATTATGATAAAGTTTTAAAGTTCAATGAAAGAGATTTTACGGGTAATAAAGAAGGTTTAAAAGAATTTTTAAAGAAACACATCTATTATCTTGCACCACAAGCACAATTTGTAGCTAAGGTTGGAGAAGTAAAAGATGTAATTACAGAACTTAACAATAAATCTACAGATGCAAACGTAAGATATGTTAGGAACTGGAATTTCACATATTATACTACAATGGATTCTATAAATAACTTAACAGAAAATGACAGAAAAGGGAATGTAGAATTAACATTTAATTATGGTGAGAATAAGGAAACTTTAAAACAAATAGAAGATAAAATAGATAAGTATATTAAAGAAAATATAGAAGGTAAGGATTTAACAGAAGTACAAAAAGTTAAAGTAATTCATGACTACATCATAGAAAATACAAACTATAAAGTTAATGATAACAAAGTAGACTTAGAAAGAAAAAATTATAATGAACAACTTCCAAGTTCAATCCTATTTGGAGATGGTGGGGTCTGTGAAGCCTATGCAATGACATTTGCAAGAATGGCAGAAAGAGCAGGCTTGGACTCAAAAGTAGTAGTAGGATTCCACATATCACCAAATAAGATAAAAGATGATGATATGAGAGCTAAAAAACTAGAAGAAAAGCACAAGAAAATTAAAGCCGAAAACTTTAATATTCAAAGTACAGACCAACAGAACCACGCATGGAATGCAGTTAAGGTTGACGGAAAATGGTATCATATAGACGTAACACATGATGACCCAAAGGTATTTAGAAATGGTAAACTATACACATCAGACCCTAACTTTAAAACATATGATAACTTCTTAAAATCAGATGAAACAATGAAGAAAACAAGAACATGGGATGAAGATTATGTAGAAAAAGCTCCTGAAGATTACACAGAAGAAACATTTAAATATGAAAAATCAGTTGATGGAGATACAAAAATAGAAATAGTAGGTTCAGAAGATTTTACAAATAGAGAAAAAGAAGTAAAACAAAAAGATAAAGAAAATAAAGAGTTGCTAAAAATGGTTAGACCTTCTGATGAAACATTATTAGAAGTTACAGAAGAAAATATAGCAGAAGAATCAAAAGATTTAGAGTCTGTAGAAGAAATTTCAAAAGAAGCAGAAGTAGAAACAGGAACAGAAGAAGCATAGAAAACAAAAATAAATGGGTCTGTAGGTAGTGTTAAAAGGTAAGTGTATGTAATGTGAAAAGTTTTGTGTATCAGCCCCTCCTGATAGGATATGGCTAATATTTTTCTAAAAAATATCTTAAAATTTAATATATTCAAAAATTCAATTTTAGAATCTTTGTAAACTAATTTTGGCACAACTAAATTAAAAGGTCAAGATTTATACTAAAAATCCACCTTTTTTTGCCTAATTGTTTTTTTATTATGTTGAAGGCAAAAAATTATATTCTGCCTTCAAAAAATATTGTTAATTGCGACAATATCTTATCCCAGCCCCTTATTCTAGTGGCCCACTTGCTAGATGCATCTACCATTGAAAGGTACAAGCTCTTTTGTAGGGAATAGTCGTTAGGAAATATTGTCTTGTTTTTCGTTACTTTTCTGAGTTGCCTGTTAAAGCTTTCCATGGCATTTGTTGTATATATTAGTTTTCTTATTCCTTCCGGATATTTGAAATAGGTGGATAGTTCAGCCCAATTATTTCTCCAAGAGTTAACACACATTGGATACTTTTTACCCCACTTATCTTCGAAAATATCTAAATTTATTGAGGCAAGTTCTTCTGTAGGTGCTTTATATACTGATTTTAAGTCTTTCATTAGTTCTTTTATATCTTTATATGATACAAATTTTGTTGATTTTCTTATTTGATGGATTATACATTTTTGTATTTCTGCCTTTGGATATACTGATTCTATAGCTTCACTAAATCCTGTTAAGTTATCTGTTGAAACTATGAATACATCTTCTAATCCTCTTTCTTTTAGCTGATTTAATACTAAGAGCCAGTATGCTTGATTCATTTTCTCCAACCCACATACCTAATATCTCTTTAAAGCCCTCTAAATTGTATCTTAAGGCTATATATACTGCTTTTTTTACTATTATACCATTTTCTCTTACATAGTAATGGATTGTGTCTAAAAACAGCATAGGGTAGATTTTTTCTAAAGGTCTATTTTGCCACTCTTCTATTGTTGGAAGTATTTTATTGGTTATTTTACTTACCATACCTTCTGATACTCCAAATCCATATACTTCTTTGACATTACTTGATATGTCTCTTGTTGTCATTCCTTTGGCATACATAGATATTATTTGATTTTCTATGTTTGATATGTCTTTTTCATATTTTTTAAGAACTTGTGGTTCAAAGGAGCCTTCTCTATCTCTTGGTATAGCTAGATCTATATCTCCCATAAGATGGTTTGACGGTTTTCTTACTTGAACCATTCCTAGTGTTTAGTGATAATGATTTTTCAACATATTCATATTCTAAATGCTCATCTAGTTCTGCTTTTAACATTTGCTCCGTAGTGTCCCCTAAAATGTCTTTTAATGCATCTTGCAGATCTTGTACAGTTTCCGGTTGGTATTCTTCGATTAGCATCTTTGATATTTTATTTAGTCTGGTTTCCGGTCTTTTCCTTGACATATTAAAATCCTCCTGATTAGTATTATCTTATCAGGAGGATTCGTCATACACAAACTATTTTACAGTCTCAAATGATGTCGCAGAGTAGAGTCATCTATTCTGCAACATCATCTTTTTATTTAGGAATATTATTTCTTTTTTCTCTTTTTTGATTTTTTATTTTGCATATCACTTATCAACTTATCTCTTTTACTATTTCCAATCAAAGTTGCCAAAGCCATTACGCCTAAATATAACTTTATAAAACCTGATATAGGTGTTGGTAAAGTTACTACTAAACCAAAAAATACAACTGTCAAAAATATAAAATATCTATTGTTGAAAATAATTTGTAACTTATACACTAAAATTGATAAACCACCAATTATTATACCTTCAATAAGTGGTATTAAAAATATCAAAAACGTAACAAAACCATTTTCATTCTTATAATTCATAGTTATCCAACCAAGCAATAAATTCAATATTAAAATAGCAGCTAGTCCAATAAAATAAACTAAAAAAACTGTATATTTATTTTCTTTCATTGTACTCTACTCTTTAAAATTTCATTAACTACTCCAGGATTAGCTTTACCTTTAGACTTCTTCATAACTTGTCCAACCAAGAAACCGAAAGCTCTATCCTTACCATTTTTAATATCTTCTATAGATTGAGGATTTTCACCCAACACTTCATCAACCCATATTTCTATTTGTGAGTCATCAGAAACTTGTATAAGTCCTTTTTCTTCGATTATTTCCATAGGCTTTTTTGAAGTTTCAAACATCTCTCTAAGAACTTTTTTACCAGCATTATTGTTAATTTTACCTGATTTTATTAAAGTTAATAGCTCAATAAAATCTTCTTCTTCAAACGGCAAACTAAATCCATTTTCTAAATCATCTACACGTCTTAGAACTTCTGTCATTATCCAGTTACTAACCATATTATAGTCATTAAAATTCTTAGCTACATCATCAAAATAATTTGAAAGTTGCTTAGTTGAAGTTAGAATTTTGGCATCATATTCTGAAAGACCATATTCATTCATAAATCTTTCCTTCTTAGCCTCTGGTAGTTCAGGAAGTTCTTTTCTAACTTGTTCTATATATTCATCATCTATAACTACAGAAACCAAGTCACCTTCTGGAGCAAATCTGTAATCCGCCGCAGTATATTTAACTCTCATCAATACTGTTTCATTGTTTACATCATCCCAACGTCTAGTTGTCTTTGGTTCATCTTCTCCACTTTCAAGTATTTTAATATGTCTTTGCACTTCATAATCTATAGCTTTTTCAACAGCTCTAAATGAATTTAAGTTCTTAACCTCTGTAATAGCCGTTTTCTTGCCAGTTTCTTCATCTTTGATGTTGACATTTACATCACATCTCAAAGAACCCTCTTCCATTTTTACATCAGACACACCTATATATTTTAGAGTGTTTTTTAGCTTTTCTAAAAATTCTCTTCCTTCTCTTCCTGAATTCATATCAGGTTTTGAAACTATCTCAATAAGAGGAACGCCACATCTATTATAGTCAAGTAATGTTTCATCATCTGAATGTAAAGACTTACCAGTATCTTCTTCCATTTGAATTTGGAAAATTCCTACTTTTTTCAGTCCTTCGTCACCATCTATTTCTAGATACCCTTCTGTACAAAGAGGCATATAATTTTGAGTTATTTGGAATCCTTTAGTCAAATCAGGATAGAAATAATTTTTTCTGTCGAACTTAGAATTGTGGTTGATTGTACAATTTAATGCCAAACCTGACATTACAGTATATTTGACAACTTGTTCATTTAGAACAGGAGTTGCCCCTGGAAGAGCTAAGCAAACAGGACAAACTCTTGAATTAGGTTCACCCCCAAAAGTATTTTCACAACTACAAAAAGCTTTTGTCTTGGTAGAAAGTTCAACATGAATTTCAAGCCCAACAATTGTTTTATAGCTCATTATTTCACACTCCTTTCAAATCCAACTCCAGCTTTAATACATTTACTGTCTTTAAATCTACTTGCTGTAAACATTATTCCTGTTGGAAAATCTGAATTCTTAAATGGTACACATATAGAAGGACAGCCTGACATATTAGCAGGAATAGTAAATAAATCAGCTTGATATATTTCAACTGGTTTCATATCTGAATTCAATTCAAAAGGTAACACTGGTGCAGTTGGACTTAATATCAAATCAAAATTTTTAAATATATCTTCATATTCATTCTTTATCATTGTTCTTACTTTCAATGCTTTATAATAATATTCATTTGCTAAGTCTAAACTCAATATATGAGTTCCCACCATAATTCTTTTTTTAACTTCCTCTCCAAAACCTTCAGCTCTACTTTTCTTAAACATTTCCTCGTAAGAATAATATTCACTGTTAGTTCTATGTCCATATCTTAGAGAATCAAATCTTGCTAAATTAGAAGCTATTTCTCCATTTACCAATATATGATAAGTTTGTATAGTGTACTCAAGAGATTTTAATGAAACTTCTTCAACTTTAGCTCCTTCTCTTTTTAAAATTTCTATAGTTTCTCTATAATTATTCATAACAGTAGAATTTAAATCCATAGCTAAATATTCTTTAGGCACTGCTATTTTCATTTCCTTTAAATAATTTGAATTTTCATAGTTTATTTCATCAAAAATAGAATCATTTTTTACAGAAGTGGCATCTCTTAAGTCTCTTCCTGCAATAGATTTCATCAACAAATGAGCATCTTCTACATCTCTTCCCATTGTACCAACAGTATCAAATGTATTTGCCATGCTTGACACGCCATATCTTGACACAGTTCCATACGTAGGTTTAAACCCTACAATCCCGCAGAAACCTGCAGGTTGTCTTGTTGACCCTCCAGTATCAGTTCCTATTGCTATAGCTGCCTCATGACTTGCTACAGCTGCTGCAGAGCCTCCGCTTGACCCTCCCGGAACAAGATTTGTGTCTAATGGGTTCTTTGTATTTCCAAAATATGATGTTCTTGTAGTCGCTCCCATTGCAAATTCATCCATATTTACTTTTCCAAGAATAACGCCATCACATTCTAATATCTTTTCAGATACATTTGAATTATAAGGAGATATAAAATTCTCTAACATCTTAGAAGCACAAGTCATTCTCACATCTTTTACGGCAACATTGTCCTTTATTGCCGTTGGAATTCCCGCAAGTATACCTAAGTGCTCTCTATTTTCATATTTTTGATCTACCTTACTTGCATTCTCAAGTGCTAATTCTTCTGTTATAGTTATATAAGCATTAATTTCTTCATCTTTTTCTTTTATATTTTTTAAATAGGCTTCAGTGACTTCTCTACAACTGAAATCTCTATTTTCATATCCTTTTATAAGCTCATGACCTTTTAATTTGGTTAAATCCATTTTGCCTCCTACTCTACAAACTTAATTATCTTAAAATATCCGTATTTTTCTTCAGCTGTATTCTTGGTAGCTTCTTCAACTTTCAAACTATTTTTAATTTCATCTGGTCTCAGATTATTAGTTGTGTCATTTACATGAAAAGTCATCTCTAAATCATCTAAGTTTAAATTTTTAATCTCATCTACTAATGCAAAAGTTTCATTGAAATTATCTTGGAATCCTTTTAACTCCTCTTCACTAAACTCTATCATAGCTATATCCGCTATATGTTTAATTTCCTCAAGATTCATAGCTTCCTCCTAACATTTCATTTAATTCTTGTTCATCTATAACTTTTATATTTAAATCTATCGCTTTTTGATATTTTGAGCCAGCATCTTCTCCTGCTATTACATAGTCTGTATTTTTACTAACTGCTGATACTATCTTAGCACCTTTAGACTCTAAGATGGACTCTAAATCTTTTCTAGGCATTGATAATTTACCTGTTATTACAACTTTTTTATCCGTAAATTTTGAATCTTCTTGAACAATTTCTTCATAAATAGGCTCTACTCCAAGCTCTAATAATTCATCTATTGAGTTTGAAATTTTATCATCATTTAAAAATTCAACTATATCCTTAGCTGTAATCGGTCCTACATCTTCCATTTGCACTAACTCATCATACTTTGCAGTTCTAAAATTTTCAAAACTTTTATAATTTTTAGCCAAGTCTGTAGCACTTTTAATGCCAACATTTCTTATTCCAAGTGCGTATATAAAATTATTCAAGTTCACATGTTTAGATAATTCTATAGCTTGCAATAAATTATTTACTTTCTTGTCTTTAAATCCCCTTAACTCTAATAAATCCTCTTTTTTCAATCTATATAAGTCAGGAATTTCTCTTATGTTTAGCTCACTCAATAACTGCATTATTGTTTTTTCACTCAAGCCTTCTATATTCATAGCATCTCTTGATGCAAAATGAGTTAGTCTTGAGACCAATTGTGGTACACAACTCATTGTATTTGGGCAAAATATGTGAACTCCATCTTGATAGAGCTCACTTCCACAATAAGGACAATTTACAGGTTTTTCAATTTTTTTAGTTGGCTCATCCGTAGGTACAGAACCAAGTATTTCAGGTATAACATCATTTGAACGTCTTATAATTACATTACCGCCTATTTCCACGTTCTTTCTTAAAATATCATCATAATTGTTAAGTGTTGCTCTTTGAATTGTAACCCCGCCTATATCTACAGGTTCAAGAACCGCTGAAGGAGTTACCTTTGCCGTTCTACCAACATTCCAAATCACATCTAATAGTTTTGTAACTACTTCCTCTGCTTCAAATTTATAAGCTATTGCCCATCTTGGAAATTTGTTTGTATACCCTAACTCATTTCTTAATTTGAAATTATTTACTTTTACAGTAACACCGTCAATTAATATGTCTAAGGTACTTCTAATTTCAGATATTTTATTTATGATTTCTATAACTTCATCTATCTTCTTGCAATGGTAGTAGTGAGAGTCAACTTTAAATCTATTTTCTCTCAAAAACTCTTTCATATCAAGGTCAGATTCAAAATCTTTTCCCTCTATATATCCTATGTTATAAAAATTAGCAGTTAAATTTCTCTGTGCTGTAACTTTTGGGTCTAAATTTCTAAGTGCACCGGCTGCTGCATTTCTAGCATTTTTTAATTTTTCTTCATGAGTCTTATTATATCTTTCAAGTTCATGAAGTGGCATCAAACCCTCTCCCTGAACTTCCATAATTCCTTTAAAATCAATTGTCAAAGGAATAGAGTATATTGTCTTTATCTGTTCTAAAATCTTTTCTCCAACACTTCCATTTCCTCTTGTAGAGGCAGTAAAAAGATTACCATCTTTATATGTTAAGTTTATAGTTAACCCATCAAATTTTAATTCCACAACATAATCTAATTCAAACCCGAGTAACTGAGCAGTTCTAAAATTTCTCTCATGCCACGAAACTAATTGCTCTATACTCTGAGCCTTATCCATTGAATAAAGCTGTCTAATGTGTTCATGCTTTTCAAACTTATCTAATACTTCTCCACCAATTCTGTTTGTTGGAGAATCAGCTAAAATTATACCTGTAGAACTTTCCAATTCTTTTAATTCGTCGTATAATCTATCATACTCTTTGTCAGATATAGATGGATTATCCAAAGTATAATATCTATAATTATGTTCGTTTAATAACTTAACTAATTCCTTTATTCTATCCATTATTCCACCAATGTTAGTGGTGCCATTGAAAGCATAAGTTTTTTAAGTCCTTTACCATCAAAAGAAACCACTATTTCATAATCGTCGCCCTTTTCTGTCTTAGATACTATCATACCCGTTTTCCACTTTTTATGGAATACTTTATCACCTACTGAAAGCTCCAATACAGCTTTATCAACTTGTTTTTTCTCTTCCTTTTTAGGTTTATACTGTGTGAAATCTTTTACTTCTACTAAATGGGTTCTGGACTTATATTCAACTTCTGGTTTTGTCTTCTCTAAATCTTCTCCCATTTCGTTGATAAATCTAGACTCTAAACTTGGTGTTGTTCTACCATACATAGTTCTCGTTTCAGCTGAACTTATATAAAGCTCCTCTTCCGCTCTTGTCACAGCAACATAGCAAAGTCTTCTCTCTTCTTCAACATCCTCATCTTCTTCGATAGACCTAGCTGATGGGAATAACTTTTCTTCAAGTCCCACTAAAAATACAACTTTAAATTCCAAACCTTTTGACGCATGTATGGTCATAAGATTTACACCCTTGTCATCACTTGATTTATCCACATCTGATAACAGTGAAACTCCTGCCAAGAAATCTTCTAATGTTACTGTTTCATCTCTTCTTTCGCTTTCAACAGCTGTTGATAAAAGCTCTCTTATATTTTCTATTCTTGTTCTAGCTTCTACAGTATTTTCCGCCTCCAATTCTCTCACATAACCTGATTCATAGATAACTCTCTCTATAAATTCAGATAGTCCTAAATCATCAATATGATTTCTAAGTAACTCTATTAAATCTCTAAATTCTTTAAGTTTCTTTTGAGCTCTTAGTTGTAATTCATCCATACATTCGTTACTTGATATAACATCGTACAAACTCATCCCTCTTGGTGCAGCATACTCGGCAATTTTAGCCGTTGTACTATCTCCTATTCCTCTCTTTGGAACATTTATTATTCTCAATAGAGCTACATCATCACTTGTATTTTGTATAAGTTTTAAATAAGCCATTATATCTTTGACTTCTTTTCTGTCATAAAACTTAAGGCCACCTATCATTCTATAAGGTATTGTTTCTCTTACTAAAGCTTCTTCAAACCCTCTTGATTGAGCATTAGTTCTATATAAAATGGCCATATCAGAATAATTATAGCCCTTATAATTTAACTGTTGTATTCTTTGAACTACACCATGTTCTTCTTCTGAAGAATGTCTAAATTGTCTATATTTTACTTTCTCTCCAGCGCCTTTAGAACTCCATAAATTTTTATCCCTTCTATTTGGATTGTAACTTATGACATTATTTGCAATGTTTAATATATTTGTTGTAGACCTATAATTTTGCTCAAGTAAAATTACTTTTGCATCTTTAAAATCTCTTTCAAAATTTAAAATATTAGATATATCAGCACCTCTCCACGCATAAATAGATTGGTCATTGTCCCCAACAACTGTCAGGTTTGGATTTTCTCCACTTATAAGTCTGATAAATCTATACTGCATATTATTAGTGTCTTGATACTCATCTACAAATATATACTTAAACTTTAAATTATAGAATTTTCTAATATCTTCATTCTCTTCTAACAATTCAACTGTCTTTATTATTAAATCATCAAAATCAAGAGCATTATTACTCTTAAGTTTGGACTGATATAACGAATATATTTCTCCAACATTTCTTGCATAAAAATCTACATAATGTTCTTTTATATATGAATCAGGATCTATATCTTCATTTTTCAAATGAGAAATAGTAGCTAGTATTCCCCTGCTCTTATAAACATACTTACTTAAATTCAGCTCTTTTATACAGTCTGATACAAGAGTATTTTGGTCACCCGAATCGTATATTGTAAAATTAGATGTATATCCTATTCTTTCAATATTCTTTCTCAAAATTCTCATACAAATTGAGTGGAAAGTTCCTATCCACATTGAACTTGCCTCTTCATCAATGAGTTTATCCACTCTTTCTAACATTTCCTTAGCCGCTTTATTTGTAAATGTTATTGCCAAAATAGAACTTGGAAATATATTTTTTTCTTCTATCAAGTAAGCTATCTTATTTGTAACTACTTTTGTCTTTCCTGAACCGGCTCCAGCTAATATTAAAACAGCTCCATCCGTTTGATAAAGCGCTTCACTTTGTCTATCGTTTAAATCTTTATAATTCATTTTATTCCCCTATAATTTCTCTAACAATTTGCGACGCCATAACCATACCACACACCGGTGGTACAAAGGACATTGAACCTGGTGTTGAACTCTTTTCCACATTATATATAGGTTTTGTTGGCAGCTCTGTAGAGAAAACACATTTAAGTTTTTTACACCAGCTTCCTTCAACTTTTTTCTCATAACCTTTGCCAAAGGGTCACTGTGAGTTTTTGATATATCAGATATCATAAATTTTGTTGGATCTAACCTATTTCCTGCCCCCATTGAAGAAATAAGCTTTATTTTTCTATCTTCACAAGTTTTTGCAAGAAGAACTTTTGAACTAACAGAGTCTATAGCATCTGCAATATATGTATAACTTTCTAAATCAAATTCATCTATAGTATTTTCATTTAGCTCTTTAAAAAAAGAATTACATATCAAATCAGAATTAATACTTAAAAGTCTCTTCTTAGTCTCTTCAACCTTTGAATTCCCAACAGAATCTAAAGTAGCCATAACTTGTCTATTTAAGTTGGTTATGTCAAATACATCTCTATCAACTATATCAATTTGTCCTATCCCAGCTCTTGTAAGACTTTCAACTAAGCTTCCGCCTACTCCTCCTACTCCGAAAACTAAAACCTTTGAATTCTTTAATTTCCCTATATTTTCTTTTCCGATTATCATCTCTGAACGTTGTAAAAAACTCATAACCTATAAAGGTGAAGGCCAAACCTTCACCTCTTTATATTCACCTCTACAATATATCCATTTTCAATTCTTGCATCAAAAGTTATGATATCTCCTATACTAAAATTATTTACTGTTTTAATTTCAACATTACTTCCAGAAACTATTTCAGTATTATTTGACACTAAAATATTAACACTTAATTTATTTGTATCATTTTCTATTGTTTTTCCAGTAACTCTTCCAACAAATTTAGCATTATATTTTTCAGTTTCTAAATGTGAATGTACTTTAATTTCTTTCACAACACCATTAATATGTTTTAAAGTAACTCTCGCACCATTTAATTTATTTATATTTTCAAAATTATATCCTTCTACACCACTTACATTTGTTGACGAAAAAACAATATAGTCTTTAGATGATATTTTGATTATATTCTTACTAACGTCTACAGATTCTATAACTCCAGAAACCTCTTCCAATGTACTTGAATTAACATTGTCAGTCTCTTCTTTTTTATTTATCAACGTATAATCAATTAAATTGTCTGTTTTAATATTATTTTTTTCTAAGAATTTTAAAGACTTAGCTGCAATAGATACAACTTCCGCTCTTCTTATATAATTTGAGCCATTAAATTTTCCTTCACTACCCGTTTCAGAAAATATTCCATTTTTAACTAATTCTGATAAATATCCCAACGTAACTTGCGGAACATTTTGCAAATCAGAATGCTTTAAAATTTGAGTATTACCTATTCCTGAAAATCCAAATGCTCTTCCAAAATAAACTGTAACAGAATTTCTATTAGGATAAGTTGGATTCTTATCTCTAAAAAATCCTCTCTTTTCAGCCACTTCTATAGTCTTTTCAGTTATTGTATTATTATTTAAAGCATATGCTACTGAATCATAAGCCCAATGAGGTATATTATATTTTTTAATTGTTTCTAAATAATTAGCCCTTGCTTCTTCTAATTCTGAAATAGAGGGCTGTTTAATATTTTTTATAACTTGTATGATTTCTAAAAAAGAAACTGGATTATTAGGTCTAAAATCTCCTTCTGGATACCCTCCAAATATACCTCTATCAGAAAGTGTATTTAATTCAGAATAAATCCATTTAAATTGACCATTTTGTTTTACATCTCTAAAAGACTTAGCATAAACTGAACTGCTAAATAGTGTAACAGCTCCCAATACTATAGCCGTAAATTTGATCTTTTTCAATTCCATACCTCCATATTACTTCTTATTATAACATAAGTTTTTATCACATTAACAACCGTTTTATCCAAGAATTAAAAAATCCAAGGTTACCCTTGGATTAAATAAATATTAAATTATAATACCCTTGTTGCATTTACGTATCTTTCATTATAATAATCTTCACTTAAATTCGAAGTTATTACCTTCCCTTGACTAGTTGAAGCATGAATGAAATATCCATTTCCCTTATATATACCGACATGAGAAACACCGCTTCCTCTAGTGTTAAAAAATACTAAATCTCCAGGTTGTAATTCATTTCTAGATACTTGCTTTCCATATTTAGATTGTTCCATAGATGTTCTTGGAAGATTTACTCCCAATTCATTTTTATATACTGCATAAACTAACCCTGAACAATCATATCCAGTTGATCCAGTTGAACCATAGATATATGGAGCGCCTAGTTTATTTGAAGCTGAATATACAACTGCTTGAGCTGTTGAACTAACAGCTTCGGCTGAATATGACACAACTGCTGATACATTAGCTACACTAGCCCTGCTCTTATTTACAGTCATCTTTATTTCATTTTCACCAAAAGTTTTAGCCTTAACAATTGCTTCTTCCTTATTCATCGATTTAACAATAGAAGAATTAAATTCGAGTGCTTCCACAGCTACATTTCCTGTTATACCATCTGCTGTAGTAACATTAAATATTCCATCTTTTTTAGAATTTAAAGTAACAATTTCTCCTAAAAATAAATTTCTCAAAATTTGATTTTCATCATTTTTAATTGCTACTGATTGTATGACTTTATATGTTGATGTTGTAACTTCTGTTACAGCAATTTTTGACATCGGTATTGTTACTTTAGCTGCGCCTTTTGTAACTACATAACCTCTTACAGAAGTTTCTATAATTTCGGCTTTCTCACCAGCTTCAAAATAAACTTGATTTCCGCTATAAGTAGTTTGTACATGGTCGCTTATAAAAATTCCGGTATCCTTTAGCCCTAATAGGGAAACAACTGCTAGAGCTGCAACTCCTAGAGGCACCCTCTTACTTATATTAAACAATAAAAACACTCCTTATACTTTATAGACTTCTTATCTTTTTTAAAGTATAACAAAGTGGTAACAAAAAAGCAATAAAAGATTACAAAAAAGTTAAAAAGGTTTAATGTTTTGTAATCTTTTATCTAAAATAAAAAAAGAGTAAGTTTATAAGCTGCGTTCTGTCTAGTCCAATCATCTATCTAGATTATTTGTCACCAAATAACTCAAGCGACCTACCTACCGGCAGATGCGAGCAACATCTGTTTTGTCCTATTTTGGTCTTGCTCCGAATGGGGTTTACATAGCATTTTCATCACTGAAAACCTGGTGAGCTCTTACCTCGCCTTTCCACCCTTACCTTTTTAAGGCGGTATATCTCTGTTGCACTAGCCTTAGGGTCGCCCCTACCAGTCGTTAACTGGCATCCTGCTCTATGGAGCGCAGACTTTCCTCATCAAATGATTGATGCGATTGGATAACTTACTCTTTAACAATTTTAGCAAAATTAAATACCTTAATCAAGTTTTAGTGTAAAAGCATTATCTAACATAGTCTCAATTTCTATATCAAATTTTTCTTTTATATATTCACTCATCCATTTCAAGGCTAATTTTTCACTATCGTTATGGCTTATATCTATTAAAATCAAATCATTTTCATAAGCGATTTGAGCATCGTGGTGCTTTACATCAGAAGTCAAATATACATCAGCACCATTGTCTATTGCCGATTGTATTTCACTAGCTCCTGAGCCACCTATCAAAGCTATTTTATTTATATCTTTGATACTTCTACCATATACTTTATAACTATCAACTAATAAGTTGCTCTCTAGAAATTTTAATAACTCATTTATACTCTTAAAGTTTTTATTTACACCTATTAATCCAAGACCTTTCCCACTATCTGTAATTATCAAATCTTTTGGCTCTTCTAACATTAGAAAATCAAATAGTACTTTATTAACCCCACTATTTGAAACATCAAAAGATGTATGCGCAGAATAAACGCAAATATTATTCATAACAAGTTTCTTAATCATCTTAGATTTATAATCATCTTGTATTGATTTTATACCTGAAAAGAACATTGGATGGTGTGTTATTATCAATTGAAATTCATTTTTCAATGCATATTCAATTCTTTCTAAGGTAAGATCCATACATATTAATACCTTATTTACATCAACATCACTTTTTATCTGCCAACCACTATTATCCCATGATTCTTGATATTTTGGGTCTGCAAGTTTCTCTATATATTCTACTATATCTACAGCTCTGTAACTCATAAAAGCCTCTCTAAATTGAAATTTTTAGACTCTAAAGTCTCTACTTTGTTGCTATCACTATTTGATTTTTTTACATTCCTTATTATTTCTTTATTTTTTTGAATCTTATGTTCTATAAAATCTAAACAAGCTATATCTTTTCTCTCATAAGATAATTTTGGAATTTCGTAAAATATTTCATCTACCACTGTTTCTTCTCCACTATATACAACTTGTATTATTTCAAAATACTTTGAATCTTCATAAACAACTTTTTCATCTAAAAATTTATACTTACTATATAAATACTCCCTCAAATATTCAGATGCCTGCATAGGTTGTAATATAATAGACTTTAAATTTTTCACTATATTTAAATTTTCTTCCAAAATCTTTACGATTAAATGCCCACCCATTCCAGCTATTATTATTTCATCCACTTCATTTTCAAATAAGACATTTAATCCGTCACCTAATCTTGGGTATATGTTAGTAAAATTTTTTACTATTTCCTTACTCTTTAATAATGATGGTTCACTTATATCTGAGCAAACTATATAATCAGATATTTTATTTTCAGATAGAAAAATAGGCACTTGACCATGATCCGTGCCTATATCAGCTATTTTTGAATTTTTTGTAACCATCATTGCAATTGTTTTTAATCTATCAGATAATCTCATTCCAAAAAATCCTTTAATTTTTTACTTCTGCTTGGATGACGTAACTTCCTAAGTGCCTTGGCCTCTATTTGTCTTATTCTCTCTCTAGTTACATCAAATTCTTTTCCAACTTCTTCCAAAGTTCTTGCTCTTCCATCTTCTAAACCAAATCTTAAAGTTAAAACTTTCTTTTCTCGTTCTGTAAGAGTCTCTAAAACAGTTTCTAACTGTTCTTTTAAAAGAGTAAATGTTGCGGCATCAGAAGGAGATAAGATTTCTTCATCAGGTATAAAATCTCCTAAATGCGAATCTTCTTCTTCACCTATTGGTGTTTCCAATGAAACTGGTTCTTGAGCAATCTTTTGAATTTCTCTTACTTTTTCAACATCTAAGCTCATTTCTTGAGCAATTTCCTCAGGTGATGGATCTCTACCAAGTTCTTGAACTAATTGTCTCTGAACTCTTACCAACTTGTTTATAGTTTCTACCATGTGAACTGGTATTCTTATAGTCCTGGCTTGGTCAGCTATAGCTCGAGTTATCGCTTGTCTTATCCACCAAGTTGCATATGTCGAAAATTTAAATCCTTTTGTGTAATCAAATTTTTCAACAGCTTTCATAAGCCCAAGGTTTCCTTCTTGAATTAAATCTAAGAAACTCATGCCTCTACCTACATATCTTTTAGCAATTGAAACTACCAATCTCAAATTAGCTTCTGCAAGTTCTTTTTTAGCTAAATTTTCCCCTATTTCCATACGTTTAGCTATTAGTACTTCTTCTTCACCAGTAAGCAAAGGTATCTTTCCTATTTCTTTAAGATACATTCTAACAGGATCATCTACGCTAACTCCCTTAGGAACTGATAAATCTTCTTTCTTTATATCTTCATCGTCATCTGGTTGACTCGAAATTTCCAAATCTATTTTTTCATCATCTAAAAGTTCTATACCTTCACTTTCAAAATCTTGATAGATTTTATCTATTTCTTCACTTTCTAAAGGTATTTCTTCAAGAGCTGAAACTATCTCTTCATAAGTTAAATTACCTTTAGCCTTGCCTATATTTCTCAACCCCCCAACAATACTCTCTTTTGAATGAGGTTTATTTATACCATTAAGTTTTTCTGCCATTTTTTAGCCCCCTAGCTAGGAAGATTTAGTTTAAGATTTATCTCATTTAATTCATCTATCAAACTATTTAATTCTTGCATATCAAATTTTCTATTTTGATTATCTAGAGATTTAATCTTTTCTAATAATTTATCTCTTCTATCTTCTAAATTATAATGTCTAATTGTCTTTATTAATTCTTTTATAATATCTATGGAATTTTTCAAATCTATATTCACACTCATTAGTTCAGATAAGTAATCTCTACTTATTAAGCAACTATCTAAAATTTGCTTCTCTATATTTTCTAAATCTGTATCAATATAAAAATTTCTTATTATTTCAAAAGCATCCCGTTCTTTTATTCCAGTAAATTCATATGATTCTATACTAGAGTCAATTAAATTAAACAGATTTCTATCATGTAGCATAAGTGCAATAAGTTGCTTCTCAATTTGTTCACGTGATTTTTTAACACTTAACGAGCTTTGCTCTTTTTTTTCTAGATTCTTTTTTTAATAAATTGTTCTTTTTTATTTTGCTTTTAAAATCTCTATTTTTCAACTGAATATAAGATATTATAGACTCAACTTTAATCCCAAACTGTTTTGATATTTTATCAATATAAACATCTCTTTCTATCGGATTTTTAAGTCTAATTAATATTTCAGAAACTTCAGTTGTAAATCCTACAACACCCTCAGAAGATTCAAGATTCCATCTAGATTTCACCTTTGAAATTTTGTAATCCAAATAACTTATTGCCTTAGAAACTTCTAATTCAAAATCTAACTTGCCGTATTTTTTTACAAAATCATCTGGGTCCATACCTTCTGTCAATCTTATTATCTTAGGTTTAATGTTTTGTGACAGCAATATATCTATCGCCTTATCTGTTGCCCTAATACCAGCTTGGTCTGAATCATAACAAATATACACTTCATCAGAATATTTCTTAATAAGTTTTGCCTGATTCTCAGTAAATGCTGTTCCAAGGCTTGCTACGGTATAATTTATACCACTTTTATATAGTGAAATAACATCCATATACCCTTCAACTAAGATAATTTTTCCACTTTTATTTTCTTCTCTTATCTTATTTACGTTATACAGGTTATCTCCTTTATTGAAAATCAGTGTATCACTAGAGTTTAAATACTTTGGAATTGAAGTATCTAAGCTTCTCCCACCAAAAGCAATTACTCTTTTAGATACGTCTAAAATGGGAAACATAATTCTATTTCTAAATCTATCTATGTATGTCCCCCTTTTAGATTTACTTATCAAATTAGCTTTATCTAATGTTTCATCATCATATCCCTTTGATTTTAAATAACTATATAAATTAGTCCAACCATCAGGAGAATATCCTATGCCAAACTTTAATATTGTATCTCTATCAATTTCTCTACTTTTTAAATAATTTAAAGCCATATAACTTTTAGTCAAACAATTCATATAAAATATAGCAGCATCTCTGTTTGCTTCATATAATTTTTCCCTCAACTTTTTACTATGTTGAGATTCATGCATGTCATATTCCTTCAACTCTATATTATATTTATCTGCTAAAAATTTTACTGCTTCTCTAAAAGAAAGATTTTCTTTTTTCATTATAAAACTTATATGATCACCACCTGCCCCACAACCAAAGCATTTAAAAATTCCTTTAGTTGGAGAAACGGAAAAAGACGGTGTCTTTTCATTATGAAATGGACACAGTCCCATATAATTAGATCCACTTTTTTTAAGAGGTATATAATCGGATATCAAATCAACTATATCTACTTGAGACCTTATTTTTTCTAATACTTCATCATCTACTATATAACTCATTTGCCCACCCTTTCGGAATAAACAATTTTTTATATATCTCGACTACATATATATCAGTCATTCCAGCTATATAATCACTTACAATATCTTCATCTGTGTGTTCTATATTTTCATATAAATTCAAGTGTTCTCTTGGTATTCTATTTAAATCTTTCATGTAATAATTAAATAAAGACTCTATCATGTGATATATCTTTTCATTTTCTGACTTTACTGTTTTATCATAGTATACATTCTTAAACATATACTGTCTTAAAGCTAAAGTTGCAGTTTCTATATCTGGTTCCATCTTAACAAATTCTTTGTGGTAAGAGTTCTTGTAAATAGAAGTTATCATAGTATTAATTCTCTTTGAATGACTATTGCCTAGAATTTTTATTAAATCATCTGGTAAATCCGTTTCTTTGATTATTCCAGCTCTCATTGCATCATCAATATCATGATTTATATAAGCTATTCTATCAGCATATTTTATTATCTTTCCTTCCAAAGATTCAGCCTTACCTTTTCCAGAATGATTTAAAATACCGTCTTTAACTTCATATGTCAAATTTAAACCGACTCTATTTTCTGTTTTTGATAGAAATTCTACAACTCTTATAGATTGCTCATTGTGTTTAAATCCTTTTGGATGCAATTTATTTAAAATAGTTTCTCCACTGTGTCCAAATGGTGTGTGTCCTAAATCATGCCCCAAAGACATAGCTTCTATCAAATCTTCATTTAATTCAAGCAACCTACCTATTGTCCTCGCTATTTGGGAAACTTCGAGGGTATGAGTTAATCTTGTTCTGAAATGGTCTCCTTCTGGGGATATAAAAACTTGAGTTTTATGCTTTAATCTTCTAAATGCCTTAGAATGTAGAATTCTATCTCTATCTCTCTGAAAACACGTTCTCATATCACAATCTTCTTCAATCCTCACTCTTCCTTTTGACATATCAGAAAAAGTTGCTGTCTTGTATAAAATCATGTGCTCAAGTTTTTCTCTATTTTCTCTTGGATTCATATTACCACCACCCTTTGAAATTCTAAATATAGAATACTGTCGAAAATTTTAAAAATAAATTTAAAAGACTTTCTTCATGTGTTCAATTATGAGCTCTGCAGTTTCTTCTATGGCGCTGTTTGTAACATCAAAAACTACACATCCTAATTCTTCCATTATCTTTTTCGAATAATCAAGTTCTTCTTTTACTCTTTCAATATTTGCATACTTAGCAGATGATGACAAACCTAACGCTTTTAAACGTTCAGTTCTTATTGATATTAATTTTTCCGGATTACAAGTAAGTCCTATAACTCTTCTAATATCCTTATCATATACTTCTTTAGGCACTGGAACTTCCGGAACTAAAGGTATATTTGCAACCTTATAATGTTTGTTAGCCAAATACATTGATAATGGTGTTTTTGATGTACGTGATATGCCGACAAGACAAATATCTGCTTTTTTAGCGCCTCTTGGGTCCTTCCCATCATCATATTTAACTGCAAATTCAACAGCTTCAACTTTTTTAAAGTAATTCTCATCAAGTCTTCTAATAAGCCCAGGTTCTCTTAAAGGTTTATACCCTAATACATCTTCAAGTTTATTTAATGGCTCACCCATTACATCAACAACTTTTAAATTTAATTCTTCAGCTTTTTCATTTATAAAATCTCTAGTTTCTTGAACTACATTTGTATAAATTATAAGAGATTTTTGTTCTTTAGCTGCTTCATAAAGAATTGGTTCAATTTGTTCTATGCTATTATGATATGGATATCTCTTAACTTCATAATTGTTTGTCTCAAACTGTCTTACACTGGCTTTGGCAATTAGCTCTCCAGTTTCTCCAACAGAATCTGAAATTACATAGATTACAAGTGTATTATCTGTCATTAGTCCTCCTAAAAATCCTCTCTAACCAAATCAACAAAAATCCTAGTGATGTTGGTCTTGGTAAACCTGCCAACACATTTTAATCCCGACTTACTTTTTCTTACTACAGGTAGAGAATCTATCTTATGTTCAAAAATTTTTATTGCCGCATCTAATATATTATCATCTTCTTTTACATAGATTATATTAGGCATTCTCGTCATGATAAGACCTACAGGAGTTACACTTAAATCCATTTTACCAAGAGTTGTTCTCAACAAATCTTTTCTTGAAACAACTCCTGATAAAACTCCATTTTGCGATATAAATATCGAACTCACATTTTCTAAAAATAACCCAACTATAACGTCATATACACTAGTGTTCTCATCCATAACCACAGGTACGCTCATAGTGTCTTTGACAAGAATAGTATCTATTTTCTTTTTAAGCCCATTATCTTTATTTTCCATTGAATAGTAATATCCAACTTTTGGTCTTGCTCCAAGAATTTCTATCATTGTCAGTATAGTTAAATCACTTCGTATAGTAGACCTTGATATATTCAATTCTCTAGCTATTTCATCACCGGTTATAGGACCTCTTTCTTTGACAATGGCAACTATTTCGTTTTGCCTACTTGTTAGTTCCAAAACTCACCTCAATTTATGACAAGTTTCTTAATATCCAATATCTCCTTGATCACAACATCTATTGAATGTAGTAAACTCATTCTATTATTTTTTAAATTTTCATTATCGCTTAATACAAATATATTTTCAAAGAAGTTTTGGATTGAAGGTGAAAGTTCAGACATTTTTAAAATTGCTTCTTGATATTCTCCTACAGCAATTAATCTTTCTACTTCAGGTAATACTTCTTTTGAATTTTTATAAAGTTCAATTTCCTCTTTTTCAGTTAATAATGATTCATTGATTCTTTCTATTTTTTCAGCTTTATCCAACATATTTTCAAGTCTTACAAAACTATCAAATATATCTTTTCTATCTTCCTTAAAGAAGTTGTTTAAATCTTCTGATTTTGTGAATATGGTCAATATATTGTCATTGCTTCCTAGAACAGAATCTATTACATCATATCTAATTTCTTGAGCTTGTAGTATTGTCTGTGCTCTTCCCTTAAAGAACTCAATAATTTCTTTTTTAACTACATCGTAATCAAATGTTATTTGTAAGCCATCTGTATATAAGAATAATGAAGAGTCAATTAAATCACTAAGTGACACATCCCATTTCTTATTTAAAATAATATTTATAATACCTATAGCTTGTCTTCTAAGCGCAAATGGATCTTGTGAGCCTGTTGGTATAAGTCCCACTGCAAACATACCACAAATGCTATCTAACTTATCAGCAATTGCTAGTACAGAACCTACTGTTGATTCAGGTAATTTATCTCCAGAAAATCTTGGCATATATTGTTCATTTATAGCCTTTGCTACAATTTCAGCTTCTCCTGAATTTTCAGCATATATAGAACCCATAACACCTTGTAATTCTGTAAATTCTTGTACTAATTTAGTAGTCAAGTCAGCTTTAGAAAGTTCTGCTGCTCTTTCTAAATCTTCTTTAGTTGTTTCTCCTAATTGCAAGTCTTCTCCAATTTTGATTGCCAATTTAGTATCTCTGTAAGTTTTATCTAACATATTTCCTAATTTTTCGTGGAACATTAGTCCTTTTAAATTAGCTTTATATTCTTCTAATGGTTTAGAAATATCATCTTTATAGAAAAAAACAGCATCTTCTAAACGTGCTTCTAAAACTTTTTGATTGCCACTGATTACTATATCTTTATAATCTTCATTGCCGTTTCTAATAGTTATAAAGTATGGTAGCAATCCTCCATTTGAGTTATAAATTGGTATAAATCTCAAATGATCTCTCATTGGAGTTGTTATAACTTCTTTTGGTAACTCTAAATATCTTTCTTGAATTTCGCCCATAATAGGAGTTGGATATTCAACTATAAATGTCAATTCTTCTGTTAAATCTTCATCAGGAACTATTTCTCCATTTACTGACTTAGCTAATTTCATTGAACCATATTTTATAATATCTCTTCTTCTATCTTGATCCAAAATTACATAGTTTTCTTCTAAAAGAGTTTCGTAATTATCTACTTTATCTACAACTATTTCTCCCTTTCCCAAGAATCTATGTCCATATGTCACATTAGATACTTTAATTCCTTCAAATTCAAATGAAGCTACTTCGTCATTTAAAATAGAAACAATCCATCTAATAGGCCTAGCAAATTTTATAGCTTTACCTCCCCATTTCATATTTTTAGGGAAGTTTATAGACTTTATTAAATCTGACATATTTTGAGATATTATTTCTTGGAAACTTGCCCCTTTTTTATGAATATTGGCATAAATATATTCTGTGCCTTTTAAATCTTTTTTAAATATTTCATTTTCAGTAATACCTTGTGATTTCATAAACCCTTGTAGTGGCTTAGTTGGATTTCCAGCTTCATCAAAGGCTATTTTTGCAGCTGGCCCTTTAACTTCTAAATCTACATCAGGTTGTCTTTCATCTAATCCATTTATAAAAAGTGTAAGTCTACGAGGAGTAGCATTTACCTTTATTGATTCATATCCTAGAGAATATTCCTTCATCAATTTATTTGCTTTCGCTTCTAATTGGTCAATCGCCATTTGACAGAATCTTGAAGGTAACTCCTCAACCCCTATCTCTAATAAATATTTATTCAACTTCAGCACCTCTCTTTAATGGATAACCCATTTCTTCTCTTTGCTCTAAATATAAACTAGCAACTTGTCTAGCTAAATTTCTAACTCTGTGTATATACCCGGTTCTTTCAGACACAGAAAGAGCACCTCTTGCATCTAGTAAGTTAAATGTATGAGAACATTTCAAGCAGTAATCATATGCAGGAAGAGCTAATTTTTCTTTTATAATTCTTTCACATTCATTTTCATAAGTGTTGAATAGTTCAACTAACATTTCAGTATTTGAAACTTCAAAAGCATATTTTGACTGTTCATATTCAGCTACTTTGAATACATCTCCGTATTTAATATTTTCATTCCATTGAATATCATATACATTGGATACGTCTTGTAGATACATTGCTATTCTTTCAAGACCGTAAGTCAATTCTGCAGATTCCAATTCACAATTTATTCCACCTACTTGCTGAAAATATGTAAATTGAGTTACTTCCATACCGTCTAACCATACTTCCCAACCTAACCCCCAAGCTCCAAGAGTTGGAGATTCCCAGTTATCTTCTATAAATCTTATATCGTGTTTTAATGGATCAATACCTATTTCCTTTAAAGAATTTAAATATAAGTCTTGAACATCTTCTGGTGATGGTTTTAAAATTACTTGCAATTGGTGATGTTGATATAATCTGTTTGGATTTTCTCCGTATCTTCCATCAGCTGGTCTTCTTGAAGGTTCTACATAGCACACCTTCCATTCTTCTGGTCCTAATGCCTTTAGAAAAGTTTGTGGATTCATAGTCCCAGCACCTTTTTCTATGTCGTAAGGTTGCATTAGTATACATCCCTTTTCTTGCCAATAATTTTGTAATGTTTGTATCAATTCCTGAAAGTACATTTGCTCCTCCTTTTACAATTCTTATAAAATTTTTAAAGAATTGAATTCGTGAATTTCTAAATTATATTTAATATAATCTGCTATTAAATTTAAAAGAAATATCGTTCTACTTAAATCGTAATCAAATACTAATTCATCTAATGAAGTATACAACAATTTTTTTAGGTAGTAAATATCTTCTATTCTCAAAATGGTTCCACCTTTATTGGTAACTCCACCATCATAGTTTGAAAAAATGGATTCTCTACTTCTTTTAAATTTGGTCTATATCCCATATAACTTATATATTTTAAACTAAATGCCAAAACTAATGCTTCAACATTTTTATTTCCGTTCATAAGTCTAAGTGTCTTAACTATCAAATCAAATACAGTTTCATTAGTTTCCCCTTCTAAAAAACTCTTTTCTACCATTTCTGAAATATATCCAGCCAATACAATTGTAGTATAGTCTCTTCTCAAAAAGAAATTTGAATCTATTATTTTTATAGGCTCTATATAATAAAAGTTTTTTCCTTGCGATAAATTACATAGAAAATGACAATGTGGTTGACTAAAAGTTACAAGTTTAGACTTAGGTCTAAGCGCTCCTTTTGCCATAATACTCACTTTACCTATTTCTTTAGTATATGCCCTAAGAATTTTACTAGACTCACTGTATCTAGTTTCAGATAGTATAATAGCCTCAGTTGTTATTGAATTTTTCATTGATATCCGAAATTCTTTAACTTAATTTCTTTTTCTCTCCAATTTTTTTCAACTTTAACCCAAAGCTTTAGATTTACTCTATAATCTAGTAAATTTTCAATCTCTATTCTAGCTTGAGTCCCTATTTTCTTTATCATATCCCCATTTTTACCAATGACTATCTTTTTATGTGACTCACGCTCAATATATATATTTGCCTCTATATCACAGATTTCTTTATTTTCTCTATACTTCATCTTTTCTATAGAAACTGCTATCCCGTGTGGAACTTCTTCAGATAAATTTCTAAGCGCTTTTTCCCTAATTAATTCGGCCACAATAAATTTTTCAGGTTGGTCTGTTACCAAGTCTTCCGGATAATATTGAGGTCCTTCTGGTAAATACTTTCTCAAAACTTCAATATAATCCTTAACTCCATCATTCTTTAGTGCAGAAATTGGAATTATTTCCTTGAAAAGATTTAAGTTTGAATACATTTCTATTAACTCAAACAAATTTCCCTTTTGAATTTCATCTATTTTGTTTATCAACAATACTATAGGAGTTTTTATATTGATTTCCTTTAAAGTCTTTATGATATATGAATCCAACTTACCAATTGTCGTAGAACAATCTACTATATATGTTATTACATCAACTTCATTAAGTGTAGATTCTGAAGTTTTTAACATATAATCACCCAATTTATTTTTTGGAGATTGTATTCCCGGTGTATCTAAAAACACAGCTTGAAAATCTTCTTCTGTATATATAAAAGTAATCTTATTTCTCGTAGTTTGTGGCTTATTTGAAATAGCCGAAATTTTTTGACCAACTACTTGGTTAAGTAATGTACTCTTTCCAACATTTGGTCTTCCTATTATGGTTATAAAACCTGATTTAAACATTTTTCACCCCTAGATCTTCCGGACCAAAACTATGTGGCAACAATTCTTCTAGTGTAAAAACTTTATAATCCTCAGGTGTAGTCGCTATTATTATTTGAACATCTTTCCCAAATTCTCTAATAACTTGCCTACATACTCCACACGGAAATGTTTCTCCTCCACTAGATACAATTGCTATTTTTTTTATCTCTCTATGTCCTTCACTGACAGCTTTAAATATTGCAGTTCTTTCTGCACAATTAGTTGGTGAATATGAAGATATTTCTATATTCCCTCCAGAATAAACGGAACCATCTTCCATTTCCACTGCAGCTCCAACTTTAAAATTTGAATATGGCGTATAAGAAGAGTTGTCTCTTGCTTCAATAGCCATCTCTATTAACTTTTTATTTTCCATTATCCCACTACCTTAAATATTATAATAGCAACACATATTCCCAATATAGCTCCTGAAATCACTTCGCTTATAGTGTGAATTTTACCTTCTACTCTACTTTCTGCAACTAGCAATGCTATTCCGAATACTGAAAATGTAATTAATGCATTAATAGTTAAGAGAGAAATAATTGTTGCAGCACAAAAAGCCAAAGCTGAATGTCCTGAAACTGCTCCCCCTTGAAAATAAGTTCCACCATTTATTTTAGCCCTTAAATATTTTCCTCCAACAGTCAAAATTAAAACTAATAAAATAGTTACAAAGGCTAAATGCTCATTTGAATTTGCAATTTTTCTCAAACCAAATTCAGTATACATTGCAAATTTATTGTAAAACAACAAATATCCAACTATAAATGCATTTATAGCACTTAACATAACCGCTCCTGCTGAAACGTCTTTTACATACTTTGCAATTGGATTATATTCTTGCACAATCAAATCTACAGTTCTCTCTATAGCTGTATTTATCATCTCTGCAACAACTACAAATATTATAGATAATAGTAGTATTAAAAATTCTGTTTTTGTAAAATCCATAAATAGAGATATAAAAATAGTGCCCAATGCTGCTATATAATGAAACTTTAAATTTCTTTCAGTTTTTAATGCAGATATAATCCCCTGAACTGCGTTGTTAAACGAAGCAATAAATCCACCTTTTTTCAATCTATCACCTCAAAGTTCCCATTCGCTCCATAACAGCTTCTTCTATTTCTCTCATTTCTTTTTTCTCATCATCTTCCATATGGTCATATCCCAATAAATGTAAAGTTGAATGCACTGTTAAATATGCTATTTCTCTTTCATTAGAATGTCCAAATTCTTCAGCTTGTTCAAGAACCCTTTTAGTATTAATTACCACATCACCTAGCATTGTAGGATGTATTTGAAACTCGTCATCAAGAGGAAAAGACAATACGTCTGTAACTTTATCAACCCCCCTAAAATCTCTGTTCAAAGTTTGTATTTCGTCTTCATTGACCAATGAAATACTTACTATAACATCTTTATCCATATTAAGATGGTTCAAAGTTTCTCCAACAGCTTTTTTTATTAGTTCTATTCCTTCTTCATCAAGATATACATCATCTTGCCTATCATCAAAAAGTATTTCCATTATTTTCTCTTTTCAAATTTGTCATAAGCCTCTATAATTCTTTGCACTAATGGATGTCTTACAATATCTTTTGAAGTTAAATAAGTAATTCCAACTCCCTTTACATTCTTTAAGATATTTAATACCAACTTTAGTCCTGAAGTTTTTGATTTTGGTAAGTCTGTTTGAGTTATATCTCCAGTTATTATTGCCTTAGAACCATATCCAAGTCTTGTTAAAAACATCTTCATTTGCTCATTAGTTGTGTTTTGAGCTTCGTCTAAGATTACAAATGCAGAATCCAACGTTCTCCCTCTCATATAAGCAAGAGGAGCAACTTCTATCATGCCTTTTTCGACATACTTGTTGTAATTATCTACGCCCAACATTTCAAAAAGTGCATCATATAAAGGCCTTAAATATGGGTCTACTTTCATTTGTAAGTCTCCGGGTAAAAATCCCAAACTTTCTCCAGCCTCAACAGCAGGTCTAGTTAAAATTATTCTTGAAACTTCTTGGTTTTTAAAAGCTTTTACAGCATACGCCATTGCCAAATATGTTTTACCAGTACCAGCGGGGCCAATACCAAAACATACATCATTCTTTTTAATTGCATCTAAATACTTCTTTTGACCTAATGTCTTAGCCCTTATTGGCTTTCCCATAGCTGTATAAACTATCGTTTCATTTAATAATTCAGCAATTGATTCCGTATGCCCATCTTTAACTAAGCTCAGTGCATAATCAAATTCACTTTTTTCTAATGACTTTTGTCTTAGTATCAACTCTATTAAATTTTCTAATAGAATTTTAGCGAACTCAGCTCTTTCTCCCTTTATATTCAAAAAATGATCTGAAGCTTTTATATTTACATCAAAATTTTTCTCTATTGTTATTAAATATTCATCTAATTTTCCAAATAAGACTGGTTTTAAATCACTATTTAATTTTGAAATATCAACTTTTAATTCTGCCATTAATACCTCCTGTAACCTAAAATTATATCATAAATAAATCCTGTATTCTACACAGACACAGAAAAAGGGAGATTAACTCTCCCTAAGTGATACTGGTTTATCCAAAATTTCTTTCATTACTATAGCTTTTACAAGTTCATCTCTAGTAAATTCTTTTTTCATATTTATCTCTACTTTTTCATCTTGAACTTCAGGCTCTACAAACTCATACTTATCATTTTTGATACTTTCTCTTTCAGCTTTTATCTTCTCAAGAAGCTCTTGAGTTTCTTTTTTATTCTCAATCTTCTTAGAATATTTTTTCTGGTCTTCTGGAGAAAGATGAGGTTTTATAGACTCAATCAAATTTCCTATTAGATTTTCTACTGAACTTTGCCTTTCTTTCTTTTTGGCTTAATATTCTTTTTGTGTTTATCGCCCATCGCATTATCCGATAAACTATCTGATTTTAATTTTTCATCAGATTTTTTTTTAGAATCGACCTTTTTCTTGTCTATAAGAATATTGATTAAAATAAATACAATTGGAATTAATATTTTTCCCATTATTTATCATCTACCTTGCCATCTGTAGCGTTAGATATAGATTTTCTCATATCTGTGTCAGAATTTATATTTTGAATTTTATAATAATCCATAGCCCCTATGTTGCCTTTTTTAAGAGCTTCTGCCATTGCAAGTGGAACTTGAGATTGAGCTTCTACAACTTTAGCTCTCATAGCTTCTACTTCTGCTTTCATTTCTTGTTCACGAGCAAGTGCCATAGCTCTTCTTTCAGATGCTTTTGCTTCAGCAATTCTCTTATCTGCTTCAGCTTGGTCTGTTTGAAGTCTTGCCCCAATATTTCTAGCAACATCAACATCAGCTATATCTATAGAAAGTATTTCAAATGCAGTCCCTGAATCCAATCCCTTTTCAAGAACCATCTTAGAAATCGAATCCGGATTTTCTAAAACGGCTTTGTATGTCATAGAAGAACCAACAGTAGTTACAATACCTTCTCCAACTCTTGCAATTATTGTCTCTTCTCCAGCCCCTCCGACTAACCTATCTATGTTAGCACGAACAGTTACTTTAGCTTTTACCATTACTTCAATACCATCTTGGGCAACGGCTGAAATATTTGGAGTTTCTATTACTTTTGGGTTTACAGATACTTGAACAGCTTCTAATACATTTCTGCCAGCAAGGTCTATTGCAGCTCCTCTTTCAAAAGGCAGTGGTATATTAGCCCTCTCTGCAGCTATCAACGCATCTACCAATGTATTTACATTTCCTCCAGCAAGATAATGTCCTTCTAAATCTTCAATCCTCAAATTTAATCCAGCTTTTGTGGCTTTTATCATTGGATTTACAATTCTCCCTGGCCTAACTCTTCTAAGTTTCATACCAATAAGAGTTGAAATTTTCACTTTAACCCCTGAGAAGAAAGCTGTTATCCATAGTCCTACTGGAACAAAAGAAAAGAAAATATCAAAACAAGTATAAATAAAATTATTACACCGCTACCTAAAATCGCACCACTGTTAAACATCATCAAATTATCCTCCTTACATAAATTTTAGATTTTTCAACCTTTGAAACTTCAACTTCAACATTTTTATCTATGTATCCATCTACAGAAATCGCTTCATATTTTACATCCATATATTCAATAAAACCTGTAGGTTTCATGACAGTTTTGGTTAAGCAAATATCCCCAACATTTAAATTTGCTGTATCTACACTTAAAAACCCTTCTTCAGAAGAAAGGGAATTATTTAGCTTTAGACTATTAAATAAATTAGTTTTCATTCCTTTTTTCACCATAAACATTCCTATAGCAAATGTAACAATTATAGCTAAAGATAGTGATTTAATAGCAACTTCTAAACTACCCATTGCAAACACTACACCTAATACTAACGATATTATTCCACCTATTCCAGCAATTCCAAATCCTGGCATCATTATTTCAATAAATATCAATATTAACCCCAGAACAAATATTGCTATAGCATACCAACTTGCATTTCCCGCAAATATATTGCCTATAAAGAAAAGCCCAAAAGCTATTATGCTTAAAACTCCACCTACTCCAAAACCAGGCATAAATAATTCAACAACAAGAGCTGCCATACCTATTATAAGTAGTAGAGATGAAACAGATTGAGATGAAATAAAATCTAAAAATTTCATGCCAGCATTCATATTTGCTAACTCATAATCTTTTATATTCCTTTCTGACAAAAATTCATCAAAATCTTTATACGTATAATCAGATATTCCTAAATCTTTACTTTTCTCCGCATTTAAATTTAAAAGTTTTCCCTTTTCAACTACATTTTCTATAACTACATCAGAATCTGTCATCGCCACTATAACGTCTATATTTCTCCCACGTCTACTCGCAGTATCTGAAAGTATAGATCTCCAATAAGATAAAGTCTTCTCTGTATTAGGAATCGGCTCTGCAGACCCAATTGTTGAACCCTCAACCATATAAACTTCATCACTTGCAATAGTCAACAACACTCCTGCTGATTCAGCCTTATTATCTACTACAGAAATAGTCTTAGCTTTAGACCTCATTATAGAATTTTTTATTTCTTCAGCAGAAGCTATTGAACCACCATATGTGTCAATTTTAAAAATAACAGTATCTTCATTTCTTAAATTTTTTATGGAACTATCTATAAAATTTGTCTTTGCCGAATTGATTTCCCCTTGAATAGGTACAACCAAAACTTTAGCATCAACCTTTGTAAATAGTACTAAAGCCAAAAAAATACCCAAAATAATTTTTTTCATATTACACCTCTTTACAAAAAAAGCCTAAGGATTTCCCTAGGCTTTTAGTAATTTTCCAGCAACTGCGCTTACAAGCTTACCATCTGCTCTTCCACTGACTTTAGGCATAACATTCTTCATAAGTTTACCCATATCAGCAGGTGAGTTGATTTCATGTTCGCTCATAACTTGTTTGATGATTTCAGTTAGTTCTTCTTCATCTAATTGCTTTGGCAAATATTTAAGTAGTATTTCAATTTCAGCATTGGTTTTTTCAACTAAATCGTCTCTATTACCACGCTTGAATTCATCAATTGCCGATCTTCTTTCTTTAACTTGCTTAGAAATTATGTTTAGTATATCGGAATCATTGAGTTCTATTCTCTCATCTACTTCTTTTTGTTTGATGCTGGCACGTACAAGTGTGATAGTATCTTTAGCCAACTTATCTTTGTCTCTCATTGCAGATTTTAAATCTTCCATGAGCTTGTCTTTTAATGACATACTACACCTCTTAGTGTCTTGAACGCTTCTTTCTACGCGCTTCTTCAGATTTTTTCTTTCTTTTTACGCTTGGTTTTTCATAATGTTCTCTTTTTCTAGCTTCTTTTAGAACTCCACTAGTGGCACATTGTCTCTTAAATCTCTTAAGAGCATTGTCAAGAGATTCATTTTCTCCAACTCTAATTTCTGACATTGTTTCCCCTCCCCTCATAGAAAGGTAGCTTTTCTTAGCTAATTCTTATTAATTATACACTCTAAAGCTTTAAATTTCAATATCTTTTTCAACCTGGTGGCCATTTCATACTTCTCCCACCTAATACGTGGAAGTGTAGGTGCCCAACAGTCTGCCCTCCATCTTCTCTAGTATTGATAACAACACGATATCCATCTTTTAAATTTTTTTCTTTTGCAATTTCACTTATCTTTAACATTATATGTCCTAGTAAAGCTTTATCTTTTTCTTCGATTTCATAAAGAGAAGTTATATGTTCTTTTGGAACAACCAAAAAATGTTGAGGCGCTTGTGGCTCAATGTCATTAAAAGCATATATTAACTCATCTTCATAAATTTTATCAGATGGAATTTCCCCTGTAATTATTTTACAAAATAAACAATCCACTATATCCCCCTAACTTAAAACTACTTCGAAAGGTTCGTTTTCTTCTGATACTATTCTAACACTTTTGGTTATATTTTTTAAGTCATCTGCACTTTTGATAGCACATCTTAAATAATTGGTTGAATATCCTACATATTTATCTTCTATTTTTTCTTCAAATAACACTTCTAATTCTTCTTGCTCCGAAGCAAATTTCTTCATTAATTTTTCATTTAATTCAATAAGTTTTTGAGACCTACTATGTTTTACTTCCCCATGAATTTGATCTGTTCTTTCAGCAGCTGGAGTTCCATCTCTAATAGAATATTTAAATACGTGTATTCTTGAAAACTCAATTTCTTCAACAAATCTACGTGTTATTTCAAATTCTTCATCAGTTTCTCCAGGAAAACCTACTATTATATCTGTAGTTATACCTGCCTTCGGCATATATTTTCTAATTAAATCAACTACTTCTTTGTATTCCTTAGTAGTATATCTTCTGTTCATTTCTTTTAAGACCTTATCACACCCGCTTTGTAAAGATAAGTGGAAATGGTCACAAAATTTTCCCGTTGCTATTGCTCTTTGTAAAAATTCCTCTGTAATTGTCATAGGTTCTACAGAAGACATTCTAATTCTTTCTATGCCTTCAACGTCAGCTATGCTTTCAATTAGTTCTATTAAACTTTTGCCTGACTCTTTTCCATAAGATCCTATGTGTATTCCTGTCAATACAACTTCTTTATATCCTGCTTCAGCTAATCTTTTCGCCTCTTTCACAGAATCAGAAATGCTTCTCGACCTTATTCTTCCCCTTGCATAAGGTATTATGCAATAGGTACAAAATCTATTACATCCATCTTGAACCTTCATATATGCCCTGGTCATATCTGATTCTTTTGATATATTTATTGGTTGAAATTCATAATCTCCGTCCAAACTTCTAACTGCGTTAATAAATTCTCCATTATTTTGGAAATTTTCAACCATATTTACAATATCTGATCTTTCAGTAGTTCCAAGAACTATATCCACACCTTCAATTGAAGCAACTTCTTCTGGAGATACTTGAGAATAACACCCAACAACCGCAACAATAGATTCAGGATTTTCTCTTTTTGCTTTTCTTATTACTTGTCTGGATTTTCTATCAGATAAGTTTGTAACGGTACAAGTATTTATTATATATATATCTGCAACTTCAGTTTCTTGATCAACTTTCATATAACCTTTTTCTTCAAATAACTCGCTCATCGCCTCAGATTCATATTGATTTACCTTACAACCAAGAGTAGTTATAGAAAATGTTCTTTTCATTTTTCTCCTTCCAAACAATTGATGATATGATAGCTGGCAGTGATTGCCGCTGTTTCAGCTCTTAATATTCTCTTGCCAAGAGATATTATATGAGCTCCATAACTCTTCAACTTATCTATTTCAGACTCTTCAAATCCACCTTCAGGTCCTATTACTAGCGCTATATTTTTAGATTTAATATCTAAATCTAAAAATCTTAAGTCTTCTTCATTTTCGTAGCATACTATCAATTCTCCATCAAATTTTTCCAAATCCTCAATTTTTATCGGATATGAAACCTGTGGTATATAATCTCGTTTAGATTGTTTTGCTGCCACTTCTGAAATTTTTTGCCATCTATCTATTTTTTTATCTGTCTTTCTATCTATATCACTTACATTTCTCTTTGCTATAAGTGGATTTATAAATGCTACTCCAACTTCAACAGCACCTTTTATTGCAGCTTCCATTTTGTCACTTTTTAAAATAGCTTGCACCAAAGTCAACTGTACTTCACTTTCATGCTCACTTTCTACTTTATTTAAAATTTGTAAAACTACATTTTCTGAATCAAAGTTCTCAAAAATCGCTTTAAAAATTCCACTTTCAGTTACAGCTTCAACTTCTTCATTTCCTGATATCCTAAGCACTCTCATAAAATGATGTGAATTTTGCTTATCTAAAATTATTTTCTTATCACTTTCTATCAATTTTCCGAAGAATCTGTACATATCCTACCTACTAATAAAGCCCATCCGTTCTTTTCTCTTTTTTCTATTATTTCAAATCCATTTTCAATCAATGCATTTTCAACCATATAGATTTTCTCTACAATTATGCCTGAGGAAATAAACAGCCCATCATCTTCTAAATGTGCTTTCAAATCAGGTACCATTTCAGCTATAATTTCTGCAATTATATTGGAAACTATAATGTCAGCCTTGCCACTTACTACATCAAGTAAATTTGCTGTATGAATTTCTATTTTATCTTCTACATTATTTAGTATTGCATTTTCTTTACTTACTTGTGTACATTTTGAATCGATATCAACTGCAACAATTTTTTTAGCTCCCAAATTTGTAGCTGCAACTCCTAAAATTCCAGAGCCGCATCCTATGTCAAACACAACATCATCTTCAATAACATAATCTTCAAGTGCCTCTAAACACATATATGTTGTTTCATGAGTTCCAGTTCCAAATGCCATTCCTGGTTCTATATATATCTTATTAGTGTGAGAACCGTTGTATTCAAGCCAAGATGGTATTATTACCAAACTATCACCAACTTCTACAGGTTCATAATATTTTTTCCAATTATTAGCCCAATCTTCATCATCTATTTCATTTATTTCAAGTTCTCCAAAAGTTCCCAAGTCAGTTTTTAATTTTTCAACAACCTCTGATTCAGATTCTTGAAAATAAACTTTAAAAGTTCTCATTCCAGGCTCTAAATTTAGAATTCTCTCATCAACAAAATCCCAGTCTTTTTCAATTTTATCAAGTTCTTCTATTATTTCTTTTCCTTCTTCTTCAAAAATATAAATTTCGTTATCATATAATGTGTTTAAAATGTTGTCGCGATTTTCATCTTTTGCTTTTAGGATTAATTCTATATATTTCATAATTACCTCCTGTAAAAAAATAGACAAAATCTAAGATCTTGCCTATTCAAAAAACTCTTTAAGTTTATCAAACAATGACTTGTTTTCTTGAACTGTATCCTTACTCTTCTCTCTCAATTGTTCAAGTAATTCTTTTTGTTCTCCTGTAACTTTTTTAGGAACAATTATATTTACTGTAAAATATAAATCCCCTCTACCCTCACGTCTTACATAAGGAACTCCTCTGCCCTTTAACTTAAAAGTCGTTCCTCCTGCAGTCCCTGATGGTATTTTATAATCTGCTAATTCAGTTAATGTAGGAACCTTTATTTCAGCACCTAACACTGCGTCCATGTATGTTATTGGAATGTTTAAATGTAAATCAAATCCATTTCTTTTGAAAACAGAGTCTTCCCTAACTGTGATATATACAAATAAATCCCCATTTGGTCCGCCGTTTTCTCCGACATGTCCTTGCCCTTTCATTGAAACTACAGTATTGTTGTCAACTCCTGCAGGAATTTTAACTTTTACTTTCTTAGTTATTACTTCTTTTCCAGTTCCATGACAGTGTTTACAAGGCTTTTCTATTACTTCTCCAGTTCCATGACACTTATCACATTCTACAACTCTAACAAATCTTCCAAAAGCTGAATTGCTCTCAACTCTTATTTGACCGGTTCCATGACATTTGTCACAAGTTTTCTTTTCAGAACCTTTTTCAGCTCCCGTTCCATCACAAACGTGACATTTTTCTCTAACTCTTAAGCTTATTTCTTTTTCAACTCCAAATACAGCTTCTTTAAAGTCTAGAGTTATGTCATATCTTATATCATCGCCTTTCATAGGTCCTTTATATTGTGTAGAGGTTCTAAACCCACCAGATCCTCCAAACATATCGAAGATATCTCCGAATATATCTGAAAAACCACCAAATCCTGAAGATTCAAATCCTCCACCATTTATTCCATCTTCTCCATACATATCATAGTTTTGTCTTTTATTTTCATCTGACAAAACTTCATATGCCAAATTTATTTCTTTAAATTTAATTTCTGCTTCTTCATTTCCAGGATTTAAATCCGGATGATATTTTTTTGCAAGTTTTTTATATGCTCTTTTAATTTCATCTTGAGAAGCTCTTCTCCCAACTTCTAAAATTTCATAAAAGTCTCTCAAATTTCCACCACATTTCTAAAATAATATTTTAACCTTTTTAACAAAAAAAATAAAGCTAAATCGTGTATGATTTAGCTTTAAGATATTAATTATTCTTCATCTTCATCCACAACTTCATAGTCAGCATCTACAACATCTTCTTTTTGTGCATCAGATTGTCCTGCTTCAGAATTTGCATTTTTATAGATTTCTTCAGATACTGCATAGAAAGCTTTTGTAAGAGCTTCAGTTTTAGCTTTTATCTCATCTAGATTTTCAGAATCTTTAACTGTTTTCAATTCTTCAATTGCTTTTTCTATATTTTCTTTATCTTCTGGTTTTATCTTATCTTTAACTTCTTCTAAAGTTGACTCAGATTGATAAATCATTGAATCTGCAGTGTTCTTAGCTTCTATTAATTCTTTCTTTTTAGCATCATCTTGAGCATACATTTCAGCTTCTTTTACTTTCTTTTCAATTTCTTCATCTGATAAGTTTGTAGATGATGTAATTGTAATATGTTGTTCTTTACCTGTTCCAAGATCTTTTGCTGAAACATTTACAATTCCGTTTGCATCTATATCAAATGTTACTTCAATTTGAGGTATACCACGTCTTGCCGGTGCAATACCATCTAATTGGAATCTTCCAAGAGTTACATTGTCTCCAGCCATTTGTCTTTCACCTTGTAGTACGTGAATATCTACTGATGTTTGGTTGTCAGAAGCTGTAGTGAATGTTTGACTCTTCTTTGTAGGGATCGTAGTATTTCTTTCAATCAATCTAGTTGTAACTCCACCCATTGTTTCAATCCCTAGAGATAGAGGTGTTACGTCTAATAATAGAAGGTCTTTAACATCTCCTGAAAGAACTCCTCCTTGGATTGCTGCACCTAAAGCAACACATTCATCTGGGTTGATATCTCTTTGAGGGTCTTTTCCAACTAGATTTTTTATAAAACTTTGCACTGCTGGAATTCTTGTAGAACCACCAACTAAAAGTATTTTGTCTATATCGGATGGGCTCATTCCCGCATCTTTCATAGCATCTAAAACTGGTTGTTCTGTAGCTTTTACTAAATCTTTAGTCAATTCATCGAATCTTGCTCTTGTCAAGTCCATATTCAAATGTAAAGGACCTTCTGCTGTTGCAGTTATAAATGGTAAGTTGATGTTTGTTGACATAGTTGACGAAAGTTCTTTCTTAGCTTTTTCAGCTGCTTCTTTTAATCTTTGAAGACTCATCTTATCAGATTTTAAATCTACTCCATGTTCTTTTTGGAATGAAGCTGCTATAAAATCTATAATCTTAGCGTCGAAGTCATCTCCACCAAGTTTGTTATTACCTCTTGTAGCATGTACTTCGAATACTCCATCAGATAATTCTAAGATAGATACGTCGAATGTACCACCACCAAGGTCATATACCATAACTGTTTGTGAATCTTCATCTTTATCTTCACCATAAGCTAAAGCTGCTGCTGTAGGCTCATTAACTATTCTCTTAACTTCAAGACCAGCTATTTTACCTGCATCTTTTGTAGCTTGTCTTTGAGCGTCTGTGAAGTATGCTGGAACTGTAATTACAGCTTCAGTGATTTTTTCTCCTAAATAACTTTCTGCATCTGATTTTAATTTTTGTAAAATCATAGCTGAAATTTCTTGAGGTGTATAATCTTTTCCATCTATTGAAACTTTATAATCAGTTCCCATATGTCTCTTAATAGATTGAATTGTTCTATCAGGGTTTGTAATTGCTTGACGTTTAGCTGTTTCTCCAACTAATCTTTCGCCATCTTTTGTAAAAGCTACAACAGATGGTGTAGTTCTGTTCCCTTCAATGTTTGGAATAATAACTGATTCGCTACCCTCCATAACTGCTACTGCTGAGTTTGTTGTTCCTAAATCAATTCCTATAATTTTCCCCATTTAATTTCCTCCTAGTTATTGTGAAACCTTAACCATTGCTGGTCTAAGCACTTTATCATTCATCTTATATCCTTTTTGCAAAACTTCTATTATAAGGCCTTCTTCAACGCCTTCTCTTTCTTCGACAAGCACCCCATGGTGCATATTAGGGTCGAATTTTACATTTGTTTCACTTATTTCTTCTACATCATATTTCTTTATTAACTCAATCAATTGTCCATGTATCAGCTCAATTCCTTCAGAAAAACTATCTTTTTCTGAAACTTGAGATAAAGCTCTTTCAAAATTATCTATAACACTAAGTAAATCCAAAATAACTTTTTGAGCACCTAGAGAAAGATAATCTTTCTTTTCATTTTCAGACCTTCTCCTGTAATTTGTAAAATCTGCCTGCAATCTTATAAGTTGATCTTTTAATTGAGTTTCTCTTTCTGATTGTTGTTCTTCAATATTTTCTTCAGAAATCTCTTCTTCAACTATAGATTCTTCTGTAACTACTTCTTCGTTTACTTCAATTTCTAAATTTTCTTCTGTATTTTCTAAATCTTTATCGTTCACCATCTCACCTCAACATCTTATCTATAGCTAATTTCAAGTTATCGCTTACCAATTTAACATTTTGAATTTGAGTTCTATAGTCCATTCTGATAGGTCCCAAGATACCAACTTTACCTGTTATTTCTCTTTTTCTATCATAAAATGATGACACAATTATTGAATTTTCTTTTATTATGTCTATTTCATTTTCATTCCCTATTACAACCGTTAAATCTTCTTCAAAATCATTCAATGTATTAACTAAATGACTGCTCTCCATCAAATTCATTATATCTATAACTTGACTCTTATTTATTTCATCTTGGAAATTGAACACATTCTTTATGCCATCATAAAAGAAATCTATCTTATTAGAATCCTCATTGAATTCAGCTATAGTTCTTATGACATGAGTTATAAAAGCTGTCCATTTTGTCAAAGACCCCGTAACTGTTATATCTAAGCTATCAACTTCCAATAAATTTATACCTACTAAATTCTCATTGAGCAAAGAATTTATATCAGCTAATTCTTTTTCACCTATTTTAATATCAGACTTAAAGAAATGTTTTTCAACAACCCCCTTATCTCCTACTACTAAAAGTAATATTGTGAACGAATCTATTAATACTAACTGTACAAGTCTTATCCTTGAATCAGCTTTTTTTAAAGCTATAACATAAGAAATATAATTTGATTTCTCAGATAAAATTTTAGCTGCATTTTTAAACACATCATTTAAACTCTCTGCCTGGTCAAGCATCAAATCTAATAAGTTATCTCTCACTTCAAAATCATCATCTAAGTTTTTTCTTAGCTCATTCACAAAAAATCTATAAGCTTTAACAGATGGAATTCTTCCAGCTGAGGTGTGTGGTTTATTTAAATATCCTAAATCTTCTAAATCCGCCATTTCATTTCTTATAGTCGCAGAACTTACACCTAAATTAAAATCTTTTGATATAGTCCTAGAACCAACCGGACTCGGAGAATTTATATAGGAATTTACAATCGCGTTTAAAATTTCTACCTTTCTCGATTCCATATCATCACCCTTTTGTTAGCACTCTTTTTCTTCGAGTGCTAAAGCTTATGGTTAAATATTAAACCTTTAGTCAAAGAATGTCAATAGATTTCAAAAAAAGTTTTTTACTTTCTTTCTTTAAGAAACTTTCTATGTAATAAAATTGTAGTTCTAATCGTTGTTTAATACGGTT
>NZ_JH165063.1:8794-13283 GCF_000227315.1 Peptoniphilus indolicus ATCC 29427 | reverse complement strand
TTAATAATATATGGTAAAATATTTTAATGCTATAAATGCTTTAAATAGCAAACAAAGGAGTTAATAAAATGAAAAATGAAAAAAAGAAAATGTGTTTCTAAGTTACATAAGTACTTTTGCATTTGCGATAATACTTGCTTTACTTATTAAAACTTTTATTTTTAGTTCCAATATGGTTGTTGGTGAATCTATGCAACCAACTCTTCATGAAAATGATAGACTAATCGCCATGATACTTCCATTACATTTCAAAGACCCTGAAAGGTTCGATATAGTAATAATAAATGCTCCTGATGAAAAAGGAAAAGAATATATTAAAAGACTAATCGGCAAACCAGGAGATACTGTCGAAATTAAAGATGGTGTTGTTTATGTAAATGGAAATAAACTTGAAGAAACTTATATTGACTCAAGTGTTTATACAGAAATATATGACCAATCTTCATGGACTCTTGGAGATGGAGAATTTTTTGTAATGGGGGATAACAGAAACCCAGGTAAGAGTTTGGATTCAAGATTTTTTGGTCCAGTTAAAAAAGATGATATAAGAGGCATTGTTAAATTTAGATTTTGGCCATTTAGTGATTTTGGCACAATTGGAGGTTAAATTTGTCTAGACAAAAAAATATTAGAAATTTTTCTATAATCGCACACATTGACCATGGAAAATCAACTTTGGCAGATAGACTTATAGAGATGACGGGAATGCTCACTTCAAGAGAAATGGAGGCTCAAGTTTTAGACTCAATGGACCTTGAACGCGAAAGAGGTATAACTATTAAGTTAAAGGCTGTTAGACTTATATATAAAGATGAAAACAACGAAGAGTATATATTCAATTTAATAGATACTCCCGGCCATGTCGATTTCAACTATGAAGTTTCAAGGTCTTTGGCTGCTTGCGAAGGAGCTATTGTAGTTGTCGATGCAAGTCAAGGTGTTGAAGCTCAAACTTTGGCAAATGTATATCTTGCATTGGACCAAAACTTAGAACTTGTACCTGTTATAAATAAAATAGATTTGCCAAGCGCAAGAATTGATGAGGTAAAAAAGAAATTGAAGATATCATAGGGATTGATACTGAAGATGCTCCCCTTGTTTCTGCTAAAAAAGGAATTGGAATAGACCAAGTTTTCAAAAAAATAATTGAAGAAATTCCTGCCCCACAAGGTTCTGAAGACAAGCCTTTAAAAGCTTTAATCTTCGACTCTTATTATGATTCATACAAAGGCGTTGTTTGTTATGTAAGAGTGCATGACGGATCAGTAAAACCTGGTGATGAAATCAAGATGATGGCTACCGGCAAAACATTCGAAGTTGTTGAAGTTGGTGTGGTAACTTCTTCACATATTGCCTTAAACTCTCTTCAAGCTGGAGATGTAGGTTATATAACAGCAAGCATAAAAAACGTTAAAGAAGCAACAGTTGGAGATACTATCACTCATAAAAACAAACCAACCGAAACTCCTTTCCCCGGTTATAAAAAAGTAGTACCTATGGTATATTGTGGTATCTATCCAGGAGAAGGCGAAGAATATACTGAAATAAGAGATGCTCTTGAAAAACTTCAAGTAAATGATGCAGCTCTTGATTTTGAAGCTGAGACTTCAGTTGCTCTTGGCTTTGGTTTTAGATGTGGTTTCTTAGGCCTACTACACATGGAAATAATTCAAGAGAGATTGGAAAGAGAATTTGATTTAAATATCGTAACCACTTCCCCATCAGTAATATATAAAGTAGAAACTACTAGTGGAGAGCATTTAGATATACAAAACCCAACTAATCTTCCTCCTGTTACTGAAATTTCTTCTATTAAAGAACCAATTGTGAGAGCAGAAATTATGACTCCTACAGACTATGTTGGTGCTGTTATGGATTTATGTCAAAATAGACGTGGTACATTTATAGATATGACATATCTTGAAGAAACTCGCGCTCTTATAAAATATGATTTACCATTAAACGAAGTAATATATGATTTCTTTGATGCTCTTAAATCTAAGACTAGAGGATATGCTTCATACGATTATGAATTGACAGGATATAAAGAAAGCAACTTAGTTAAACTTGATATTTTAATTAACTCTAACCTTGTAGATGCCTTCTCAATAATAGTTCACGAATCTACAGCTTACAATAAAGGAAGAAAAATTTGCGAAAAGCTTACTGAAGTAATCCCTAGACATCAATTTGCTGTGCCTATTCAAGCTGCTATAGGAAATAAGGTAATTGCTCGTGAAACAATAAGAGCTCTTCGTAAAGACGTACTTTCTAAATGCTATGGTGGAGACATCTCAAGAAAGAGAAAACTTCTTGAAAAGCAAAAAGAAGGTAAAAAACGTATGAGAATGGTTGGCGATGTTGAAGTTCCTCAAGAAGCATTCTTAGCCGTTCTAAAATATGACGAGGAAAAATAATGAATACTTTAGATTTTAAGTCCCAAAAATTTTGGGACTTTTTAAACATCCATAGTTCAGATGATATTTCAATTTATATACACATTCCTTTTTGTGAACAAAAATGTCTTTACTGCGATTTTTACTCACAAGTTTCTTCTACAGAGGCTCACGAAAAATACATTGACTCATTAATCTATGAACTATCAAATTACAAAGAATATCTATCTTCTAAAGAAATTAAATCAATTTTTATCGGTGGCGGAACTCCAAGCGCAATAAATCCAAAACTTATAAAGAAATTTATGGAGTATCTACAATCTATATGTAAACTATCAGACGATTGTGAAATTACTACTGAGAGTAACCCAAACTCGCTCACTGATGAAGCAATAAAGATTTATATTGAAAGTGGAATAAATAGAATTTCTATGGGAGCTCAAAGCTTCAACGAAAAAATTTTAAAAACTATTGGCAGAATCCATTCTCCTGAACAAATCTATAATACTATAGAATCTATTCAAAAAAACGGAATTAAAAACTTTAATATAGATTTAATGTTAGCCCTTCCCAACCAAACTATCGAAGATATAGATGAATCACTTGAAATTGTAAAAAGATATGACATTCCACATGTATCATACTATTCTTTAATTCTTGAAGAAGGAACGCCACTTTATGATAATATGGACTCTTACCAATTCCCTGATGAAATATTGGATAGAAAAATGTACAGAAAAATTGTAGATGCTTTCAGTTTAAATAATTTAAACCAATATGAAATTTCCAATTTTTCAAAAAGAGGTTTTGAATGCCAACACAACTTGAGATACTGGAAATTAAAAGACTATATCGGATTAGGTTGTTCGGCTCAATCAAATATATCTAATATAAGGTATTCAAATGTAACATCTTTGAAAAATTATTTAAATCAAAATTATAGCTATACATTTGAAAATTTAAATAAGATAGAGAGATTAAATGAATATACTATGTTGGGTTTAAGACTAAATGAAGGAATAGATATAGAAGATATAAACTTTAAATTTAATATAGACTTTGAAAAAGAATACAAAACTCAAATTAAAAAAAATTTAGACAATAAATTAATCACTTTAAATAATGGAAAAATACAGCTCACAACTATTGGAAAAGATATTTCAAATGTGGTAGAATTAGACTTTACAAGGATTCCTTGTAATTAAATCTTGCAATTACAAGATAATAATGTTAAAATAACAAGAGCGCAAATTGAGTGTGGAGGTGAATTTCATGGCAAATATAAAATCAGCAATAAAAAGAATAGACGTTGCAAAAAGAAATGCAGCACGTAATAAGTCTGTTAAAACTGAAATTAAAAATTATATTAAAAAGTTTGAATCAGCTATTAATAGTGGAAAAGTTGAAGAAGCAAGAGAACTTTTAAAACTTACTGATAAGAAACTTAAGAGAGCTGTTTCTAAGAATGTTTTTCATAAGAACAATGCATCAAGAAAAATATCTAAACTTGCTAAAAATTAAACTCTGCAAAATAATTAATTAAATCAGATAGATTAACCCAGGAAATTCCTGGGTTTTTTATTTTATATAGATATTTTTACCAATAAACTTTCAAATAATGCTCTCTCGTCTACTGTTCTCGTTTTTATTGTGTGGTCATACTCCAACAATGAAATATAAATTTCTTTTAACTTATCCTTTTCAAATTTATTTGAGGCAACTTTTAATTTTGAAAATTCATACTGTTTGATTTTTAATTTCTCCATAATTTTCATATCTTGATAGCCTTGTTCCTTCAAATTTTTGTATGATAGCAACAATCTAAATTGCCTTGCCACCATATAAAAAATCTTTTGTATCGGCTCCCCCACTTGGTATAGATTATTCAGCTCCAGCAGAATTACCGAAATATTTTTATTCATCATAGCATCTAAAAAATTAAAGATATTCGTATCAATGTTAGAAATATAAACTTCATCTATCATCTGTCTATTGACTTCGTCTTTTGCGGTCGCAAGTATCTTATCAACCTCATTTTTGACATCATATAAAACTACATTTAAATTTTTAGAATTATATCCAGACTTCTGTGC
>NZ_JH165063.1:0-8744 GCF_000227315.1 Peptoniphilus indolicus ATCC 29427 | reverse complement strand
TATTCATTTAAAAATTTTCTAAATTCATTTTCTCTTAGTTTAGGAAACTCAACATTTCTCTTCAATTTAGAAAAATATTTATAAAACTTAGTTGTCTTTAAAACTTCATCTTCATAGTCTAAAAATATAAGGATAGAATGTTCACTCATATACTGCATTATTTCAATAGTCTCATCTTGTATATTTTTTATAAAATCATTAAAATTTTTTCACAATTACAATTTTTTTTAGAGTCAAATACCGGCAAAGTCTCAACCGCTGAAATCAATGTACTAACTTCCAAGTTCTTTCCATCTATATATTGTAAATTAAAATTTCTAAAATTTTCCGAAGTTTGGCTTTCAATTATCTCATTTACCATCCTATCCATCATTAGCTGTTCGCTGCCGTAGAATAAATATGCTCCATTTATTTCAGTATTATAAAGTTCTTGATAAACCATAATTCTCCTTTAACACTTTTTCATTTTTCTTTAAGAATAATATAATTGTAATTAAATCTATTACAATTGCTAATGCTTCATGTATATAATTATTTTTTTCTAAAAACCCTTTGAACTTAATTTCTTTTCCTAGTTCAAAATTTATTTCGCCTACACTTGCTGTTACTTTATAATTTGTCCCAATTGAATTTAACATCTTAATAACTTCTATATGAGGATGTCCATAAGAATTACCTATACCTGCAGATATTGTGGCAAATTTAGGACTTGTCGAATTCAAAAATATTTCCGACGTGGAATTTTTCGAGCCATGATGAGCTACCTTTAAAAAATCTACATTACTATCAAATTCTTTTATACAATTTGAATCACCTGTAAATAAAGCATTAAATCCATTAAAATTCATAAGCATCACCATAGAATTTTCATTTTCTTCTCTATAAGGTGAATAATCATTTAAACTTTCAAATTTTAAGCCGTTGGTTTTCAAATAACTATTCTTGGTAAATATATGCAAATCACTATTTTTCTTCAATACTCTTACATATTTGTTGTCAGCTAAATATGGAACATAAGAATTTTTGATTTTTATATTACCAATTAGGTCAAGTACACCATCTACATGGTCCTCATCAAAATGTGATATAAATAATTTATCAATTTTATTAATCCCCTTACCCTTGAGATAATTTAATAAATAAATCTTCCCCGGCCTAAAATCACCATGAGACCCACCTGTATCTATTATATAATTTTTCCCCTTATAACTTATATGTGTGCTATCCCCTTGCCCCACATATATGGAATTTATTTGCAATGTATTACTTTCTATCACAGACTTCGCCCCTAAAAAGATTAAAAAACAAACTATTGATACAAATGCAAATTTATTTAATTCATGTTTTTTAAATCTTATATCATTTACTATAAAGAACAATCCTAAATATAAAATAAATATGTATGTCAAACTTGGTTTTGGAACAGGGATCTTTAAATTTAATTCTATTAAATTAGAAGTGAAATCCGTAAACATCAATAGAACTTCAATGGATGGTTTCACTAAAATCCCGAGAGGTGTAAATACATTGACAAAAGCTAAAATTATAGCAATTGAATAAATTGGCACCAAGACTACATTTGATACTATTGATAAAAAATTTATTTCATAGAAAAAATATGCCATTACAGGAGCTAGTGCAACAAAAACACCAACTGAAACTCCAAATGACTTCGTCAAAAAATTTCTTTTAAAAATATAATCGTATCTCTTATAGAATAATAAAATTCCCAAAACTGCCATATAACTCATCCAAAACGAACTTGAAACTATATTGTATGGATTCAAAGCTAATATTATTAAAGCACTTAACTTCAAACTACTTAAAGCACTATACTTTTTCTTCATTAAAAAGCTAACAGTTGACAACTCGCCATTACAAAAGCCCTCAATGCAGCTACAGGCATACCCACTAACCAAATATATATAAAAGTCAAAACAATAGCTGTCACTCTTCTTATGATTTTTGGAATTTTAATAGACTTAAATACAATTTCTAACGCCTCGAGAACTATTCCTATATGAAAACCTGACATGGCAATTAAATGCATTATTCCCAAATTTCTATAAACCGCTAAATTTTGTTCGTCAATATAATTCGAATCAGATAAAATTACAGACTTTAAAAATTCTCCATGTTTTTCTGAAATTCCATAAAAACTATTATTTACATGAGACTTGAATTTTTCTCTAAATCCTAAAACTTTATTTTCTCCAATTAATTTCTCACCATTGGAAAATACATTTGCCTTTATATTTTTACTGAGCAAGTATGCCTTATAGTCAAAATCTGTAGAGTTCATTTTTCCTACTGGCTTATTAACCTTCCCTGAAAAATCTATTACATCACCTATTCTTAAATTTTGTTTTGAATATAAAATTATATTTGTTCTATTTGAAATCTTTACTACATATTTAAGCTCATCATTTGCATAATCATCAACTACTACTCCCTTTGTGGAAATATTTTTAGGAAAAGATATATCAGATGTCTTAACATTAAATCCCACAATCATATAAAACAGAATAAATATAAAAATGTACTTACTCAATTTGTTTAAATCCTTTAAAATGTCAAATAATAATATTAAAATTGAAATACCTATTACATATTTTGACATTGGTAAAAATATCCAAATAAAATGCCTAAGAATCCAATTTCCATACTACACCTCATTTTTAAATCCTAATTATATTTTACAATAATCTATGATAAAATAGTATGGAAAGAGGTAATTATGGAAGAAAGATATATTAAATTAGCTTATGAAAAAGTTCATACTTCAGACATTGAAGGTATAGAAGAAATCAATGGTGTAAAATATGCCCTACCAAAGAGTACAAATGTGTTTTTTGGTACTGAAAACATAGTTGGAGATAAATTTAAGGTCAATGACGAAAAACCAGAACCAAAAGAAATTTCCAATAAAATTTATTTTAAAACAAATTCAAATAACTTAAAATTTGAAATTGACTATACTAACAGACTTGACTTGATTCAACAAATAACAGCAAATGCCATAGTCAGAATTATAATCAATAAAGCTACAAATTTAAAAGTTGAAAACTACTACATAAATTCTGTAGACAACCAAATAGTAATCGACTCAAACGATATAAGCTTTATGCAAATAGAACAAATTGAATCCACAGCAAACCATCTAATTTTGAGTAACCTATCAACTAATAACACAGGTAATATTTTGATGATTCGTGGATATGGTAGTATTGAGTCAGTTGGACCAGTGTGCGAAAGAATAGGCGAACTTGGTTTGTTGAAGATAAAGTCAGCTTCTAAAAAAGATGATAAAATATCCATACACATAGTCAGTGGTAAAAGAGCAATTGATGATTATTTTGAAAAATCAAAAATAATTGATAATCTGCAAAGCATACTAAATGTAAATCAATCTGAAATATTAAAAAAATAAAAGAATTGAAATTTAGTAAATCTAATGTAGCTCCTAAAATAGAATCTAACTTAGAATTAGACACTTTAAATAAATCCGATAACTTTATAGATGAAAATAATCAAAAAGAAGTTACATTAGACGATACTTATGAAATAAAGACTTCAACTTTACCTTCATCTAAAAAGGACTCTGAAAATTCTAAAAAATATAAAGATACAACAGAAGTGTCTAAAGATAAATATATAATATCTGAAAAATTAGAAGAAAAAGTTGTGGAACAAACTGCCGAAGTCAGAAATTTAGTTGAAAAAGTAAATGAGATATCAAAAGACACCTCTATAAAAAATAAATTATCAGAAAAAGCTTTTAATCTCACAAAATTTACAACAGATGTTGACGGCATACACTTTATCTATAAAGTTTTTAGAAACAAAAACATTCAAGAGATAATTCAAGGTGCAAAAGAAATTTCTAATGTACCTAACTACATTTCCATATTAGGTTTTCCACTAGGTGATGTTTCAAATTTCTATGTAACTCGTTCTAAAAACTTAAATATAGATTTAAAAATATTTTAGAAAAATAAACCCAAAACTATTCCTAAAAAGTTCTGGAAATATGTATGAAGTAGAAGGTACTGTAAATACTCAAAATTTAGCCACAGTTATGGAATCTTTTCTACTAAATATAAAAAATTAACTAAAGGTGATGTGCAGAATAGATGATTCTACTCTGTGACATAATTTTTTTATGGCTCTAAAATATCTGTTGGGAAGTAAATCTCTAACAGATATTTTAGAGCCTTTTTAATTGTATTGTATCATTAATTAGTATAAAATTAGTTAATGAAAATGTGTCTTTTTGTTTTTTCATGATTACATTGTATCAAAAAAGACAAGAATTTTTTATTTCCTCGCCTTTTTTATTTTAGGACTTTTGTAACAGCTCTTTTTGATTTGTATAATATTTTTCATATTTTGTTATTTAACACTAAAGTGCCTATTATTACCATTGCAAATCCAATTAAAAGTCTTATACTAAATGTTTCTCCTAAAATAACTACAGATAATATTGAACCAAAAATTGGCACAAATAATTTATATATGCCAAACTCTCCTGTAGATTGATTTTTTAAAACCATATACCATAATGTAAATGCCGTTGCCGATATAAATCCACCATACAATATTAGTAAAACAGCTTTAAAATTAACAGTCCAAATTGTTTGTTTTAATATGATGCCTATAATTATAAGAGGTATACATCCTATGCAAAATTGAAATGCTGATATTATAAATGGACTAACACTGTTTCCTTCTTTTTTAACGAGAACTGTTGCAAGTCCATTTAGTGTTATAGCCATTATTATTGAACCTTCACCAAGAAACGAGAAAGATGTACTTATATTTCCACCTGAATTTATAAATATAATCCCAATTGTTCCAATAACTAAAGCTACTATTTTTCTCTTTGTAAGTCTATCTCCTTTAATTAATAGAGCTGAAAAAACAACAATTATAAAAGCATTAAAAGATTGTATAACTGAAGCCTTAACTCCCTCGGTATAAAACAATCCTGTATAATAGAAAAGGTAGTGAAGAGTTATCTGCAAAAGAGCTATCTTTATTAAAAATTTATAATTTAAACTCTTAAAATCAACTCTATCCTCTCTATTAAAAATTTTAAAATAGAATATTGTTATAATTCCGGCAACAAAAAATCTTAAGCCAGCCACTAAAAGTCTTGAGCCTATATCACCACTTTCAATAGATAAAATTTCATATTGCATTTTTATCATAGGAATGGCCGAACCCCATAAAAACATACAAAATAACGATATAAATATCGCACTTCTTTTGTTTTTAAATAGTTCCATAAACAGTAGCTCCTTCGTTATCAACTTTACAACTTAAAATTTTCCATTCATTTTTTAGTTTATCCATCTCATCAAATTCATTCGAAAAATCTACATCTGCATTTGAAACCAATAATATAGTTGAACCTGAACCGCTCAAAAACAATTTTGAATGACTATCTTTAAATATTTCCTTTATCTTGTCATATTCATCTATTATTTTAAATCTTTTCTTTTCATGAATGGTATCTTCCGGAGCATTAATGATTAAATTTAAATCCCCTGTCCTCAAGGCATTAGTTATCATAGCAGCCCCAGCTATATTTTGTACGGCACTTTGTCTATCCATAAATTCTGGAACTAAATTTCTCGACTCTTCAGTAGACATTTCAAAACTCGGAACTAAAGCATAGAACTTTAAATTCTTAGCTACTTCTACTTTTGTAACTGTACTTCCAAAAGCAATAGTATGTCCTCCAAAAATTGCCGCAGCAACATTATCAGGATGACCTTCTATATCAGTGGCAAGCTCTAAAATTTTGTATTTATCAAATTTATTCCCCTTGTACTCATTAGCCGCCATTAATCCCGCAACTATACACGTAGCTGATGAACCAAGACCACGACTACGTGGAACATTGGATACAACATTTATTTCAACTTCAGGGCAATCTATTCCGAGTTTTTCAAAATAATATTTAAATGATTTCAAAATTAAATTATTTTCTTTGGCCTTTCCCAATTTAAATTCAAATTCATTGTAAATATTAAAAGCTATTCCAAAGCTATCAAAACCAGGACCTATATTAGCAGAAGTTGCCGGAACTCTTACTAACACATTATCCTCTCCCTTACAAATTCTTTAATATCTTCCTTATCAATCACTAATTCTTGCATAGAATCAGTATTTACTTTTTCTAAAAATTCAACATCATTTGAAAGTTTAGCAACTTCTTCTATTGCTTTTGCTTCATCGTCTACATCCAAGCCTATAGCCTTTGAAATTTCCATTGCAAATTTTACAGGAGACGCTGTAGCAGCAATCAATATCTTTTTATCTTTGCCGTCCAAATATTTCTCTGCAGCTTTTACAGCAACCGCTGTGTGAGTATCTATGACGTAGCCAGATTTTCTATATATCTTATCTATAACTTTAAGCGTTTCTTCCTCTTCACATGAAAAGCCAAACATTTCTAAATCATTTTTATACTCAAATTTACCTGTTTCATTTAAATTCTTCATCAAACTATAAATTTCATTTGAGTCACCTGATTTTAATGAAAGATAGCGTTCTAAATTGCTCGAAACTAAAATATCCATAGACGGAGAATTTGTCTTATAAAACTCTCTGTTTGTATCATAAACTCCAGTCTTTATAAAATCTTCAAGTATATTATTTTTATTTGAAGCGCATATAAAGTCTTCTATTGAAAGTCCCATAAGTTTTGAAAAATACGCCGCCAGTATATTCCCAAAATTTCCAGTAGGAACTGCTACAGATATTTTCTCTCCATTCTCTATAATTCCTTCTTTAACTAATTTATAGTAAGAATAAAAATAATAAGCTATTTGAGGCACCAGTCTTCCAATGTTAATTGAATTTGCAGAAGTTAATATGTGTCCTGCTTCTCTAAGTTCTTTTTAAACTCTAAATCATTAAATATTTTCTTTAACGCAGACTGTGCATCATCAAAATTTCCATCTATAGCTACAGCTGTTGCATTTTTAGAGCCTGAATTAATCATCTGTGCCCTTTGAATCAAACTTATTCCATCTGTTGGATAGAATACAATTATATTTGTATTATCTACTCCCGAAAAACCACTTATAGCAGCAGAGCCAGTATCACCAGAAGTTGCAGTAAGTATCAAAGTCTTTTCTTCAATATTATTTTCTTCTTTAGCTATTTTAATTAATCTTGGAAGTAGTGAAAGTGCAAAATCTTTAAATGCTCTTGTCTCTCCGTGAAACAACTCCATAAAATATAAATTGCCTACATTTTTTATTGGGAGTATATCTTTTGGAAATTTTGAATAAGCTTTCTCTATTTCTATTTTTAATTTTTCTCCATCTAAGTCATCAAATATAGCAGATATTACTTTGTATACAAATTCTGTATAATCTAATCTCTCTATCTCTTCATCTGTAAAATTTACTTTTCTTATTTCTTCAGGAATAAAAAGTCCCCCATCATCAGCTAACCCTTTTAAGAGAGCTTCTGAAGTTGAATCTACAAAACTATTTCCTCTTGTACTGTAATATTTCATATCTAACCTCTTATCTGTCCATCCCCAAGTAAAATATATTTATAAGTTGTGAGCTCCTTTAACCCAACCGGGCCACGAGCGTGCATTCTTTGAGTTGAAATGCCTATCTCAGCTCCAAACCCAAATTCAGAGCCATCTGTAAAACGAGTGCTTGCATTTACATAGACACAAGCTGCATCTACTTCATCTGTAAACTTAGTAGCATTTTTTAAATTTTCAGTAACTATAGCTTCCGAATGATGAGTTGAATATTTATATATATGGTCTATTGCCTCATCAATTCCTGACACAATCTTCATGGAAAATTCATAATCTAAATACTCTTTTCCATAATCTTCATCGGTAGCTTCAATAACATTTTTTATTTTTTTAGCACTTTTTTTGCAACCATGAACTTTTAAATTATACCTATTTATAATATCTTGTAGTCCTTTATAAAATTCATCCGATACATTTTCGCTCACTAGCAAAGATTCAAGAGCATTACACACTCCTATTCTCTGAGTCTTGCCATTTTCAAAAATGCTAAGTGCTTTTTCTATATCTGATGAATCATCTACATATAGATGACAATTTCCAACTCCAGTTTCTAAAGTAGGTACTTTCGCATTTTCAACTACCGAGCTTATCAACCTTTGACTTCCTCTTGGGATTAAAAGGTCTACATATCCCCTTAGTTTCATAAGTTCAATTGAAGATTCTCTCTCAGTATTTTCAATCAAGCTAACCATATTTTCATCAAATCCGGCATCTTTTATACCCTCTCTTATCGAGTCTGCAATAGCCTTATTTGAATTAATAGCTTCTTTTCCACCCCTTAAGATTATGGAATTTGAAGATTTAATCGCCAATATAGCAGCATCTAAAGTGACATTTGGTCTTGATTCATATATAACTGCCAACACGCCTATAGGCACTATTTTCTTTCCAACTTGAATTCCATTAGGTAATTTATTTACTTGGTCCATATTCCCAACCGGGTCGTCAAGCTTTATAATTACATCAACAGAATCTACCATAGCTTTTATTCTATCTTCCGTTAACAATAGTCTATCTAATAATCCATCGCTCATTTCGTTAGCTTTGCCATTTTTTATATCAATGGAATTTGCATTTAATATTTTTTCAGAATTTTTTAATAGGCTATTTTTAATTGAATTTAAAATATTATTTTTTCTACCGTAGATAATTTTCCAAGCTCTCTTCCAGC
>NZ_JH165062.1:133681-138273 GCF_000227315.1 Peptoniphilus indolicus ATCC 29427 | reverse complement strand
ATTATAATTGCTGTAGACAGTTCGTAACCATCCTGTCTTAAAATAAAACTAGGGATAGAAATAAATAAAAATTAGATTAATTTATTTTTTACCGAGGTGTGTTACGACACCTTTTTTTATTTGTTTCAAAGAGGAGAATTATGAGAGAAAGAGAAGAAATGAAAAATATAACGCTCTTAGGCAACCAAGGAACTAAAATGCCTGGAGATTATGCACCAGAAGTTTTGGAGGCATTTGACAACAAACATACAGACAATGACTACTTTGTAAAATTTAATTGTCCTGAGTTTACTTCATTATGCCCTATAACAGGACAACCTGATTTTGCAACTATCTATATATCATACGTTCCAAATGTGAAAATGGTTGAAAGTAAATCTTTAAAATTATATTTATTCAGCTTTAGAAATAGAGGAGATTTTCACGAAGATTGCATGAATATAATTATGAAAGACCTTATAAAATTAATGGATCCAAAGTATATAGAAGTATGGGGTAAATTTACACCAAGAGGTGGGATTTCAATAGATCCATACTGCAACTATGGAAAAGCTGGAACAAAATGGGAAGAGGTAGCTTGGAATAGACTTAGCAATCATGATTTATATCCTGAAAATATCGACAACAGGTAGGTGTAAATTATGAAAATGGTTTTATTTAGTGGAGGAGTAGACAGTTCAACTTGTCTTGCAATGGCTAAGGAAACAGGTGATTCTGTAATGACAGTGTCTTTTGATTATGGACAAAGACATAATGAACAAGAGCTTGAAGCTGCAAAAAAGGTAGCTAAGTATTATGATGTTGAACAGATAAATATTGACTTAAAAGATATTTTTAAACACGGTAATTCATCACTTACAGATTTGAGTTTAGAAGTCAGTGAAGGAGATTATGCAGAACAAGAAAATGCCAATACAGAGGTTGAGTTTAGAAATGGAATATTTATATCTGTGTTAGCTTCATTAGCAATGCAATATAAGGTGGATGAAATTTACTTTGGAGCACATAAAGATGACTCCGGAGTAATTTATCCTGATTGTAGTCCTGAGTTTGTAAAAGCTATGGGAGAGGCTATAAACGTTGGTTCAAGAGGCAAAGTAAGTTTACAAGTTCCATTTTTAAACAAGACTAAAACTGAACTTGTAGCTTATGGGAAAAGCATAGGAGTGCCATATCATTTGACTTATTCTTGTTATAATGGAACTAATCCTCCTTGTGGTAAATGCGGAACTTGTATAGATAGAGAAAAAGCATTTTTAGCAAATGGACTTGATAGGGAAGGACATTATGCAGAAGATTGATTCTTATAATAAAGATAAAAAAGCAGATTTATATAGGCTTATGTTATGGAGCTTATATGCAGTTGCAGTAATAATGAAAAATATTTTTGCAACTAAGAGATGGAGAATTGGAATTATACAAGCTCCTGCTGGCTATATTTTTGAACCTGTAACTTTTATAGCACAAGATGTAGAAACAGAAACTCGAGGCTATAGTAGTGCTAAAACAATGATATTTTGGGGGTTTTTATTAAATATAATTGTAGCTGCTTGCTCACAACTTGCAATTCTACTTCCAAATGTCAGTACAATTGAAATTCAAAATTCATTTGAAATTGTATTGGGTAATGTTCCGAGAATTTTGCTAGCTAGTTTAATAGCATATTTGATTGGTGGAGTATTAAATGTAAAGGTAATGTATTACTTGAAAATGAAAGGTGATAACAGTTTACTATATAGAGCAATAGTGTCTACGATATTAGGTCAATTTGTAGATAATATAATATTTAGTAACATAGCATTTTTAGGTATAATACCGATTAGTCAAATAATTTATATGTCAATTACTATGACAATAATTGAAACTGTTTATGAGATAGTATTTTATCCCGTAACAAAGTTTTTAATATTTAAAATTAAAGAAGCAGAAAGAAAGGACGCACTAATTTAGTACGTCCTAATTTTTTATTCTACTGTAACTGATTTAGCAAGGTTACGAGGTTTATCTACGTCATTTCCTTTTAAAACTGATGCATAATATGCAATTATTTGTAAAGGAACTATACTTATAAGTGGTGCAACCAAATCATCTATTTCAGGTATTTCTATTAGTTGATAAGTATGCTTTTTAAGTCCTTCATTGTAGAAACCTATTGCAAATACTTCAGCACCTCTTGCTGAAATTTCTTGTATATTAGAAACCATTTTATCAATTAAATTCCTTTGAGTAGCCAAAGCAAAAACTTTTGTACCTTCTTCAATAAGAGCTATAGTACCATGCTTTAACTCTCCAGCTGGAAATGATTCAGAGTGTATATAAGAAATTTCTTTAAGTTTTAAAGAACCTTCCTTTGAAGTAATATAGTCAACACCTCTACCTATAAAGTACACGGATTCAGCATCTATAATATGTTGAGAAACTGTCTTATAAATATCTGATTTTTTTAATAAATCTTTTATTATAGCTGGTGTCTTTTTAATTTCATTTATAGCATGTTCTAATTCTTCACTTGTAATTTTACCAACTTTAAGAGCCCAGTCAAGTGTGAACAAATATAGATTGACAACTTGAGAAGTATAAGCTTTAGTAGAAGCTACTGAAATTTCAGGCCCTGCATGGCAATAGAGAACTTTATCAGCCTCTCTAGCTATTGTAGAACCAACAACATTAGTTATAGCATAGACAGTAGCACCGCGTTTTTTAGCTAGTCTTATTGCATTTAAAGTATCAGCAGTTTCTCCAGACTGGCTAACAACGATAACTAGTGTTTTATCTGTTACAAAAGGGTCGCTATATGCAAACTCAGATGCTATTTCGTCTCTAACTTGTTTGCGTATCAATTTTTCAATTAAAAATTTTCCAACTTGTCCAGCGTGAAGTGCTGTACCACAAGATGTGATATATATATTTTCGAAACTTTCAAACTCTTCTTTTGTGAATGTATTTTCACCCAAATCAATTTTATTGTTTTTCAATAAACGGTCTAGAGTACTAGATAAAGTTTTTTCTTGCTCAAAAATTTCTTTAATCATATAGTGGTCGAAGCCTTCTTTAGAAGCAGCTTCAACATCCCAATCTATTTTTGAAATTGGTTTTTCAAGAATATCTAAATTTAAATTATATATAGTAGGAGCTTTTCCTATTTTTAAATGTACTACTTCCATATCATCTAAATAGACAACTTGTTGTGTGTGTTCTACTATTGAAGCAGCATCAGAAGCAACTATATTGCCTGTAGGAGTTACTCCAAGTAATAGTGGAGATTTATTCCTAGCAGCTACTAATTCACTTGGATTATCATTTGCTATTGCACAAATAGCATAAGAACCTTCAAGTTCCTTTAGAGTTCTTATTAGAGCATTTAATAAATTTCCCTCATAAAATTTATCAATTAAATGAGCAATTACTTCGGTATCAGTGTCAGATTTAAATATATATCCTTCATTTGTTAACTTTTCTTTTAATTCAACAAAGTTTTCAATTATTCCATTGTGAACAACTGAAATTGAACCTTCTTTATTCAAATGTGGATGGGCATTTGTTTCTGTTGGAATCCCATGAGTTGCCCAACGAGTGTGCCCTATACCAACTTTTCCATCAAATGGTGATTCTTCAACTGATTTAACTAAGTTTTCTAATTTTCCAGCTCTCTTTAAAGTCTTTATTTCTTCAATACCTATTACAGAAATACCAGCAGAGTCATATCCTCTGTATTCTAATTTTTCTAATCCATTTAAAATAATTTTTGTAGCGCTATTGTCGCCACAGTAACCTACGATTCCGCACATTAAATTTTTACCTCCAAATATATTTTAAGACTCACTTTGTTCTGTTTGTAATCAAAATTTCTTTTGATTTTTGTAGAACACTTAGGCTGTGATACCTTCGGAGCATCCGCCGAAATTTCGATAACTCCGTTCCTCGTCATCCCTGTGTGGATCTGGCGCTTAACTAATTTTTGTCTTTGAGAAATTATAACATATCTAAGAATGTATGTAAAATCTAAACAAATGTGATAGACTATTTTACAGAAGGTGAGTTTATGAAAAAGTTAAATTTTAAAATAGATAATATTGGAACTATAGATGGAGTTTTAAAAATAGAACAACTTTCCAAAATTTTACTAGAAGTTTCAAATTTAGAGTCCAATGTTGCTGATAAGTTTATGGAAGAGAATAATTTGATATGGATGATTTACAGCTGGACCTTTAAACTCAGTAGAAATATAAAAATTGGAGAAGATATAAAGGTTGCTACTTGGGTTTCAAATATATCAAAATTAAGAATTAGTAGAGAATTTGTGATTGAAATTGAAGGTAATGTAATTGGGGAATGTAGAGCTGAATTTTTAATTATAGAGCTTAAAAGCAGAAAGGCAATTGTTGCGCCAAAAGAACTTTTAAATTATTTTGAAATATATAAAAAAGAGCTTTTTAAATCTACTAGGATAAGTCGAAGTGATGTTAATAAACTAGTGTCTGTTAGTATATCTGGTTCAGATTTTGACCAAAATAAACATATAAATAATTCTGTTTATATAAGATGGATAGAAGAGGCTATATATTTAGAAATGAAAAGACATATAAAGTTTT
>NZ_JH165062.1:127307-131214 GCF_000227315.1 Peptoniphilus indolicus ATCC 29427 | reverse complement strand
AGAAATTATTTAGTAAAATATCATTCATAAAAATATTTGGAACATTTATCTGTATTAGGATATAGTAAAGTAAATAGGAGGACTATTTTGAATAAATTAGAAAATTATAATCCAAAGAGAGTTTTTTATTACTTTGAAGAAATTACTAAAATCCCTAGAGCTTCATTTAATGAAGATAAGATAGCTACATGGTTAGTGGATTTTGCAAAAGAGCATAGGTTAGATTATACAAGAGATTCCCACGATAATGTAATTATAAGAAAACCAGGAACTGAAGGATATGAGTTATCTCCAACTTTAATTATTCAAGGGCATATGGATATGGTTTGTGAAAAAAGTGAAATATCAAACATAAACTTTGATACTGACCCTATTGAATTTACAGTTGAAGATGGAAAAATAATAGCTCATGAAACAACACTTGGAGCAGACAATGGTATTGCAGTTGCAATGGCACTTGCTATTTTAGAATCTGATGATATTGAGCATCCACCTCTTGAAGTATTAATAACTTCAAATGAAGAGAGTGGAATGACAGGTGCGTCTAATTTAGACGGAAGCATTCTACAGGGTAAAATGTTATTAAATTTAGACTCTGAAACTGAAGGAGTTGCTTGTATAGCGTGTGCTGGTGGTAGAAGAGACGTATTAACATTTAAAAAAGATTTTAAAGAAATTTCAAAAGGAAGAGCATTTTATGAATTATCTATTTCTGGTTTAAAGGGAGGACACTCAGGACAAGAAATCCAAAAAGGTCTTGGAAATTCTAATAAACTTTTGGCAAGAGCTCTTTATGAATTAAGGGATAATATAGACTTAGTAGATATTTCTGGAGGAGCGAAACCAAACGCAATTCCTAGATATGCAAAAGCTATTATAGCAGTCGATGAAAATGAGCTAGTTGAGATTCAAAAGAAAGTCATTATATTAAATAGGGATTATGTAAAAGAATTTGGAAATACTGACCCTGATGTTAGATTGAATTTTGAAGCAACTTCAATTTATGATAAAGCTTTAAAAGATGAGTTAGCAGAAAGAATTGTACAGGCATTATTGATACTTCCTAATGGAGTACAATCAATGAGTAACGATATAGAAGGTTTGGTAGGCTCTTCTATAAACGTTGGTGTAATAGAGTCAGATGATGACGAAATTAGAATTTTAACTAATATAAGATCTGCTCTTACTTCATTAAAAAATGAAATTGGAATAAGAAATCTTGAAATAGCTAAATTAGTTGGAGCAACTTATGAAATTAAGAATGATTATCCAGCTTGGGAATACAAGGCTAATTCTCCATTAAGAGAAGTGGCTATAAAAGTATATAGAGAATTAAATAAAAAAGATCTTGAATTAGAAGCTATACATGCAGGACTTGAGTGTGGAATTTTTAAAGACACAATAGGAGATATAGATATGTTATCTATTGGGCCTAACATAAGAGGTCCACATGCACCAGGTGAAAATTTAGAAATAGCATCTACTGAAAGAGTTTATGAATTTGTAAAACAAATCTTGAAAAACTTGAAATAAAATTAGGAGGCATAAATTATGCAAAATGAACACAATCACGAAGAAGAATTTGAATACGATGTAATAGGTATTCCATTGGAAGATGGAACAGAATTAAACTGTATAGTAATAGATATCTTTGATGTAGAAGGAGAAAATTATATAGCTTTAATTCCGGAAGATGAGATTGAAGATGGAGAACTTATACTTTTTAAATATCAAGAACTCTCAGAAGAAGAAGTTGAACTTACTGAAATAGAAGACGATGAAGAATTTGCTAAAGTATCTGAAACTTTCAGTAAATTACACGATGAAGAATAGAAATTTTTAAGGGGTTGTTAAAACCCCTAAGAATTATAAAATTTTAGAATGTGAGATGTAATATGGTATATAACAATTATTCAGATTTCCTGTATAATAAATTTGGAGAAAAAGTTTATAAATTGCCTATCAAGTTAGATTTGACCTGCCCAAATAGAGATGGTAAACTTGGCGCAGGTGGCTGTACTTTTTGTGGAGAAGAAGGGGGAAGTTTCGAAAATAGTTGTGGTTCTATAGAAAATCAACTTATTAGTAATATGAATATTGTTAAGAAAAAGTATAAAGCTAATAAGTATATTTCATATTTTCAAAATTTTACAAATACTTATTTAGACTATGAGCAGTTTGTGCAGAATATAAATGATTCGCTAATAGATGGAGTTGTAGGGGTATCTATTTCAACTAGACCAGATTGCTTAAGTGATGAAATATTAGACTTTTTAGAGGAAGTAAATAAAAAATATTTTGTAACTGTTGAGTTAGGGTTGCAAACAGCAAATTATAGAACTCTAAAAAAAATAAATAGGGGACATGGAGTAGCTGAATTTGTAGATGCCACAATAAGATTACATAAGAGGAATTTGAGAGTTTGTGCACATGTAATCTTAAATTTACCTTATGATGACGAGTTGGATAATATTGAAACAGCTCATCTATTAAATGCTTTAAATGTGGAAGAAGTAAAGATTCATGCATTATATATTTTAAAGGGAACTTTAATGGGACAATTGTATCAAGAGGGTAAAATTGATATAATCTCATTAGAGGAATATAAAAGAAGAACTATTTTGTTTTTACGACATTTAGATTCGTCTATAGTCGTTCAGAGAATAATAGGTAGAGCTCCTGAGAAAAATTCTTTATTCTGTAATTGGAACACATCCTGGTGGAAAATAAGAGATGAGATAGTGGCAGAGATGAAAGAAAAAGGATTTCATCAAGGGCAATGTAAAGGAAAGGATTGGTAATTATGGTTAAGTATATTTTAGGCCCAAAAGGATCTGGAAAAACTAGATGGTTAATTGAAAACGCTAATGAAGATCTTAAAAGCGGAAATGGAAATATTGCATTTGTAGAAGTTGATGATGATCATATTTTTAGTCTTGATTATAATGTAAGATTAATAAATGCAACTGATTATAGACTTAATGATAAAGAATCATTCTATGGCTTTATATGTGGTTTATTAGCTATGGATTATGACCTTGAAAAGATATATATAGATGGAATTTATAAGATTTTGAATTTGAATATAGAAGATTTAGAATTTTTAAAGAAGAAATTGGATAAAATAAAAGATATAGAAAGTAAGGAAATTTTTATCAATATAGATACAGAAGTTTCTGAAATTACAGATGAATTAAAAGAAAACATAGTAGAACTTGGTAAGGAGAAATAATTGAATAAGAATGCTGTAAAAATAATTGCCATAATATTGGTACTTTTAATGATATTACCAGTATTTACTGGATTATTTAATTAGATTTGAGGCAAAAGTGACACCACTTAGGAAAAAAGATAAGTTTGAAGATTTTTTTGAACGAAGATCTTTTTTGATTATGCAGTATGACAATGGCGATATAAGTAAAAGAGAGTTTTTACAATATAATTATGAATATTTTGCAGGTGAAAATGCCAGACCTTTTATCAAGATAGATTCTTATGAAAAGGGAATGTACAATTATCAATATTACAATGGTATGGCAAAATATTATAAGATGTTAGCTAGAGAAGTTAAGAACACTAAAAAACATTCGAGATACTATAACTATTACTTAAATTTAGGGAATAAGTTTTATCACGAAAAAGACGAGACAGCTTTCAAAATTTTAAAATTACAAAATTTTGAAAATGTTTCATCTTATTACATTAAATGTGAATCTAAAAAATTAAATCATGTTCTATATGAAATAGTTTTGGAAGATAAAAAAGAGGCTATTTTTCATTCTAAAGCTATGTGGCTTTTAGAAATATTGAAAAGTGAAAGAGTGTTTGAAGATATAGAAAAATCTTCTCTTATAGAAGAATATATAAACGAAAAATACTAGTTGAAAAATCAGCTAGTATTTTTTAA
>NZ_JH165062.1:125019-126495 GCF_000227315.1 Peptoniphilus indolicus ATCC 29427 | reverse complement strand
AGAGCCTTTTTATTTAAATTAAAATTTAATAACTCGTCACCTATTTTATATACATCTCCAGCACCCATAGTAACTACTATATCACCAGATTGCAATTCATTTTTTAAATAGGTAACTATTTCATGAAAATCACTCATATAAACAGCGCAGTCTTCATAATTATTAATTGCATTGACAAGTGTTTTAGAGTGGATATCACCATAATCTTTTTCTCTTGCTGCATATATATCAGTGATTATAGTCAAGTCAGTATCATCAAAAGATTGTGAAAAAGAGTCTAATAAAAGTTTAGTTCTGGTAAATGTATGCGGTTGAAATATACAAAACAATCTAGCCTTGCATTGAATCTTTAAAGCTTTTAGAGATGCTTTTATTTCAGTTGGGTGATGCGCGTAATCATCTACAACAGTAGCTCCGTTATAAGTCCCTTTAAATTCGAGTCTTCTGTGAACGCCATTATACTTCTCTAAGTTTTCAATTATAGTATAAAAGTCTATATTATTTTCATGTGCAGCTGCTATGGCACATAATGAATTATATATATTGTGTTCTCCAAGCACTGATAATTTTACATTACCCATAAATTTACCCTGATAATATAAATCGTAAGTAGGATACTCATTTGAAAGATTTATATTCTTAGCAAAATAATCTGAGGTCTCAGCAATAGTTGAACAAGTTATAACTTTACATACAGCTTCTTTTTTTAAGTTTTTAACTTTTTCATCATCAATATTAAGCACTAATATGTCAGTTTCTTTTAAATTGTTTACAAGTCCCACAAATGTTGAGATTATATGTTCTATATTGTCAAAAAAATCTAAATGGTCTTCATCTATATTTAGAATAACTGAAGTGGTTGGAAAATATTTTAGTATATTAGCTCTGTACTCACAAGCTTCTGTTAAAAGTAAGTTTTTAGCACCTATTTTTACATTTCCTCCAATTTCATTTAAATTTCCACCCAATAAAATAGTAGGATTATAATTTGTATTTAATAAAATTTCTGTAAGCATTGACGTAGTAGAAGTTTTCCCATGTGTTCCACTTACAGCAATAGATGTTTTATAGTTTTTCATAAGTTGCCCTAAGAAAGATGCTCTATCAATAATATCAACTTTTGATTTAATAGCAGCTTCTAACTCTTTGTTATCAAGGTTAATTGCATCTGTATAAATAATTAAATCTGCACCTTTTATATTTTCTTGATTGTGCTCGAAATATATTTTAGCTCCCAAAGATTCAAGTTTATCAGTTATAGAAGAAGATTTTCTATCTGAACCTGATACAAAATAATCATAATTAATTAAAATTTGAGCAATAGCACTCATTGAAATGCCACCTATTCCAATAAAATGTATATGACTATATTTGTGTTCATCTATTTTAAAGTTATCCATTTAATCCCCCTTATAATAACAATATTATAACATAATTAAAGTCATAATTTAAAATATTAAATACAATAATGATTAA
>NZ_JH165062.1:114396-123376 GCF_000227315.1 Peptoniphilus indolicus ATCC 29427 | reverse complement strand
AGGTGATAAGAACATGATGATAACAGATGTAAGAATCAGAAAATTACCAGAAGACAGCAAATTAAAGGCTGTTGCTTCTGTAACTTTTGACAATCAAATTGTAATTCATGATATCAAAATTATTGAGGGGGTAGAATCTTTATTCATAGCTATGCCTTCAAGAAAGCTTCCTAATGGAGAGTTTAAAGATATTGCGCATCCTATAAATGCTGAAACAAGAAAAGAACTTGAAGAGGCTATTTTCAAAGAATATGATTTAGCATCAAATGATAGCTTTGAAAAATAGCTGAATAAAGTAGAGCTGAAAAGCTCTATTTTTTATATAACTAATAGTAAAATAAATATATAAGTATATTAGATATACAGTTAAATGAAAGTTAATATTATAAAAAGGAGAGGTAATATGAGTTTGGATATGTTAAGAAAACTGATGAATGAAAATAATATCGATGCATATTTAGTTTTGACATCGGATCCACATAATAGTGAATATTTAGCAGATTATTATAAGGAAAGACAACATTTAACTAATTTTAGTGGTTCTCAAGGAACTGTAGTAGTAACAAAAAATGAAGCATTATTATGGGCTGATGGAAGATATTTTGAGCAAGCTGAACGTCAAATACAAGGAACTGGATTTGAACTTATGAAAATAGGTGTTGATGGAGTTCCTACTGTTAATGAATTTTTAAGAGATAATGGTTGTGAAAGAATTGGATATAATGCTTTATATATGCCAATTTCACAATACGAAACATTAAAATCTGAAGTCAATGCTGAATTAGTAGATATTGATTTATATAGGCAAATTTGGACAGATAGAGAATTTAGAGAAACAAAATCTTTTTCTCACAGTGAGTGGAGTGATAGAACTTCAAAGGAAAAATTATCCATTGTAAGAGATAATCTTAAGGGGAAAAATGCTACTGCTACATTGGTGACTAGTTTAGAAGGAGTTGCTTGGATATCTAATACAAGAGGTGCAGACATTGAAAATGTACCGGTAACTTTTGCATATGCTTTAGTAACTTTAAATAAAGCTAAACTATTTATAGATACTAAAAAAATAGAATCTTTTATTGATGAACTAAAAGAAAGTTTTGAAATCTATGAATATGAAGATGTTTTTGAAATTTTATCAAATGTAGAAAATGAAAAATTTATTTTGAGCCCGCAGACAAATACAAAATTATATAAACTTATAGAGGGGAAAAACAATGTAATTGAAAAAGATGACATTGTAGGTTATTTGAAAAGCATTAAGAGTAAAGGTGAACTCGAGAATATAAGAGAATCTCACATAAGAGATGGTGTATATGTAACCAAATTTATGCATTGGCTTAAAAATTCAGATTTAAGTAATGAAACCGAGTGGACTTGTGCTAATAAAATCGACGGATTAAGAGCGACAGATGATAGATACTTAGATTTAAGTTTTGGTACTATATCCGCTTATGGAGCTAATGCAAGTATGATGCATTATTCTGCTAGTGAAGAGAGTGCAGCTAAGATAGAAAAAAGAGGATTTTTATTAGTTGATTCAGGTGGACAGTATTTAGATGGAACAACAGATATTACAAGAACTTTTGCAGTTGGAGAGTTAACAGAGGAAGAAAAAAGACATTTCACATATGTTTTAAAATCTCATCTACAACTTATGAACACTATTTTCCCTGCCAAGACTAAGTCTTTAGCACTAGATGCAATTGCTAGAAAAGAAGTTTGGGCGATAAATGAAGATTATAGATGTGGAACAGGACACGGGGTAGGATATGTTTTAGGCGTTCACGAAAGTCCGCCACAATTCAATCCGAATGCTGAAAAAAAATTAGAACCAGGAATGATAATTTCAAATGAGCCGGGAATATATAAGGATGGTAAACACGGAATTAGAATAGAAAATATATTAGAAGTTGTTGAACATGAATACAATGAGTATGGCCAATATTTAAAATTTAAAACTATTTCCTATGCTCCTATAGATTTAGATGCTGTAAATTCTAATTTATTAACAGATGAAGAAAAAGTGTGTTTAAATAATTATCATAAGGAAGTATATGAGAAATTAAATAAATTTATGACTGAAGAAGAAAAAGAATGGTTAAAGAAATATACTAGAGAAATATAAAGGTGATATATTGGACGATATAGAAGGAAGACTAAAAAAACTCCCAGATTTACCAGGTGTATATATAATGAAAAATGCTCAAGACGAAATTATATACGTTGGAAAAGCTAAAAATTTAAAAAGAGGGTAAGTCAGTACTTTGGCAGTTATGGAAGAAACCATGCTAAAGTAAAAGCTATGGTTTCACATATTGCAGACTTTGAATATATAATAGTCGAAAATGAAATTGAATCTTTAATTTTGGAAAGTAACTTAATTAAAGACAATCTTCCTAAATATAATATATTGCTAAGAGATGATAAACAGTACCCTTATATAAAAATAACTAATGAGAAATACCCGAGAGTTTTAAAAACTAGAAAAATACTAAAAGACCATGCTAAGTATTTCGGGCCGTATCCGGCAATTACTGCTGTGAATGATACAATAGATTTAATAAATAGAACATATCCATTGAGAACGTGTAGTTTAAATTTAAAAAAAGATATTGGTAAATACAGACCTTGTTTAAATTATTTTATAGGAAAATGCCTTGCTCCGTGTAAAGGCGACGTAGACGAATCAAAATACAATGACATGGTTAACGAAATATTTAATTTTTTAGAAGGGAAAGATGAAAAGATGCTTCTATCATTAAAAGAGAAAATGATGGAAGCATCAAGTAAACTTGAATTTGAAAAAGCTGCACTGTATAGAGATGATATTCAATCACTTGAAATTTTAAAAGAAAAACAAATTATTTCAAACACAAATATCTCAGAAAACCAAGATATTATAGGATTGGCAAGAGGAATTGATGAAGTTTTAATTCAAGTATTTTTTGTTAGAGAGGGAAAAATAATAGGACGAGAGCATTATTTTATGAAAGACTATTTTGAAAATAAGAATAGTGAAATAATGAGTGCGTTTATTAAACAATTTTATGCAGGAGTTAGTTTTATTCCTAAAGAATTGATTGTGGAATCAGAACCAGAAGATAAAAAAGTACTCGAAGAATTTCTTTCTGTAAAAAGAGGATATCATGTGGATATAGTAATCCCACAAAGAGGGAATAAATTAAAGTTAGTAAAACTTGTAAAACAAAATGCTTTAGAAATGATTAACAAATATGCTGACAAATATAAGAGAAAAATAGAAGACAACATGAGAACTTTAGAAGAGGTAAGGACTTTGTTAAGCTTAGATAGAATTCCTCATAGAGTTGAAGCTTACGATATATCTAACACATATGGGATAGAATCTGTTGGATCTATGGTTGTGTTTGAAGAAGGAGTTGCTAAAAAGAGTGATTATAGAAAATTTAAAATTCGCACCGTTGAAGGGCCTAATGATTATGCTTCTATGAAAGAAGTTCTATATAGAAGATTTGTTAGAGGTATTGAGGAAAAAAATACAAATAAAAAGTCTTCCTTTTCAAAATTTCCAGATTTAATAATGATGGACGGCGGCAAAGGACAAGTTAATATAGCTTTGAAAGTTTTACAAGAATTGAATATTAAAATTCCTGTTTGTGGATTGGTAAAAGATGATTTTCATACAACTAGAGGAATTATATATGAGAATAAGGAATTTTCTTTAAAAATAAATAGCAACATATATAGAATGGTATATAAAATTCAAGAAGAAGCTCATAGATTTGCAATAAACTATCATCGTTCATTACGAGAAAAAGATATTTTTATATCAGAGTTGGACAATATAAAAAATATAGGGAAAACTAGAAAACAAAATTTAATGAAACATTTTAAATCTATTAAAAAAATAAAGGAAGCTACAATTGAAGACTTAGAAATAGTTGAAAGTATGAATAGAAGTGCTGCAGAAAGTATCTATGAACACTTCCATGGAGGGATAAATGGATAAAATAGCATTAAACAAAGTAATTAATGATTTAAATTTAAAAATTTTATATAAATCTAATAATTTTAATCAAATATATTTAGAAACTTTGGACATAAATAGACCAGGACTGCAATTAAATGGACATTTTGATTCTTTTGATGATAAAAGAGTGCAAATAATTGGAGAGCAAGAATGGTATTTCTTAAATGAAATGAGCTCCGAAGAGAGATATGAAGCTGTTAAAAAACTTTTTTCATGTAAAATTCCAGCCATAATATTTATGAGAGATAGATGGATTCATGATGAAATAATTGAACTTGCAAAAGAAATGGATATTACATTATTAAGAACTGAGGAAACTTTTTCTAAATTTTCTATTAAATTCCAAAATTATATGGAAATAGAGTTAGCTCCCACTATAAGAATGCATGGAGTATTACTTGATGTTTATGGAGTAGGTGTTCTTATAAAAGGCAATAGCGGTGTGGGGAAAAGCGAAACTGCACTTGATTTAATATCCAAGGGTTCTAAATTAATTTCAGATGATTCAGTAATCATAAAAAGAATAGATGATAGATTGATAGGAAAATCTCCAATAATAACTAAACATTTCATGGAAATTAGAGGAGTTGGAATAATAGATGTTGAAAAGATTTTTGGAATAGGTTTTGTAATGGATTCTAAAGAGGTTGAGATGGTTATAAATTTAGAACCTTGGGACCATGAAGTTGAATATGATAGGTTGGGAATAGACAATGAATATGAAACTATTTTGGATAAAAAGGTAGTTAAATTTGATATTCCAGTTAAACCTGGAAGAAATTCAGCATTAATCATAGAAATTGCGACAAAGAATTTTAAACAAAAAGAGCAAGGCTATAATCCTGCAGAAGAGTTAAATAAAAGGATATTAGGGCATAAATTAGATTAATTCCACAATTTGGAAATGGTTCTGAACAAGTAAAATACACATTTTTGACGTTTATTATACTCAAACTCATTGCAATTATAAATTATTAGATTTATAATGACTATTAGAGAAAAAAATTTTAAAACTAACTAGGGGGTTAAAATGGCTAAACATTTTAAAACGATGGATGGTAATGAAGCAGCAGCGCATGTCGCATATGCGTTTTCAGAGGTGGCATGTATATTTCCGATAACACCTTCTTCACCTATGGCTGAACACGTAGACGCATGGGCGGCGCAAGGAAGAAAAAATATATTTGGACAAGAGGTTCTTGTTAAAGAACTTCAATCTGAAGCTGGAGCAGCTGGAGCAGTACATGGTGCTCTTCAAGCAGGTTCTTTAACTTCTACTTATACAGCATCACAAGGTCTTTTACTTATGGTACCAAATATGTATAAAATTGCAGGTGAATTACTTCCAGGAGTATTCCACGTAGCAGCACGTGCACTAGCATCACATGCACTTTCTATTTTTGGTGACCATCAAGATGTAATGGCTTCTCGTGCTACAGGATTTGCTATGTTAGCATCAGGCTCTGTGCAAGAAGCTATGGATATGGCAGCAGTGGCTCATTTAGCAGCTATAAAAGGAAGAGTTCCTTTTACTCATTTCTTTGACGGATTTAGAACATCACATGAAGTTCAAAAAATTGAAGTTTTGGATTATGATGATTTAGCTAAATTAGTTGACAAAGAAGCTGTTAGAGAATTTAAGGCAAGGGCTTTACATCCTGCTTCACCAAAAGTAAGAGGTACGGCTCAGAACCCAGATATTTATTTCCAAGAAGTTGAAGCATCAAACAACTTCTACACAGATGTAATTGGAATTACTGAAGATTATATAAATAAAATTTCTGATTTAACAGGCAGAAAATATGGATTATTTAACTATTACGGAGATGAAAATGCTGAAAAAGTAATAGTAGCAATGGGTTCCGTAACAGAAACTATAGAAGAAGTTGTAGATTATCTAACTGATAAAGGCGAAAAAGTTGGTTTGTTAAAAGTACATTTATACAGACCTTTCTCAAAAGAACATTTCTTAGCAACTATGCCTAAAACAGTTAAGAAGATTGCTGTTTTAGATAGAACTAAAGAAAAAGGAGCTACTGGTGAACCATTATTCTTAGATGTTAGAGACATTTATTATGGACAAGAAAATGCACCTAAGATTGTTGGTGGTAGATATGGTCTAGGTTCAAAGGATACAAATCCTTCACAAATGTTGGCTGTATACAAACATTTAGACGCTGAAAGTCCAAGACATAACTTCACTGTTGGTATAGAAGACGATGTTACTAACCTTTCTCTACCAATTGAAGAAAAAATCACAACTGAGCCAAAGGGAACAATTAGATGTAAATTCTGGGGATTTGGTTCTGATGGTACAGTAGGTGCAAACAAGAGTGCTATAAAGATAATCGGAGATAATACAGATATGTATGCTCAAGGTTATTTTGACTATGACTCTAAAAAATCAGGTGGGGTAACTATGTCTCACTTAAGATTTGGTAAAGAAAAAATCACATCAACTTATCTATTAGCTGAATCTGATTTCATCTCTTGCTCAAAACAATCATATGTACACCAATATGACCTTTTGAGAGGACTTAGAAAAGGTGGAACATTCTTACTTAACACAGTTTGGGATGAAGAAACTCTTGCTAATGAATTACCAGGAGCTATGAAAAAATATATAGCTGAAAATGAAATAGAGTTTTATACAATAAATGCTACTAAGATAGCTGCGGAAATTGGTCTTGGGGGAAGAACTAACATGGTAATGCAATCTGCATTCTTTAAACTATCAAAAGTACTTCCAATAGAACAAGCTACAGAACTTCTTAAGAAGGCAATTGTAAAAGATTATGGTTCTAAGGGCGATGAAATAGTTGCTATGAACTATAAAGCAGTAGACCAAGGGATAGATGCTCTACAAAAAATTGAAGTGCCAGAAGAATGGAAATCAGCTGATGATGTAGCAGATTATAGCATCAAAGGCGCTTCAGAATTTGTAAATAACATTCTAGTCCCTGTAAATCGTCAAGAAGGTAATGACTTACCAGTTTCTACATTTGTAGGAATGGAAGATGGATCTTTCCCTAATGGTACTTCTAAGTATGAAAAGAGAGGAATCGCTGTTAATATACCTGATTGGAAAATTGAAAACTGTATACAATGTAACCAATGTTCATTAGTTTGTCCTCATGCTGCAATAAGACCATTTTTATTAAACGAATCAGAAAAAGAAGGCGCTCCAAGCACTTTTGAAACTGTAAAAGGTAAAGGTAAAGGCGCAGATAGCTATGAATATAGAATTCAAGTTTCATCACTTGACTGTACTGGTTGTGGAAACTGTGCTCAAGTTTGTCCAGCTCCAACAAAAGCTTTGGTAATGACACCATTCGAAGATGTTTATGCTGACCAAGCTATAAATTGGGAATATGCTTCAAATCAAGTTAAATCTAAACAAGCTGATTTCGAACCAAACAATGTTAAAAATTCTCAATTCTTCCAACCACATCTTGAATTCTCAGGAGCTTGTGCAGGTTGTGGAGAAACTCCATATATCAAATTAGTTACTCAATTATTTGGAGATAGAATGAGCATTGCTAATGCAACAGGATGTACTTCAATTTGGGGTGGTTCAGCTCCATCAATGCCATATTGTACAAATGATGACGGACATGGTCCATCTTGGGCAAATTCTTTATTCGAAGATAATGCTGAGTATGGATACGGTATGGCAATCAGCCAAACTGTTACAAGAGACAGAATCAAGATATTAATGGAAAAATTTATTGAATTAAACGTTGATTCTGAAACTAATGCTGTATTTAATGAATGGATAACAAATATGGCTGACTATAAGACTTCAAAAGCAGCAGCTGCTAATGTTCTTTTAGCTCTTGAAAAGAAATATGATAATGAAGAGGCTAATGAAATATTAGTTGAATTAAAGAGCCTTGAAAACTTCTTAATTAAGAAATCTCAATGGATAATAGGTGGAGATGGATGGGCATATGACATTGGATTCGGTGGGCTTGACCACGTTCTTGCATCAGGAGAAAATATAAATGTAATTGTAGTAGATACTGAAATCTATTCTAACACTGGTGGACAAGCTTCTAAGGCTACTCCAACAGGTGCTACTGCTCAATTCGCTGCAGCTGGTAAGGTTACAAGAAAGAAAGATTTAGGGTTAATGGCTGCAACTTACGGATATGTTTATGTAACTCAAATAGCTCTAGGTGCTGATAAGAATCATGCTCTAAAAGCTATTAAAGAAGCTGAAGCATATGATGGTCCATCACTAATAATATGCTATGCTCCATGTATATCTCACGGAATCAAGAAGGGTATGGGATGTTCTATAGAAGAAGAAAAACTTGCAGTTGAAGCAGGTTATTGGCATCTATACAGATATAATCCAGACCTTAAGAAAGAAGGAAAAAATCCATTTATTTTAGATTCTAAAGAACCAAAAGGCTCATACAGAGAGTTCTTACAAGGAGAAGTTAGATATACTTCATTAGCTCGTCAATTCCCTGAACGTGCTGAACAATTATTTGAAATTGCAGAAGAAAATGCTAAAGAAAGATATAACAATTATCTAAATATGCAAAAATCTGAAACAATTTTGGGAAAATCTTCTGGAGAACAAAAATAAATAATAAAATAAAAAGGGATTGTTGCAAAAATCCTAAAATAAAAGGCTCTATAATATCTGTTAGAGATTTACTCCCCAACAGATATTATAGAGCCTTATTTACATATTTAAGTTTTTGGTTTATTATTTACTTGTAAGTAAGAGGATAGGGCTATGCTGGGGAGCAACCTGAGCGTCTACTTGTGATATACAGATGTTGAGGAAGTGAAAGCTTCCTCTTTTTTTACATCTGGTATCCAAATGCGATAAACCTAAAAATATCTATTGACATTTAATAGCTGGTCTTTTAGATAGTATAATTTCAGATAGAGAAAAGAGTTTTCAAAACATCTACAGATTAGTAAAGAACTATATTTGGTCGTAATTTTATT
>NZ_JH165062.1:107027-113007 GCF_000227315.1 Peptoniphilus indolicus ATCC 29427 | reverse complement strand
AATTTGAGTAGTTGATTAACAAAAAGAGTTTATTTTTTCACAATCTCAATATACAATAAATATTTTAGATGTTATAATCATAGTAGTGTGTTATGTTATTATCAAATTTTTTAATAAGAGGTGAATTAAATGAGTTCTACAAATCTCACTTTTAAAGTGGGCGGTGTACATATGAATGAACACAAAGAACTTAGCGAAGCGATCTCTATCGAGAGATTGCCGGAGCCCAAAATTGTTTACATACCTATGAGTCAACACATAGGAGCACCTTGTAAGCCTACAGTACAAAAAGGGGATGAAGTAAAAGTTGGCCAAACTATTGGAACTAGTGAGGCATTTATATCAGCTGACATTCATTCTTCAGTATCTGGAGTAGTTACAAAGGTAGAAAATATGTATACGGCTGATGGAAGGTTCTGCGAGTGTGTGGTAATTGAAAATGATGGTTTAAATACTTCTATTGATTTTCAACCTATAGAAAACTATGATGAGTTGAAAGTTGAAGAGTTTGTTCCATATGCAAAGAAGATGGGGCTTGTTGGAATGGGTGGAGCAGGATTTCCACTTCATGCAAAGTTAAAGGGAGAAAATCCTCCATTGGATGAATGTATAATTAATGGAGCAGAATGTGAACCGTTTTTAACTTGCGACCATAGAATAATGTTAGAAAAGACAACTGAAATACTTGAAGGGTTAAAGATTTTTTCTAACTTTTATAATAAACAAGTTTCATATATGGCTATCGAAGAAAACAAACCTGATGCCATTAAGAAAATGAAAGAAATTATAGATTCAAACAGTAGATTTTCTAATTTAAAAGTTGTAAGTTGTCAAACAAAGTATCCTCAAGGGGATTCAAAGAGATTATCAGAAGCTGTTTTAGGAAGAATTGTCCCACAAAATGGTGTAACTAATGATGTTGGAGTGTTCTTAACTAATGTGGGAACTACTCTGGCTTTTTATGAAGCTGTTGTAGAAGGAAGACCTTCATATGAGAGAGTTATTACAGTTAGTGGAAAAGGAATTAAACAACCTAAAAATTTGTTAGTTAAAATAGGTACACCTGTTGAAGATATAATAAATTATTGTGGTGGGCTTAAAGATGAAGCCATAGAAATAGTTTGTGGTGGACCTATGACAGGTAAGAGTGTTTTTGATTTAAGAAGTCCTATAACAAAAACAACTTCAGGATTATTGGCATTGACTGATGAAGAAATGAACTATGCAGAAGAATCTCCATGTATAAGATGCTCAAGATGTGTAGATCATTGTCCAGCTAATATAAATCCAACTGATATAAATGCAGCTATATTAATCAATGATGTAGATTTTTGTAATGAATTGCATGCTGATCAATGTATGGAATGTGGAATATGTTCATTTGTTTGTCCTGCAAAGAGAAATCTTGCGCCATCTGTTAAATTAGCTAAACGTGAAATTAAACTTAAAGCTATTAAATAGGAGGGTACTGTGGAAAATACAAAGTTAAATCAATCTTCACATAATGAAAGGTTTGTATCATTGGCCCCTCATGTAAGGAGTAATGATACAACTCAAAAAATAATGAGGGATGTAATAATTGCCCTCGTGCCAGCAATGATAGGTAGTATTTATTTCTTTGGAAGTAAAGCGGCAATACTTTTAGCTGTTTGTATAATATCATGTGTTGGCTCTGAAGCTATTTTTCAAAAATTAATGCATAAGGAAATGAGAATTTCTGATTTATCTGCTGTTGTAACAGGTATTTTAATAGCGTTCAATTTGCCGGCTACATCACCTTGGTGGATGGCGGCATTCGGTTCTATTTTTGCCATAATAGTTATAAAAGAATGTTTTGGTGGTATAGGTTCAAACTTTATGAATCCTGCTATCGGAGCTAGAATTGTAGTAATGGCTTCTTGGGCTAAGTTAATGACTAATTATGTAAGTCCGGAAGTGGCTAAGTGGACTTCTGAAGTTGTAGCAAGTAGCGCTACTGTAGATGCTACAAGTTATGCGACACCTTTGACATTGATGAAAGCGGGAACATTTGAGCAATTACCTAGCTTGATGGATATGGCTATAGGGAACATAGGTGGTGTAATAGGGGAGACTTCAGCAGTACTTCTATTAATAGGAGCTCTTTATCTAATTGTTAGAAAAGTTATATCTCCACTTATTCCGGTAATCTTTATAGCGACAACTGCTGTAGTACTTATGTTATTCGGAGTTTCATTCGAATATATACCTTATCAATTACTTGGCGGTGGATTAATACTTGGAGCTTTCTTTATGGCTACTGATTATTCATCTACACCAATGAATACAAAAGGAAAGATAATATTTGCAATAGGTTGTGGTATTATAACTGCTGTAATTCGTGCGAAAGCTTCTTTACCAGAAGGAGTTTCTTATGCAATAGCATTAATGAATGTTGCAACACCTTTGATTGATAGAATCACAAGAACAGAAGCATATGGGGAGGCGAAATAATGAGTGAACCAGTTAAATTCGGAGCAATTTTACTTTTATTTTGCGCTATTAGTGCAGGTCTTTTAGCTTTTGTAAATAGCATGACTGTTGATGTAATAGCTCAAGCGCAACTTGAACAAACACTTAACTCATATAAGACGATTTTTGGCGATGAAGCCGATGACTTTGAAGAATATGACCAAAGTAAATTAGAAAAAATTCAAGAAAAATATCCTGAGATAGAAGCTATTTTTGTAGCTGAAAAAGCAGGTCAAAAAGTAGGATTTGGAGTTAATGTTACAACTAATGGTTTTGGTGGAGCTATGACAAATGCTCTTGGAATTAAAATCGAAGGCGATGAAATTTTAGGATATAGAAACATAACTCATCAAGAAACAAAAGGTTTTGGTACACAAATCACTGAAGAACCTTATATATCATCATACAAGGGAAAGAGTGTTTCAGAAGAATTAGTTCTATCAAAAGATCCTAAGGCTCTAAACGAGATAATGCAAATTTCAGGAGCTACAGTAAGTTCCAAGGGAGTTTTTGAAGGTGATAAGATCGTTGCTGAAGTGTATAACAATATATTGAAGGCAGAATAGGGGGATAAAAATGAAATTGTCTAAAGTATTAATTAATGCCATTTTTAGAAATAACCCCGTATTCATACAAATGATAGGGTTGTGTTCGGTATTAGCGATAACAAATTCACTTATGAGTGCGATTGCTATGGGTATAGCTGTAACATTTGTACTTATAATGAGTAATGGGGTTGTATCTCTTTTAAGAGGAGTTATACCTGAAAAGATAAGAATTCCTTGTTTTATAGTAGTTATAGCAACTTTTGTAACTATAGTTCAAATGGTGCTACAAGCTTTCTTCCCACCAATATATGAAGCTCTTGGTATATTCTTACCATTGATAGTAGTTAACTGCTGTATATTAGGTGAAGCGGAAGGGTTTGCTTATAAAAATAAGTTGATTCCTTCATTAGTAGATGGTTTGGGAACTGGTATAGGATATACTATGGCAGTTGTAGCTATGGGATTTATAAGAGAGTTATTTGGATATGGAACTTTACTTGGATTACAAGTTTTACCAGAATCTTATCCTGGTATAGGACTTATGGGTGCACCAGCAGGGGCATTTATACTTTTAGGTTTCTATATAGCAGGTTTTAAACTTTTACTTTCAAGAAGGGGTGAATAAAGATGTTAGGCTCAATTATAACTATTTTAGTTTCTACAATATTAGTTAATAACTACATATTTGCTCAATTCTTGGGAATTTGTCCTTTCCTTGGAGTTTCTTCAAAAGTTGAAACTGCAACAGGTATGGGCATAGCAGTAACTTTCGTAGTTGTTATAGCATCTGCAATTACATGGTGCTTACAAACTTTTATACTAGATAAATTTGGTTTGGGATATTTACAAACAATAATGTTTATATTAGTAATAGCATCTCTTGTACAATTCGTAGAAATGGTAATTAAAAAATTATCTCCATCACTTTATACTGCAATGGGGGTTTTTCTTCCTTTGATAACAACTAACTGTATGGTTCTTGGAGTTACAGTACTTAATGTACAAAATGGATATAACTTAATTGAAACTGTGATAAGTGGACTTGGTGCTTCAATAGGATTTACAATAGCTCTTGTACTTATAGCAGCATTAAGAGAAAGACTTGTATATGCAAAAGTTCCTAAAGCATTACAAGGTGTTCCTATAGCTCTTATAAGTGCTGGTCTTATGGCATTAGCATTTTCAGGCTTTTCAGGACTTGTATAGGGGGTTAAAAATGAATGAAATAATTTTGCCTATTATTTGTTTAGGTATAACAGGTGCTATTTTTGGGATTTTACTTTCAATAGCATCTAAGGTTTTTGCAGTTGAGCAAGATGCTAGAATGGTTGCTGTAAGAAATGCACTTCCAGGAGCAAACTGTGGGGCTTGTGGATTTCCAGGATGTGATGGATTAGCTGACGCAATAGCAAAGGGAAAAGCTCCTGTAACAGGATGCGTAATAGGTGGTAAAGATACAGCTGATGCAGTTGCAGAAGTTATGGGAGTAAATGCCGGAGATGTAGATAGGATGGTAGCTAATGTACTTTGCCAAGGAACTTGTGGAGTTGCCAAAGATAAATACAGATATGAAGGTTTAGCTGACTGTAGACTTATATCAGATTTCCAAAAGGGATCTAAAGCTTGTAACTATGGTTGTGTTGGAGGAGGATCATGCGTTGGCGTATGTGAATTCGATGCAATACATATAGTAGATGGCATTGCAAAGGTTGATAAAGAAAACTGTGTAGCTTGTAAGAAATGTGTGGAAATATGTCCTAAAAATTTAATAGACTTAATACCATATAAAGCAAAGACGGTGGTTGAATGTCATTCAAATGATGCAGGAAAAGATGTAAGAGTTAAATGTAGAATTGGATGTATTTCTTGTGGACTATGCGAAAAGAATTGTCCTAAAGATGCAATCCATGTAACAAATAATTTAGCTAGCATAGATTATGAAAAATGTATCAACTGTGGAATATGTGTATCATATTGTCCAACAGGTGCAATTTTCTGCGAATATCCTGAAAGAGTAGAAAAGATAAAAGCTAAACGTAAAGCAGACCAAGAAAAGAAAAAGCAAGAAGCTTTAGAAAAAAAACAAGCTGAAGAAGATGCTTTAGTTAAATAGGAATTAAATAAAATTTGTAGGGTGGACATAGTTCACCCTTTTTTCATATTTGAAATTATGGTATAAAATCTTAAAAAAGAAGAGATACAGATGAAAAAGTCTACATTATTTGTTGGGAATGGTAGTCTGATGATTGCTATTCAAGATAATGATATAATTAGAAAATTTAAAATATTGGAGATAAAATAATTGATAAATACGATAAAACAAAGGCGATTTTAATGGTGTCAGCACATTGGTTTACTGATGGAAATTTAATACAGAGTGTAGAAAAACTTAAGCAAATTTTTGATATGTATGAATTTTCGAAAGAACTGTATGAAGTTAAGTATGAGGTTAAAGGTAATTTGGAATATAACTAAAAAAGTTTTAGGAATTTTAGGTGATGATATATCTGTAAATAATTATTTGGGGATTTAGCACGGAACTTGGTCTGTATTAATTCATATGTTTCCAAAAGTTGATATACCCGTTGTTCAATTAAGTGTTAATAAAAATTTAAGCGATGAAGGATATATAATTATTGACAGTGGGAATGTTGTTCATAATTTGGCAATGGTTGAATGGGATAATGAATTTGGAAGTGAATATGCTGATGAATTTGATGAAGAAGTGAAGAAGAATATTTTAAATGGTAACTATAGTGAAATAATGAATGGAGTAAAGCAAAAGAAAAATTATAACTATGCAGTTACGATTAGAGAATATTTTTATCCATTACTATATGTATTAGGAGCAAGCACAGGTAGAAGAGTAACAATTCCTAATAATATAAGAAATTTGGGTTCAATGTCAATGACTTCTTATTTATTTGAATAGAAATTAAAAA
>NZ_JH165062.1:102358-106167 GCF_000227315.1 Peptoniphilus indolicus ATCC 29427 | reverse complement strand
TTTATTGAGGTGCATATATGAAAAAAGGAGATTACATTATCGTTGCCTTAATTTTATTGTTATCAACAGGAATTTTTTTAGTTTCTAAAAATTATGTAGTAGAAGCTGCCGAAAAAGAAGTTGTAGTAAGTGTTGATGGTAAGGTTGAGGGAAGATATACACTCAGTGATAAAGAAAAACTTTATACAATAGATAATAAATATGGTAAAAATACTTTTGCAATAACTAGTGATGGAGTACATATGGTAGAATCTGACTGTAAGGACCAAATTTGTATTCACATGGGGCATATAACTAGAGCGGGAGAATCTATTATATGTTTACCGAATAGATTGATAATTTCATTAGTGAATGCAAATGCAGACAATGACGTTAAAGACACAAAAGAAGTGGATGTGGTGCTACATTGAGAATTAAAAAGATGATTTTTTTATCACTACTTGTTTCTTTGGGATTAGTCATTGGATTGTTTGAAATGATGTTGCCAACACCCGTTGCAATACCTGGGGCTAAATTAGGTCTTTCAAATATGGTAGTTTTAATAACTATTTTATTTTTAGGTAATAGAGAAGGCATTGTAGTTGCAGCTTTGAAATCAATTTTATTAGTTGTAGTAACAGGCTCTGTAACAAGCTTTATCTTTTCTTTTACGGGAGCTATGTTGAGCACTGTAAGTATGTCTTTGGCAAACAGCTTCTTAAAAAAATATATATCTACAGTTGGGATTAGCTTGATAGGTTCGGCGTTTCACAATATAGGACAAGTTTTAGCTGCATGCATAGTGCTTAATACACTTAGTATCGTTTCGTATTTACCGTTGTTATTAGTACTTGGAATCTTTACAGGATATTTTGTTGGAGTAGCCAGTGAATACTCAGTTAAGAATTTGAATGTTACTTTTAAGGGGAATATTAATGAATAGAAGAATAGTTCTTGCATCGAATTCGCCTCGGCGAAAAGAAATGCTTGCAGAATTTATAGATTTTGAAGTTATCAGCAAAGTGATAGATGAAGTATATGATGAAAGCAAACCTGAACATGTAAATGTTATGTCTATAGCTTTTAATAAAGCGTATGAAGTAGCTAAAGAAAATGAAAATGCCATTGTAGTTGCAGCGGATACTTTAGTTTATAAAGATGGACCGTTAGGCAAACCTAAGGATAGAGAAGATGCAAAGAAAATGTTGTTAAATCTTTCTGATACTATACATGATGTATTGACAGGTTGTGCAATAATTTGCATAGGAGAAAATTACAAAAAAATATTTTACGAGAGAACACAGGTTAAATTTAAAAAATTGAGTGAAATACAGATAGAAAAGTATTTAGATACTTTGGAATATATAGATAAAGCAGGAGCTTATGGTATTCAAGGATATGGAAGCTTATTAATAGAATCTGTAAAAGGTGATTTCTTCAACGTTGTAGGGCTTCCAATCTCGAGATTGTATTATGTATTGGATGCTGATTTTGGTGTAGATTTTTTAAAGAGGTAGATTATGCAAGAGAATTTTAGTATTAAAGAAATGCCTGAAGAAGATAGACCTGAGGAAAAATGTTTGAAATTAGGGACGGAAGCCCTCTCTAATGCTGAATTACTTGCACTTATAATAAGAACAGGGAACAAATCTAAGACATCTGTGGAATTATCTCAAGAAATATTAAATAAATTTAGTTATAAGGATGAATATGGGGTCGAGCATAGGGGAATAAGTGCATTAAAAAATGTAAGGTTATCTGACTTGATTGCTATAAATGGAATAGGAAAGAGTAAAGCTTGTATGATACTTGCAGCAGTTACTTTGGCAAAGAGAATGAGTCAAGAATCCGTATTTAAAAAGACAAAGGTGAATTCACCTTCTAAAATAGCTGATTATGTAATGGAAGATATGTGCAGTTTGAAAGTGGAAGAGTTTAAAATTGCAATATTAAATACAAAAAAAGAATTAGAAGTGATAAAAAATATATCAACTGGTTCAATAGATATGACAGTTGTACACCCAAGAGAGGTTTTTAAAACTGCAATAGATTACTCTGCGCATACAATTATAGCAATACATAATCATCCTTCAGGTGATATAACGCCATCAAAAGAAGACATAGCTTTAACAAAGAGATTAAAAGAGGTTGGGAATATAGTTGGGATTGAACTTGTGGACCATATAATAATAGGCAATAGAGTTTACTACAGTTTTTTGGAGAATGGATTAATATGAAGTATTATGTGGATTCACATGAAAATTTAATCATAGGATATGACAATAAAATAGAAAAAAATTATAAGATTAGATGACCCAATAAATAATATTTATAGAGGTAGTGTTAAAAAAAGGTAAAGGGAATTGGAGTTTTTATAGATTTGGGAGATTATATGGGATACACTCAAGAAAAAATATCTCAGAGTGAAGGGGAAAGTGTAATAGTTAAAGTAATAAAAGTTCCAAGTGAAAAAGAAAAAGCATTAAAAGTAAGTACTAAACTTTCTGTAACAGGCAATGCTATTATTTTATTTGATGATGATTTTATAAAAGTATCATCAAAAATCAACACTGAGATGAGAAATAGATTATTAAATTTTGCCCAAGAGAACTCTTTTAAGGGAGTATTATTTAGAACTGATTCTCAAAATACTACTTTTGAATTTCTAAAAGAAGAATACACCAATTTAAAAGAAAAATTGAATTTACTAGAATCGGAAAAAGACAGATTACCAACTCCCAAGTTACTATATAAAGAGACAATAGCTAATAGAATAAATTTAAAGGAAAATGAAGAAATATTATTTAATGACTTAGAACTTTTTAAGCATTATAAAAATCTAAAAAATTCAAAATTAGATGCTGGGTTTAGAATTAAATACATATCTGAATTAGTAAAAGACCTAAATGTTTTAACAGAGAGAGAAGTTGCCTTACCTAATGGAGGTAATATAACTATTGAAAAGACATTGGCCTTTACTGTAATAGATGTAAATTCAAAAGGTTATAATGCTAGAAGCAGTCATGAAGTTGTGAGAAAGATAAATTTAGATGCAACTAAAGAAATTGTGAGGCAAATTTTACTTAGAAACATTTCTGGAGCTATAATCATAGATTATATAGACTCAGATGAACAAATTAAGAAAGAAATTATAAATTTGTTGAAGAAAGAGTTAAAGCAAGACGGTAAAAACACTACCGTGTATGGATTTACTAGAATGGGATTGTTGGAAATGTCTAGAAAAAATAGAGGAGAAGAATTAAGTAATATATGGGTAAGATAGTAGTAAATATTGTTGGAGACTCTATAGTTAATGGAAATTCTTTTTCTAAGATAGAGTCTGATAAAATATTATTTAATAATTTTGGTGTAAATGGAGAGATGTCATCAAATGTATTATATAGAATTGATAGTTTATTAGACTGTGATTTATTGGTGCTATTTTATGGGCTTAATGATTTTCTTAATGGTATGTCAGTAGATTACGTGGTTGAAAATACTGAAAAAATCTTGCAAAAATCAAAATCAAAAGTTTTATTATGCATACCACAAATGGTGAATACAAAAGAGTTGAGATTTATTTTTAACCCTGAGGGAATAAATAGAAAACTAGAAAAACTATATGATGAATATATAAAATTGAATTTTAATAATTTTAAAATTCTAAATTTTTATTATTTATTGAAAGAGGTAGAACTTTTTGACGGAATTCATCCTAATGAAAAAACACATGAAGATATGAAAAAAGTATTTTTAGAATTTTTAGAGGTGAACTATGGATTTTATAAATAAGCTTAACAATAGGGAAAAGGTTTTATTAATTATTTTGA
>NZ_JH165062.1:99523-101030 GCF_000227315.1 Peptoniphilus indolicus ATCC 29427 | reverse complement strand
TGATATTAAAGTTATGAGTTTATTTAATGTTGAAAATATAATTTTAGGAGCAAACATAAAAATAAACGGAATTTTGAATTTAAAAAGTGACATTCAATCGTTGGGGCATTATAATATAGAAGTTGATGGATTAACACTGAATTATGACCAAGTATCTGAAAATTACATAGTTGCAAATTATAAGTATGATAATTTGCATATGTTTTATAAAAATCTTAAAGATTTTATTAAACCTACAGTTAAGTATACATCTAAAGAAAAGAAGTAAAAAGTATTTAAATAGATATTTGTAATGTGTTATAATGAAATGAAGAGAAAATTTAGGAGGTAAATTTATGATATCAGCAGGTGATTTAAGAAAAGGCGTTACGTTTGTAATGGATGGAGATGTTTATGAAATTATAGACTTCCAACACGTTAAGCCTGGAAAAGGAGCTGCTTTTGTTAGAGTAAAAATTAAATCAGTACTTACTGGTGGAGCTAGAGAAACAACTTTTAACCCTTCAGAAAAATTTGAAAAGGCAGTTATAGAAACTAAAGAAATGCAATATCTTTATAGTGATGGAGAACTTTATTATTTCATGGATAATGAAACATATGAACAAATTCCATTGGAAAAAGATGTAGTAGAAGATGCTCTTAATTTTATGAGAGAGAATGATGTAGCTGTTATTAATTTTTATAAAGGTAAACCATTTAGAGTTGCACCTGCAAACTTTGTTGAATTAGAAGTAACACAAACTGAGCCGGGAGTAAAAGGAGACACTTCATCAGGTGGAAATAAACCTGCTACAGTTGAAACAGGATTTACCCTAAATGTTCCACTCTTTGTAAATACAGGCGATGTTATCAGAATTGATACAAGAACAGGGGAGTACATGTCTAGAGTATAATCTAGAGAATTAGGAGGAAACTATGGAAAACTTAAAAGCAAGAATTGCTTATCTAGAAGGTCTAGCAGATGGATGCGAGATTGATGAAACTTCAAAAGAAGGACGTATTTTAGTTGAACTTATTGATGTACTTGGAGATTTAGTTGAAGAGATTCAAAGCCAACAAGAAGATATGGACGAATATCTTGATCTACTAGATGAAGATTTATCAGATCTTGAAGATTATGTATATGACGAAGACGAAGATGATGACTTCGATCTATACGATGAAGATTATGATGATTTATTCTACGATGAATTTGAAGATTCAGATTTAGAAGTAGAAGAATAAATTTAATTGGGCCGAAAGGCCCTTTTTTAGGCTCTAAAATATCTGGGGGAGTAAATCTCTAACAGATATTTTTGTAAAAAAAATTGCACTTATATGCATTTAGTCCTAAACTTTAATTAGCAAAACCAAAGATTGGAGGTACATATAAGTGCAAAATAATAATATCATGAATTTGTTTGGTTTTAAAGATGTAGTTTTTGATAGTTTTAATGAGGATAATGAATTTGTCCATGTTCATGCTTCTGTTCCTAATACTATTATCCTATTAAATCTATATATATAT
>NZ_JH165062.1:93743-97899 GCF_000227315.1 Peptoniphilus indolicus ATCC 29427 | reverse complement strand
GGTGAATCAATTATACCAAATGTGATTTACTATGGGATTTTTTTAGTTCAATTTCATTTTACAATTAACAACTTATATTTAAAATTAAGTTGTATGAATTTATGTAGTTTGATATGATGAATAAAAAGATTAAGAAAATACTTAAAGGGAAGTGTTGATTTGACTAAGAATTTAGTCGTTGTAGAGTCGCCAACAAAGGCGAAGACAATAAAGAAAATGTTAGGTAAGAATTATAAAGTCATGGCATCAGTTGGACATATAAGAGATTTGCCTAAAAGTAGACTGGGAATTGACGTTGAAGGTAATTTTGATCCTGAATATATAAACATAAGAGGCAAAGGTCCTCTAATAAAGGAATTAAAGAAAGAAGCTAAAGACAGTGACAATATATACTTGGCAACTGACCCCGATAGAGAGGGAGAAGCTATATCTTGGCATTTAAGTTATATTTTAGGACTAGACCCAGATAAGCCGATAAGAGTAACTTTTAATGAAATAACAAAAGATACTGTCAAAGAAAATATTAAAAAACCGAGAAGTATTGACATAAGTTTAGTAGATGCCCAACAAGCTAGAAGAGTTTTGGATAGATTAGCAGGGTATAAAATATCTCCATTACTTTGGAAAAAAGTTAAAAGTGGTTTATCAGCTGGTAGAGTTCAGTCTGTGGTTTTAAAACTTATATGTGACCGAGAAAGAGAAATTGAAGAATTTATAGCAGAAGAGTATTGGTCTATAGAAGCAATATTAAAAAAAGGTAGAAAATCTTTTGAAACCAAATTTTATGGTAAATTTAAAAATGGTAAAAGTTTAAAAGTTGAATTAGCGAATGAAGAAGAAACTAAGGAAATTTTAAGAACAATAGATGAGGAAAATTTTATAGTACATTCTATAAAAGAAGGGACAAGGTCGAAGAATCCTTACAATCCTTTTACAACTTCTACTATGCAGCAAGAAGCTTCTAAAAAACTTGGGTTCACAACAAAAAAGACCATGATGGTTGCACAGAGCTTATATGAAGGGGTAACTTTACCTAAAGTTGGTTCAGTTGGTTTGATAACATATATGAGAACTGACTCAACTAGAATAAGTGATGAAGCTTTGAAAACAATAGAAGCTTATATAAATGGAGAAATAGGTAAAGAATATCTTGAGTTTCATAAGAGTAAAAATAAGAGCTCTAATGTACAAGATGCTCATGAATGTATAAGACCTACAGATGTATTTAAAACACCTTATTTAATAAAAGATTCTTTAACTAAAGACCAATTTAAATTATATGAGTTGATTTGGAAGAGGACAGTGAGTTCTCAAATGAAGCCTGCTCAATATGCAACAATGAATTTAGAAATTTTATCTAATGATAATATATTTAAAGCTTCAGGTTCTCAAATAAAGTTTGATGGTTTTTTAAGGGTATATAATTATTCAAATGAAAAGGATAATATACTACCCGAATTAAACGAAGAAGATATATTAAAAGCTAAAGAAGTTATTCCTAACCAACATTTTACTCAGCCGCCAGCAAGGTATAATGAGGCCAGTCTGATTAAATATTTGGAGGAATATGGGATAGGTAGACCTTCTACTTATTCACCTATAATTTCTACTCTACTTTCAAGATATTATGTAGTGATTGATGAAAAGAAACTTGTTCCAACAGAGCTTGGAGTTACAGTAAATGAAATTTTGACAGAAAATTTTTCTGATTTAATAAATAAAGATTTTACTGCGAATATGGAAACAAGCCTTGATGAGATAGCCGATGGAGAAAGACCATGGAAAGAAGTTATATCTTCTTTTTACTCAAAGCTAAAAGAAGACTTGGATAAAGCTGAAGAAAATATTGAAAAAGTTGAAATAAAAGAACAAGAAACTGATGTAATATGTGAAAAATGTGGCAGAAATATGGTTATAAAAATGGGAAGATATGGAAAGTTTTTAGCTTGTCCGGGATTTCCAGAATGTAGAAATACAAAACCTTTAGTTGAAAAAATAGGTGTAAAATGTCCTAAATGTGGAGGAGAAATAGTAGTTAAGAGGAGTAAAAAGGGTAGAAAGTTCTATGGTTGTGATAATTATCCTGAGTGTGATTTTGTAACTTGGAATAAACCAATAGATAAAATGTGCCCTAAATGTGATTCTATTTTGACAGAAATGGAAGGTAAGGGTAAAAAACGAATAAAGTGCAGCAATCAAAATTGTGATTATAGGGAAACAACAGAGGAATAAAAATGAATAGAGATGAGTTTATAGTCAAATTTCCAAAGACAATTTCTGAAAAATATAATGTAGTATTTAAAAACGAAGACAGAGATAGTATTACTTTTTTTACAGAAGAGTTAAACGGAAATGTTGAAAGTGCTTTAAAAATTATATTCGATAAAAATATAGTATTTGAAGTTGTTGATTCTAAGTTATTAAATTTAAAGAGAAATGAATTTTATAGTTTAGATGAAGATAAACTCATCTTAAATTTTTCTTTAAATTCAAACTATAATCTAAATTCGCTTGAATTTGAAAGTGATTCAGAAGCGGCAATAGCTCTTAACAATATAATTAAATACGCACTTGAAAAAGGAGCTTCTGATATACACTTTGATTCTAAAATAAACGAAGTTGTTGTTAGGCTTAGAATAGATGGAATTTTACAGGATGTTAGTAAAATATCTAAAGCAAGTTATAATTTGTTATCTACAAGGATAAAAGTAATATCAAATTTAGATTATACGATAAGAAATAAACCACTTGATGGGAGATTTTCTTTTAAAACTGAAGATAGATCTGTTGATATAAGAGTCGCAATTATTCCAACTACACTACAAGAAAAAATTGTACTTAGAATTTTAGATAAAACATCTGTAGATTTTACTATGAATGGAATAGGATTGTTTGGAGAAGATGCTGAAAAAGTTAAAAAACTGATAAGGCAACCAAATGGATTACTTCTTGTATCAGGGCCTACAGGAAGCGGGAAATCTTCAACTCTATATACAATTTTAAATCACTTATATTCAAGAGAATTAAATATTATAACTGTTGAAGACCCAGTTGAGTATAAGATAGATGGAATAAATCAAATTGAAATAAATAAAGAACTTGGCAGAAGTTTTAATGACGGATTAAAGAGTATACTTAGGCTTGACCCTGATAAGATAATGGTAGGGGAAATAAGAGACAGAGAAACAGCACAGACGGCTCTTAGAGCTGCCATAACTGGACATTTAGTGCTGTCCTCAATCCATACAAATGATTCTCCTTCAGCAATCTATAGATTAAAAGACATGGGAATAGAAAATTATTTAATATCAGCTGGACTTATAGGAATTATTTCGCAGAGATTAGTCAGAAAATTATGTGAATGTGCTGAACCAATTGAAGAGTATGTTGATATTTTTTCTAAAGAAATGACTCATTATAAACCAAAAGGTTGCTCAAAGTGTAGAAATGGATATGTTGGAAGAACTGCAGTTTTTGAAATCTTAATATTAACAGATGAGGTGAAAGAAGCAATAGTAAAAGAAGTATCATTAAGAGAATTTAGAGAGTTATGCTCTAAAAATATGGTTTCTTTAAAAGATAGTTTGGAAATAATGGTAGATTGTGGTTTGACTTCTTTAGATGAAGTGTATAAAAATGTTGAATCAGTAGGTGATTTATGATTTACAAATATACGGCTTTAGATGGAGATAAAAGATTAATTAACCAAATTGAGGCTGCTAGCTTATCGGAATGTGAAGAAAAATTACTTTCAATGGGTTTGAGAATTATAAAAGTAGAGCCTGTATCTAAACTAAATTTAGATGATTTATTTTCAAAAAAATTTAAAAATGAAGATTTGTATATAATGTTTTATCAACTTCATATTTTGATAAATTCGAAATTAAATGTGCCTGATGCGGTTTTGACTTTATCTAATAGCTATGAAAAACAAAAAGCCAAACATTTGAAGAATGTGTACAAGAATATTCTTGGAGGTTTTACTTTAGCAGAATCTCTAGGCAATGAAAATGTTTGTCCACAGTTTGCTGAAAATATGATAAAGATAGGTGAGGAATCTTCTAGTTTAAGTTTAATATTGGAAGAGCTTTCTAACTACTATTTTGAAAAAGAGATATTTAAAAAGAAAATTTATTCGGCATTTACATATCCAATT
>NZ_JH165062.1:84855-91273 GCF_000227315.1 Peptoniphilus indolicus ATCC 29427 | reverse complement strand
ATGTTTTTAAAAATTTAGAGATTGATGATATAAATTTAAAAAATAATTTTATAAAGAGTAAAAATAAAAATAGCGTGAATATATTTTTAATAATTGGAGCATTAATTTTATTAAATCTATGCATATTTATTTTATTAAATAATAGAGAAAATAAATTAAAAACGGAGTTTTCAAATTCTTTAAAAGAAATAGCTTTAGAAAAAGATAAAAACACTACATTAAAAGATGACAGAGAAAAAGATGAAAAAGGGATTGAAGGATACAATAAAAAGTTTGAATCATTAGTTGAGAATTTTGAAAATATAAGTAATACTGATATATTTTTTGAGGAATATAAATTTTTAGAAAATAGAGTTACAATAAAAGGAGCTGCAAATTCTACAGCAGTTTTAGAAGATTTGCTAAAAAAACAAAAAAATATAAAGCTGATTTCAAGTTCTGTAAGAAATGGATACTTGTATTTTGAAATTGAAGTTGGATTGAGGGATTTAGATGAAGATAGGTAAGTTAACAGATGATGAATTAAAAGAGCATATATTTAAACACATTTCAAATTGTAGAAAAGAAGTTTTGAAAAAATCAGATATAGGAATAGATACAGCAGTTTTGGATTTAAAGGATGATTTAGTGGTTCTATCAGTAGACCCAATTACCGGGACTAATTGTGGAATAGGTAAACTATCTGTAAATATATCTTGTAATGATGTTGCAACAGAAGGAGCTACTCCGGTTGGAATATTACTCAGTGTTTTAGCTCCACCAAGCTGTGAATTAAAAGATTTAGAAGAAGTAATGATAGAAGCTAGCGATGAATGTAAAAAAATGAATATTGACATAATAGGCGGACATACAGAAATAACTGATGCTGTGAATAAGATAATAGTGACATCGGTTGTGGTTGGAAAGTTAAATAGAAATTCTGTGCTAAATAAAAAATTAGTTAAAAATGGAGATATAGTTTGTGTATCTAAGTATATAGCAATGGAAGGCACATATATAGTGACAAACGAAAAGAAGGGTTTATTAAATTTAACTGAAACGGAAATTAAAGAAATAGATGAGATGGGAGAAAGTATTTCTATCGTGAAAGAGGCAATGCTAGCAAAAGAAAATAATGTTAAATTTATGCATGACATAACAGAGGGTGGTGTATATGGTGCTCTTTGGGAAAGCAGTGAGTTCTTAAAGAAAAAATTTATTATTGAGAAAGAAAGAATTCCTTTAAAAAAAGTGAGTAAAAAAATTTGTAGTGAACTTTCTTTAGATCCATACAGGCTTATCTCAAGTGGTTCATTAATTATGGTTTTTGGTGAAAAGGATTTTGAAAATTTCAAGTCAAAATGTGAGTATGAAAATATAAAAGTAACTAACATAGGATATGTTGCTGAGGGAAGTGGAATAGAAGTAATATCTGAAGTGAATGAGTTAATAGAAAATACAACAGTGGATGAGCTATACAAGATACTTTAAGTAATATTTGAAAAAGTTTTTGATAAGTGGTATAAATTATAGAGTAAGGGGGAATTATGGAATATAAACGAATTATATTATTGGTGTTTATTATTTCTATTTTTATACCGACAAATATTTATGCTAACAACGTACTTAATATAAAAATTGATAATAAAAATGCGCAAGTAAATAAAGTTAATGTAAAAGTTAATGGAGAAATTTTAAAAGTTGATTATACGGCTTATACTATAGGTGGTAGAACTTTTGTACCTATAAGAGAGCTTACGGAAAGCTTAGGAGCAAAAGTATTTTGGGATAATAAAACAAATAGTGCTACTATAGAAAATAAAAAGCAGTCTATAAAGATGAAGATTGACTCTGATGTGATTTATATAAATAGTGTTAAAAATACAATTTCAAAAGATTCTATACCTAAATTTGCAACGTACTCAACTCCTAAATACGAGACAAAGACAATGGTACCACTAAGATTTTTATCAGAGACTTTTGGATATTCAGTTTCTTGGGATCAAGAATCTCAGACTGCAATAGTAAATACTACTAAAGAAGCTAAACCTATAAGTCAAGAGACATCTGAATCTAAAAATAATACTAAAACAGAGATTAAAGTTGATTCTAAAACAAGTGATAAGGAAAATTCTGAAAAAAAGCTGCTGCATTGACTATAAATGATACAAAAAATGGTATAATAGTTAAACCTAAAAAGACAGATGGTTTTAGGTCAGAAAATGAACTCAAACAAATGAAAGAACTTGATAAGGCAGAACAACTTGTAGAACCTCAAAAAAAGAGAAATATTTCAAAGACTCTTAAGAAAAAGGTAAAGTTACAATAGTTTTAGATGCAGGTCATGGCGGTAAGGATAGTGGTGGACTTAGTAAAGATGGGTATATGGAAAAAGTACCTACTTTAAAAGTTGCTAAAAGATTATCTGAAAAATTAAAAGATAAGGGCTATGAAGTAATAATGACTAGAGATAGTGATGTATATATTGAACTTTTGGATAGAGCAGGGATTTCAAATGATTCGGAAGCAGAATTATTTTTATCAATTCATTTCAATTGTTCTGTAAATACAGAAGCTAGTGGAGTAGAAACTTTTTATGCCAGTGAAAAGACTGTTGGTATAAAATCTGTTGAGCAAAAACCTTTTGCCCAAGAAATACAAAGAGCTGTAATATCAGCTACAGGAGCAAAGAGCAGAGGTGTTAAAGATGGTTCCAGTTATTTAGTATTAAATAAGACCAACACAGTAGCGGCTCTTGTTGAACTTGGATTTTTATCTAATTTAGAAGAGTTAGATAAAATTAAAGATGATGAATATATAGACAAATTAGTTGAAGGTGTTTATCAGGGAATAAATAACTATGTAGATAAGTATGTGGAATAAAGAGGTTTTTAACCAACATAAAATCATGGTTAGACCAAGAACTTAAAATTCTATTAAGAGAGGTCATCGACCTCTTTTCTTTTTGGAGGGAATATGAGAAAAGATAGAAATAATAATGAAATGAGAAATATAAAAATACAAAACAATTATTTAAATCATCCAGATGGCTCTGTTTTGATAGAATGTGGAAATACAAAAATTATATGTACAGCGATGATAGAAGATAAAGTACCTTTCTTTTTAAAGGGGAAAAATACTGGATGGCTATCAAGTGAATATTCTATGCTACCTGGCTCAACAGATACAAGAAAAGTTAGAGATTCTTCAAGAGGTAAAATTGACGGAAGAAGTCAAGAAATACAAAGATTAATCGGGAGAAGTTTAAGACAGGCTATAGATCTTTCAAAAATTGGTGAGAGAACAATATGGATTGATTGTGATGTAATATCTGCTGATGGGGGAACTAGAACAACTAGTATAAATGGAGCATATGTTGCATTAAAATTAGCAGTGGATAAATATATTGAAAAGGGAATTTTTAATGAAGATCCAATTATAAGTAAAATTGCAGCTTTGTCTGTAGGGGTAGTCAATGGAGAAAATCTAGTAGACCTGTGCTATAAAGAAGATTCGAAAGCTGATGTAGATTTAAACTTAGTAATAAATGATAAATTTGAATTTATTGAAATTCAAGGTACAGCAGAAGGTAGACCTTTTTCTTTAGATAGATTAAATCAATTATTGGATTTATCAAAGGAATCTTTCAATAAAATATTTGAGATTCAAGAAAAAGCAACTAAGAAAGCAAAAAAAATAGTTTTATCAACAGACAATGCACATAAAGTTGAAGAGATAAACAAAATTCTAGAAGGATTAGATGTTCAGATATTAACTAAATCTGAAATTTTAAAATCAAATTTAGAAGTTGAAGAAAACTCTGATACATTGCAAGGTAATGCACATTTAAAAGCTGTAGAGATGAAAAAATATACAAATTATGCAGTTATAGCAGATGATACAGGACTTTTTGTAGATGAGTTAAATGGAGAACCCGGTGTAAAATCAGCTAGGTATAATGAAAAATTTGACCATAATGATACAGAAAATAGAAAACTACTTCTTAAGAATTTAGAAAAATCTAGTAATAGAAAAGCTAAATTTAAAACAGTAATAGCTTATATTGGCGAAAATAATGAAGAAATATTTTTTGAAGGAGTATGCAAGGGTGATATAATTAAATCAGAAAAAGGTGATGCAGGATTTGGATATGACAGTATATTTGTTCCAAAAGGATATGATAAAACTTTTGCAGAACTTGGAAATGAAGAAAAAATAAAATAAGTCATAGGTCAAATGCATTGAAAAAGTTTAGACAATTTATAGAAGATGAATTAAGTAAGTAAAGTGGTTCAAGTATAGATTTTCTAATTTGTCATATAAAGATATTAACTGGAAAATTTATACTTGAAAGATTATTAAATTTTTGATAAAATATTTTTTGTTGTAGGGGTATAGTTCAGTTGGTAGAACATTGGTCTCCAAAACCAAGTGCCGTGGGTTCGAGTCCTGCTACCCCTGCCATAAATTCAACCGTTATTTACTAATTTTTAGTGAATAGCGGTTTTTTATTGCTAATGTTAGCATTTATAATGTAAACTGAATTTATGGTGGAACTTAAAAAATATTTAATATAAGTGCGGTTAATCTATAAAATGAAATTGATTTTTTATAATATTTACTATATATTATTTTAGAATGGAGGGGTAGCTTGAAGATATTATTCGATGCCAATGGAGGAGATAATGCACCTTTTGAAATAGTGAAAGGAGCTATAGATGCAAGAAACGAACTTGGAGTTGAAATAGCTTTTGTAGGAAATGAAGATTCTATAAGAAGTTCGCTTAATAAATTAAATGAAAAAGCTGAAATAGTAAATGCAAGCGAGAATATTGAAAACAATGAAGAACCTGCTTTTGCTCTTAGGAAAAAGAAAGACTCTTCTACAGTAGTTGGACTTAGTCTTTTAAAAGAAAAAAATATGATGCTTTTGTATCGGCAGGAAGTACAGGTGCATTACTTGCTGGTGGTCTATTTATAATTGGAAGAATAGATAATGTAAAAAGAGCTGTGTTACCAACTTCTATACCTAATTTAAAAGGTTCTACATTGGTTATAGATTCTGGTGCGAATATGGATTGTAGTGAAGATTTATTATTACAATTTGCAAAGATGGGCGACCAATATTTAAAAATAAATGGAATCGAAAATCCTAGAGTAGGACTTTTGAATGTTGGTGTTGAAGAACACAAAGGGAATACTTTAACAAAGGCTGTATATCCTCTACTTAAAGATTCAGGATTAAACTTTATTGGAAATGTAGAGGCGAGAGATTTATCTTTGGGAGTTTGTGATTTAGTAGTTTGTGATGGTTTTATAGGAAATGTACTTTTAAAGACTACAGAAGGTACAGCTTATTTTGTTTCTAAAATGCTTGAAAGTTTGGTTGGAAAAGCCAATTTATCATCAGAAATGCTGAAAGAAGTAGGAAGTTTAATGATTAAAGCTAAAAAATCTTTAGACTACAGCGAAATTGGAGGGGCATTGTTACTTGGAATAAAAGAAATAGTAATAAAAGCGCATGGAAGTTCTGATAGCAAGGCTATTAGGAATGCAACAAAACAAGCTTTACAGGCATATGAAACAAAAATAGTTGAAAAAATAGGATTAATTTTTAATAGGTGAGGAAATGAGAGAGAGAATTTTACAATTAATAGCAGATCAATTTGGAAGAGATGTAGATGAATTAGAAGAAGATATGACATTTGTTGATGATTTAGGTGCAGATTCTATAGATATAGTTGAACTTGTAATGAGTATTGAAGATGAGTTCTCAATAGAACTTGAAGAAGACCACTTAAAAGAATTATCAACAATTTCTGATGTTATTGAATACGCAAAAGAATTGAACATTGAAGGTGAATAATAAGGATATAAAAAAATTATGTTCTATAATAGATTATAATTTTAATAATGATTTATATTTAGAAACTGCACTTGTGCATTCGTCGTATTTAAATGAAAATGAATCTTATCAAAAAAATAATCAGAGACTTGAATTTTTAGGAGATGCTGTTTTAGAACTTGTTATAACCGAAGAATTATTTTTAAATAATTTGAATATGAGAGAGGGAAAGTTATCTCAGCTTAGAAGTAAAATTGTAAGTGAACAAGCTCTGTATAAAATTGCTAAAGATATAAATTTAGGGATGTTTATTAAATTTGGTAGAGGAGAGTACAAAGCCGATGGGAATTATCGAGCTTCTATAATGGCGGATGCGTTAGAGGCCTTGATAGGAGCTGTGTATTTAGATGGTGGGCTTTCTAGCGCTAAAAAAGTGGTCTTAAGTCTATGTGATGAAAATATAAGAGCTGCTCTTTCTAATAAAATAAATATTGATTATAAAACACTACTTCAAGAGTTTTCTCAAAGAGATTCGAAAAAAGAAGTAGAATATGTTTTAAGAGAAGAAAAGGGACCTGACAATAATAAGACATT
>NZ_JH165062.1:73463-84805 GCF_000227315.1 Peptoniphilus indolicus ATCC 29427 | reverse complement strand
TTAGCTAAAGGAGAGGGCTCGTCTAAAAAGAAAGCTCAACAAATGGCAGCTAAAGAGTGTTTAATAAAATTAGGAGAGATATATGAGTAAAAAAATATAATACCAATTTTTGTACCTCATGAAGGCTGTCCAAATGATTGTGTTTTTTGTAATCAGAGAAAGATTACTGGTATTTCTACGTCTATAACTGAAAAAGATATTAGAGATACTATCGAAACATATTCATCATATTTTAAAAATGATAATAAATTTGAAATTGCCCTCTACGGAGGGTCTTTTACTGCAATTGACATAGACACACAAGAGTGGATTTTAAAGTTAATAAATAAATATATTGAACCGAATAGATTTGATTCAATTAGATTGTCTACAAGACCTGATGCAATAGATGAAAAAAAGATTGAATTTATTAAAAAAATATAATGTTAAAACGATAGAATTAGGCGTACAGAGTTTAGATAAAGATGTACTTCGACTTTCAAAACGTGGTCATAGTGTAGCGTCAGTTTATAAGTCGGCTGAGCTTATAAAAAAGTTTGGATTTGAACTTGGTTTACAACAGATGTTAGGCCTATATGGGGATGAACTTGAAAAAAGTATATATACAGCAGAAGAATTTATTAAAATAAATCCTAAATTTGTGCGAATATATCCTACACTTGTAATAAAAGATACAGAATTAGAGATGTTATATAACTCTGGGCTTTATACTCCACAAAGTGTTGAAGAAGCTGTAAGTTGGATAAAGAAATTATTGCCTATGTACACTAAAGCTGGCATAGAAGTTATACGAGTGGGGTTACAACCTACTGACAACATCCAATTAGGGAAAGATGTTGTGGCAGGGCCTTTCCATCCGGCTATAAGACAATTAGTTGAAAGCGAATTGATAACTGAACAGATAATAAAGTTATTAGAACTTGAAAATGTCAATAGTATAAAAGTTGTTGCCTCAGGAAGAAATATTTCGTTGATAGCTGGAAATAAAGGTGTAGGCAAAAAACATTTAATAGAAGCTCTAAATTTAGAAAATGTAGAAATGAAGATAGATAATAATTTAAATGATATGATTCAAATATCTTTTAATGAAAATATTATATCTTTTAAGGCTGGTGAGTAAATGATTTTAAAATCCATATACATACAAGGATTTAAATCTTTTTAAATAAACTAAAATTGATTTTAATAATTCAATAACAGCTATAGTTGGACCAAATGGAAGCGGGAAAAGTAATATAACTGATGCAATTATTTGGGTTTTAGGAGAAACTTCTATTAAGAATCTTAGAGGAAGTAAGATGGAGGATGTAATTTTCTCTGGAACTGACAAACGAAAAGCTACAGGATTTGCAGAAGTTAGTATAGTTTTTGACAATTCAGATGGAAGTATTCCTCTTGATTTTAGAGAAGTACAGATAACAAGAAGAATGTATCGATCTTTAGAGTCTGATTTCTTAATAAATGGCACTAAATGTAGATTAAAAGATATAAGAGAACTATTTCTAGATACTGGTATAGGAAAAGATGGATATTCACTTATCAGTCAAGGTCAGATAGATAGAATTTTAAGCAATAAACCTGATGAGAGAAGACAGATATTTGAAGAAGCAGCTGGTGTTTCAAAGTTTAAATTAAGAAAACACGAAAGTGAATTAAAATTAAAGAGGACTAAGGAAAATATACTTAGACTAAATGATATTTTATCTGAGCTTGAATCAAGAGAAAAAGATTTAAAAAAGCTTCTGAAGATGCAACTATTTATTTAGAAAAAAGTAAAGAACTTAAAAGATTGGAAATAAATTTAGCAGCCTATGAACTTGTAGACTTAGATAAAAAAGTTGGCGAAGCTGAGCAGGAATTAACAGAGAATGAACAAAATTTATCTTATGTTATCAAAAATATAGAAGAGTTTAAAGCAAAAATAGAAAATATTTCTTTAGAGAGTGAAAAAACTGAAGAAGAAGCAGAACTTGTCAGAAATGAACTAAAGGAATTTGAATTAAATATTCAAAGAGAAAAGTCTGAACTTGATGTTGTATTAGTGAAGTTGGAAAACTATACTAAAAATTTAGAAAATGATAAAAACTTGTTAAAAGAATTAGAAGATTCTTCAGTAAAAGCTGATTCTAGAATTTTAGAGTTAGAAAAAGATAAATCAGAATATGAGTTTAAAATTGAAGAATTAAAAACTGAACAAAATGATTTTGTCAAAAAAATATATGATTTATCAGTTGAGCTTAAAAACAAAGAAGAAGAAATAAATTCATATAATGTTGGAATAAAAAATATAGAAAATGAATTGTCAGCAATAAATTCAAAATTAAGTATTTTGAATGTTATGAAGTCTGAAAAAAATAGTAGGCTTGACAATATTAAAGAAAATTTAAAAACTTTATATTCTAACAATGAAGAAATTGAAGAATTAAGAGAAAGTGCTGAGAAAAAATATAACTCTATTAAAGAAAATTTGGATGCTCTTAGAAAAAAATCGGAAGTAAGTAAAAGAGAAAGAGAAAAGGCGAACAGCGAAGTAATTTCTAATTATAATAGTTTGCAAGAGTTGCAAAAGAAGATTTCTCATACAGAAGCACAATATACAGCCCTTAAAAATTTAAATAATTCTTTTGAAGGTTACAACAAAAGTGTAAAAAGCCTTATGAATATCACCAAACGAGGTGATTTTGAGCAAGAGATAGTAGGACCTGTTGCAGAGAATTTTAAAGTAAAAAAGAATATGAAACAGCCATATCTGTTGCATTGGGTGGAGCTTTACAGAATATAATTGTAGATAAATTAAACTCTGCTAAAAAAATAATAGAATACTTAAACACTAAAAAGATGGGTAGAGTAACTTTTTTACCTATTGATAGTATGAAGTTTAAATCATCTGGTGACGTTCCAAAAGATAGTAATATATTGGGATTAGGTTACGAGCTTATAGAATTTAAACCTGAATTTGAAAATATATTTAAAAATCTATTGGGAAGAACTTTGGTTGTTAAAGATTTTGTTTCAGGGACAACTATTGCTAAACAGTTTGGGGCTCGGTATAGAGTTGTAACTTTAAGAGGGGACAGTTTTAATATAGGTGGCTCTGTAACTGGAGGAAGCTTAAATAAATTTAGTTCTGAAATAATATCTAGAAAAAATGAATTAGATGACTTACAAAAACAAATTTCGAATTTATCAAATTCTGAAAAGCAGCTTGAGAGTCAATATGATAAATCTAAACAGAATTTAAAAAGTATTGATGAAGAGATTAATTCAGATCTAAAAGAAGAATTGGCTTTAAGCCAAGAGATAATAAAAGTTGAAAATAATTTATCTGGATTGACAAATTCTGTTAAATCAAACCAAATTTATATTGAAAAATATAAAAGTGAAGAAGCTGAACTTACAAAACAGATAGAAGAAGATAAACTTACATTTGAAGAATTATCAAATAATAAGGAAAGACTTAACCAAAAAATTAATGAGACAAATTCTGATATAAGTGATGAAAAGTTTGAGAATTTAAAAGAAGATTTAGAAAAATTAAAAGAGAAAAAATTTCAATTAACACTTACCATAAATGATTTTGTTTCAAAGATAACTTCAATTAAGAGTGAAATAGAATTTATAAAAACTTCAGAACATAATGCTCAGATAAATCGAGATAATATAAAAAATAGTATTATTAATGCTAATTTAGAAATAGAAAGACTTAATCAAAAAATATCGACTTCAAATATAGATATTGAGGCAATAAATAATTCAAAATCTGAAATTGAAAATAGAGTTTTTTTAGTTGAAGAAAAAAGAAAGAAAAATAATTTAGAATTAAAAGCTAACAGACAAGAGTTGGAAAATTATCAAGAAAAGCGTATTGTCCTAGAATCAGAAATAGCTAAAATTGGTTCCAAAATAGATAGAGTTAAGGATAGAATTTCTATAATAAAAGAGCATATTTTTGAAACTTATGGGATAGTTGAATTTGATGATGTACCAGAAGATTCTAAAGTTTCTAAGTCAAAAATTAATGAACTAAAACGAGAAATTGAAAGTTTGGGAAATGTAAATCTTGGAGCAGTTGAAGAATACCAGCTACTTGTTGAAAGACTGGGATTTACTAAAGAACAAATTGATGATATGCTTGAATCGCAAAAAGAAATAGAGCAGATAATATCTAAACTAGAGTCAGAAATGAAAGTTTTATTTTCTAATACTTTTAATAAGGTCTCCAAATATTTTGAAGAAATTTTCAAGATATTGTTTAATGGAGGAAGAGCTAAAATTGAATTGGAAGATACTGCATTAGAAGGTGGGATAGAAATAAAAGCTGAGCCGCCTGGGAAAAAATTGCAATCACTATCTTTGTTATCGGGGGGAGAGAGAGCTCTTACTGCTGTGGCACTTTTATTTGCATTGTTAAAAGTTAGACCAGCTCCGTTTTGTATACTAGATGAGATAGATGCAGCATTAGATGATGCAAATATAAAAAAATATGCTGATTATTTAATGACATTGGAAGATATTCAATTTATAATTATTACACATAGAAAATTAACCATGGAAATAGCAAATGTTTTATATGGTGTTACTATGGAGGAAAAAGGTATTAGCAAAATAATTTCTGTTAAACTCGATTAGGGGGGAACTATGTTTAAATGGATAAAAGATAAATTTAAGGGGAATAAAGCTGAAAATATTGAAGAAATAGATTTAAAAGAAGATATAGTTGAAAATATTGATGAGTCTATTGAAGAAAATACAGAAGAAGTAGGTATAGATTCTGTAGATGAAACTTCTAATTTTATTGCAATTGAAGATTATAAAGAAGAGATAGAAGAACCAACCTCGGTAGATGATTTAAATGAAGTTTTAGAAGAAGTAGAAGAAAAACCTAAATTTAATTTATTCAAAAAATTAAAAGATGGTCTTTCTAAAACAAGACAAGAGATGACTGTAAAGATAAACACTATTTTGGGAGCCTATGTAAAAATAGATGATGAATTATTAGAAGATTTGGAAGATATATTAATTTCGGCTGATATAGGTATGGAAACTACGATGAAATTAATTGACAATCTTAGAGAAACTATAATTCAAGAAAAAATAAATGACCCTAGTAAAGTCATTCCTCTATTAAAAGAAGAAATTAAAAAATTATGAATCCTGACTTAGATTCTACAATAGAAACGTCTAACCAAACTGTTATATTAGTTATAGGGGTAAATGGAGTTGGTAAAACTACTACAATAGGTAAGTTATCTTCAAAATTGAAAAGCGAAGGCAAGAGTGTTCTCATTGCAGCGGCAGATACTTTTAGAGCGGCAGCAATAGATCAATTAAAAACTTGGGGAGATAGGGCTAATGTAGATGTAATAAGTCATTCAGAAGGTGCTGACCCGGCAGCTGTAATATATGATGGAATAAGTGCTGCAAAATCAAGAAATATAGATGTATTGATTTGTGATACTGCTGGTAGACTTCATAACAAAGCTAACTTAATGAAAGAATTAGAAAAAATAAATAAAATTATCTCTAGAGATTTTTCAAATGCAAAAAGGGAAACACTTTTAGTACTAGATGCGACTACAGGGCAAAATGCACTTAGCCAAGCTAAGTTATTTAAAGAAGTTGCAGATATAACTGGGATTGTTTTAACTAAACTTGATGGTACAGCAAAAGGTGGAGTAGTAATAGCACTACAAAGTGAGTTGGGCATACCTATAAAGTTAGTAGGTGTCGGAGAAAAAATAGAAGATTTACAAAAGTTTGAAATGGGTTCATTTATTGATGCCATTTTAGAGTGAGGCGCAATATGTTCAGTAGACCATCTAGAATTGAAATAGATTTAGATAAACTTGAAAGAAATATAGAAGCTATAAGAAGTCATATACCTGAATCAACTAAGATTATAGCTATAGTCAAAAGTAACGCTTATAGCATGGGAGATGTCGAAATAGTAAGGCATTTAATAGAAATTGGTGTTTATAATTTTGCAGTAGCGGCTATGTCAGAGGGAATTAGAATAAGACGGGAATTTAAAAATGTAGAAATATTAGTATTAGGATATACACCAGAATATCTATACGAAAGTTCAATAAGAAATAATTTGACTTTCACAGTGTATAGCTATGATACAGCTAAAAAGATAAATGAAGTATCCAAAAAAATTGGAATGACTACTAATATTCATATAAAGATAGACACAGGGATGAATCGTTTAGGATTCAAACCAACAGATGCAAGTTTAGCTGAAATAGAAAATATTTCAAAACTACCTAATACAAATATAACTGGTATTTTTTCTCATTTTGCTGATGCAGAAGAGAATCTGGAATTTACAAAGAACCAGTTTTCAAAATTTATTGATTTTACAGAGAGATTAGAAGCTAAAGGTATTGAGCTTGGTATGAAACATATAAATAATACAGGTGGGGTATTTTCGTATCCAGAATATTCATTAGATGCCGTTAGACCTGGTATAGCCATATATGGAACTCATGATGGGAATATAGAAGAAGCATTAAATTTTGGATTAGAATTTATCGCCAGTATAAAATCTGAAGTTGCTCATGTAAAAACGATTCAAAAAGGTGAGGGTGTTAGTTATGGCTTAGTATTTAAAGCTGAAAAGCCAACTAAGGTAGCTACTATACCAATAGGTTATTCAGATGGACTTTTAAGAGCTATGTCAGGTAAGATAGAAGTGCTTATTAAAGGGAAAAGATGTCGCCAAATAGGAGTTATATGTATGGATCAATTGATGGTCGATGTAACTGGAATAGAATGTGAAGTTGGCGATGAGGTAGTATTGGTTGGAGAGCAAGGTTCTGAAAAAATTTGGTTAAATGAATATTCAGAAGCTGCAGAAGAATGTAATACACCATTTTTAACACATTTGAGTCCTAGACTTTGCAGAGTATATACTAAAGATGGAAATATAATAAAATCTACAGATGAAATATTAAATTAAATGATTAACTCCTTTTAATTAAGCTCGTTAGAATGAAAATAAAAGGAGTTTTTTATTGTTTATTTTATATCAATTTTCTATAAAAAAATATATATTTTTTCAATTAATATTATAAGTATAATTTGAATTATATTTTGTTAATAAAAATCTTTAGAATTGTTGAGTTTTAAGTATTAAAAATAAATATTTATCCAAATTTAAGATTTTGAAATATTGCAATTTAGGATTGAATTAATTTTAATAGGGTCAAAAAAATAACTTGACACTATATAGCTAAGAGTGTATACTAAACAAGGTCAATAAGAAAACTTGACCCAAAGGTGATAATATGATTGAAATTGAAAATGTGTTAGAAATAAATATGCTGTTGGATTTTTATTCTAAGCTCCTAACTGAAAAGCAAGAGAAAGCTATATCTATGTATTATGAAGATGATTTTTCGCTGAATGAAATAGCTGAAACATTGAATATTACAAAACAAGCTGTTTCTGACAACATTAAAAGAGCTGTACAAAATTTAGAGCATTATGAAAAGATTTTAGGTCTTGTAGAAAATTACAATAAGTCTATAAGTAGAAAAGAAAAGTTGTTAAATTTACTTGAAAACTTAAAGAATTCATCTAGTGATTTAAATTTAGAAATGTTCAATGAAATTATTTCCTTAATAAATGATGAGGAGGTTCAAAATGGTATTTGAATCACTTTCCGAAAAGTTACAAAATACATTGTCTAAATTGACAGGAAAGGGTAGACTAACTGAGAAAGACATAGATGCTGCCATGCGTGAAGTAAAGCTTGCACTTTTGGAAGCAGATGTAAATTTCAAAGTAGTTAAGGACTTCATCAAAAAAGTTAAAGAACGTTCTTTAGGACAAGATGTTCTTGAAAGTTTAACTCCAGGACAACAAGTAATAAAGATAGTAAATGAAGAACTAAAAAACATGATGGGAACTGGAGAGTCTAAGTTAGATTTATCTAAAAAGCCTACAGTAATTATGATGTGTGGTCTTCAAGGTGCTGGTAAAACTACAACTTCAGCAAAACTTGCTAAGTTGATTAAAAAATCAGGCAATAGACCTTTATTGGTAGCATGTGATGTATATAGACCTGCGGCAATAAAACAGTTACAGGTTGTTGGAGAAAGTGTGGATGTTCCTGTATATACAATGGGGGATAAAATAAGCCCTGTAGATATAGCGAAAGCTGCATTGGAGCATGCGAAGAGAAATCAAAATGACGTCGTTATAATAGATACAGCCGGTAGACTTCATATTGATGAAGACTTGATGGAAGAATTAAAGGAAATTGATAAAGGGACTAATCCTTCTGAAATTTTACTTGTATTAGATTCTATGACAGGACAAGATGCAGTAAATGTAGCTGAGTCTTTTGACAAACTATTAAAGCTTACAGGTGTTGTTCTCACTAAGTTAGATGGTGATACTAGAGGTGGGGCTGCTTTATCAATAAGAGCGGTTACAGATGTACCTATAAAGTATATTGCGATGGGGGAAAAACTTGACCAACTTGAAGTGTTCCACCCAGATAGAATGGCTTCTAGAATACTTGGAATGGGAGATGTTTTATCTCTTATAGAAAAAGCCCAAGCTAATGTAGATGAGAAGAAGGCTAAGGAACTTGAAGAAAAGTTGAGGACACAAACTTTTACATTAGATGATTTCTTAGACCAAATGGAACAAATGAAAAATATGGGACCTCTCGAAGATTTGCTAGGAATGATACCGGGAGTAAATAGTAGAGCTTTAAAAGGTATTAATTTTGACGGAAAAGAATTTTCAAGAGTTGAAGCTATTATAAAATCTATGACAAAAGAGGAACGAACAAAACCTGAAATAATCGATTCTTCAAGAAGAAAGAGAATAGCTGCAGGCAGTGGGACTGATGCTGTAGAGGTAAATAGGCTTTTAAAACAGTTTAAAGAAATTAAAAAAATGATGAAGCAATTTGGAAATTTAGGCAAGGCGATGAAGAAGAAAAAATTTAGAATGCCTTTTCCGTTTTAGTGTTAAAAATTTATTTATATAAATTTAATTTGATTATGGAGGTGAATTATGGCAGTTAAAATAAGACTAAGAAGAATGGGAGCTAAAAAATCTCCTTTTTATAGAATAGTTGTAGCTGATTCTCGTAGTCCGAGAGATGGTAAGTTCATAGAGGAAATTGGTTATTACAATCCTTTAACTGAACCTAAAAAAGTAGTTGTTGATGCAGAAAGAGTAAACAGCTGGATAGCAAATGGTGCGAAGCCTACTGATACAGTGGACAGACTATTTAGAGAAAACAGCATTTACGCAGAAAAAAAGAATGTTTCAGAAGAAGCAAAAGTAGATGCAGAGTAATCTCTGATGGAGGTTCAAATGGTTGAATTAGTTGAATACATTGCTAAGTCTTTAGTTGATAATCCAGATAGTATCAAGTTGGAATCAAAAGAAAATGATGAACAAATTGATATATCTCTGTACGTTTTGCAAAGTGATATGGGCAAAGTTATAGGAAGACAAGGTAAGATCGCTAAGGCAATAAGAGGTGTCTTAAAAGCAGTATCACTAAAAGAAAATAAGAGGGTCAATTTAGAAATTGAAGAACTTGAATAATTATACGGTAATAGGGCAAATAATTAACACCAGAGGGATTAAAGGCGAACTTAAAGTTTTGCCTTTGACAAGTAGAAATGAAAGATTTAATAATCTTGAAAATGTCTATATTGGTGATGATTTAATGCATCAAAAAATAAGAAAAGTACAAGTTACAGAAAGATTTGTGTATTTATTTTTCGATGGGTTAAATAATATTAACGATGTCGAAAAATTTAAAACTTGTTATATATATGTAAGTGATGAAGATAAAATTGAACTTGAAGAAGGCGAATATTTTATATCTGATATCATTGGGTGTGAGGTTTATAAAACTGACGGACAATTGGTCGGTGAGGTTGTAGACCTTATTGAAAATCCTGCAAATGACGTATATGTTGTCAATGGAGATAAAGAATATTTAATCCCACAAGTTTCTGAATTTGTAAAAGATATAGATGTTAAATCTAAAAAAATTATAATAGAACCTATTGAAGGAATGTTAGAGTGAAATTTAGTATTTTAACTTTATTTCCTGAGTTTTTTGAAATTTTAGAAAACTATAGTATAATTTCAAGGGCTATCAAAGAAAAACAAATTGATCTTAAAACAGTAAATATCAGAGATTTTTCTGAAAATAAACATCATAAAGTTGATGATTATCCATATGGTGGCGGTCCGGGCATGTTAATGCAAGTTCCTCCAATTAAAAAAGCTATTAATTCGGTTAAGACGTCTAATAGTAAGGTGATATATTTGTCAGCCCAAGGAAGTGTACTAAACCAAAAAAAATTGGTAGACCTTTCTAAAGAAGAACATTTAATTTTATTAAATGGACATTATGAGGGAATTGACAATCGTGTCATTGAAAATTATGTAGATGAAGAAATTTCCATAGGAGATTATGTTTTAACGGGTGGAGAAATGGCATCTATGGTGTTGATTGATGGTATAACTAGATTACTTCCAGGAGTTTTATCAAGTAGTGAAAGCTACAGTGATGAATCACATTATCGAGGTATTTTAGAGTATCCACAATATACAAGACCTCAAAATTTTGAAGGTTTTGAAGTACCAGAGGTTTTATTAAGTGGAAATCATAAACTAATTGAAGACTATAGACGAAGAGAAGCTCTAAAAAACACTCTTTTGAAGCGACCAGATCTTTTAAAAGAAGAAATATTAACTTCAGAAGAATTGGATATATTAAATGATTTAAAAAAGGACATATGACGAGAGGAGGGCAATATGGACATTATAAGAGCAATAGAAGCTGAACAATTAAGAGATGATCTTCCATCTTTTAACGTTGGAGATACAGTTCAAGTTCACTATAGAATAATTGAAGGTTCAAGAGAAAGAGTTCAAGCTTTCGAAGGAACTGTTATAAAGATTCAAGGAAAAAGTTCAAGAAAAACTTTTACTGTTAGAAGAATTTCTTATGGTATAGGAGTTGAAAGAACTTTCCTTATGAATACTCCAAGAATTGCAAAATTAGTTGTAGTTCGTAGAGGTAAAGTTAGACGTTCTAAACTTTATTACTTAAGAGATAGACAAGGTAAAGCAGCTAAAGTTAAAGAAAAGAATAACTATTAATTAAAACTCAGGATCGGAAGATTCTGAGTTTTTTGTAGTATGACGGGCATGCTGTCAGTCTGTGGTGAAAGTCCACAAGAGGCGTAGTTGCCGACAAACTCCATAGTGATTCCCAAGGTTTGCATCGTGAGATGTAGGCGAGAAGAAGGAATAGCAAAATATATAACCAATCCCTATTGGTGATACTTTTT
>NZ_JH165062.1:67589-72087 GCF_000227315.1 Peptoniphilus indolicus ATCC 29427 | reverse complement strand
CCAGAGTGGATGGCAAAGAAATCCTCGCAAAGCGAGGACTTCTAAGTTGCTTGGATTATTACTTGAATTGAACCGCCGTATGCCGAACGGCACGTACGGTGGTGTGAGAGGGGCTACGAGTTAGTCCCTACTCGATTATGTCTTATAAGTTGGAAAATACTCAGAATTTATTTAGCTTTTAATTTTTAATGATTATAGTTATAATATAATCATTAAAGGAGTTAGAATATGAAGAAATTTTTTATTATACTACTATTGTTAATAGTTGCAGGTATTGGAGGAAGTTTATTTATGTTGAGCCGAAGAGGTTCTGGAGAAACTTCTAAAGCTTATCAAGGTTTTAACTTTGTTGTTGAAGGAGATAAGATAAAAAAAGGTGAATTTGACAAAATAGACGGACAATACTATTTATCATTAGACTTTATAAAAGAATATATAGATAATAGTGTGAAATATGATGAAAATGAAAAGACTGTTATTTTTGTAAATGAACAAGGAACTAAAAGAATTAAAGTAGGAGCAAAAGAAGGTGTATTAAATTCACAAAAAATAGGTCTTAGGGATCCTATAATAGAAAAAGATTCAAAAATTTATGTTCCGATAGAAGCATTTGTATATGATTATCCTGTGACTTTAAAATTCATTGAAAATAAGAATTTATTAGTTATGGATTATGACAATGTAGAGTACGCAGTAGGCATTTCTCCAGGAGATGGACTTAATATGAGAGAGTCTGATAGCACAAAATCTCCTATAGTATCTATCTTGAAAAAAGATGATAAAGTTTATGTTTATGGAGAAGAAGGAGATTTTTACAAAGTTAGAGAAGTTGAAGGATATGCAGGTTATATATCTAAATCTAAACTTGAAGTAAAGCTACCTAAAAATAGATTTAAAATTGAAAAAGAAAATAAGAAGAGAGAGGCTAAGGCCCCTCTCAATTTAACATGGGACTATACTTATGCTAAGCAATCAGATGATACTGTGAGTGGAATTAAAGAACTTCAAGGTGTAAATGTAATTTGTCCTACATGGTTTTCTGTAGCTGATAGCTCAGGAAATATAATAGATAGAGGAAGACAAGATTATGTAAAAAAGTATAACGACTTAGGAATTGATGTCTGGGGTTATTTAGATAATTCTTTTAAAGCTGATTTAACTACTGAATTTTTAAGTAAAAGTTCTTCAAGAGAAAAAGCTATAGAAAAAGTTCTTTCGCTAACCAAACAATATGGACTTAAGGGAATAAATATAGATTTTGAAAATACAAAGATAGAGGATAGAGATGGAATAACGCAATTTGTAAGAGAATTAGCTGGTGTATTTCATTCACAAAATTTACTTGTAAGTGTAGATGTGACACCTCAAATTTCATCTAATGTTAAGAAGGAACCTTATGATAGAAGAGAGCTTGGTAAGATTGCTGACTATGTCATGTTAATGGCATATGATCAACATTGGTCAACATCAGATAAAGCAGGTTCTGTTGCAGAGTATAATTGGGTTGAAGGAAATATAAACTTAGTTATTAATCAAATACCACAAGAAAAATTGATATTATGTGTTCCGTTTTATTCTAGACTTTGGAGTGAAGATGATAAAACTTTAAAGAGTGATGCGCTGTCAATGGGGCAAGTAAATAAAATACTTCAAGAAAAAAATGCAAAAATAGATTGGGATAAAAAAGCAAAACAGGACTATGCCGAATACACATTCAATTCAAAACATTATAAAATTTGGGTAGAAAATTCTGAGTCAATAAAGTGGAAGACATCTTTAGTTGGAAAATATGGACTAGGTGGAGTAGCAAGTTGGAGAAAAGGATTTGAGACCGGAGATATTTGGCAAACAATAAAAAATGTTTTAAATGATATTCAAAATGTTTAGCTCATTGTTTGACAAAAGCTTTAATGAGATATAAAATACTTTTATAACTTGATAAGGAGCGTGTTATTATTTTAGCTGAAACACACAGAAGAGTTGTCCGAAGAGTTAATGAAGAAATAAAAAAAGAATACGAAATAAATTTAAATATAGATAAACTTACATGGGGCTCTGTAGCTCCAGATGTATTGCCTTATTATAGAATGATAAGACATTACAAAGATGAAAGTATAAAGTATATTTCAAAAGAAATAGTTCTTTTAATACATTTATTTAGGTATTCTAAACTTGAAGACTTAACCAAAATTCAAAATAATTATTTTTCAAGAAAAATAGGGATAATATCTCATTATTTATGTGACTACACTTGTTATCCTCATGCATATAGGAAGACATATATGGGGAATATGAGAGAGCATATGCTATATGAGTCTGAATTAAATAGATATTCTGCGACACATGAGTTTGAAAAATTGGAATTTGAAATGTTAAAAGTATCGAATGATTCAAATTTAACAAGTATTGTTGAAGAATACATTGAGAAAATAGTTTCAGAATATATGTATAGTGAGCCTAGTTTTTCGAACGATTTAAATTTTGGGTTTTTGCTAGCTTATAAAATAACATCATTTATAATTGAAGCAATTCATTCTTATAATGAAGAAATGAGTTATCAGTTTATATAAAATAGATTTGTTGTTAAATTCTCCTATCTTGACGATGGGAGAATTTTTTGGGGGAAAAAATGAGGAATAATTCAGAAGTAAAAAAATTAGACTTAAAAGAAACACAAATGGCAATTAAATCTTTAAAAGATTACTTCCAAAGAGATTTAGCTAATACATTAAATTTAGCAAGAATTTCAGCTCCAATTATGGTAAGACCTGAAACAGGTATGAATGATAATTTAAGTGGAGTTGAAAAAGCTGTAGGCTTTGATTTCAGAAAATATGGAATTGGAGTTGAAATTGTACAGTCATTGGCGAAATGGAAAAGATATGCTCTAAAAGAATATGGATTTAAATATTATGAAGGATTGTATGCTGATATGAATGCTTTACGACCTGATGAAGAACTTGACTCTATTCATTCAGTTTATGTTGACCAATGGGATTGGGAAAAAATAATAAAAGCAGGAGATAGAAATATAGAATTTTTAAAATCTACTGTTAGACAGATTTTTGAAGTATTTAAAAGAGCTGAAGAATATATAAATCAAGTATATCCATATGTTCTTTCAAAAAAACTACCGGAAGAAATTTTCTTTATTACTTCTGAGGAACTTTTGAATAAATATCCTAATATGACTTCTAAAGAAAGAGAAAATGCGATAGTAAAAGAAAAAAAAGCAGTATTTATAATAGGAATAGGTGGGAAGCTTTCAAATGGAGAACCACATGATTCAAGAAGTGCAGATTATGATGATTGGTCACTTAATGGAGATATTTTATTTTGGGATCCTGTAATAAATAGTGCTATGGAAGTATCGTCAATGGGAATTCGTGTAAATAAAGAATCTTTAGATAATCAACTTAAATTAGCAGGAAGAGAGCATTTAAAAGAACTTGAATATCATAAGGGAGTGCTTGAAAATACTTTGCCTCTTACAATTGGCGGAGGAATTGGACAATCTAGATTATGTATGTATTTTCTTGAGAAGAAACACATAGGTGAAGTACAAGCTTCTGTATGGGATTTGGATACTATTGAAGAGTGTAAAAAGAATGGAATAATTCTTTTATAAAATTGTAGGTTATTTTAAATTTGACAACACAACAGATGATAAATATTGTATAATGATATTATCTGGAGGAAACTAATGGAGCAACTTTATATCAATGGAGAACAATTGAATTATAAATTTTGTTTAAAAGATGTCAAGAGATTTTTGATTGAAAAGTTTTTATACGATAATGACTCTGAATCTCTAAACATACTTCTCAATATTTATCAAATTGAGGAATCTGTTAATAACATATGCCCGACATATATATCTTTAAAGCATTTAAAAAAAGATATATTAAAGTTTTTGAAGGATAAAGAAGGTATAGATTTAATAGCTAATAATTTAAGTAGTCTTATACATGATGATGTAAATAGATTTGAATTATATGTATATCTTGAGGGATATAGATCTGGAATAAACGCTAAAAAATCTGTAAATCTTCTTGAAATAATGACTTGTAAATATTTTACAATTGAAGAATTATACAATATGAAAAAGTTATTTAATAAAGAAATTTTAAAACCTGAGATTCTTGAATTAAAAGCTAAAGTTCTTAATGATTTTAAAAATGATTCAAACGTAAAGAAGCAAATATATGATTTAGTTTTTAAATTCAATTTAAAAGTTTTAAAGAGAAAAGTTTATAATTTAAATGCTCATGTTGATAAGCAGTTAGTATTTAACTTAGACGGTGGTAAAAAATTTAAAGAAACCAATTCTAATTTGACAAGAAGAGAATTAAAGGGATTGAATAAAAAAATCGTCAGATTCCTATACTTAGATGGAATAAGAATTTTTGAAAATGCTTATTGGGAAGGCATTAATGATCAAGTTATAAAGAGATATAAATAAAAATTTGTATCTATAGAATTTGTAGAGTATTTAATG
>NZ_JH165062.1:60140-67539 GCF_000227315.1 Peptoniphilus indolicus ATCC 29427 | reverse complement strand
CTAAGAGTGATCTTAGTTTTTTTTATAGGATAAATTATGAGAATATTAGGAATAGACCCAGGTTATGCAATTGTCGGATATGGTATCATAGATGTAATTGGGAATAGTTTAAAGCCTGTTACTTATGGAACTATTACAACTGATAAAGATTTGACATTTCCAAAAAGACTTGAGAAAATCTATGTAGAGTTAACATATTTAATAGAAAAATACAAACCGAATGATATAGCATTTGAAGAATTATTTTTTAATAAAAATACGAAAACAGCCATACAAGTTGCAGAAGCAAGAGGAGTGGAAATTTTAGCAGTTAAGTTACACGTTGATGAAATTTATGAATATACGCCTTTACAAATAAAAGATGCAATTGTTGGATATGGTAGAGCAGAAAAAAGACAAGTGCAAGAAATGGTAAAGATGATACTTGGTTTAAGTAAAATCCCTAAGCCAGATGATGTGGCAGACGCTTTGGCTGTTGCAATAACGCACTCGTCTTCAGTTAAATTTAAAGAATTATTTAGGATGGAATAATGTTTGATTTTATAAAAGGTGAAGTAGTTGAGATAAACGAAAATCACTGTATATTAGAAACGAATGATTTTGGATATGTTTTGTACATGTCAGAAAAAGAAATTACAGAACTAAGTCATAAGCAGTATAAGATTTTTTTACGTTTGATAGTAAGAGAAGATAGTTTGACACTATATGGATTTTTGACAAGAGAAAGTAGAATACTGTTTGATTTATTGACATCTGTTTCATCTGTGGGGCCAAAGGTTGCACTTGGAATTTTATCAGCTATATCGTTGGATAATATAGTATATTCAATTAGTGCTGAAGATTCAAATATTTTAACAGAGGCTCCTGGTGTAGGCAAAAAAACTGCACAAAGAATAGTCTTGGAATTGAAAGATAAAATAGCAAAATATAATTTCAATATGAAAATAGAAAGTGTATCATCAGTTGTTGATAATGATGGGGCTATAGATGCCTTAGTTTCTTTAGGATATAACAGTTATGAGGCGAAAATGGCTCTGTCAAGAGTGGATAAATCGATAAGTATATCTGAACAAATAAAGTATGCCTTGAAGAATTTAGGCAAGTAAGGATGAATTTATGGAGAACAATAGGTTAGTGGAACCAGGATTTGGGAACGAAGATGCTATTGTAGAAAATAGTTTAAGACCTAAAAAATTAGATGAATACATAGGTCAATATAAAGTAATTGAAAAACTAAATATTTTTATAGAGGCAGCGAGGAATAGACATGAGCCATTAGACCATGTGTTGTTAAGTGGTCCTCCCGGGCTTGGGAAGACAACACTTAGTAATATAATTGCTAATGAAATGGGAGTAAATATAAAAGTTACTAGTGGACCGGCGATAGAAAAAGCGGGAGACTTAGCAAGTATTTTAACAAATCTTGAGGAAAATGATGTAATCTTTATAGATGAAATTCATAGGATTTATAGAACAGTAGAAGAAATATTGTATCCAGCTATGGAAGATTATGCTTTAGATATCATAGTTGGGAAGGGACCGTCTGCCAGATCTATAAGGCTTGATTTACCAAAGTTCACTTTGATTGGTGCTACAACAAGAGCCGGACAGTTAACTTCTCCTCTTCGAGATCGATTTGGGGTAATATTAAATCTTGAAATGTATGATTTAGATTCTCTAAAGGAAATAATAATGCGTTCTGCAAGAATTCTAAACATAGGGATAGATGAAAAAGGTGCAATAGAAATAGCAAAGAGGTCTCGTGGAACTCCAAGAATAGCAAACAGATTGTTAAAGAGAGTAAGAGATTATGCTGAAGTAAGAGAAAGTGGAGTAATAACAGAAAATGTTGCTCAAAAAGGACTTAATCTCTTGGGAATTGACAGTTATGGATTGGATGGTCTTGATAGAAAAATCATAATGACCATGATAAGTAATTTTCAAGGTAGACCAGTGGGGATTGATGCCATAGCAGCTTCAGTAAATGAAGAGAGAATAACCATAGAAGACGTATATGAACCATATTTACTACAAATAGGATTTATAAATAGAACGCCAAGGGGAAGAGTGGTAACTAAATTAGCTTACGACCACTTTGGGTTGGATTATAAAGAACAGGAGAGTTTTATATGAAAAGATTGTTTTTAATTTTAGCTTTAATTTTTATTTTGCCGGCGAAGGCGTATGCTGAAGATAATTATTTCGAAATAAAAATAGGAAATTCAGCGAATAAGTTTGAACTGTCATCAGATAAAAATTTTCACTTAGTGGATAAGGATTTAAATGAAATTCATGATTTAGGTGTAAAAAATATAAGTGCAGAATTTGTAGATGGTAAAATTATTTTAAAGTCAGGAGATAAAGTTTTATCAGAAAATTTTCCTGCAAAGGGTGAATTTAAACTATCAAGTGAAAGCTATATAAAACTTAAAAATAAGTACAGAGGGTATTTTCATTTTGAAGTAGAAAACAATAAATTAAATGCAATCAATTATATAGAATTAGAGGATTATTTAAAGGGAGTAGTTAATAATGAATTAGACTATTCTCATCCTATGGAATCCTTAAAGACTCAAGCTATAACATCAAGAACTTTTGCGATGTCAAACAAAAATAAGTATATCAAAAAAGGTTATAACCTAACTGATACAACATCTTCTCAAGTATATAGAGGTCAAAGTTCAGAACATGAAAAAACTACAAAAGCAGTAGATGAAACTAAAGGGATGTATTTAGCTATAAATTCAAAACCGATATCTGCTATTTTTGGAGCATCTTCTGGAGGAGTAATAGCTGATGCGAAAGAAGTGTGGGGCGGAGATTATTCATATTTGAAGAGAAAAGAAGACCCTTATTCTGATGATTATAAATGGAGTTTAAAATTTTCTAAAGAGGAATTTATAAACAAGATAAAGAGTAAGTATCCATTAACAGATATATATAGTATAAAATATTTTAGAAATTGACAGCTCCGGTAGAGTAAAACAGTTGGAAATTTTAGGGGATAAAACCTACAATATAAAGGCTAGTGAACTTAGAAGTTTTTTAGGAGCAGCAAAGATGAAGAGTACATTATATGCAGTCCAAACTGAAAATGATATAGTTTTTAACGGCAAAGGTTATGGTCATGGAGTTGGATTAAGTCAGTATGGCGCAGTAAATATGGCAAAAGAAGGGAAAGGATATGAAGAAATTCTTCAATTTTATTTCCCTGGAACTACATTAGTAAAATAGAAAAGAGAGAAATGAAAACTTCAGATTTTAACTACTATCTTCCAAAGGAGTTAATAGCTCAACATCCATTGGAAGATAGAACTAATTCGAGATTATTAAAATTAAATAGAGAAAATGGGAATATAGAGCATGACCATTTTTATAACATAATAGATGAGCTAAATAGTGGTGATGTGCTTGTAATTAACAATACAAGAGTAATCCCTGCTAGAATATATGGTCACAGAAAAGACAAAGAAGAACTTATTGAATTTCTTTTATTAAATCATAAAAATGATACTTGGGAATGTTTAGTTAAACCAGGTAAAAAAGCTAAAATAGGCACTGAAATAATTTTTAGCGATAAACTAAAAGGTGAAATTGTAAATATTTCGGAAGATGGCAATAGATTTATAAAATTAGAATATGAGGGTATATTTGAAAATATTCTAGATAAACTTGGAGAAATGCCCCTGCCACCATATATTACAGAAAGACTTGAAGATAAAGATAGATATCAAACAGTCTATTCAAAATATAATGGTTCTAGTGCTGCTCCGACAGCTGGACTACATTTTACAAAAAAACTTTTAGAAAAGTTAAAAGAAAAAGGTATAGAAATAGTAGAAGTTACTTTACATGTTGGACTTGGGACATTTAGACCAGTCAAAGTAGATAATGTAGATGAGCATAAAATGCATTCAGAACATTATGTAGTAACTAAGGAAGCGGCAGAAAAAATAAATAATGCGAAAAAAGAAGGTAGAAGAATTATAGCGGTTGGAACAACATCTATAAGAACGTTGGAAAGTGCTTGCGATGGAGAAATGTTAGTTTCTGGTTCTGGAGATACAGATATATTTATCTATCCAGGATATGAATTTAAAATTGTGGATGCACTGATAACTAATTTTCATTTACCGGAATCAACTTTGATAATGTTGGTTGCTGCTTTTACATCAAAAGAAATAATATTAAATGCATATAAAGAAGCTGTAAAAGAAAAATATAGATTTTTTAGCTTTGGAGATGCAATGTTTATAAGATAGGAGATATATGTTTAAATTTGAATTAGAAAAAACATCTAAGGGCTCTAAAGCTAGGCTTGGGAAAATAATAACTCCACACGGAGAAATAGAAACACCTATATTTATGCCAGTTGGTACAAGAGCAACTGTAAAAACTATGACTCCAGAAGAAGTTAAAGACTTAGGGGCTCAAATAATATTGTCTAATACATACCACTTATTTTTAAAGCCGGGAATGGATATAATAGAAAAAGCTGGTGGGCTTCATAAATTCATGAATTGGGACAAACCTATATTGACAGATAGTGGTGGATTTCAAGTATTTAGTTTGAGTGGAAATAGAAAGATTAGTGAAGAAGGTGTCGAATTTAGGTCGCATATTGATGGCTCTAAAAAATTCATCTCACCAGAGGTTTCTATAGATATACAAAATACTTTGGGTTCAGACATAATAATGGCTTTTGATGAATGTGCACCTTATCCTTCAAGCTATGAATATATCTATGACTCAATGATGAGAACTACGCGTTGGGCTGAAAGGTGTAAGGCACACCATAAGAGAGAGGACCAAGCTTTATTTGGTATAATTCAAGGTGGAATGTATAAAGATTTAAGAGAAATTTCTGCTAAAGATTTAGTTGCTATGGATTTTCCAGGATATGCAGTAGGAGGGTTAAGTGTAGGAGAGCCTCTTGAGTTGATGAATGAGATATTAGACCATACTACTGAATTCATGCCTCAAGACAAACCAAGATATTTGATGGGAGTTGGCACTCCTGACTATCTATTTGAAGCAGTTGAGAGAGGTATAGATATGGCAGATTGTGTATTACCTACTCGTATTGCAAGAAATGGAACTGTAATGACTTCAAATGGTAAGTTGGTAATAAAAAATGCAAAATACAAAGAAGATTTTTCACCACTTGACCCGGAATGTGATTGTTATACTTGTAGAAATTATTCAAGAGCTTATATAAGACATCTCTTTAATGTTGATGAAATATTAGGCTTAAGACTTGCCACAATTCACAATTTGAGATTCTTAATAAAATTAATGGAAGATATTAGAGAATCTATAAGGGGAGATTATTTCTTAGAATTTAAGGATGACTTTTATAGAAAATATGGATATAATAAATAAGAGAGGAGAGAAACATGCAAGATTCTAGTACAATGTTAGTAACATTTGGACCTCTTATACTTATGATGATAGTATTTTATTTCTTATTGATAAGACCTCAAAAGAAAAACAAAATGAGATCCAAAGTATGAGAAATAACATAAAAATCGGAGACGATGTCATCACAATTGGCGGCATTATGGGAAAAGTATTGCTAGTCAAAGAAGACTACGTAGTAATTGAAACTTCATCTACAAAGACAAGACTTGATATTATGAAGTGGGGAATTGGTTCGTTAGCTTCTAATAAAGCAGAATAATAGGAGGTACTTATGAAACACGTAAAAACTCTTACAAACAAGAGACTTAAAGATACTTATGAAAAAGGCGGATGTGGCGAATGTCAAACATCATGTCAATCAGCTTGCAAGACTTCTTGTACAGTTGGTAATCAAAAGTGTGAAAACGAAGCAAAATAGGGTTGGAAACAACCCTATTTAACTTTGGAGGAAAAAATGAGAGATATTCATAAATTTTATTTAAATGGAAAGTATATTGTACTGGATGTAGCTAGTGGCTCCGTACACATTGTAGATGAGTTAGTATATAATGCAATAGATTTTGTAGAAACACAAGATTTAGACAACTCATATGAAAGAATAAGAAAACAATTCTCTAATGAATACACAGATGAAAAAATTGAAGAAGCTATTTCTGAAATAGATTATTTGATAGAAAATGAAATGTTATTCGCAGAGGATTTAAATATAAAGACACCAGTTTACAATCCACAAAATATAGTAAAAGCTATGTGTTTACACGTTGCCCATGATTGTAACTTAAGATGTAGATACTGTTTTGCATCTCAAGGAGATTTTAAGGGCGAACGACTTTTAATGGATGAAGAAACTGGCAAAAAAGCTTTAGACTTTTTATTACAAAATTCAGGAAATAGAACAAACTTAGAAGTTGATTTCTTTGGTGGGGAACCACTTATGAATTTTGATTTAGTGAAAGCTTTAGTAAAATATGGAAGAGAAGAAGAAAAAAAATATAATAAGAATTTTAGATTTACTTTAACTACTAATGGAGTATTGTTAGATGATGATAAGATTGACTTTATAAATGAGAATATGTCAAATGTAGTTCTATCTTTAGATGGAAGGAAGTCAATAAATGACCATATGCGTCCTACAATATCTGGCAAAGGTTCATATGATGTAATCATTCCTAAATTTAAAAAATTAATAGAAGCTAGAGGAGATAAAGATTATTATATAAGAGGAACTTTTACTAGCGAAAATTTAGATTTTTCAGAAGATTTAAGAGAATTTTATAAATTAGGATTTAAATCTACTTCTATTGAGCCTGTAGTAACAGAAGAAAGTCAACCTTATGCGATAAGAGAAGAACATCTTCAAAAAATTCTTGATGAATATGAAAAAATGAGTAGGGATTATCTAGAAATTAGAAAAGATGACCCGGACTTTAAGTTCTTCCACTTTATGATAGATTTATCAGGGGGGCCATGTGTTATAAAGAGAACAGTTGGCTGTGGTGCAGGTAGTGAATATATAGCTGTGACACCAGAAGGAGATATATTCCCATGCCACCAATTTGTAGGAGAAGAGGAATTTAAGTTAGGTAATGTAAATACAGGAATAGATAATATAAAGGTAAGAGATGAATTTAAATGTTCTAATGTATTTACTAAAGATGATTGTCCAACTTGCTGGGCTAGATATTATTGTAGTGGTGGATGCCATGCCAATTCACATTATGCAAACAATAATTTGAAAAAACCTTATAAAATAGGTTGTGAAATGGAAAAAAAGAGAATTGAATGTGCAATTTCAGTTCTTGCAAATGAAAATGAATAAGCTAGAGGTTCTATAATTTATTATAGGACCTTTATTTCATTGTAAAATTTCAAATATTTAATTAAAATATTTGAAATATAAACCTGAAATTGTTTTATCTGACACAAATAGTGATTTTAAATTGTAGATATGTTATACTTTAAGACATGAAAATGGTGA
>NZ_JH165062.1:53876-59706 GCF_000227315.1 Peptoniphilus indolicus ATCC 29427 | reverse complement strand
TCCTGATATTTCAAATCTGCACTCTCCTATTTTGTTGCCTGATTTGATAAAGGCAACGAATTTAATAATGCAAAATATAAGAGAAGAGAAAAGAATAAGAATTGTGGGAGATTATGATGTGGATGGAGTTACATCTACATTTATATTGTGTAAAGGTCTTAGAAATATTGGGGCAAATGTCGATTATAAGATTCCTCATCGAGTGGAAGATGGATATGGAATTAATGAAAATATAATAGATTATGCTAAAAATGATGGAATTGATTTAATAATAACTTGTGATAACGGGATAGCGGCTATGAAAGCTTTAGATCATGCTAATGATTTAGGAATTAATGTTATAATTACAGACCATCATGAAGTTCAATATGTAGATGGTGTTGAACAGTTGCCAACTGCTATAGCGATAATTAATCCGAAGAGAAGTTCTTCTAAATACCCTTTTAATGGTATATGTGGTGCTGTTGTTGCATTTAAGTTAATTCAACAACTATATGTTATAAACGGTAAAGATGAAGAAGAATTTATGAATGAATTTTTACCTTTTGCAACTATAGGAACAGTTTGCGATGTAATGAGTTTAGTTGATGAAAACAGAAATATAGTCGCTGAAGGAATTAAAAAGCTTAATGAAACATCAAATATTGGATTAAAAGCTATGATAGAAGTTTGTCAAATAGAAGGAAATTTAGATGTTTATCATATTGGATTTATAATTGGACCGACTATAAATTCTAGCGGAAGGCTAGAAAGTGCAGAGTTATCTTTGGAATTGTTTTTAGAGAGTAATTATTCTCAAGCCATAGTAATGGCAAAAGAGCTCAGAGAATTAAATCAGAAAAGACAAAAACTTACTGAAGAAGGATATTTAAAAGTAGATGAATTAATAGAAAAATATGAGTTAGATAAAAAACTTAGGATTTTAATGGTAAAAGAAACTTCAATTGATGAATCTATAATAGGAATTATAGCTGGTAGAATAAAAGAAAAATACAATAGACCCACACTGGTGTTTACAAAGAGCAGAAACTTTCTTAAAGCGTCAGGAAGAAGCATAGAAGAATATAATATGTTTGAAAACTTGGAAAAATACAAGGACAGGTTCAGGGCTTTTGGCGGACATAAAATGGCTTGTGGACTTAGTATTGATGAGGATAGACTAAAAGATTTTATTGTAGATGTGAATAATGATTCTAATTTATCAAAAGAAGATTTAGTAAAAAAATATATATAGATAGTATAGTTCCATTAGAGGATGTAAATTTTAATATGATTTCTGATTTAGAGATATTAAAGCCTTATGGAAATGGCAATCCTAAACCTATATTTGCAAGTTTAAATTTAAAAATTTTCAATTTTTCTGTTCTGGGTAAAAATAAAAATGTCTTAAAATTTGATGTATCTGATGGCAAAAATGTCAGGAAGGGACTCTATTTTAAAACCGTTGAAGAATTTATATTTGAACTTGGTAATGAATTAGGATTAATAGATGAAGTTTATAAGCTAGTGGACAATAAAAATAACAGTATTTTAGTTGATTTAGTATACAATCCTGTTATAAATGAATTTAGAGGTGTAAAAAATATAGAACTTCGTATTTCTAGTATGAGAGTTAGCAAAAAGAAGTTATAGATTGGTGATAGTATGATTGATAAACTAATAGAAAAAATTAAATTTTACAATCCAAATGCAAATTTTGAACAAATAAGATTGGCATTTGAAATAGCGAAAAAAAATCATGAAGGACAAAAGAGAAATTCAGGGGAAGACTACATAATACATCCTTTGAATGTTGCTATGATTTTAGCTGAAATGAATATGGATACTCCAACTATAATAGCTGGTTTGTTACATGATACTATTGAAGATACTGAAGTAACTTTTGAAGATGTGGAAAAAAATTTTGGTATTGAGATAGCTTACTTAGTTGATGGAGTAACTAAATTAAAAAAATTAAATTATAAAAATAAGCAGGAAAAGCAAGCCGAGAACATTAGAAAAATGGTATTGGCTATGGCGAAAGATATTAGAGTCATCATTGTTAAGCTAGCTGATAGGCTTCATAATATGAGAACTTTAGAGTATATGACTGACACTAAAAAACATGAAAAAGCTCTTGAAACTATAGAAATTTATGCTCCTATTGCTGATAGACTTGGTATGAGCAAGATAAAATGGGAATTGGAAGATTTATCTTTAAGATATATTGATCCGGACAAATACTATAAATTAGTAGACATGGTAAACAAGAGAAGACAGGAAAGAGAAGACTTAATAAATAGGATTATAGCGGAATTAAAACAAAATTTAACAAAATTAGGGATAGTTGCGGATATAAATGGTAGACCTAAGAACTTTTATTCTATTTATAAAAAAATGGAGTATAAAGGCAAAAATTTTGAAGAAATATATGATTTATCGGCAGTTAGAGTTCTTGTAGAGGATATTAAGGATTGTTATGGAGTTTTAGGTGTTGTTCATACTCTTTGGAAACCTATCCCGGGTAGGTTTAAAGACTATATAGCAATGCCAAAGCCTAATAAATATCAGTCATTGCATACAACAGTAATTGACAATCATGGAGAGACTTTTGAAGTACAAATAAGAACTTATGAAATGCATCAAACAGCTGAATATGGTATTGCTGCACATTGGAAATATAAGGCAGGTGTTTCAAAGAGTACAAGTTTTGATGAAAATTTAACATGGCTAAGACAACTTTTAGAATGGCAAAAAGATTTAAGTGACCCTAATGATTTTATGGAAACTTTAAAAGTGGATTTCTTTGCTGATGAAGTATTTGTATTTACACCTCAAGGAGATGTAATAAATTTACCTGAGGGTTCTACACCTTTGGATTTTGCTTATAGAATACACTCTCAAGTAGGAAATACTTGTACAGGTGCAAAAATTAATGGGAGAATTGTATCTTTAGATTATAAGTTAAAGAGCGGCGATATAATAGAAGTTATCACAAATCCTAATTCAGGACCTTCGCATGACTGGTTAAAGATTGTAAAAAGTCCACAGGCCAAGAAAAAGATAAATCAATATTTTAAAATTAAAGATAGAGAAAAGAATATTGAAAGAGGAAAAGAATCTTTAGAAAGAGAAGTAAAAAATTAGGGTATAGACCTCCTGAAGTTTTAAAGGAAGAATGGCTAGAAGAAATTAGAAAGAAAATTAATTTACTTTCAGTTGAAGATTTATACGCGGCAATAGGCTTCGGAACAGTTACAGTCGCTCAAGTAATGACTAGAATTAAAGATTTCTATAATGTTGAGCATAAAAATGATAAGTTAGAAGATATACCTTTAAAAACTGAGCCTAATAGAATTGCCAAAGGCGGGGTTGTTGTTGAAGGTGTAGATAATTTAAAAGTTAGATTTGCTAAGTGTTGCAATCCTGTTCCTGGTGATGATATTGTGGGATACATCACTTTTGGTAGAGGAATTTCTGTCCACAGAAGAGATTGTACAAATGTTTCTGATATAGAAAATGACCCAAGATTTATAGAGGTTAAGTGGGATACTAAAGAAGGAGATAGTTATAGTGCTCAATTTGAAGTTAGAGCACTTGATAAGGCCCATGTAATAGGAGATGTAGCAAATAGAATAAATGATTCTAAATTGAGTATGACGGCTTTAAATGCCAGAACTAAAGATGGAGATTTATTTGTTACAATAACTGTTGAAATAAAATCAATAGAAGAATTATCAAGACTTATTGAAAAGATAAAGCGAATAGAACACGTATTAGACGTATATAGAATGAAGGCATAATTATGAGGGCAGTTATACAAAGAGTAAAAAGAGCGTCAGTAGAAGTTGAAGAAAATACTATAGGCAAAATAGGATATGGCTTATTAATTTTATTAGGTATTGAGGCAGAAGATACTGATGAAGATTTTGAATATATTTATAAAAAAACTACCAATTTGAGAATATTTGATGATGAAAATGGAGTAATGAATTTAAGTATAAAAGATATTAATGGTGAAATTTTAGTAGTTAGTCAATTTACTTTATATGGTGATGTAAGAAAAGGGAATAGACCATCATATGTAAGAGCGGCAAAATTTGACTCAGGAATAAATTTCTACAATAAATTCATAGAAAAGCTTAAGGAAGATTCTATAAAGGTAGAGAGTGGAAAATATGGTGCAGATATGGATGTTGAATTTCTAAACCATGGCCCAGTTACTATTTTGTTAGATAGTAGAAAGGAATTTTAATATATGGAGAGAAAGTTTAAAATACTAAGACTTACGCTTGGGTCATATGCAACGAATTGTTATATTCTTTTTTCAAACAAAGAAGCTATAATAATTGACCCAGCAGCAGAGGCTGAAAAGATAATTAAAGCTATAGAAGACAATAATTTAAAGCCAATAAAAATACTTTTAACTCATGCACATCCAGACCATTTTGGAGCTTTAGACGAAGTTAGAAACCATTTTGGACTAGAGGCTTACATTTCTAAAAATGATGAAGAAATGTTAGAAAGAAGATCTAAGGAATTAAATAGAATGCTAGGAATAAATTCTTATTTAAAAGCTGAACATTATTATTCTGAAGGAGATATTATCAATTTTTCTGGAGGAGATATAAGAGTTTTGGAAACTCCTGGGCATACTCCTGGTGGAGTTTGTCTATTAATAGATGATATATTAATTTCAGGGGATACATTGTTCTATGGTTCAATAGGTAGAACTGATTTACCTGGAGGAGATTACGATACGTTAATGAGCTCATTGAAAAAACTAACTAATTTAAATGACAATATTTTAGTTTTACCAGGTCATGGACAAGAAACTCAAATAGGTTTTGAAAAAATCTACAATCCATTTTTGCAAAGACTATGATAAAAATAGAAATAGAAAACCAAGGTTTAGCACATGAAATTTATGAATTTTTAAGAATAATATTTCCCTCATATGAGAGGGGAAATTTTATGTGTGTAAAAATAGAAGATGAGTTATTAAAGATAAATAGTGATGAGTATAACTTTATAATTCCTATAAAAAAATCAACAAATTTACAAAGATATTTAAAGTTGGAGTTAATTAATCAACTGAAAGAAAATCAATTAGAAGTTCCGAAATGGGGAGTTCTTCATGGAATACGTCCTTTAAAATTAATCTATAATCTTCTTAAGGATAGAGATGAAGAAGGTGTTAGAAATTATTTGAAGAAAGAATATTCTGTAGCAGATGAAAAAATTAATTTAGCTTATGAAATTTTAAATATTCAAAAGGATATAATAAGTGAAAATATAGATAATTATAGTGTGTATGTTCACATACCATTTTGTCCTAGTAAATGCACTTATTGTTCATATCATACATTAAATAGTAAATCTAGTATGGTTGAAGATTATGTAAATAAACTTATCGAAGAAATAGAATTCGAATCTAAATATTTGAATAAAAATCCAAGTAGTATTTATATAGGTGGAGGAACACCTACTTCAATAGGTGTTAACAACTTAAATAATATTATAGAAATTCTAAAGGATAGCTTTGGAGATACAAAAGAATTTACAGTAGAGGCTGGAAGGGTTGAAACACTCACTGATGAAATGATTGAAATGCTATCAAATAATGAAGTTAATAGAATAAGTATAAATCCTCAATCTATGAATTTAAAGACAGTTAAGTCGATAAATAGAATAAACTCCATAGAAGAGCTTATAGAGTGTTATAATAAAGCCAAGCCAAAATTTAAAGATATAAATATGGATTTGATTATCGGGTTAGAAGATGAAACAGAAGAGGACTTCATAAATTCACTAGAGAGTGTGATAAAATTAAATCCAACCAATATAACTG
>NZ_JH165062.1:48762-53826 GCF_000227315.1 Peptoniphilus indolicus ATCC 29427 | reverse complement strand
AGCATTAAAAATGGAACAGATTATTTAAATAATCAAAATGTATCAAGTTTTGATTTAAACTTTAATAATAAAATTATAAATAGGTTAAAAGAAAATAGGTATAATCCATATTATTTATACAGACAAAAACGTATTATTGGTGGTAATGAAAATATAGGTTATTCTATAAAAAGGCATGAATGTGTTTATAATATTATGATGATACAGGAATTACATGATATATGGGGGTTTGGAATGGGAGCAACTTCTAAACTTCATATAAATAGTAAAAAATTTGAACAGATATCAAATTTTAGAAGTATGCGAGAATATTTATTGAGAAACAAAGAAGTTTCTGCTAAAAAATTAAAAGTTCTATTTGATAGATATAGGAGTGGGAAATGAGATTAAATCAATTAATAGATGATTTTAGTAAACTAGGAATTGAAAATTTAGATATAAAAAACATTAGATATAATTCTAATGATGTAGAATCTGGAGATTTATTTGTTGCTACTAAGGGATATGTAACTGATGGACATAAATATGTTAAGAATGCATATGAAAAAGGTGCAGTAGTTGCTGTTGTGGAAGATTATGTAGACGTTGATATTCCACAAATTAAAGTTGAAAATTCAAGAATTGCATTAGCAGATTTATCTAATAGATATTTTAATAGTCCGTCAGAAAAGTTAAATATGGTTGGGATAACTGCTACTAATGGAAAGACTACTACATCTTTTATGTTGGATACTATATACAGGTTAGCTGGTTATAAAACAGGAATAATAGGAACTGTTTATACAAAATATGCTGACGTAATGGTCCCATCAATATTAACTACACCTGAATCTTATGATTTACAAAGATATCTATCAGATATGGTTGAGAATAAGATAAAAAAAGTTACTATGGAAGTTTCTTCTTCAGCTCAAGAGTTATATAGAAATAAAAATATAGATTTTAACATTGTTACTTTTAACAATTTTTCAAGAGAACATATTGACCAACATGGAAGTTTTGAAAATTACTATAAATTTAAATCTAAATTGATAAGAGAGGCTAAAGATAAGACAGCTTGTGTTTTAAATATGGATTTTGATGAAATTGCAAAATTAAAAGATGAAACTAAGGGACAAGTTGTAGCGTATTCTCTAAAAAATTCGGCTTATGATTGTACTATAAAAGATTTAGATTTAAGTACCGGATTTGGGAAGTTTACGTTTGAAGTTTTAAAAGAAATAGAATTTAACGGAATAAAAATTAAGCCTGAAAAATTCGATATTGAATTGTCAGCTTCTGGATACTCATCAGTTATGAATGCTGTTGCTGCTATAATAGTGGCATTGTTAGAGGGAATAGATAAGGAAATTATAATAAAAGCTCTAAAGTTATTCTCTGGTGTTGAGAGAAGATGTGAAATGATTTATGACGGTTCTTTTAAAGTTCTAGATGACCATTTTGCCAATGTTAGAAATATAGATGTAACCTTAGATACTTTAAAACAAATGAAATATAAAAATTTACATGTTTTATATGCAATAAGAGGTAGTAGAGGGGTCGAATTAAACAGAGAAACATCAGAGAGAATGGTCCAATGGTTTAAAGATTTAGGGCTTGATAAAGTAATTGCAACTTTGAGTAAAGATGTTGTGGGTAAAAAAGATATTGTATTAGATGAAGAATTAGAAGTATTTAAAAATACTATGTCTGAACATGATATGAATTTTGAAATAATAGATACTTTATCAGAAGCTATAAGAGTAACTTTAGATGATGTAAATGATGGTGATGTTTTATTACTTGCAGGTTGTCAAGGAATGGATAAGGGAGCTGGATTTTTATTTGATGAACTTTCAAAAATGAATAAAACTGATTTGGAAGTACTTAAAGATAAAGTAGAAAATAGAATATGCTAAAATTGACATGCAGAATATAAAATAATATAATTGAATTGTTTAGTACCTACCTGACTACGTCAGGGGTCAAGAGGGCTTACTAAGAAATAAAAGACCACTCGTCCCAAGGGACGAGTTTTTAATATGGAGGAATAAATGGCTGATAAGTTAACTGGTTTAAAGAGGTCCCATTATTGTGGCGAAGTTAGAGAGAATCTAATCGGAAATGAAGTAGTTATAATGGGCTGGATTTCAAAAGAGAGAAATTTAGGTTCAATAGTATTTACAGATGTAAGAGATAGAGAGGGAATAGTTCAAGTAGTTTTTGATGATACAGTAGATAAAGAATTGTTTGCAAAAGCTACAGGATTGAGATCTGAATTTGTAGTAGCTGTTAAAGGAACGGTAAGAGAAAGATCTTCAATAAATGCTAAAATTCCTACTGGAAAAGTTGAAATTTTAGCAAATGAATTAAGAATTTTAAATAAATCTGAAGTTCCACCTATATATATAAAAGATGATGACAATGTTTCAGAAAATATGAGACTAAAATATAGGTCATTAGATTTGAGAAAACCTTCAATGCAAAAAAAATTGTTTGCAAGGTCTAAATTCTATAAGGTAACAAGAGATTTCTATTCAGCAGAAGGATTTATTGAAGTTGAAACTCCTATGCTTACTAAACCAACACCTGAGGGAGCTAGAGATTATTTAGTGCCTTCAAGAATTAACGAAGGACAATTTTATGCTCTTCCACAATCACCACAGTTGATGAAACAACTTTTGATGTGCTCTGGATTTGATAGATATTTTCAAATAACTAAGTGTTTTAGAGATGAAGACTTAAGAGCTAATAGACAACCTGAGTTTACTCAAATAGATACTGAAATGAGTTTTGTTGACATAGAAGACGTAATGGAAATTAATGAAAGATTTTTAAAGTATGCTTTTAAGGAAATGGTTGGAGTAGATATAACTTTACCGCTTAAAAGAATAAGTTATAGAGAATCAATGGATCGATTTGGAGTAGATAAACCCGATTTAAGATTTGGTCTAGAACTTGTGGATGTTAAAGAACAAGTTAGAAATTCAGGATTTAAAGTGTTTGATTCTCAAGTTGAAACTGGTTCTATCAGAGGTATTAACATTAAAGGTGGAGCTGATCAGTATTCAAGAAAACAAATTTCGAAGCTTGAAGAGTTCGTTAAAACTTATGGAGCTAAAGGATTAGCGTGGATAAAACTTGAAAATGGGGAAGTATCTTCTCCCATTGTAAAATTTATAAGTGAAGATACATTAAATTCTTTAATAGAAAAACTTAAAGGAGAAGATGGAGATTTATTAGTTTTTGTAGCCGATGAAGAAGAAGTTGTATTCGATAGTTTGGGTAATCTTCGTAACAAGGTTGCAAGAGATATGGATTTAATAAAACCTGATTCATACGAACTACTATGGATTACTGAATTCCCTCTTTTCGAATATGATAAAGAAGAAGAGAGATATGTAGCTAAACACCATCCTTTCACTGCACCAATGGACGAAGATATAGAAAAATTAGAATCAGACCCTAAAAATTGCAGAGCTAAAGCATATGATATCGTAATAAATGGAGATGAAATGGGTGGTGGGAGTATTAGAATAAATGACCCACAAATCCAAGAAAAAATGTTTAATGCTTTAGGTTTTACAAGTGAAGAGGCTGAAGAAAAATTTGGATTCTTAATTGATGCGTTTAAGTATGGCGCTCCACCTCATGGAGGAATAGCTTATGGGCTTGACAGATTAATTATGTTATTCACAGATTCATCAAATATCAGAGATGTAATAGCTTTTCCAAAGACTCAATCAGCTACAGATTTATTGACAGGAGCACCGGCAACTGTATCTGAAAAACAACTTAAAGAGGTTCATGTAAAGGTAATAGACTGACATTTTAGGAGGTGTTGGAATTGAAAAATTCAGGCATTGTTATAAATGTTGATGGAGATTACTTAGATATAGTAAGCATTAGAGAAAGTGCTTGTGGTGGAAGTTGTGAAAGCTGTGGCGCACATTGTGGATCAAAGGCTGAAACTCTAAGATTATTAAATACAATTGAAGCTGAAATTGGAGATAGAGTAGAATTAGAAATCAATTCGTCTAAAGTTTTAGGATATATTAGTTTAGTATATGGAGTTCCTCTCATTACATTTATAATTAGTGTGATTACATCCTTTGTAATTCTGGGGGAATCAAAGCAAATTTGGTGTTTTTTAATAGGTTTAATATCTATAGCTATTAGTTATTCTGTAATAAGAAAAATAGATGGAAATTTAAAAAACACTAATTCTGAGATAAAAATAAGGAAGATTAGTTATGAGTAAAAAAAAATCATTTCAGACTCTATTGAATTTCTCCATAATATTTTAATAACTACTAGTGTTATTTTTGCTTATTCTAAAATGAAATACAGTAGTTATTTGTCAGAATTAAATAATTTGGAGTCTTTAAAAAAAGAACTACAAAGTATAGAAGACGAAGTAAAGCTAAATTCAGAATTAAAAAAGAAAAGGAAAAAGAATTAAATGATAAATCAATAGAATTCTTAACTATTTATGGTTTTGATTATCTAAAAGAAGATGATGAATTAGTCCAAGAAGAAGTAAAAAGATTAGTTGATGAAAATAACAAGATAAAAAATGACTTAAGAGAGGAACTTAAAAAATATATCCATTATTTTGATGGGTCATATTATGAGGCAGAAGATTACACAGGTTTAGTTGCTCAAGTGTTGTCATTAGATAGTAGAGAAATTAGCGAACAATTAAAACCTGATTTATATTCTAGTTTAGATATTGACAATTTTATAAAAGAGGCAAAGAAGAGTGGAACAATATCATATTTAAATTCTTTAAATAATGAATCTAAATTTAATAACATACTACTTTTTTTTGACGACAATGTATTCAGATAATTTGTATGAAATTTCTCATGACTTAACTGATATGCCAGATAATTTAAACTCTTTATATAACAATGTTTTAACAACATATCAATTATACAAGACTTTAGAAGACTTTAGTTTTAATACAGGAACTTTGACTAGTACAAATTTGAATGAGCTTGTATATAAAACAGAAGAATTAGTTAAAAAATATTACGAAAATCAAGCAGTAATTGAAAAATTGACGGGTGAAACTTATGAAAA
>NZ_JH165062.1:44260-48712 GCF_000227315.1 Peptoniphilus indolicus ATCC 29427 | reverse complement strand
ATATTGTCGGGATGTGTATTATTATTTTTGCAAAAGAAAATTTAAATTGTAAACACAAATATATCAGTAGAAAATGCTAAGTACAAAACTGACATTTTAAAGGTAAAAAAAGAAAATAATAAATTTAAAGACAATTTATCTAACTTGGAGGAAAATTGAATAAAATTAGCAATAGAAGAAAGACTATGGAAAATTTAGTTCCAGAGTATGACTATGAAGCTAATAAATATGATGATTATATATCCTATCCTATGGCTTTAGATTTTAATGTATTAAACATAAAAAAACTGGGAGCTCAGGATAAAGATAATATAATAAATTCTTTTTATTTTAATGATAAAGTTAGAGATTTAGAAAGTGCAAAGTCAGACTTACTAATTTCTAGTATATTACAAAATGACTATCTTATAAGAGAAGTGAATTATAATCTTCTTAGAAGTAATTTTGAAGCATATAAATATAATGGGATTTTAAAATACTACAACACTACAACAAATTATTTTTTGAAAAGTAAAGTACAAATAGAATCAAAAGATAGACTTATGAGCTTGTATCAAAATATGATAGTTTTAAAAATCTAGGTCTTGAAATGTTGGATCATTTGGCTTTTGTTAATATATTGGACCAAAAGGAAATAGATTTACAAAACATAAGAAAACAAATTAATAATTCAAATTTATTTAGTTATTCAATTCCTCAAAAATTTACAGAGGCATACTACAGCAAACTATTGTTCGGAACAGATGTTCACTGCATTGTGAACTCTTACTCAGAATATGTAAATATTAAAGAAAAAAAGATAGATAATGGAAACATAAAAATTATGCAGGATTTTAGAGGAAGGATACACTTAATATCTGAATTAAAATCAAATCAAATTATGAATTATTATTATGATACTTCGGGAAAAGTTTATAAAGTTGTAAATTTTTATGATGGAATAGAGACAATAGATTTTAATAAAACACCAGGGATTCTAGAACGTTCAGTAAAATTATATAAATATGCAAAATAATACAAAGTGATATAACCCATCCAAAGTAGAGAGTATAATTAAAATTAGTGCAACTATTTTGGATGGTTTTTTAAAAGAAAGTATAAATATATGATATAAAGAAAATTTAAATTAAGATTAAGGTGATTAATATGTTAATAATATTAAGAATATTAAATATAATTATTTAAACCGAGGAATAATCCTTTGGCTATTTTTTATTTTCAGAATGTTGTGCAACCGTTGTGCAACGGGTTCGAAAATTTCGCAAAATTTCGACAAATTTCGATAAATTTCGAAAAAGAAAAGTGATGTCAAATCAAGTAGACATCACAATCCTAGTAAATTACAGTGTTTCAAAAAAGTTAAACATTAAATTTAAAATTTACCACATCTCCATCTTTCATTACATATTCTTTTCCTTCACTTCTGATAAGCCCTTTTTCTCTTGCTTCAGTCATAGAACCAGATTTTACAAGGTCTTCATATGATATTATGTCTGCTTTTATAAAACCTCTTTCAAAATCAGTATGAATTTTACCAGCAGCACCAGGAGCTTTAGTGCCATCTACTATAGTCCAAGCACGTGTTTCCATTTCTCCAGTAGTTAGGTAAGAGATAAGACCTAAAAGTTTATAACTTGATTTAATTAATTTATCTAAACCTGCACTTTCAAGGCCTAGTTCTTCCATAAACATTTCTTTTTCATCATCATCTAAAGATTGGATTTGAGATTCTATTTCACAACTGATAGCAACAACTTCATCGTTTTGTTTTTTAGCAAACTCTCTAACTTTTTTTACTAATTCATTTTCTTCGTCACTGCTAACTTCATCTTCGGATATGTTTGCAACATATATAACACTTTTATCACTAAGTAATTGATAATTTTTAAGAATTTTTTCTCCTCATCAGATATATCTAAGTTTCTAGCGGGTGAACCAGATTCTAAAATATCTTTTAGTTTTTTTAGTAATTCAACTTCAGGGGCTAAAGTTCTATCTCCTTTTAATTGTTTTTCTGTTTTTTTGTAGTCTTTTTTCAATTTGCTCTAAGTCAGAAAAAATAAGTTCTAAATTTATATTTTCTATATCTCTTAATGGGTCAACTGAACCATCAACGTGAATAACATTGTCATTGTCAAAACATCTTACTACATGTACTATAGCATCAACTTCTCTAATATTTGCTAAAAATTGATTGCCCAATCCTTCGCCTTTGCTCGCACCTTTAACAAGTCCAGCTATATCAAAAAATTCTATATGTGCAGGTATGATTTTAGCTGAGTTGCTCATTTTAGAAAGAACATTAAGTCTTTCATCTGGAACACTTACAACTCCAACGTTTGGTTCAATAGTGGCAAATGGATAATTTGCAGCTTCAGCTCCAGCTTTTGTTAAAGCATTAAAAAGTGTTGATTTACCAACATTAGGTAATCCTACAATTCCTAGTTTCATTTTTATCCTCTTTCATTAGTTTATTTAAATTTACAATTTAATTGGTTTTATCTAAGAAATATATTATAATAAAATTAATAAATTTAAAAGAGGTGAATGTAATGAGTGCTATAGTCATAAGTGATTTGACGAAGAGAATGGGCAAAAAAAGGTATTTCAAAACCTCGACTTAGAAGTTTTGGAGGGTGAATTTTTTGCACTTTTAGGACTCGAAGGGGCTGGAAAGACTACAATAGCTAGAATAATATTTAATTATCTTAAACCTGCAAAAGGACAAGCGATGGTTTATGATATGGATTGTACTAAAGATTCTAAATATATAAAGGAAAGTGTTTCATATATTCCAGAAGAAGTTGTATTTAATGAAAATGTTAGAGCATCATATTTATTTAAGAAAACTTTATCTGCTCATAATTTACAAAATACAGAAGAGTTGGATAAATTATTGGAACTTTTTAATTTTAACCAAAGATTAAGATTTTCTGAAATGACAGAATCAGAAAAAAAACTTTTTGCTGTTATAAATTCTCTTATTATAAAACCAAGGTTAATAGTAATGGATGAACCATCTAAAGGATTATCCAGTGACCAGGTTTCTATTCTTTTTGATCATTTGAATTATTTAAAAGAAAGTGAAGGACTAACTGTCTTTATGATTACAGATAGTTTAATGGAAGCTCAAAGATATTGTGATAGAGCAGCTTATTTGTATGATGGAAAGGTAAGAGATATAGAATATTTAAAGGATAAGATTTCAAATGATAAATTAATAAGAATTCATACAAACATTTCGGATTTAACTCCATTTACTGAAATAGGAGCTATTCTATTAAAAAATTCTCCGTATGAAAAAATATTTTATTATGATAAAGATATGAATTTATTATCAAATGTAATTAACAGACATATGATAGATGATTATACAATTGAAAATTCATCTCTTAGAGATAAAATTGCAGCTTATTATGATACTGAAAATGCATATGAAATAGAAGTTAATTATCATAGAAACCTTTCGACCAAAAATGAAAATATAGAAAGTGCAATTGAAACAGAAACAGAAGTTGAAGTAAATATAAATGTTCCTGAAAATCGAGAAAATGATGTTAATATTGTTTCAGAAAATATCAATGATGATGCTATCCAAATAGCTCCTAAAGGAACAATTTTAAAGGATGGAGAGGTTATTAAGGAACCCGAGGATGTATCTGAGGAAGGGGTGCAAAAATGATTTTTTCTAGAGAAGTAAAATCTAATCTTTCAAAACTTTTTGCTTGGTTATTAGTTATTTCAATTCTGACGGGGTTGTTAATGTCTATTTATATACTGATGTTAGATGTAAATATGAAAAGTATTTTTGATAGCTTTCTTTCATCTCTTTCTGAGAATTTAAAAAATATATTAGGATTTAAAAAGGGTATAGACTATACAGATATTTCAGACTATTTAGGATTTATATTTCAATATGTATTTGTATTTATTGTAATGTTTGCAATGCAACTAGGTGCAAATTCTCTAGCTAAAGAACAAGCACAAGGCTCAATAGGTTATATATACTCAAATCCTATTTCCAGAAGTGAAATAGTAACTCAAAAGTTTTTAGCAAATATGTTAACATATTTTATTATGTTGTTCTCATTAGCTCTTGTAACTTTTGGAATAGTATATGTCATACACATGGAAGTAGAAGTGAACATGCAAATGGCAATATTTGCAATAGCAAAAATATTTGGTGGAATGTTTATTGGAGGGTTAGTGTTTATGAGCGTAGGATTATTTTTCAGTTCTATGTCTAAATCCACTAATTTCACTGAAGGCACATCAATTTTATTTGTATTACTTACATTATTAATAACAGTTTTTGGAAAAGTATACGGCGCTACTTTTAAAGTGGTTGTGGAAAAATTCACTTTGGAAATTTTTAACCCAGTATTTTTGTAAAAGAAGAGTTTGATATTGCAGGAATAGGAATAAATTTAGTGATTTTAATTATATTTGTAT
>NZ_JH165062.1:40453-44210 GCF_000227315.1 Peptoniphilus indolicus ATCC 29427 | reverse complement strand
TATGCTATACTTGTAACCGATGATTTACTACACACACCTTTTGATGTATTGAGAGTTGCAGAAATGTCCTCAATTACAGATGATTAAGGTGGAGGATATAAACAAAGGGGGAATTTTTTTTGTCAGTAGTAGCAATGAAAAACTTATTAGAAGCAGGTGTTCACTTTGGGCATCAAACAAGAAGATGGAATCCTAAGATGGCTAGATTTATATTTACTCAAAGAAACGGTATTTATATAATAGACCTTCAAAAAACAGTAAAGAAAATAAATGAAGCTTATGAATTTATTAGAGAGATTTCAGCTGATGGCGGTACTATTCTTTTTGTAGGTACTAAAAAACAAGCTCAAGATGCTATAGAAAAAGAAGCTAAGAGATGTGAAATGCCATTTATCAATCAAAGATGGTTAGGGGGTCTTTTAACTAACTATCAAACAATAAGAAAAAGAATAGATAGACTTCATAGAATAGAAGAAATGGAAGAGGATGGAACTTTTGAAGCTCTTCCTAAAAAAGAAGTTATACAAATAAGACACGAAGGAGAAAAATTAGAAAAGTTCCTTGGTGGAATTAAAGATATGGGTAGAATTCCAGACGCTATATTTGTAGTTGACCCACGTAAAGAGAGAATAGCTGTAAAAGAAGCTCATATTTTAGGAATTCCTGTAATAGGAATTATTGATACTAACTGTGATCCTGATGAAATTGATTTTCCAATTCCAGGAAATGACGATGCTATTAGGGCTGTAAAGCTAATAACTGAAACAATGGCAAACGCAGTATTAGAAGGTAAACAAGGTACTCAAAATGTAGATTTTTCTGAAGATGCAGTTAAAGAAGAATCTGAAGAAGTTAAAAATGAAGAATCTCAAGCAGAGGATACTGTAGAAAATATAGAAGCGTAATTAATTTTGAGAGTTCTAAAGCTTGTCTTTGAACTCTCTTTTTTAGGAGGTAAATTATGGAAATAACAGCAGCATTAATCAAAGAATTAAGAGACAAGACATCAGCAGGTATGATGGATTGTAAGAAAGCATTACAAGAGGCAAATGGCGATATAAACAAAGCCGTAGACCTTTTAAGAGAAAAAGGGTTGTCTTCTGTTGCTAAAAAATCAGGAAGAATTGCAAGTGAAGGTATTGTAGAATCTTACATTCACGGTGGAAGAATTGGAGTTTTAGTAGAAGTAAACACTGAGACTGATTTCGTAGCTAAAAATGATGAATTTAAGAGTTTTGTAAAAGATATAGCTATGCAAATTGCAGCTGTAAACCCTAAATATGTAACTCGTGAAGAAGTTCCTCAAGATGCTCTTGAACATGAAAAGAAAGTTCTTACAGAACAAGCTTTAAATGAAGGAAAACCTGAAAAGATAGTTGAAAAGATGGTTGCTGGAAGACTTGAAAAATTTTATGAAGAGATCGTACTTTTAGACCAAAAATTCATAAAAGACCCTGATGTTAAAGTTCAAGATTTATTAAACAATATCTCTGCTAAAATTGGAGAAAAAATTAGTGTAAGAAGATTTGTTAGATATGAAGTTGGCGAAGGACTTGAAAAGAGAGAAGAAGATTTTGCAGAAGAAGTTGCAAAGCAAATAGGACAATAAGGAGCCGACATGGAGCCTAAATATAAAAGAGTTGTTTTAAAGTTATCAGGAGAAGCTTTGGCAGGCGATAGAGGAGTTGGAATTGATATTCCGACCGTTAAAAAAATTTCTGAGCAAATTAAAGCAATTCATGCCTTGGGTGTTGAAACTAGTGTTGTAGTAGGCGGCGGAAATTTCTGGAGAGGCAGAGATTCAGCTGATATGGATAGAGCTACTTCTGACTATATGGGTATGTTAGGAACTGTTATGAATGCTCTTGCTTTTCAAGATTCTCTTGAAAATTTGGGGGTAATGACAAGGGTTCAAACTGCTATAGAAATGAAAGATGTGGCTGAGCCATATATAAGAAGAAGAGCTATAAGACACCTTGAAAAAGGGAGAGTAGTAATTTTTGCAGCAGGAACAGGTAGTCCGTATTTTTCTACTGATACTACTGCAGCTTTAAGAGCTGCAGAAATTGATGCTGAAGTTATACTTATAGCTAAAAAAGGTGTTGATGGAATTTATGACAGTGACCCTAAATTAAATTCAAATGCTAAAAAGTTTAAAGAATTATCATACCTTGAAATTTTAAATAGAGAGTTAAAAATTATGGATACCACCGCAACCTCATTATGTATGGATAATCAAATTCCACTAGTAGTTTTTGGAATTGATGAAGAAAATTCCATATTAAATGTTGTTGAAGGTAAAAATATGGGCACAAAAGTGCGTTAAGGAGAGAATTATGATATCTGATATAAAAAAAGATTCTGAACAGAAAATGTCTAAGTCTATTTCAGTTTACAAAGAAGATCTTCAAAGTATTCGTGCTGGTAGGGCAAATCCAACGTTGTTAGATAAAATTGCAATTGATTATTATGGACAAACAACACCGCTTAACCAAATTGCCGGAATTTCAGCTCCTGAACCAAGATTACTTGCAATCCAACCTTGGGATGCAAATACTATTCCTGAAATTGAAAAGGCTATTTTAAAATCGGATTTAGGAATAACACCATCTAATGATGGGAAAATAGTAAGACTTGTAATTCCTCAATTAACTGAAGAAAGACGTAAAGATCTTATTAAAGTTGTAAAAAAGAACAGCGAAAATGCTAAAGTCGCTCTTAGAAACATCAGACGTGATTCTATGGAAGAGATTAAAAAATTAGAAAAATCTAATGAAATAACTGAAGACGATAGAAAAAGAGCTGAAGATGAAATTCAAAAAATAACAGATAAATATATTGAAGAAGTTGACAAGATTACTAAAGATAAAGAAAGTGAATTGTTAGAAATTTGAGATTAGGGCCCAAAAGGGTCCTAATTTTATATGGAGGAATAATGAGCATTGATATGAGTAATCTTCCAAAACACATTGGTATAATAATGGATGGAAATGGAAGATGGGCAAAAAAAAGAGGGCTTCATAGAACTTTTGGCCACAGAGAAGGTACAAAGAGAGTTATTGAAATAGTAGAAGCTTGTTATAAATTAGAAATAAAATCTCTTTCTCTGTATGCTTTTTCTACAGAAAATTGGAAAAGGCCTGAATCAGAAATATCTAAGCTAATGGATTTATTGATTTATTATATAGAAAATCAACTTGAAAAAATAAAGAAAAACAATATTAAAATTAATGTCTTAGGTGATATTTCTCAATTACCAACCAAAGTAAAATTATCTGTTGAGCGTGCATTGAATGAAACAAAGCATAATGATAAAATGATATTAAATATCGGACTAAATTATGGTGGAAGGGATGAAATTTTAAGAGCTACCAAGTTAGTTGCAGAAGAAGTTTCAAATGGAAATATGAAACTTGAAGATATTACTTCAGATATATTTGAGAATTATTTATATACTTCCGGTCAAGATGAATTAGACCTTTTGATAAGGCCTTCCGGAGAATTAAGAGTAAGTAATTTTATGTTGTATCAATTGGCATATAGTGAATTTTGGTTTTCAGATGTATTATGGCCTGATTTTACAGAAGAAGTTTTGCTAAGTGCTATAAGTGATTTTCAAAAAAGAAGTAGGCGTTATGGGGGAATTGATGAGTGATATACGTACTAGAGCTATAACAGCATTAATAGGATTAATTTTTATTTCTATAGTTTTATTTATAGGAGGAGTTATACTTAAAGGTGCTATTCTATTAGTCAT
>NZ_JH165062.1:28189-40403 GCF_000227315.1 Peptoniphilus indolicus ATCC 29427 | reverse complement strand
TGCTATTCTATTAGTCATTATTTTAGCTATTTATGAAATGAGCAGAGCTCTTAATTTAATAAATATAAAACTAAATATTATAGCTATTATGGTAGGTTTAATTGGTATAATAGGCTTGCAGAATTTTAAATTTAAATATTTTTAGTAGTTTAATTGTAGTTTTTTTTGTTTTAGCTATTACTTATCTTTTCTCGAATAAGATATCCTTAGTAGATAGTGGAATGACGATACTAATATTTTATTATATTCCATTAAATTTAAGTCTATTAATAAGCTTAGATAAGACTCCATTTTTATACTTGGTATTTATCATAGCTTTTTCTACTGATACATTTGCATATCTTACAGGTTCTAAATTTGGAAGGATAAAATTATTAGAAAGTGTGAGCCCTAAAAAGTCTGTAGAAGGTTTTATTGGTGGAATTCTCGGATGTCTTATTTGTTCAATATTTTATTTAATCTATTTTAATCTAAATTTGAGTATATTGAGTGTAATATTTATTGTCTTGGCATCTGTTATGTGTCAGATCGGTGACTTATTTGCATCAAAGATAAAAAGACTTACGGGGATTAAAGACTATAGCAATTTATTGCCAGGACATGGAGGAATTATGGATAGGATAGATTCTATTATATTTATAATTCCACTTATATATTCTCTATTAAATATAGTCAATAATTTATAGTTTGGGAGGGAATATGAGCACATTAATTGGATCGATAATAGTATTTATGTTAGTAATAACCTTACATGAGTTAGGTCATTTTACAGTTGCTAAACTTTGCAATATAAAAGTTAATGAATTTTCAATTGGTATGGGACCAAAACTAGTAAGTGCTACAAAAGGAGAAACTTCATATAGTTTAAGACTGTTGCCAGTAGGTGGATATGTTGCTATGGAAGGTGAAGAAGAAAATTCCAATGACCCAAGAGCTTTTAATAATGTCAGTGTTTTTAAAAGAATGGCTGTTGTTATAGCAGGCGTAGTTATGAATTTTATATTAGCCGTTGTAGCATTCTTGATTGTTTTTTCAATTTTAGGCGTTAGAACTAATGTAGTTGAAGATGTAATTGACAATTCACCAGCAAAAATGGCAGGTATGATAACAGGGGATAGGGTTGTAAGAATAGAAAATGTCGAGATTATAGATTGGGATAATTTAGTAAGCAATATTTCAAGTAAAACAGATAAAGTTTCAATAGTTGTTAATAGAGACGGTAAGGAAATTTCATTTAATGTTAAACCAGAGTTAAAAGACGGAAGATATGTAATAGGAATTACTCCTAAAGTTCAAAAAAATTTTTAAGTTCTTTTACAGCTGCTTTTAAGCATACTCTATCCGTTATAAAAGATGTATTTAAAACAATAAAAATGCTTTTTAATGGAGATGCAAAAGTATCTATGTTAGCAGGGCCAGTAGGAGTAATAAATTTAATAGGTAAAGAAACAGCTAAAGGATATTTAAATCTTTTAAATATTTTAGGAATAATAAGTGCCAATTTAGCTATAATCAATTTATTGCCAATACCAGCTCTTGATGGCGGAAAATTTTTATTTTTACTTATTGAGTCTATAACAGGTAAAAATTAAGTGAAAAAGTTGAAAATTCTCTTAGTTTAATAGGTTTATCATTTTTATTTGGAATTATGATATATGTAACGATTTTTGGGGATCTAAACAGAATAATAAATGGGTGATTTTATGATTAATAGAAGGCAAACAAAACAGATTATGATTGGAAATATTCCTGTTGGTGGAGACGCACCTATTACAGTTCAATCTATGACAAATACCAAAACTAAAGATGTACAGTCTACAGTAGCTCAAATTTTACAATTAGAAAATGCAGGGTGCGACATTATTAGATTTGCTGTAAATGATAGGGATGACGCAGAAGCTATACAAAAAATAAAAAAATCTATTCATATTCCTGTAGTAGTAGATATACAGTTTGACCATAGATTAGCAATTATGAGTGCTGAGATGGGTGCGGATTGTATTAGAATAAACCCCGGAAATATCGGAGAAAAAAATAAAGTTAAAGAAGTGGTTGAAGTTTGTAAACACTATGGACTCCCTATTAGAATTGGTGTTAATTCAGGTTCAATTCACAAAGATTTGCTCTCTGAAATGGGAGGGGTAAATGCAAATTCTATTGTACAATCAGCTATGAGAGAAATAGAAGTTTTAGAAGATTTAAACTTTTTTGATATTAAAGTTTCTCTGAAAGCTTCAAATGTTAATTTATCAATAGATTCTTATAGTGAGTTTTCAAAAATATGCGATTATCCATTACATTTAGGAATAACTGAAGCGGGTCCAGCATTTCAAGGTGCTGTTAAGTCTGCTGTTGGAATAGGATATCTTCTAAGAGAGGGAATAGGAGATACTATAAGAGTTTCTTTAACATCTGACCCTGTTGAAGAAATAAAGGTGGGAAGAGAAATTTTGAAGTCTTTAAATCTTTTGACAGATGGTATTGAGATAATTTCATGTCCTACTTGTGCAAGAACAAATATTGATTTGTTAAGTTTAGTGGGAAAAGCTGAAAAGAAACTTTCTCCTATAAAGAAAAATTTGAAAATAGCACTTATGGGATGTGCCGTTAACGGTCCTGGAGAAGCAAGAGAAGCAGATATAGGAATTGCTGGAGGTATAGGAGAGGCTATCTTATTTAAAAAAGGTGTAATACTCAAAAAAATTTCTGAAGAAAATTTGTTAGATGAGTTAGTAAAAGAAATCGAAAATATGTAGGTATATTATGGAATTTAAAAAATTATTAAAAGAATTAAATTTAGAAAATAATTTTCCTAAAACTGAAGTTCAATTCAAAAAGTGTATATTAGATAAAAATAATTTAAGCGTTAAATTTGAATTTCTTTGTAATGATGAATTAACTGGCGAAAATAAATCTTTACTAGAGTCTGAGTTACAAAAGTATTTATCTGGTTTAAACGTTAATTGCAGTTTTGAAATTTCTAACTTTATATCCGTTGAAGACGTAGTAATTAATACATTAATAGAATATAGCCCATCTATTAGAAGTTGTATACAAGACATTGAAATCGTAACAAATGAAAGCAGTATAAGTATAGCTCCTCCTAAAGAGGAGTTATATTACTCTTTGACATCAAATGGGTTAAGTGAAAAGTTAAGAGAAAAATTACTTTCATTTAAGGAATATAAAATAGAATTTATAAAGCCAAAAGAAAATTTTATATGTAGTGAAGAAGAACTTGAAAAGAAATTAGATGAAATTCAAGAATTTGAAAAGAATTTAATTCAAAATACAGAAATCTATAGGGAAGTGGCTAAACAAGAGGTTGTGGTAGAACAAGAATTTAAGTACGGCAAAAAAGACATTTGTGAGATTTCTCAAATAGCTAATGTAAATTTAAATCAACCTAAGGTAACTATAATAGGCAAGATATTCAAAATTGACATCAAGGAAATAAAGGATTCAAAATTTATATATACAATTTCATTAAATGACCATTCAGGTTCTTATTATGCGAAAGTATTTTTATCGGAAGATAAAAAAGCAGAATTTGATGCTAATTTAAGTGTAGGTACTACAATTCTAGTTACTGGTAATCCTCAATATGATAATTTCCTAAGAGACCAAGCTTTATTTATAAGGTATTTAGAAATTGTTCCGGAAGAAGTCCCGGTGGACCAACAAGAAATCAAGCGTGTTGAATTGAGATTGCACACAAGAATGAGCACTATGAATGGAATTAATCCATTTAAAGATTTTGCTAAAAGAGCCAAAGTTCTTGGCATGAATTCAATTGCTATTACAGATGTCGCTGATGTTCAAGGGTTTCCTGAGGCGATGGAGGCGAGTAAAAATTATGACTTGAAGGTTTTATACGGATTGGATGCTAATTATATAGATGATGACCCTAAAATACTTATGTGTACAAATGACTCATCTTTAGAAAACAGAACGTTTGTAGTTTTTGATATTGAAACCACAGGTTTTTCTCCAAGAACTGATGAAATTACAGAAATAGGTGCAGTAAAAGTAAAAGATGGAGTTATAATAGACCATTTTTCTCAACTAATAAACCCTAATAGACCAATACCAGAAGAGGTCCAAAAATTAACGGGAATTACACCGGCTCTAATTAGTGAAGAACCGATGATTGATAAAGTTATATTTGACTTCTATGATTTCTGTAAAGATACTGTACTAGTTGCACATAATGCGGCATTTGATACAAGATTTATACGCAGAGATATGACTAAATATAATTTGAAATTTAATTTCGATGTAGTTGATACTTTATATCTAGCTAGGGCTTTAGTACCTGATATGAAAAGATTTAATTTAGGAGCTCTTTCTAAAAAGTTTGGAGTATCACTTGTCAATGCCCATAGAGCGGTAAATGACGCACAAGCTACGGCTTTAGTTTTTATAAAATTACTTGAATTAGCAAAGGATAAAGATGCAATTTCAAATTTAAATATTTTATCTAGCAATATAAATCCGGCAATACTCTTTGAGTCGCCAGTTTCTATTTTAGTTAAAAATAATATAGGGCTTAAAAATTTATATAAATTAGTTTCAGCATCTCATTTAAAATATGTTAATCGAGTTGCAAAAGTTCCTAAATCTTTAATAGAAAAATATCGCGAAGGTTTGTTAATTGGAAGTGGAACTTCTAAATCACCTTTGTTTGAAGCTGTTCTAAATATGGAAGATGAAAGTAAGATAAGAGAAATAGCAAAGTTTTTTGACTATATAGAGTTGCAACCTATTGAAGATAATATAGAGCTTATACAAAATGGAATGGTAAAAGATAAGAAAGATTTAGAGGAAATAAATACTTATCTTTATAATTTGGGAAGGGATTTAAATATTCCGGTAGTTGCTACTGGAGATGTATTTTACTTAGAGCCTGAAGATGATTTAACTAGAAGGATTATACTATCGAGCCAAACACCGCCAGTAAGAGGGGCAAATATTCCGAGAACTTTCTTTTTTAGAACTACAGATGAAATGCTTATAAGTTTTAGCTATTTAGGAGAAAGAGAATCCTATGAAGTAGTTGTTGAAAACACAAATAAAATAGCAGATTCTATTGAAAAATTAAATCCAATACCAGATGGCACTTATCCACCATCTATTGATGGAGCTGAAGATGATTTACGCAATATCTGCTATAGCAAAGCACATGAAATATATGGTGAAACTTTACCTAAGATAGTTGAAGATAGACTTGAAATAGAATTAAAAAGTATTATAGACAATGGTTATGCTGTGTTGTATATAATTGCACAGAAGCTTGTTGCTAAATCAAATGGGGATGGATATTTGGTAGGATCTAGAGGTTCTGTAGGCTCATCATTTGCAGCTACTATGGCATCTATAACTGAAGTAAACCCTCTTGTGCCACACTATGTATGCCCTAATTGTAAACATTCAGAATTTTTCACTAATGGAGAAGTTGGCTCGGGTGTAGACCTTGAAGATAAAAATTGTCCTGTATGTGGAACAAAGATGAAAAAAGATGGGCATGATATACCTTTTGAAGTATTCTTAGGATTTAATGGAGACAAAGAACCTGATATCGATTTGAATTTTGCTGGAGAATATCAACCAAATGCACATAAATATACAGAAGAGTTATTTGGTGAAGGCTATGTATTTCGTGCGGGTACAATAGGTACAGTAGCAGATAAAACAGCCTATGGATATGTCCGAAAATATTTTGAAAACCAATCGGTTCATTCAGCTGAAATAGATAGGCTAGTTAATAATTTAGTAGGTATTAAAAGAACTTCTGGACAACATCCTGGAGGAGTAATGATTGTACCAAAAAGTAAAGAAGTTTTCGATTTTACTCCAATCCAACATCCAGCTGATGACATAAATTCAACTGTAATAACTACACATTTTGATTACAACTTCATTCATGGTAAAATTCTTAAGCTTGATATACTAGGGCATGACGGTCCTACAATAATAAAGATGTTAGAAGATTTTACAGGTATAAATTCAAGCAAAATACCTTTAAATGACCCTGAAACTTTAAGTCTTTTTAGAAATGCAGAAGCTCTATGTTTAAATGAAGACATTTTTGAAACAAAGACTGGAACACTAGGAATTCCAGAATTTGGTACAGGATTTGTAAAACAAATGTTAATAGAAACTGAGCCTAGAAATTTTGCTGATTTAGTCAGAATATCTGGGTTATCTCATGGAACTGATGTGTGGACAAATAATGCTCAAAGTTTAGTAAATGATGGGAGAGCAGAATTATCAGATGTTATATGTACTAGAGAAGATATTATGACATATTTAATTCGTGCGGGTGCCGAAAATAAAATGGCATTTGATACTATGGAAAAAGTACGTAAGGGGAAAGGTCTTACAGAAGAACAAAAAAGTATAATGAAAAATCTAGCTCTTCCTGAATGGTACATTGAGTCTTGTGAAAAAATCAAATATATGTTTCCAAAAGCACATGCTGTTGCATATGTAACGCAGTCTTTTAGAATAGCTTATTTTAAATTAAATTATCCTTTGGCTTTCTATGCCACCTTTTTTACTATAAAGCTTAATGATTTTGATGGGGAACTTGTGCTTCAAGGATATGAAGCTGTTAAAAATAGAGTTGAGGAATTAAAAAAAGCGGATACTCTAACAACTAAGGAAAAAGGACAAATTACTATATTAGAGGTGGTTCTTGAGATGTTTGCTAGAGGATACGAGTTTGAAAATGCTGATATATACGAATCTAAGGCAAGTAGATTTTCTATAAAAAATAATAAAGTTTTACTACCGCTAAGGGCTTTTATAGGAGTTGGAGACTCTGTCGCTAAGCAAATAGTTTTGGAAAGAGAAAACGGACCTTTTATTTCAGTTGAAGACTTTAAAAAGAGAACAGGTACTGGAAAAAGTACAACTGAAATATTAAAACAAAATCATTTATTAGATGATTTTCAAGAAACTAACCAAATAAGCTTGTTTAATTTTTAGTTGCTTGAAATAATTTTTATATGTGATATAATTGAATTAATAAATAGAAAGTTACTAAAGAGTGGGTTTTCCCACTCTTGTTTTTGTAAATGGGGGTGTATAATGAGCAAGAAAGAGATAGTTGCCAAAATTAAAGAAGTTGCACTAAAGCATGCTGAAATACTTGGATATGAATTGGTAGATATTGAATATAAGATTGGCAATAAACATGATTCATTATCTATTTTTATCTACAGAGAAGACGGGATAGATTTAGATGATTGTTCTAAAATGAGTAGGGCTATAGATGAAGATATTGAAAACTTAGATATAATAGAAAATCCTTATTATCTAGAAGTATCTTCTCCAGGATTAGACAGACCATTAAAGACACAAGATGATTATAGAAGAAACATTGGTAAAGATGTAACAATCAAGCTATATGCACCAATTGATGGTAAAAAACAGATAGAAGGTTCATTACTTAATTATGATAAAGAAAATGTTGAAATCGAATCTGAATCTGATACCATCAGTATTCCAATCAAAGCAATTGCAAACATGGTGCAAACCATTAAATTTTAGGAGGAAGTATGAATCAAGAATTCATAGAGGCCTTAGATGAGCTAGAAAAAGAAAAGGGAATTTCAAAAGAAGTTGTATTTTCCGCACTTGAAGCAGCTATGGTTTCAAGTTATAAAAAGAATTTTGGGACAAGCCAAAATGTAGAAGTAAATATAGATAGAGAAACAGGTAAAATTGACATTTATGCATTACAAGATATAGTTGCAGATGAAGATTTAATAGACGATAAAACCCAACTTTCAATAAGTCAAGCAAAGAAACTAGACCCTAAATACGAAGTAGGAGATGTCTTCTCTAAAATGGTAGATCCTGCAAAATTTGGAAGAATAGCAGCTCAAACAGCTAAACAAGTAGTAATTCAAAGAATAAAGGATGCTGAAAGAGATATAATATTCGACGATTTTACAGATAGAGAAAATGAGATAATAACAGGTCAAGTTCAAAGAGTCTCATATGGGAATGTATTCTTTGACCTTGGAAAAACAGAGGCTATATTGTTACCTTCAGAGCAAATAAAAGGTGAGACGTATAAACAAGGTGATAGATTTAAGTTACTGTTAGTTGAAGTAAAGAAAACAACTAAAGGACCTCAAATAATATTATCAAGGTCCCATCCTAACTTAGTGAAAAGACTATTTGAATTAGAAGTTCCAGAAATAGCTGAGGGAATAGTTGAAGTTTATTCAATAGCAAGAGAAGCTGGTTCTAGAACTAAGATAGCTGTATTTTCAAAAGACGAAGAAGTAGATCCATTGGGAGCTTGCGTTGGATATAAAGGGGCAAGAGTTAAAGCTATAGTAGATGAGTTGCATGATGAAAAAGTTGATATTGTAATTTATAGCAAAGATATAGATACTTTTATAGCAAATGCATTAAGCCCATCTAAAGTAGAAAAAGTTTTTGCAAATGAAAAAGAAAAGTCAGCTCTAGTAGTAGTTCCAGACTATCAATTGTCTTTGGCAATAGGAAAAGAAGGGCAAAACGCTAGATTAGCGGCTAAACTTACTGGTTGGAAAATTGATATAAAGAGTACAACTCAGTATGAAGAGTATTTAGAAACTGAAAACATAACTGAAGAAGATTTATACGAAAGATATGGTTGTAAATCTGATTTTTCAGAAGAAGCAATAGAAAATTCTGAAGATTCAGTAGATGCTTCAGATGAAATTGAAAAAGATGAAAATTAGATTATATATTTAAAGGCGTTGGAGAATTTATGACAAAACCAAAAAAAGTACCTATGAGAAAATGTTTGGGTTGTGGAGAAAATAAACCTAAATCAGAACTTATAAGAGTTGTAAAAAATAAAGAAGGCGAAGTTTTCCTAGACGTTAGTGGTAGAAAAAATGGCAGAGGTGCATATCTGTGCTATGATGAAAATTGTTTGGACAAAGCAATAAAGTCTAAAGCTTTAAACAGAGCATTTGAAATGGAGATAGATGATGAAACTATTGAAGAATTAAAAAGATCCATTAAAGATATGCCTTAATTAGGAGGTGGCCGTATGTCAAAAATTAGAGTACATGCATTGGCGAAAGAATTAAACCTAAGTAGTAAGGATTTGCTACAAAAAATGGCAGAATTAAATATTGATGTAAAAAATCATATGTCAACATTAGAGCCTGAAGATGAAAAAAAGATAAGAAATGCTTATCATACTAAATCTGAAGAGCAAAAAAACACACAAAATAAAAATTCTGTTGTAAATGATGAAGTTAATAATTCAGATACGAAGAATAAACATATAAAAAATAATAAAGATAGTAAAGGTAAGAGTGGTCAACAACAATTGAATAAAAATTTCGATAATAAAAAAAACAAAGACACTGAAAAGAATAAAGAATTTAAATCAGATAAAAATTTTAGTAAAAAACATAATACAAAAGAAAATTTTAAATCTGAGGAAATAAGCATAGGTAAAAATAAAAAGAAGAAACATCAACACAATAAAATTGATATGGGAGAGTTAAATGAATCTGGAAACAGGAGAAAACAAAGAGATTTAACTAAAAAACTCCTGTTAAAAAAAGATCTAAGGCTCAAAAAAAACAAGATAAAATTGATGCTATAAAAAGTGATGATTCTCCTATAAAAATAAAAGCGCCTATAACTGTAAAGGAATTTGCAGAAAAATTATTTTTGCCAGTGACACAAATAATTTCTAAATTGATTGTTTTAGGGATAATGGCAAGTCAAAATCAGGAAATAGATGAAGACACTTGTATATTAGTAGCGGATGAACTAGGCGTAGAAATAGTTATAGAAGAACCAGAACAAGAAATTTCCATAGAAGAAAAGTTAGGACTTGATTACGAAGATAGCGAAAAAGACTTAAAAACCCGTCCTCCGGTTGTAACTGTTATGGGCCATGTAGACCACGGCAAGACTTCTATTCTAGACGTTATTAAAAAATCTCACGTTCAAGAATCTGAAGCAGGTGGTATAACTCAACATATAGGGGCTTACACTGTAACAGTAAACAAAAAGAAGATAACTTTCTTGGATACTCCAGGTCATGAAGCATTTACATCTATGAGATTAAGAGGAGCTTTAATAACAGATATAGCTATATTAGTAGTTGCAGCAGACGATGGTGTAATGCCTCAAACAATAGAAGCAATATCTCATGCAAAGTCTGCAAATGTACCTATCATAGTAGCTATTAACAAAATTGATAAACCTAGTTCTAATATTGACCGTGTAAAACAAGAACTTCTTGAAAACGGATTAATGAGTGAAGACTGGGGTGGAGATACTATAATGGTTCCTGTCTCTGCGAAAACTAAAGAAGGTATTGACGATTTATTAGAAATGATAAATCTAGTTGCAGAAATGCAAGAATTAAAAGCAAATCCTAATAGAATGGCAGTTGGTACTGTTATAGAAGCAAAATTAGATAAGGGTAAGGGCCCTATGGCTACTGTTTTAGTTCAAAAAGGTACACTTAACTTTGGTGATACTGTGGTATCTGGGGTAGCAAGCGGAAGAATTAGAGCTATGACAGATGATAAGAATAGAAATATTAAAAAAGCAGGTCCATCTATGCCAGCAGTAATTTTAGGTTTATCTGATGTGCCAAATGCCGGGGAACTTATCTATGCTGTAGAAGATGAAAAGACAGCAAGAACTATAGCCGACTCTAATAGAGAAGAATTAAGAGAAAATAGAATAAATTCAGGAAGCAAAGTTTCGTTAGATAATTTATTTGACAGAATAAAAGAAGGGGAAATGAAAGACCTAAATATCGTTGTTAAAGCCGATGTTAAGGGCTCTGTTGAAGCATTAATTCAATCACTTCTTAAACTATCTAATGAAGAAGTTAAGATAAATGTAATCCACTCAGGCGTTGGTGGAATTAATGAAAGTGATGTAACTTTAGCTTCTGCTTCAAATGCTATTGTCGTAGGATTTAATGTAAGACCTAATATTAATGCTATTGAACTTTCTAAGAATGAAGAAGTAGACGTAAGAACATATAGAGTTATATATGACATTATAGATGATGTAGAAAAAGCTGTAAAAGGTATGCTTGATCCTGATATCGTTGAAGAGGTCATGGGAAGATGTGAAGTTAGACAAACATTTAAGCTCCCTGGGAATATAATAGTAGCTGGTATTTATGTACTATCAGGTAAGATAGTTCGTAATGCTAAAATAAGGGTTTTAAGAGAAGATGTAGTTATTCATGAAGGTGAAGTAGCATCTCTTAAGAGATTTAAAGATGATGTAAAAGAATTAAATACTAGCTTTGAAGGTGGTCTTGGAATAGAAGGATTTAACGATGTTAAAGATGGAGACCTTATAGAATGTTATATTATGAAAGAAGTTAAGAGAGATTAATATGAATTCAAAACGTACACAACAAATATCAGAAGAAGTTAGAAGAGCTATATCTGATGTAATACAAAATAAATTAAAAGATCCAAGAGTTCCTGATATAGTTAGCGTATCAAGAGTAGATGTGACTAATGACTTATCATTTGCAAAAGTGTATATATCATTTTTTACGAATGAAGTAGAAGAGGCTATGCAAGGAATTAACTCATCTAAAGGTTTTATAAAAAAAGAACTTTCTAGAATGATTAAGTTAAGAGCTATGCCTGAACTTATATTTATTCATGATGATTCTATTGAAAGAGGCTTGGAAATGAATAGATTAATAAATGAGGTAAACCATGGTAATAGAAGAGATAGCTAAAGCCATTAGTTCTGCTAATACCATTTATGTAGCATCCCACATGAATCCAGATGGAGACAATGTGGGATCTCTAATGGGAACTTATATAATTTTAAAAGAATTAGGGAAAGATGTTAAAGCTGTTGTGATAGATGAAATACCTGAAAATTTAAAATTTTTACCTAGACTTTCAGAAATAGTTACCGATGAAGGATTAGACGCTCCAGATTTATTTATTACAGTGGATTGTGCGGATTTAGATAGAATAGGAAATTTAAAAAATTTATACCTTTCTGCAAAGAAGAAGATAAACATAGATCATCACAGTACAAATACTAACTTTGGAGATATAAATTTAGTAGATTCAAATTCTCCTGCAACTTGCGAACTGGTATTTTATTTGTTTAATGATTTAGGTTATGAAATAAATACTGATGCTGCAACTTGTCTATATACCGGAATCTCTACAGATACAGGAAGTTT
>NZ_JH165062.1:14487-28139 GCF_000227315.1 Peptoniphilus indolicus ATCC 29427 | reverse complement strand
TACATTTAATGCAGCAGGGATATTAATTAATAAAAAGATAGATATAAATAAAATAGGAGTTAATTTATATCAAAATCGCTCTAAAGAAAAAACTTCTCTACTCATTATGGCTATGAATTCAATTAAATACTATTTTGATTCAAAGTTAGCTATAGCTTATGTTGATGATAATATGATAGAATCATGTGGAGCTAACAAAAGTGATTCAGAAGGTATTGTTGAATTTATAAGAGATATTAGTGGGGTAGAAGTAGCTATTTTATTAAAAGAGAAAAAAGAAGACATTAGACTTTCTGTACGTACAAAAGAATATATTAATGCAATAAATATAGTATCTTCTTTTGGTGGTGGCGGACATATTAGAGCAGCAGGAGCAACTTTACCACTACCATTAAGTGATAGAATTAATGATATTGTAAAAATTGTTGAGGGTGAGCTAAATGGATGGAGTTCTAGTAATTGATAAGCCAAAAGGAGTTACTAGCCATGACGTAGTATATATGGTTAGAAGAAAACTAGGTATAAAAAAAGTAGGACATACAGGTACTTTAGACCCTATAGCTACAGGTGTATTGCCTATATTAATAGGCAAAGCAACAAAATTATCTGATAGACTTACAGCTTCTAATAAAGAATATATTGCAGAATTTAAATTTGGAATTCAAACAGATTCATTAGATATAACTGGGAATGTGACTCACGCAAGTGCTATGATTCCTTCTGAGGATTCACTAAGAAAAGAATTAGAAAATTTTACAGGAGATATTCTTCAAGAACCACCCATATATTCCGCTATAAAAATAAAAGGAAAAAAGTTATATGAGTATGCTAGAGCTGGTGAAGAGATTGAAATACCAAAAAGACAGTGTACTATATATAGTATGAAACTATTAGATAGCAGTGAAAATAGATTTATAATATATATTAACTGTTCATCAGGAACTTATGTAAGGTCATTAATTAGAGACATAGGATTAAAATTGAAATCTTTTGCTACTATGACGGAGCTTCGAAGAGTATCTACTGGTAAATTTAATTTGGATATATCTGTAAATAAAGAACAATTAGAAAATTGTAGTTTAGATATTTTAGAAAATAAACTAATACCAATAGATAAAGCACTAGAACTTGAAAAGATAGAACTCCCAGTTGAAATGTACACTAAGATTACAAACGGCGTAATCTGTAAAGTAAACCACGTTTATGATGTTAATTCAGAATACAATATATATTGTAAAAATATTACATTGGTATTGGAAAATATATGTATTATAACAATGTATGGGGTATCAAGATAATAAAAAAGTTAATAAATAACTAGTTAGGTGGAATATTATTGAAATAATTGAAATAACAACAAATTATAAATCAGATGCTGAATGTTTTATAGCTCTGGGGAATTTTGATGGTGTACATTTGGCACATAGAAAGCTTTTAAATAATTTGGTAAAATCTTCTAAAAAAAGTAATTCTAAAAGTGCTATACTTGCATTTAAAAATCATACTAAGAATATTATCAATAAAAGTCCTCAAAGACTTTTGACTTCTAATGATCAAAAATATTCTAAATTAGAAGAAATTGGTATAAATATTTGCTATGAAATAATTTTTAATGAAGATTTAATGAAGATGTCAGCAAGAGATTTTATAGAAGAGTTACTATATAAAAATCTTAATGTTCGAGGAATAGTAGTAGGTTTTGACTATAGATTTGGGCACAAGGCTAGCGGAGATATACATCTTTTAAGAGAAATATGTGATGAGTTAGGGATTTCTTTGGTTATAATAGATGAAGTAATAATAAATGAAAATATAGTATCTTCAACATTAATTAGGAAATTAATTGAAGACGGTAATGTAGAAGATGTTAAAGACTATTTAGGTTCTGATTTCAAAATAAGTGGAAAAATAATTCACGGGAAAAAATTAGGAACTAAAATGGGAATTCCTACGGCAAATATTGCTATAGATACAAACTATGTAATTCCAAAATTTGGAGTGTATGATACAACTATAATTATTGATGGTGTAGAACATAAAGCTGCAACAAACGTTGGGAAAAATCCGTCTGTTGAAAATTCTGGACTTAGGATAGAGTCTCATATAATAGACTTTAATGAAGATATTTACGATAAAAAAATTGAGTTAGTACTTCATAAATTTGTCAGGGATGAATTAAAATTTGATACAGTAGAAGACCTTTTTTCACAAATGAGCAAAGATGTTGAGCTAATAAGAAATAATTCTATTGCCAAAAATATTTAGTTATGTTATCATTATTTAGTACTACCAGACACAGGTTTGTCGTTCCTCGACGCTTACTTTTGTCTAGGCTAATATAAATTTAGGAGGAAATAAAATGTTAAACAAAGAAGCAAAAACACAAATTATTGAAGATTACAAATTACATGATAAGGATACTGGTTCTGCAGAAGTGCAAATCGCGATTCTTACTAATAGAATAAATGAGCTTAATGTTCACCTTAAAGAACATAAAAAAGATCATCACTCAAGAAGAGGTCTTTTAAAAATGGTAGGTAAGAGAAGAAATCTTCTTAGATACCTAAAAAATAAAGATATTGACAGATATCGTGAACTTATTGAAAAATTAGGTATAAGAGGTTAATAGAGCGGGGAACCGCTCTTTATTTTTTAAGAGGAGGATTATATGCAAAAAGTTTTTACTTTTGACCTTGCAGGTGAACCATTAGAAGTTACTATAGGTAAAGTTGCAGAACAAGCTAATGGAGAGTGCTTGCTTAGATATGGCGATACTGTAGTCTTAGTTACTGTAACTGCATCGAGTAAAGCTAGAGAAGGTATAGATTTTTTCCCATTATCTGTAGATTTTGAAGAAAAAATGTATTCTGTGGGTAAAATGCCTGGAGGATTTGTTAAAAGAGAAGGTCGTCCTACTGAAAAAGCAATTCTTTCAGCAAGACTAATAGATAGACCTATAAGACCTTTATTTCCTGAAGGATTTAGAAATGATGTACAAGTTGTCGCTACAGTGCTTTCTGTGGACCAAGACCACCAACCTGATATATTAGCGATGATTGGTTCCTCAATAGCATTACACACTTCTGATATACCATTTGATGGTCCAACAGGATCTGTAATGGTTGGAATGATTGATGGCAAATATATAATAAATCCTAACGAAGAAGAACGTAATAATTCAGATATTTTTTTGGTAGTTTCAGGCACTAAAACTGCCATAATGATGGTTGAAGCTGGAGCTAATATTGTTACAGAAGATGAAATGTTAGGTGCTATTCTTACAGCACATGATGAAATCAAAAAGATATGTTCTTTTGTTGATGAAATCAAAAATGAAATTGGAAAAGAAAAAATGGATTATGAAGTTTTCGTACCAAATGAAGAATTAAAACAAAGAGTTGTAGAATTTGGTAAAGAAATAATAGTAAATTCCGTTAATGAAGCAGATAAACTTTTAAGAATTGAAAAAGTAGAAAAAGCAAAAGAAGAAGTTCGTAAACATTTCGAATTAGAAATGGAAGAATTCTCTAGAGATATAGAATCTATACTTGAAGAAATAGAAGTAAATGAAGTAAGAAGACAAATTTTAGAAGATAATTTAAGACCGGATGGCAGAGCTCTTGAAGAAATTAGAAAACTATCATCAGAAGTAGGCTTACTTCCAAGAACTCATGGTTCAGGTTTATTTACAAGAGGTCAAACTCAAGTTTTATCAATTACTACTTTAGCGGGACTATCTGAAGTGCAAGTAATAGATGGATTAGGTGATGATAAGCCTAAGCGTTATATACATCACTATAATTTCCCTCCTTTCTCTGTAGGTGATACAAAACCTATGAGAGGGCCAGGTAGACGTGAAATAGGTCATGGTGCACTTGCTGAAAGAGCATTAATACCAGTTCTACCTTCAGAAGAAGAGTTTCCTTATGCTATAAGAGTGGTATCTGAGGTACTATCATCTAATGGTTCATCATCTCAAGCTTCTATATGTGGTTCAACTCTTTCATTAATGGATGCAGGTGTACCTATAAAAGCTCCGGTTGCAGGTATTGCTATGGGACTTATAGAAGGAAATGGACAAACTAAAATTTTAACTGACATCCAAGGGTTAGAAGATCATTTTGGAGATATGGACTTTAAAGTTGCCGGTACAAGAGAAGGTATTACTGCAATACAAATGGATATTAAAGTCGAAGGTATCAGCAGAGAAATTTTAGAAGAGGCTCTTGAGAGAGCAAAAGTTGCTAGATTATATATATTAGACCATTTATACACAACTATTCAAAAACCAAGAGAAGAACTTTCTAAGTTTGCGCCTATAATTCATATGATTGAAATAAATCCTGAAAAAATAGGAGATGTAATAGGCAGTGGTGGAAAGACTATTAACAAGATTATAGAAAAAACAGGAGTTAAAATAGAAATTGACGATGATGGTAAGGTTTCAATTTTATCAGATGATTCAACAAAGGCTAAAAAAGCTATAGAAATAATTCAATCAATAGTTAAAGAAATTGAAGTTGGAGATATATTTAGTGGTAAGATTAAGAAAATAATGAAATTTGGCGCATTTGTTGAATTGAAAAAGGGTGTAGAAGGTCTTTTACACATTTCTGAAATTGCACATGAGAGAACGAATAAAGTTGAAGATCTTTTTAAAGTTGGAGACAAGATTGATGTAAAAGTTATAGGTATTGATGAGGAAACTAAAAAACTTTCTCTATCAAGAAAAGTATTATTACCTAAACCTGAAAAAGAAACTACAGAGAATATAAACTCAAGGGAAGAATCTAAATAAAATTTTAAATCAGGGTACTTTGGTATCCTGTTTTTTTAAGGAGAACTATGAATATAAAATTAATTAATAAAAGCAATAACCCAACACCTGAGTATGAAACCAATGGTTCTGCAGGTATGGATATAAGAGCAAATTTAGATGAAAAGTTTATTTTAAAGCCAATGTGTAGGGCTGCAATACCAACTGGATTATTTATTGAAATACCGGAAGGATATGAAGCTCAAGTAAGAGCTCGCAGTGGGTTGGCATTTAAGTACGGAATATCATTGACAAATGGAATAGGAACAATAGATTCTGATTATAGAGGAGAATTAAAAGTTCTTTTAATAAATTTAGGCACAGAAAATTTTGAAATTAATAATGGAGATAGAATAGCTCAATTAGTAATTGCAAAATATGAAAAAGTTGATTTTGTAGAAGTGAATGATTTATCAGAAACTGTTAGAAGCACAGGTGGATTTGGGCATACAGGCCTTTCTTAAGTGGTAGATAAAAATACCTTATGTTATAATAAACTAGAGGTGTAAGGGTGAAAAAGAATAAAAAAGTTAAGAAAAAACAACGTAATACAGAACAAAAAACCTTACTTGGAGTAGCTTTAATTTTATTCGGTCTTATAAGTTTTATAAGCTTGTATAGCGATAAAATAGGATTGTTTGGCGTATTTATATATAAAATTTTTACTCTTTTGTCAGGAAGTGGTAACTTCTTAATTCCATGTATTATGATAATATGTGGGATTTTAATAATATTACCTAAGTATAAAGAAGATATTTTCAAATATATAACATTATTTTCACTTATTTGTCTTTGTATTTTAGTATATTTAGACGGTACAAAGAATATAGATTTGACATTAGTAGATAGAATATCAATGTCAATAGAATATTTGGACATTGCAACTTCTGGTGGTGTTATAGGTTCTATTTTTGGATTTTTTATGTATAAATTTTTTGGTGCTATTGGAACTTATATGATATTAGCAACAATTGTATTGGTTTGTGTATTTTTAATTTTTAAAATAAACTTTGAAACATTAAAAAATATAAGCTCTAATTTTTCAGATTATGGTAGTTCATTAGGAGTCAAGTTGTCGGCAATTAAAGAAAATGTATCAGATGGACTAGAAAAAAAGAAGTTAGAAAAAATTTTAAAAATAAAGAAAACAAAATAAAAAGCAAGATAGATCTAATATTGACAATAAAGTAAATGAAAATTCTATTGAAGAAGATGTAGTTATTAGAGGGGTATTATCTGATGAAAAAACAGAAAATATAGTTAATGTTGCTGAACAAAAAGAAAATTCAATTGAAAATGGAGAGATAATTTCAATAAATGATACCATTCAAATAGAAAATGAAAAATTAAATTTAGATTTAAATACTGATTTAGAAGTTAATGAGTATATTAAACCTCCTGAAGAATTACTAGAACTAAATCAAAATAATATTGGAGATTCAAGAGAACTAGTTAAAAAGAACGCTAAAATAATAGAAGAAACTATGCATACCTTTGGAATTGATTGTAAAATTGTGGCAATTAATAAAGGCCCTGTTATAACTCTTTATGAATTAGAGCCTGCTCCAGGAGTAAAGTTAAATAAGATAGTTGCATTGAGTGATAATTTGGCAATGGCTTTAGCTAGTTCAGATATAAGAATAGAAGCGCCAATCCCAGGTAAAGCTGTGGTTGGAATAGAAGTCCCAAATAAGTTCAAAGACTCTGTATCCATACGAGATATGATAGGAAGTTTAGAATTTAAAAATTTAAAATCTGATATACCATTGACTTTAGGGAAAAATGTAGCTGGGGAAATTATAGTATCATCTATTGAAAAAATGCCACATTTATTAATAGCTGGTGCAACAGGCTCTGGAAAATCAGTATGTATAAATACTATTATAACTAGTATTTTATACAAAAGCTCTCCTGAAGATGTTAAGCTTTTACTTATAGACCCTAAAATAGTTGAACTTAGTATATATAATGATATTCCACATCTTTTGATTCCGGTAGTTACTGAACCTAAAAAAGCTTCTTTTGCCTTAAACTGGGCGGTAGGAGAAATGGAGAGAAGATATTCTTTATTCGCTGAATTAGGAGTTAGGGATTTAAATTCTTTTAATAGTAAAGCAGCTATTTTAAAAGAACCTATTTTACCAAAAATTGTAATAATCGTAGATGAATTAGCAGACTTAATGATGGTGGCTCAAAAAGAAGTTGAAGAATATATAGCAAGACTTGCTCAAAAAGCACGTGCTGCGGGTATATATTTAATACTGGCTACACAAAGACCATCTGTTGATGTAATTACCGGAACGATAAAGGCTAATATTCCATCTAGAATAGCATTTTCAGTTTCATCTCAGATTGATTCTAGAACTATATTGGATATGCCCGGAGCAGAAAGATTGCTTGGAAAAGGAGATATGTTATTCTATCCAGGGTTCTATTCTAAACCAGTTAGAGTTCAAGGTGCATTTATACATGATGATGAAGTTGAGAGAGTTGTCGAATTTATTAAAGCTAATAGTTCTTCGAATAAAGCACTTGAAGAAAAAATCGTTAAAGAAATTCAAGAAAAAAAAGAAATTACTAGAGATAGAGATGAGTTATTTAATGAAGCGGTTAAGTATATATTGACTGATGAACAGGCATCAATTTCTTATTTACAGAGAAAATTGAAGATAGGATATTCAAGAGCTGCTAGAATTGTAGACCAACTTGAAGAATCTGGCATAATTGGTCCTCATGAAGGCTCAAAACCTAGGAAAGTATTATTAACAGAAGAAGAAATTAAAGAAATGCTGGGAGAAGAATTTGAATAAAGTACATTTTATAACATTAGGTTGTTCTAAGAATGATATAGATACAACAACAATGAAGTCTAATTTAAACAGTGAAAGCTATGAAATTACGCCTAATCCAAACGACGCCAATGTCATAGTTGTAAATACATGTGGATTTATAGAAGCTGCAAAAGAAGAGTCTATAAATACCATACTTGAGGCTGCAAAGCTAAAAGAAAATGGTAATTTAAAGAAGTTGGTATTAGCTGGTTGTTTAGCCCAACGTTATTCAAAAGAATTAATGGAAGAAATACCTGAAGTTGATGGAATTATTGGTACAGGTAGCTTTAAAGATATTAATTCAGTAATTAACTCAGCTTTCGATGGGGATAGGAAAGTTTTACTTGAAGATTTTAATGAATATACTCAAGATATAAACTATAAGTCAGATGTACAAGTTACAGAATATGTTAGAATAGCTGAAGGTTGTAATAATAATTGCAGCTATTGTATTATTCCTAAATTAAGGGGAAGAAATAAATCACGACCTATTGAAGATATAGTTAAAGAAGTTGAATATCTTACTGGCAATGGTACTCGTGAAATAATTTTAATTGCGCAAAATTCAACAGATTATGGGATAGATTTATATAAAGAGTACAAACTACAAGATTTAATAAAAGAGCTTTCTAAGATTCATTTGTTAAAATGGATTAGAATACTTTATTTATATCCTGATAATTTTACTGATGGACTTATAAATGAATTTAAAACAAATTCTAAACTCTTGAAGTATGTTGATATTCCGATGCAACATATTTCAGATAATGTCTTAAAGAGAATGAACAGAAGAACATCTAAAAACCAAATTGAAAAGTTGATTAATCAACTTAGAAGCAATATCCCTGAAATTGCAATACGTACAACATTTATAGTTGGATTCCCTGGAGAAACTGAAGAAGATTTTGAAGAACTGAGTTCATTTTTAGAAGAATATAAATTAGATAGAGTTGGTGCTTTTGCATACTCTAGGGAAGAGGATACAGTTGCGTATTCAATGGATAATCAAATCGATGAAGATTTAAAGAATGAAAGATTATCCGCTGTGATGGATATTCAACAAGAGATTTCTTCTGAGATAATGAGCAAAAAAATAGGTTCAGTATTAGAAGTATTAATTGAAGAAAAAATAAGTGGTGAAATGTATTCAGGACGTTCATATTTAGATGCTCCTGAAATTGATGGAAATATTTACGTTGCAAGTGAAAACAACCTTGAATTGGGTTCTTTTTACAAAGTTAAAATTTTAAACTCATTGGAGTTTGATTTAGAAGGTGAAGTAATATGAATACCGCAAATAAATTGACAATGTTAAGAATTTTAATGGTCCCCATTTTTGTGTTGTTTATGTATCTTAATATCGAAAATTCTAGAATTATAGCTACTATAATTTTTGTAATAGCTTCATTTACAGACTTTTTAGATGGATATATAGCCAGAAAAAATAATTTAGTTACAAATTTTGGAAAGTTTGCAGACCCTCTAGCTGATAAGATATTAGTAGCTGCTGCTTTAATATGTCTTACTGAGTTAGGAGATGTTCCAGCTTGGGGAGTTATAATAATAATTGCTAGAGAATTTGCAGTAACAGGGTTTAGAATTATAGCAGCTTCTGAAAATATCACTATAGCTGCAAGTCCTTTAGGAAAGATAAAAACAGTAAGTCAACTAGTATCTTTAATTATTTTACTAACTAATATAACTATGATATACAAAATAGGCATCGTATCTTTTTATATAGCTATATTATTTACTATAATTTCAGGAGTAGATTATTTTATCAAAAACAAGAAAGTATTAGACTTAAAAAATATATAAGAGGTAAGAATGAGAGCATCAATAATAACTGTAGGAACAGAAATATTAGTGGGTTCAATTTTAAATACACATGCTGAATATATTTCCAACATATTAAATGATTTAGGAGTTCATGTGGATTATCATATATCTGTTAGAGATAATTTAGAACAAATAGAAAATATTCTTAAGGGACAACTAGAAAAAGTAGACCTCATATTTTTGTGTGGAGGATTAGGACCAACTGCTGATGATATGACAAAAGAAGCTGTTTCAAATGTTATTGGACGTAGTATTATATTAGATGAAATACAACATAAAAAATTATTAAAAAGATTTAGAGAATCTAAATTTAAAATGACTGAAAATAATTTAAAACAAGCAATGATTATCGAAAATTCAACTATATTAGACAATAAGTGGGGAATAGCACCAGGAGAAATTATTGAATATGGTGACAAAAAGATATTTTTATTGCCTGGACCACCGAAAGAATTGAGACCTATGGTAGATGAGTATCTAAAATACTACATAACAGATAACAATGAAGTAGTAATTAGATCTTTAAATGTTGCGGGACTTGGAGAATCTGTAGTTGAAGATAAAATTAGAAAATTAAACTTAGAAACTAAAAATATAAGTATAAATACATTTGCAAAATTTTATGATACTGAAATTAAAATAATAGCTGAAGGAAGAGATAGAAATTCATTAATTGAAAAAGTTGATTTAATAGTCTCTAAACTATATGATACTTTTGGAACAAATATATATTCGGAAGGAAAAATAACTTTAAATGAATCTCTTGTAAAATTACTTAAAGAAAAAGAACTTAAGATAAGTTTTGCAGAGTCTATTACAGGGGGGCTTTTAGCTAGCCAAATAACTAGTATATCTGGAGCGAGTAGTGTATTAAGCGAATCTTACATCACGTATTCAAACGATGTTAAAATTAAGATTCTTGGAGTAAAAGAAAATACATTAAATAATTATGGTGTTGTTAGTAAAGAAGTTGCTTATGAAATGGCTAAAGGGTTAAGGGCTTTAACTAAATCAGATATATGCATATCTACAACTGGCGAAGCTGGGCCAAACCCTAGTGAAAAAGAAGTAGGCTTAAATTATATATGTTATTATTTTGATGAAAATAAATATAAAGTTGTAGAGCATAAATTTAAAGGTACTAGAAATGAAATACAAAAAAGAGTTTGTGATACAGCAATATTAGATCTTATTTTAATGTTAAGGGGGTAATTATGGACGATCAAAGAAAACTATCTCTAGAAAATACAATCTCTAGAATAGAAAAGGCTTATGGAAAGGGCTCTATAATGAAATTAGGTGCTGATAATAAGCTAGAAATAGAAGCTATACCAACAGGATCACTAACTTTAGATTATGCATTAGGAGTAGGTGGAATTCCAAGAGGAAGAATTATAGAAATTTATGGACCCGAATCATCAGGTAAAACTACATTAGCACTGCATATGTTAGCTGAAGCACAAAAAATGGATGGGATAGCTGCTTTTATAGATGCAGAACATGCACTAGACCCTGTATATGCAAAAAATTTAGGTGTAGATATTGAAAATTTAATAATTTCACAACCTGACACAGGAGAACAAGCTTTAGAAATTACTGAAGCTCTAGTTCGTTCAAATGCTGTTGATTTAATTGTTGTAGACTCAGTAGCAGCCCTTGTTCCAAAGGCTGAAATTGAAGGTGAAATGGGAGATTCCCACATGGGATTGCAGGCAAGACTTATGTCTCAAGCTCTTAGAAAGTTAACTGGAGCAATAAATAAGTCAAAATCATCGGTTGTATTCATAAATCAACTTAGAGAAAAAATAGGAGTTATGTTTGGTAATCCTGAAACTACTACAGGAGGGAGAGCCCTTAAATTTTATGCTTCTATAAGAATGGATATAAGAAGAACTGATACTTTGAAAAAAGGCGATGAAATGATAGGTAATCGTGTAAAAGTAAAAGTTGTTAAAAATAAAGTTGCTCCACCACATAAGGTAGCTGAGTTTGATATTATGTATGGAAAGGGAATTTCAAAATCTGGTACTACTATAGATATGGGGGTACTTTCTGATGTAATTATAAGGAGTGGTGCATGGTATAGCTATGAAGACCAAAAATTGGGGCAAGGAAGAGAAAATTCAAAAGAGTTTTTAGAGCAAAATCCTGAGTTAACATTTGAAATAGACCAAAAAATTCGTAAGGCATTAAATTTGCCGGCAGATGATTTAGAACCATCTATCCAAAATAATTCGACTGAAATGGATTCAGAATAAGATGAAATTTTTATATTTTACAGATTCTCATTTAAGGGTAACAAATCCTAAAAATAGAATCGATAATTTTTATGAAACATTAAAAAATAAAATGAATGAAATTCTTCAAATAAGTTTAAATGAAAATGTAGATTATATTTTACATGGAGGTGACTTATTTGATAGACCCGATACTCCAATTTCATTAGTATCAGATTTTTCAGAAATTTTTCAGAAATTTAAAGCACCAATATATATAGTTAGTGGAAATCATGATATATTCGGGCATAATCCAATAACTGTTCATAGAACTATGTTTGGTCTTTTAGATAGTTTTGGGATTATAAGAATGGTAAATAATAAGGTAATTTTAAAGAAAGACGTCACTGTTCAACTGACGTCTTTCCCTTATAGTATAGATATGGATAGCCCTAAGAGTAGAGAAGGATATATTGTACGAGAAAAGGATGATGTTGATTATGCAATACACCTCACTCATGGATTCTTAACAGATAAAAAACCTCCTGATACTATACCTCATACTCTAATTTCTGATATATCGGATACAGTTGCAGATGTAACATTTGGAGGACATATTCACTATGGTTTTAAAACAATTGAAATAGATGGCAAATATTTTATAAATCCAGGTTCAATTGTAAGGATATCTAATGCACTTAGTGAATTTAAAAGAAAGCCTAAAGTAGTTATACTTGAACTCACAAATAAAATAGATATAAGAGAAATAAATTTGAAAACTGCTCTTCCAGCCGAAGAAGTATTAGACAGAAGCGAAATTGAGCATCATAAATTTAAAACACAACAATTTAATGATTTTAAATCTACAATCGAGTCATCATCTAATTTAAAAAGTTTCGATGTATTTGATATATTAGTTGAGATTGCCAAAAACAATAATATTTCTAAGGAAGTAAGAGATGAGGCAATTAAAAGAGTTGAGTTAAAGCAAATTGAAGGAGCTGATTACAATTGATTTATATAACTTCTATAGAAATTAAAAATTTTCAGTCTCATGAGAATACAAAATTAGATTTGCATAGAGGATTAAATGTTATAGTTGGCAGATCTGATAGTGGTAAGACAGCTATTTTAAGAGCGATAAAATGGGTTTTTTATAATGACCCACCTCCAGGAAACCTAATACGAAATGGCGCTAAGGAAATGAGTGTTAGAATTGAATTTAACACGGGAGCTATTGTAACAAGGTTGTGGAATAGTAAAGAAAATAAGTATATTCTTGTAAAATCTAATGGAGAAAAAATTGTTCTTGAAAAATTTAATAGAGCTGTACCTTTTGAAATAATTCAAGAAATCAATATTCAAAAAGTAGAATTAGGCTCAACTGTTAAGAATGGAATCAACATTGCAGAACAATTGGATGGACCTTTTCTTCTCACGGAGTCTTCATCAACTAGAGCTAGTGCAATAGGCAGACTAATAGGCGTAAATTTTATAGATGATGCTTTAAGAGATGTTATAAAGGATAATAAAAATAATTCGAAGAAAATAAAAGAAGCTGAATTAGAGAAGGAAATATTAGAAAAAGATTTAGAAAGCTTTGATTATTTAAAAGATGAAGAAAAAAAATTAAACTTTATAAAAAAATGTAGAGATGCGATTTTAAATTATACTGTTCAACTAGATAAGTTGAAACAGTTATCTTCTTCAAAGCTAAATATAAAAGAAGAAATTATATATTTAGAGAAAAACCTTAAAGAATATGAAAATATATCTGAATTAGAACAAAAATTTGAAAGATTGTCTCGTAATATTGAAATGCTAAAGTATTATTCTAAGTTATCAAACAATCTAAAGAGTAATAGAAATGATATACTTACAACTGAAGAACAAGTTTTAAAACTAAAACATATAGATGGTATATATGATAAACTACTCAATTTAACAAAT
>NZ_JH165062.1:11412-14437 GCF_000227315.1 Peptoniphilus indolicus ATCC 29427 | reverse complement strand
TATTGGTAGAGGAATTGAATATTTAAAGATATTTAAAAATATCGAATTTAATATTTCTTTGACATTAGAATTAGAAAATAATTTGAATTTATATTCACAACTCTTAATCGTAAAAGAAAATCTAAATAATATCAATTCAAAGATTACTTCTTTAAACGCAGAAATAGATGATATTTATAAAAATATTTTAAATTTAAGTGAAGAATATGAAAGGATTTTTATAGAGCTGGGCTATTGTCCTTTGTGTCACAGTAAAATAGATAGTTCAAGTATAAAAGAGCATTTAAGAGGTGAAATATGAATTATGAAGACAAACTTTCTTATCTAAAGAAAGAAATAGACCGCAGAAAAGAATTAAAGAATAAAGCAGAAGGCCGTTTGGAGACTTTAAAAATTCAACAAGAAGCATTAAATAAGGAGTTGGAAGCATTAAATATAAACCCTGAAGATTTAGATAATACTATAAATGAACTACAAACTAAAATAGACAGCCTATTTTCTGAAATTGCCGACAATATGCCGGAGATTTGATGATGGATATAAATACTATAAATGAAAAAATAGAAAAATTAGAAACTAATTTAAACATTCAAAAGGGTAGACGAGATATAGTAGAGAAAAATTTAAATTCTAAATTAGATAAAATTAATACTTTAAAAAATGATTACTCTGTATTATCACAAGTTGAGATACTATTAAATATGGCAAGTGAGTACGGCAGAGAACAAGCAAAAACACAAGTTGAGAGTTTGGTAAGTAGTTGCTTGAGCTTTATTTTGGAAACAGATATTGAATTTGTAATAGAGCTTACAGATGGTAAAATTACTGGAGCAGATTTTTATGTAGTGTCAAATTATGATGGCTACACCGTTAAAACTCAACCTGAGAATTCCAGAGGGGGTGGAATTGTAGATATTATATCATTGGCACTTAGAATTGCTATGATAGAAATTTATAACCCTAAAATCGAAGGCCCTTTGATTTTAGATGAACCTGGTAAACACGTAAGTGAGGAATATATATTTAATTTAGGAGAATTTTTAAGAAAATCTTCAACTATGTTTCATAGACAGATTATTATGGTTACACACAATAAATATTTATCAGAAATTTGTGATAAATCTTTCCTAGTAGAGCAAAGAAATTCAGTATCTAAGGTAACTAATTTAGAAATTGAAAAATAGCTTATCTTGACTATTGCTCAATTTAGAGATAAAATTGTATAGTACGCAAGTATTTATTTAGAAATGAATTTAAAATTTGGAACTTGAAAATTTAATAAGGAGGTGTGTAATGCTAGAAAATATTATTTTTATTATAATATCTCTAATTTTTGGTTGTGGAATAGGCTACGGTATTCGAAAATATATTGCTGAAGGAAAAACTAAAACAGCTGAAGAACTTGCTATAAAAATAGTCACAGAAGCCGAACATAATGCTGAAGCCAAAAAACGTGAACTTCTTCTAGAAGCAAAAGATGAGATACACAAGCTTAGATCTGATAATGAGCATGAATATAAAACTCGTAGAAATGAGCTTCAAACTTTAGAAAATAGAATTTTGAATAGAGAAGAAGCTGTCGAGAAAAGAGCTCAGTCTTTAGAGAAAAAAGAAGATAAGCTTAACTCTAGACTTGAAGATGCTAAAATGAAAGTTGAAAAAGCTGAAGAATTAGTTCTAAAAAGAGAAGAAGAATTACAGAAAGTTGCTGGTTTGACAGCTGAAGAAGGTAAATCCATATTATTAAATCAGTTAGAACGAGAAATAACCCAAGAATCTGCACTTATAATTAAGGAAAATGAACTAAGAATTAAAGAGGAAAGCAATAAATACGCACAAAATGTAATAGCCCAAGCAATTCAAAGAATAGCTGCAGATCAAGTTGCAGAGGCAACCGTTTCTGTAGTTCAGTTACCCAATGATGAAATGAAAGGTAGAATTATCGGACGTGAAGGACGTAATATAAGAAGTATAGAGTCTTTGACTGGCGTTGATTTAATTATCGATGATACTCCTGAAGCGGTGGTTCTATCATGTTTTGATCCTGTAAGACGTGAAATAGCTAGAATAGCTCTTGAAAAGTTAGTGCAAGATGGAAGAATTCATCCTACTAAAATTGAAGAGAGTGTAGAAAAAGCTAAAAATGAAGTTGATATTATGATTAAAGAGTCCGGAGAACAAGCTGCTTATGATGCAGGAGTTCATGGATTACATCCCGAAATCATAAAGTATCTTGGAAGGCTTAAATTTAGAACAAGTTATGGCCAAAATATGTTAAAGCATGCTGTTGAAGTTTCAAACTTAGCTGGTATATTGGCACAAGAAATTGGAGCTGATGTAAAGCTTGCTAAAAGAGGTGGATTACTTCATGATATCGGAAAGAGTATAGACCACGATGTTGAAGCTCCTCATGTTGATTTAGGTATTGAAATTGCTCGTAAGTACAAAGAAAATGATATAGTTATAAACTGTATACAATCTCATCATGGAGATGTTGAATTCAAATATGTTGAAGCAATTTTAGTAACTGCTGCTGATGCTATTTCAGCTGCTAGACCTGGAGCAAGACGCGAAACTGTAGAGTCATATATAAAACGTCTTGAAAAACTTGAAGAAATAGCAACTTCATTTGAAGGTATAGAGAAATCTTATGCAATTCAAGCAGGAAGAGAAGTTAGAATAATAGTTAAGCCAGAAGCTGTAAGTGAATCTGAAGTTACTTTATTAGCAAGAAAAATTGTTAAAGAAATTGAATCACAATTAGACTTCCCAGGACAAATTAAAGTAAATGTCATACGAGAAACTAAAGCCATTGAATATGCTAAATAAATTCTAAATAAGTTAATAAAACCTGCCATAAGGCGGGTTTTTTTGTTATTATATATAATATAAAATTTTTAGGAGAATAAAATGATTAATAATTTAATAGATGACTTTCTTGGTTTTTATCTAGCTCTAAAGGAGCTTCAGAGAATACAGTTAAAGAATATTATTATGATTTAAGAACTTTTATTAGATTCATTCT
>NZ_JH165062.1:3374-11292 GCF_000227315.1 Peptoniphilus indolicus ATCC 29427 | reverse complement strand
ACACTAGATATTATAAAAAGTATAAGAAAAGAAGATATATACGCGTTTACTTCTTTTTAGATAGAAATTAAAAAATTCTAATAGAACTAAAAATAGAAAATTATCTTCTATTAGAACATTTTTTAAATATTTAAGTACTAAAGTTGATTTGATTGAGTATAATCCTGCTGAAGACATAGATAGTCCTAAAATTGAGCGTTCATTACCCATTTATTTAGATTTAGATGAAGCTATGTTAATATTGAAAGAGATATCTAATTCAGAAAAACAACCTAAATTTAAATTTAGGGACTATGCTATAGTAACTTTATTTTTAAATTGTGGAATGAGGCTATCAGAGCTCTCCAGTTTAAATTTAAATGATATTAAGACTAATATACTGCGTGTTACTGGAAAAGGTCGTAAACAACGTGAAATATTCCTTAATAATGCCTGTAGAAAAGCTCTAGATGATTATTTAAAAGTTAGACCTGACATCGATAATGAAGATGCATTATTTTTAAGTATGCGTAATAATAGAATGAATAATAGATCCATTCAACATATGGTAGAAAAATATATAAAGAATTCAGGATTAGATACAAATAAATATACTGTACACAAATTAAGACACACAGCAGCAACTCTTATGTATCAATATGGTTCAGCTGATATAAGAAGTCTACAAGAAATACTTGGTCATGAATCAGTTAGTACTACGCAAATCTACACTCATGTAAATAATAAAGCTTTAAAAGACACTATTGAAAGTAATCCTTTGTCAAATATAAATTACACTGAAGTTGATGATAGTGCTGAAAATAATGATAAATATTTTAAATGAGCATAAAAAATAGTCACAAAATTAATTAATTTTGTTGACTATTTTTATTGCTCATAATTAAAAATTTAAATATTTACTACACTCTACCCTACACTTATTATTTGGGAAGTTTTCATCTATAAATTGGTATGGAAATAATTTCACCTTGTGTTATTTTGGATGAATTATTATTTAATTTGATAATTTTATCTACATAATCTCGTTTATCCATATTGTAGTTATATTTATCAGCTATATTCCAAATAGTTTCATTTGAATTGACATAATGATAAATCAATTTAGGTTCAGGTTGTCTAGTTTCAAAACCATCTAAGTTTTCTATTTTTAATCCAGTTGTGAATAAAAACATCATAATAATAAATATAAATACCCTATTCTTTTTTAATTTTAAATTACTTTTCATAATCCACCTCATCAAATATATGTTCTGAATGTTTGTTCTAAATTAATTGTATTTGAACATTTGTTTTTGTCAAGTATTTTAAACGTTTGTTTGAAATATACGTTCTCATCTGTTATACTTTGTATATAGGAGGTATAAGTATGTACGAAGATTTGAGTCAAAGAGAAAAAGATATATTATTTTATTTAATACAACAGTTACAATTAAAAGGATATCCCCCTACAGTTAGAGAAATTTGCCAACAACTAAATATAAAAAGTACATCAACTGTTCATGGAAGTTTAGAAAAACTTGAAATAAAGGGATATATAAGAAAAGACCCTACAAAACCTAGAGCTATAGAGATACTTAGCAATAATGAAGATGTATTTTTAAATAAGAAAAAAACTGTTGATATACCAATTGTTGGTCAAGTTTCGGCTGGAGCGCCTATACTAGCTTTTGAAAATATAGAAGATACATATCCTCTTCCAATTGAATTTGCTCAAGACAGAAATTTATTTATTTTAAAAATTGTTGGAGAAAGCATGATAAATGCAGGGATATTGGACGGAGATTTTGTAATAATAGAAAAACGTGATTTTGCTAAAAATGGAGATAAAGTTTTAGCTTTAATTGGAGAAGATTCTACAGTTAAGACTTTTTATAAAGAAAAAGATGGATTTAGGTTACAACCTGAAAATGATTTTATGGATCCCATTTATGTAAAAGACCTTAAAATTTTGGGTGTAGTTGTTGGTTTATATAGAAAGATGTAAGGGATATCCCTTACATCTTATTTTTTAAGTTATAAATTTGTTCTTTAAAATTATTTAATACATTTATTAAGGCGTATTTACCATGATAATAAGATAAGCCACCTTGGAAATAAGCATAATATGGCGCTCTCATAGGACCATCAGCAGACAATTCTATTGAAGAGCCTTCTATAAAGCCTCCTGCTGCCATTATAACTTTATTTTCATATCCTGGCATATCCCATGCTTGAGGAGTAAATTGATGGTCTACAGGAGATGCACTTTGTATTGCTTCACAGAATACTTCTAATAGTTTAGGATCGTTTAATTCAATGCTTGTTATTATATCTGACCTCTTATCAGAACTTTTAGGTAGGGTTTCATATCCTAATTTTTCAAATGCGAGACTAAATAATCTAGCTACCTTTATTGCATCTTCTACAACTTTGGGAGCCATAAATAGTCCTTGTAAAATTTGCCTTGTCATCCCAAAGCTAAGGCCACATTCCTTACCTATTCCTGGGGCTGTAAGATTATTAGATATTCTATCTATTAAGTCTTGCTTTCCTACTATATAACCACCTGAGTAAGCTAATCCACCTCCTGGATTTTTTATTAAGGAGCCTGCCATATAGTCAGCTCCAAAATCTGTAGGTTCTTCATAATCTGTAAATTCACCATAACAATTATCTACAAAAATTATAACTTTAGGATATTTTTCCTTTATAGATTTAATTACAATTTTTAATTCATCAGTTGTGAACGCTTTTCTATTTGAATAACCTGTAGACCTTTGAATTGCGATAACTTTTGTATTCTCTGAAATCATTTCAATGATTTTTTCTATATCTATTTTCCCATCAATTAAATCAACTTGAGAGTAGTGAATGCCACTTTCAATAAAGTTACCTGGTTCATTTCCATCTATACCTATAACTTTTCTAAGTGTGTCATAAGGAGCTCCACTTATATATATTAATTCGTCTCCTTTAGCTAATATAGACTTTAATGCTAGGCTTATAGCATGTGTTCCACTTACAATATTAGGCCTTACAAGGGCATCTTCTGTGTTAAAGATATTGGCATATATTTTTTCAACCTTATCTCTCCCCTCATCTCCATAACCATAACCAGTGGTCCAATTAAAATCTGTTGATTTTAAATTATTATCTTGCATTGCTTTCAATATTTTCATTTGATTATAAAATGAAATTGGTTCAAATTCTAAAAAGGACTCTTTAAGTTCATTTTCACAATTACATACAAAATCAAATATTTCTTTATTAATCTTGAACGAATCAAAAAAATTATTTTCCAAATTTATCTCCTACTAATTTTTTTAATGTTTTAAAAATATTTTTGTCTTCTTTATCTAACCAAATGATTCTATCATCACGTTTAAACCAAGTAATTTGACGTTTAGCATAGTGTCGTGAATTTTTTTTAATTAATTCTACCATTTCTTCCAATGAAATATCATTTTTAAAATATGATATAACTTCTTTGTAACCTATTGCTTTAAAAGCTTGAGAATTTTCAGAATATTTTTCTACAAGCTCAGAAACTTCTTTGATTAAACCTTGATTTATCATTTGTTCTACTCTGATATTTATATTTTCATACAGCTTACTTCTCTCCATATTTAACCCTAAGTAAAGTAAATTGTATTCATTATTTTTAGAATTAAAATTTGAATTATCTTTTTTACCACTTTTAGATATCTCCAAAGCCCTAATAATTCTATGAGAGTTATTTCTATCTATTTGATTTGCAGATTCCGGATCGACTTCAAGCAATAATTCATATAGGTATCCCAATCCCTTTTCTTGCAATACTAAGTTTAGGTACTCTCTGTAAGCTATATCTTTTGACTGTTCTTGAAAAGTTAAATTATAAACTATTGAATTTATATAAAGTCCTGTGCCTCCAACTAAAATAGGCATCTTACCTCGAAGATTTATTTCTTCTATTAATTTTTTTACTTGTTGTTGAAAATCATAAACTGAAAATTCCGTATTGGCATCAACTATATCAATCATGTGATGCACGATATCAGTTTGACTAGTATCTATTTTTGCTGTTCCAATATTAAATTCTTTATATATTTGCATTGAATCTGCGGAAATAATCTCACCATTATATTCTTTTGCAATTTTTAAAGATAATTCTGTCTTGCCTACACCTGTAGGTCCTGTTAAAATAATTAAATTCATTTATCCTCTCAAAAACATTTTTTCTAGATCTCTTTTAGTAAGCTCTAAAACAGTTGGACGACCATGAGGACATGTATAAGGGTCCTCACAATTTACTAAATCTTTTACAAGTTGTTTAACTTCAATAGAACTTAGTTTTTCATTGGCTTTAACAGCAGCTTTACAAGCTTTTTTCATAAGAGCGTATGGGTTAACTTGATATGCAGAAGTTAAGTTTTCATTCACTTCCTGAAGTGATTGTCTTAAAAAGTCTTCGAAATTACATCCAACTATAGAAGGAATAGCTCTAACAATCAAAGAATTATCTGAAAATTTTTCAATTTCAAATCCAATTTTATTTAATGTTTCTGTGAATTCGTCAAACTTATCCAATTCAACATTTGATACATCAAATATCTCTGGTTTTAATAGCATTTGAGAATCAACTTGTCTGTAATTAAATTGATTTAAAAATTCTTCATATTTAACCCTTTCATGTGCTGCATGTTGGTCGATTAGGAACCATCTATTATCTCTTGATTCTAATATTAGATAAGTATTAAAAAGTGAACCAACGTATCTTGAGTCTATTAAATTCACTTCTTTTTTAAATGGTTCTATATTTTCCATAGCTATTGAATCATCTATAGTTTCAATTTCTAAATTCTGATTATATTCGCCATAAGAAACGATAGTAGGTTCTTTTTTATCCATATCATGGTTATTATCAGATAAGAATTCTTTGTAAGGTTCTTCTATAGACTCTTTTTTAGAATTTATAAAATTACTAGTATAGTCTAATTCGACTACTTGATCATTGTCCGATGACTCTGTTGTAAACAATTCAAATATATTTACATTTTCTGTTTTAGGTTCATCTTCAATTGGTTTAATAAAATCTCTATTAGGTTTTAATGTTTCTTCAGCTAAATCTTTTAACAATTGAACAATAACTTCATCATTTGAAAATTTAACTTCATGTTTTTTAGGATGAACATTTACATCTACGATAGAAGGGTCTATTTCTAAATAAATTATAAAAACTGGATATCTGCCAAGAGGTATTTGAGAATAGTAAGCTCTTTCTATACTTTTAGAAATCTCTAAGTTTCTGATAAATCTTCCATTAATATAGATATATTGTTCTGACCTAGACGTTCTATATAATGCATTGTTTGAAAAGAAAGCATTTATTTTATATCTTTCATTTTCAAATTTTTTGTTGATTAGATTATTACTTATATCCCTGCCTAATATACTAAATATATGGTCATTCATATTTGTAGTGGCAGATTTACTTAAAATAACTCTTGAGTCCCTTATCAATTTAAAAGAAACTTCGGGTGTTCCAAGAGATATTTTTTTAACCACATCTTGAATTAGATTAAATTCTGAGCTCTCTTTTTTTAAAAATTTTTTTCTTACAGGAGTATTGTGAAATACATCAGTTATATAAAATGTTGTGCCAACTGGAACTCCTATATTTTTTTTATCCCAAATCTTACCATCTTCTAATTTGGCTCTTGTACCTGCTAAATCATTTTTAGTTTTAGTTAGGACTTCTATTTTGGAAACACTTGCGATACTTGCCAATGCCTCTCCCCTAAAACCAAGTGAAGTAATTTCTGTCAAATCTTTAAAATTACTTAATTTAGAAGTGGCGTGTCTGTAAAATGCTTTTTCTATTTCATCTGATAAAATGCCCATTCCATCATCAGAAACTTTAATATATTCCCAAGGCGCTCCTTTGACCTCAACAACTATATTTTTTGCTTCAGCATCTATTGAATTTTCTACAAGCTCTTTAACTATTGAAGCAGGGTTTTCAATTATCTCCCCTGCTGCAATTTTAGATATGGTTAAATCATCTAATATATTAATTGTCATTTATATCACTTGCCTTTTCTACAATTTTACCCAACAAATTCAAAGCCTCTAAAGGTGAAATTGTATTTATATCAATTTTACTAATTTCTTTAACAAAGCCGTCGTAATTAGGATTTACAGCTTCATTAAACGACTCCATTTTAATTTGCACATTTTCTTTTGATTCATGTAGTTCTAATATTTCTTTAGCTCTTTCAACTATAGGTTCGTTTATTCCTGCTAGCTTTGCCACTTCAATACCATAACTTTTAGAACTAAATCCATTTATAATCTTTCTTAAAAAGACAATATCTTCCCCTTGTTTATCAACTGCTATTGTAAGATTTTCAACTTCATCATATATATTAGAAAGATCTGTTAATTCATGATAGTGAGTAGCGAATAATGTCCTAGATTTAATCTTTTTAATTATATACTCACTTATTGCCCAAGCGATTGAAAGACCATCAAAAGTGCTAGTTCCTCTTCCTACCTCATCTAAAATTACTAATGAATTAGGTTTTGCGTGCTTTAGGATATTAGAAACTTCTTTCATCTCAACCATAAAAGTAGAATCTCCACCAGCTAAGTTATCAGAAGCTCCTATTCTAGTAAAAACTCTATCCATTATAGATATTTTAGCTTCATCTGCGGGAACAAAAGAACCTATGTGGGCCATTATTACAATAATTGCAACTTGACGCATATAAGTTGACTTACCTGCCATATTTGGGCCAGTTATCAAATTAAAGAATTTCTCTTCGTTTAAAGTAGTGTCATTTGGCACAAACATGACCTCTTTATTAAGCGCTTCAACTATTGGATGTCTACCTGATTTTATTTCAAGACTTGAACCATCTATTAACTTTGGCCTAACGTAGTTATTTTCATTGGCAACATTAGCTAATGAAGTAAGCACATCTACCTTAGCTATCTTTTGAGCAGTTGATTGTATAGTTCTTAAATTAAAAAATATTTTATCTCGCAAAGTTTTTAAAATTTCTTGTTGTTTTTTTAAAGCTAACTCCTTGGAGCCACTTATTTTTAACTCTAATTCTTTTAATTCAACTGTGTAATATCTTTCTGAGCCTACCAAAGTCTGTTTTCTAATATAATCGTCAGGAACTTTGTCTACAAAAGATTTAGTTACATCAATGAAATATCCTAAGATTTTATTGTACTTAATCTTTAAATTTTTATTGATGTTCTTGCTTTTTCTCTATTCTCTAAATCCAAGATAAGTCTTTGTCCATTTTCACTAGCATTAAATAACTCATCAAGTTCTGTATCAAATCCTATTCGAATAAATCTTTTATCATCAATTATATGTGGCGGGTCTGATACTAATGTAGTATTAATTTCATCTATTAGGGAATCAATAGTACAAATATTTTTTACATAATCTTTTAAATGAATACAGTTTGAATTTAAAATTTCTTTTTGAATTTCCCTTAATTTTTGAGAAAGAGTTCGCCAATGCTTTAATTTCTTTAGGCGAAATTTGAGAATTCGAAATTTTAAAACTCAGTCTTTCAATGTCATTGATTTGGTTTAATTGACCATTAATTTTATCTATTAATATTAAATTCTCTTTTAATTCTTCAACTAAATTTAGTCTATCTGCAATTTTTCCCTTATCAAGTAGAGGTTTTTCTATCCATTTTTTTAGTTCTCTAGAACCCATAGACGTTTTAGTACTATCCAAAACTTGGAATAAAGAACCTTTTTTAGTCCCAGTTGTTATACCATGAGTTAATTCTAGATTTCTCTTTGTATGTTCATCAAGGCCCATATACTCTTCAACCGTATAAACTATTATATCTTTTAGATGGACAAGACTAGATTTTTGAGTTATTCCAAGATAGTTTAGCAAAAGATTAAGAGATGAATAATCATC
>NZ_JH165062.1:0-2955 GCF_000227315.1 Peptoniphilus indolicus ATCC 29427 | reverse complement strand
AGTTGTAAACAACTCTCCAGTACTATAATCTGAATACGATATACTGACATTATAGCCACTGTATATAATAGACATTAAATAATTGTTTTCATTAGAATTTAAATAATTTAAGTCTGTAAATGTTCCAGGAGTAACTATTCTTGTAACTTCTCTTTTAACTAAATTTTTAGCTAATTTGGGGTCTTCTACTTGGTCGCAAATAGCTACTTTAAAACCTTGTTCAATAAGCTTTGATATATATGTTTCACTTACATGATACGGTACACCACACATAGGTATATCTTGAGTTTTATTACTTCTTCTAGTCAAAGTAAGGCCTAATGCTTTTGAAGCTTTTAAAGCGTCGTCAAAAAACATCTCATAAAAATCACCTAGCCTGTAAAATAAAATTTCATTAGGATACTGATTTTTAATTTTGACATATTGTTCCATCATTGGTGTTAACGAATTTGACATAACTCACCTTTTAAATTAAATGAATTTGCATCTGTTACGTGTACCTTTACTATTTTGCCTATTAAATCTTTATTACCTTCAAAATTTATTAATTTAAACTCTTCAGTTCTACCACTTAATTTATTTGCATCTTTTTTACTTACATCTTCAACTAAAACATCTACATCTCTACCGATAAAAGCTTTATTCTTTTTATTTTGTATAGGATATAAAATGTCTATAAGTCTTTGAAATCTATCATGTTTTACTTTATCAGGAACTTGATCAACCGCATTATAAGCTTTAGTCCCTTCTCTTCTTGAATATATAAAAGTAAATGATGTATCAAATTCAACTTTTTTAACAAGGTCTAATGTTTCAAGGAAATCTTCTTCTGTTTCTCCCGGAAATCCTACCATTAAATCAGTGCACAAAGCTATATCAGGATTGATGCTTTTAATTTTATCAATTTTGCGTAGATAATCTTCTTTTGTATAATTTCTATTCATTAATTTTAAAACTCTTGAAGAACCAGCTTGTACTGGTAAATGCAAGAAATTAGAAAGATTTTTTAAGTCTCTAAATGCATAAATTAAATCATCAGATATATCTTTAGGGTGTGATGTCATAAATCTTATTCTTTCAATTCCCTTAATATCAGATATTTTATATAGTAAATCAGAAAATCTAATCTTATCCTCTAATGTTTTGCCGTAGCTATTTACATTTTGACCTAAAAGAGTTACCTCAAGTGTTCCATTTTTAGCTAAATTTTTTATTTCTGAAATTATATCTTCAGGCTTTCTGCTAGTTTCTCGACCTCTTGTATAAGGAACTATACAATAAGTGCAAAAATTATTGCAACCGTACATTATATTCACATATGATTTATATGAATACAATCTATTAGCACCTAAATCATCATTGAGTTGCTTTGTTTTTTCTCTAATATCTATTTGAAGTTTGCCAGTGTCATATGAATCTAATAATAGTTCAGGCAACTTCCAAATATTATTAGTTCCAAAAATCAAATCTACATTTTCAAATTTTTCTTTTACATATTCTCTTGATTCTTTTCTTTGCATCATACATCCACAAACGCCACACTTTAAATCGGGTTTTGCTTCCTTAAGATGTTTTAGAACTCCAAGTTGTCCGTATACCTTATCTTCTGCTGAATGTCTTACAGAACATGTATTAACTAAAACTAAATCGCTATCTTCAAAATTGTCACAAAGTTGAAATCCCATTTTTTCTAAAATCCAATTTATTTTTTCTGAATCATGTTCATTCATTTGACAACCATGAGTTATGACACAAGCTTTTTTATTAGGGCTTATCTCACTTCTAACTCTATTTATATATGAGTCAATATTATAATTTAAATCATGTACTAATGAGTAATTTTCGTTCATCTTTACCTCTTTTCAAGCTATAATTATACCATACTTAAGTTTATTAGTTTTGAATATCAGCTCTCGCCATTTTTAAGAATTCACGAGTAGCTTGCTTCAAATATCTATTGTGTTTATAGAAAAAGTAAATTTCTCTTGATGTAAATTCTTTTGGAAGCTTATAGTAACAAACTTCAGCAGTTTTACCAATACTCTTTATTAAAATATCAGATATAAAAGAAATTCCAACTCCATTTATACTTAAATTATAACTAGTAATTTGTTGGTCTAACTCAAATATAATGTTGGGGTTAAAATTTTCACTTTGACAGATACTGTCAGCTTTTATTCTAGTATCATTGCCTTCCTTTAAAAATATAAAAGGCTCATCTTTGAAATTATCTAATTTTACAGACTTAAATTTATCATTAAGATATTCCTTAGAAATTATGCTATCATAATTTAGTTTGTATTCAGATAAATTTTTATTTGATTTATAAGATGAAGGCACGACTAAAATTATGTGGTCTTTCATCAGAATTTGTCTATCATAAATTTCAGGGTCAAATTGATAATTATCTATAACTATATCTAACTCCCCTGAAGCTAAAGAATTTTCTAATTCAACTGTATTATCTTCTACTATATTAAGTTCAACTTTTGGATATTTTTTTGAAAATTCGGAAATAATAAATGGTAAAACATGCGATATGAATAGAGATGTTCCACCAATTGAAACCTTACCAGCTTTTAAATCACCTAAGTCATTTAGATAGTTCTCAAAATTATCTTCTATTTCTAATATTTTTTCAACAGACTTTATATATTCTAATCCAAATTCAGTTAAACCTATTGGTTTTGTACTTCTATCAAAAATTTCATATCCTAAACTAACTTCTACTTTTTTTACTGCTGCACTTAATGATGGCTGAGATATAAAAAGATTTTTTGCAGCTCTGGAAAAACTTTTTTCTCTGTATACCTCGTATATATATTCCATTCCCCTAAACAATATAGACACCTACCTATGTTTATATAACTATTATTTACTTAATTTTATAATACATAATATCTATACTTATGGCAAGGTATAATTAATATTTCTTAGAATTTAAATTAATTTTAT
>NZ_JH165061.1:1327798-1336521 GCF_000227315.1 Peptoniphilus indolicus ATCC 29427 | reverse complement strand
TTTTTTATTATTCACTCAATTTATACTTTATATTTTTATTTTTATTCTTACAGCCCCTTAATATACACGTTTATCATTATCTCTATCCCTCTTCTGTATATAGTACTTATTAATCTTATTAATTGATATTGTACACTACATATAGTATAATTATAAAAATAAAGAAGGAGAGGATTTTATGGCAATGTTAGAAGTTATAAAGAGAAACGGTAAAAGAGCAGATTTTGACTGTAAAAAAATAGAAATTGCAATTGAAAAAGCAATGAATTCGATGAGTGGTGTATACATAGAAGGTCAAGCTAGAAAAATAGCTGCTGAAATTGAAGAGCAAGCTATGTTAAATATGGAACCAATTTCCATATCAGCCATAGAAGAGCTTGTATATTATAAATTAATTGAAAACAATAACCCTGCAACTGCAAGAGCTTATGAAAATTATAAAGCAGTTCAATCTTATAAGAGAGAACAAAACACAACAGATAAAGAAATTTTAGGCCTATTAAATCAAACAAATGTTGATATAATGGATGAAAATTCAAATAAAAATGCCATAATTGCATCCACTCAACGTGATTTAATTGCAGGAGAAGTTTCAAAAGATATTGCGAAACGTAAAATGATTCCTGCCGACTTAGTAGATGCTCATGAATGTGGAGCAATTCATATTCATGATATGGATTATATAATTCAACCTATTTTCAACTGTTGTTTGGTTAATATTAAGGATATGCTAGATAACGGGACTGTGGTAAACGGAAAAATGATTGAAACTCCTAAGTCCTTCCAAGTAGCTTGTAATGTTATGACTCAAATAATAGCCCAAATTGCATCTAATCAATATGGCGGTCAAAGTATTAACATTGCATGTTTAGGTAAATACCTAAGACGTTCTTACGATAAAAATCTAACTCTTGCTATAGATACTCTTGGCGATGTCAAACTTGCAGAAAAAATGGCAGCCAAGATGACTCAAAAAGATTTGGAAAGTGGTATACAGACCATTCAATATCAAATAAATACTTTGATGACTTCTAACGGTCAAGCTCCTTTTGTAACTTTATTTATGCAACTTGAAGATAATGATCCTTATATAGATGAAATTGCTCAAATAATCGAAGAAATTTTAAAACAAAGAATTCAAGGTATTAAAAATGATGCCGGAGTATATGTAACTCCTGCATTCCCTAAGCTAATATATGTACTTGATGAAAATAATGTAAAACCTGAATCTAAATACTATTATTTGACTTCTCTTGCAATCAGATGTACTGCTAAGAGAATGTATCCTGACTATATTTCAGCTAAAAAAATGAAAGCAAATTATGAAGGCAATGTATTTAGTCCTATGGGTTGTCGTGCATTTTTGCCACCTTGGAAAAATAGCAAAGGACAATATCAATTCGAAGGTAGATTCAATATGGGAGCTTGTTCTCTTAACCTGCCTCAAATTGCAATCCTTGCCGGAGGCGACGAGTCAAAATTCTTTGAAATTCTTGATAAAAGACTAGAATTAGTTAAAAGAGTTGGTCTTTTAAGATATGAACATCTAAAAAAAGTTAACTCCGATTCATCGCCTATCCATTGGCAACATGGAGCTATTGCAAGACTTGGAAAGCATGAATCCATAGCATCTCTTCTTGAAAATGGTTATTCAACTGTTTCAATGGGCTATATAGGTATATATGAAGCAACTTACCTAACAAAAGGTGTGTCTCACACTGACCCTAAAGGCTATGATTTCGCTATGAAAATCATGGATAGTTTAAACGATGCCGTTAAGAAATGGACTGAAGAAACAGGAATAAAATTCACTCTATACGCAACTCCTGCCGAATCACTTACTAACAGATTTGCAAGTATAGATAGAAATAGATTTGGTGTCATTGAAAATGTAACAGACAAAGGCTACTATACTAACTCTTTCCATGTTGATGTAAGAGAAAAAATTTCTGCATTTGAAAAATTTGCATTTGAATCTAAATTCCAAGATAGGTCTACTGGCGGATGTATTTCTTACGTTGAAATACCTAATATGTCTCATAACTTAGAAGCACTTGAAACAATAGTTAGATACATCTACGACAATATTCAATATGCTGAGTTCAACACTAAAAGTGATTATTGCGCTGAATGTGGTTATGACGGAGAAATTAAATTAAATTCTGATAATGAATGGGAATGTCCTCAATGCCACAATAAAGATAAATCTACACTTACAGTTGTAAGACGTACTTGTGGGTACCTTGGAGAAAACTTCTGGAATGAAGGTAGGACTAAGGAAATCAATGATAGGGTGTTGCATATCTAATGAGATATGGACAAATAAGAAGATACGATGTTGCAAATGGCCCTGGAATAAGAACTAGTCTCTTTGTAACAGGATGCACTCACCACTGTGAAGAATGTTTCAATCAAGAATATCAAGACTTTATGTTCGGGGAATTGTGGACTGATACTCAAACTGCTGAAGTTATAGAACACTTGAGTGAATCTGTAAATAACGGACTAACTATCCTTGGTGGTGAACCATTTCAGAACGTTCCTGATTTAACATTAGTAGTCAGAGAAATCAGAAGTCATACGTCTAAATCTATTTGGGTTTATTCGGGATATACTTTCGAGCAAATATTAGAAGACAATAAAAAACTTGAACTTTTAAAGCTCTGCGATGTCCTTGTTGATGGATTATTTATAAACAGCCTTAAGGACTTGAGTTTAAAATTTAGAGGTTCATCTAATCAGAGAATAATAGATATAAAAAAATCACTCGAACATAATCAAGTGATATTATTAGAAATATAAGAGCTTTAGGATTTTTAGCAAATCTAATTTGCCATTAATCCAAAGCTCTTTTTGTATACTTTAAATATTTTTTATCTCTTTCATAAGATTAATAGATTCTATTACCGTCATTGCAGCATCATAACCTTTATTACCTGCTTTTGTACCAGCTCTTTCTATAGCTTGTTCTATAGATTCCGTAGTCAAAACTCCAAAAGCCACAGGTAAATTAGTGTCCAATGAAATTTTTGCCACACCTTTTGAAACTTCACTACATACGTAATCAAAATGAGGTGTACTCCCCCTTATAACAGCTCCCAAACAAATCACTCCATCATAATTTTGTGTATTTGCCAATTTCTGTGCAAAAAAAGGTATTTCAAAAGCTCCCGGAACCCAACATACTGTTATGTTGTCATCTTCTATCTCATGTCTTTTCAAACAGTCTATAGCGCCACCAAGTAACTTAGATGTTATAAATTCATTAAACCTACTCACAACAATCGCTACCTTACTTCCCCTTGCTGAATAATTTCCCTCAATAATTCTCACTACATAACCTCCTCAGTTTTAAACTCTTGTAAAATGTGACTCATCTTTTTAGCTTTCGTTTCTAAATAAAATCTATCCGTTTCATTTGAATGTATTTCTATTGGCACTCTCTTAGTAATTTCCATTCCATACTCTTCAAGATCATATACTTTATCAGGATTATTTGTCATAAGTTGTAACTTCTTAACTCCTAAATCCTTTAAAATTTGAGCCCCTATATAGTACTCCCTTGCATCTTCAGGAAATCCCAAAGCTAGATTAGCCTCTACAGTATCCATTCCTTTATCTTGTAGTTCATAAGCTCTCAATTTATTTATAAGGCCTATTCCCCTGCCCTCTTGTCTCATATACAAGACTATTCCTCTGCCTTCTTTTTCAACTCTTCTCATAGCTTCAGCTAATTGGTCCCCACAATCACATCTCGCAGAACCAAAAGCATCTCCCGTCAAACACTCAGAATGCACTCGGCACAATACATCATTGCCATCTGATACATCACCTTTTACCATTGCAACATGGTGCTCTCCATTCAATTTGTTTATATAACCATAAGCTGTAAATATTCCATGCTTTGTTGGAAGTTTGCACTTTGTAACTCTTTCTACTAACTTTTCATTTGTCTTTCTATATTTTTTAATTTGGTCTATGTGAATAAACACAGCTCCCAAACTATCAGCCATTTCCTTTAGTCTATCTCTCTTCATCATTGTGCCGTCTTCTTCCATTATTTCACAACACAATCCTATTTCTTTTAAACCCGCAAGTCTTAACAAGTCTACAGTTCCCTCTGTATGTCCTTCACGTTCTAAAACACCGCCGTCTTTAGCTATTAGAGGAAACATATGCCCCGGTCTTCTAAAATCAATTGGCCTTACGTTCTCATCACAACACATTCTCGCCGTAAAAGCTCTCTCCTCTGCTGAAATCCCCGTAGTTGTTTCAACGTGGTCTATTGAAACAGTAAATGCAGTTTCATGATTATCAGTATTTTTACTCACCATTGGCTCTAAACGAAGCCTTGCCGATTCCTTTGAGCTCATCGGCATACAGATAAGCCCCTTTGCCATAGACGCCATTCTATTTAAAGTTTCAGTCGTTGCAAACTCTGCCGCTAAAATCATATCCCCTTCATTCTCTCTATCCTCGGCATCCAAAACAAATATTATTTCACCTCGTCTTAACGCTTCCAATGCTTCATCAACTGTATTCCACATAATTACCTCCTAAAAACCATATTTTCTCAAAAATTCCATATCTATCTTAGACTTACTACTTTCATTTTCAAATTCAAAATATCTATTTATATATTTTCCCAGTACGTCAAACTCTACGTTTATGCCATCTCCTAAATCTAAATTTCCTAAATTTGTCCTTGCCAACGTCTCAGGAATAAGAGATACCGTAAAAGAATTTCTACTCACATTAGCTAAAGTCAAACTCACACCATTTAATCCTATGGAGCCCTGTGCAACAAACTGCGTTTTAAATTCATCATCAACACTTATTTCAAGTAAATATCCATCTTTATTTGGCGTTTTGGAAATGACTTTTCCAACCGTATCAACATGCCCTTGAAGAATATGTCCCCCTAATCTGTCCATTGGTCTTACAGCTCGTTCCAAATTCAATTTACTCCCAGAAACCAAACTATTTAATGCTGATTTTTCAGCCGTAACACGCATCATATCAGCTGTAAAAAAATCAGCTCCAAAACTTGTAACCGTTAAACACACCCCATTAGTTGCAATACTATCGCCAAGTTTCACATCTTCTAATACCAATTTTGAATCAACATAAATAGTTAGCCTGTCGCCTCTCTTTTCAATTTTTCTAAGTGTTCCTATTTCCTCAACTATCCCCGTAAACATCTCTCACTCCATGTATTAAAATGTCTCCATCTAAATTTTTTTGTGCTTATAATATTAAAATTCAAACTATCAGATAAATTTAATATTCCCTCTCCATCGTCCACAGATTTTCCGCCGCCCAACAACTTTGGAGCTATATAATGATAAATTTCATCTACCAATCCAGCCCTTATAAACGAAGAGTGAACTTCAGAACCCCCCTCAACTAAAATGTGAGCGATATCTCTTTTTAATAGTTCATCACAAATTTCATTTAAATTTAAACCTTTCTCATCTCTCGAAACTCTTACTACTTCACAACTCTCAATTAATTTCTCACGCTTTTCAAAATCAGATGAGCTTGTAAAAACAATTGTCTTAGCTTCCGAATTATAAATATTGTAGTTAGAATTTATTTCAAGTTCACTGTCTAATAAAATTCTAATTGGATTGTCTCCCTCACCACTTCTGTTAGTTAAGAATGGATTATCTTTACTCGCTGTATTTTTTCCCACCAATATTCCGTCTACCTTGCCTCTTAAGATGTGTGAATCTTTCCTTGAAGTAGAATTTGTAATCCACTTGCTTTCTCCAGAGCTCGTCGCTATTTTTCCATCAAGAGTTGTTGCAAACTTAAGTGTTATAAATGGTCTCTTCTTAGATTTATTCAATAAAAAAACTCTGTTTTGAAACTTTGCTTCCTCTTCAAGCATTCCAACTTCTACATCAATTCCCTCTTTTTTTAAAATCTCTATCCCTCTGCCAGAAACTCTCTCGTCAGGGTCTTTTATCGCAACCACAACTCTTTTTAACTTTTCTTTTATAATCCTATCAACACAAGGCGGCGTCTTCCCATAATGTGAACATGGCTCTAAAGTTACATACATAGTTGCCCCTTCTGCCATTTTACTCACTTTGTTAAGTGCATCCACTTCCGCATGATTATCGCCAAATCTGTGATGATAACCTTCAGCTATTATCTTGTTATTTTTAACCACAACTGCCCCAACCAATGGATTGGTCTTTGTAAATCCTCTTCCAAGTTCTGCCAGTTCAAGAGCTCTCTTCATAAATTTATCTTCTTCAGAAAGTATAAGTACCGCCTCCTTACAAATGAAACAAAATCATATTTTCTTACATAAAAAAACCGAAGCTCACAGAGCTCCGGATGGACGTCAAATCATAGCAAAATAAAATTATCCTGCATAAATACTCTTCTCCCATCCGGACTATAACCGTCGGTATCGGAATTTCACCGATTCAATCTTTCGACTCGTGGACTATCACCACCGGTGAGGAATTACACCTCGCCCTGAAGAAATATGAAAATGTTTTTCTTGTTAATAAAATAACATAAAAAACTTTAAAAGTAAACCTCAAATTTTAATTTTAAAATGGTTCATAATTATAAAATTTGTTATAATTAGAGATGTTATTTATATAATAAATTATACGGAGGAAATTAATGGACCAAACAATTACTCTTGCTGAAATTAATTGGCAATTTATAGCAGGAGGTTTAGCACTTTTCCTATACGGTATTAAACTTATGGGAGATAGTTTGACAAATTTTGCCGGCACTAAGATTAGAAGTTATATAGAAAAATATACATCTTCTCCAATCAGTGCAATATTTGTAGGTATACTCATGACGGGTATAATGCAATCATCATCAGCCACTACAGTAATCGCCATAAGCTTAGTTAGAGCAGGTCTTATGAACCTTAAACAAGCTATAGGTATAACACTTGGTGCCAATATAGGTACTACAGTTACAGCAATCTTAATAGGTTTTGATTTAGATTATTTAGCATACTTTATTATATTAGTTGGTGTTTTAATATATATGCTCTCTGACAAAAAGAGAAGTACTTATGCCGGTGAAATAATAATAGGATTTGGACTTTTATTCATTGGACTGAATATGATGGGTGGCGCCCTTAAAGATTTAAAAAACATTGAAGGCTTTGAAACTTTTGTTGTTAAAATGTCAACTACACCTGTCCTTGGAGCTATAGTTGGTGCAATAGTGACAGGAGTAATACAATCTTCAAGTGCCATCGTAGGTATTGTACAATCACTATACCAAACAGATGCACTAACACTAAAAGCATCTCTTGGATTAGTATTTGGTGCCAATATAGGTACTACAGTAACAGCTCTTTTGGCATCAATTGGAGGAACAATATCAGCTAAAAAAACATCTATGTTCCATATAATATTCAACGTTGGCGTCTCTATAATATTCCTAATACTGCTAACACCATATTATCATTTACTACTATTAGTATCAGAAAAATTTGCACTAAATAGAATGATGACAATAGCTGTTGGACACTTTATGTTCAACTTCTTAGGTATGTTAATATTTTTACCATTCATTTCTAAATTTGGTGAAATACTTGATAAGCTAATACCTGGTAAAGATGAACTTGCAATTGATTATGGTAAAGTCGAATTTGATGAACAAATGATTAAAAATTTCCCAGCCGGTGCTTTAAAACAAGCAAGACTCGCTATCGAATCTGCTTCTGCGCTAGCTCTTCAAACTCTTCAAACTTCACAACAATATCTTGAAACTGGAGATAAAAAATACTTTGACAAAGTAAACCAAATAGAAGAGATAGTAAACTCACAAGACACAGAAATAGCAACTTACCTACTAAAAATTTCAAAAGAGAATCTATCTTCAGATATGATTTTGGAATACTCAGTAGATTTACAAGTTCAAAAAAACTTCGAAAGAATTTCAGACTTGGCTCAAAATTTAGCAGAATACTATGCAATGATTTATGATTCAGGAGAAAAGATAAGCGAAGATGCAATGGAAGAATTAAAAGATGTATATGACCTTATAAGCAACATCTATGTAAATGCTGTGGAAGTTTTTAAAACTAATGATATAACTCTTTACGATACAATGAAAGATGATGAAAACAAATTAAATCAGTTAGAATATCAGTTGAGAGAATCTCATTTCAATAGACTTACTACAAAACACGTAAAAGCAACTGTAGAAACTTCTCTTTTTGTAGACATCATCGGTACACTTGAAAGAATTGGGGACCACGCATTCAACATAGCACGTATAACTTTCAAGCCAATCAAGACACACGATGAAAAAACAAATCCTTCTGAATTCTTTGAATAAACAAAAAAATCCTCGGTAATAACCGAGAATCAGAATGAAGACAAACCCAGGTTTTTCCTGGGTTTGTTTTGTAATTATTAGCTTTTTAAAGTATTTTTTTAGATTCGTATAAAATCTTGATAATTTTTCCAGTAAAAGACCTCCATTTAGGTCTATCTTCCAAAGTATTTTTGCTAATTTTTTCATATGTAGACACGCAAATGTAAGTGCTGCTTTCATTCTCATTTTTTGTATACCTTTCATGTTGGTATATCTAAATCCATGAAATTCTTTTGCACTTCCAAATTGACGTTCAATAGTTTCTTTTCTTCTTTTATACTCTTCTTTTCCTACTTTTGTATACCTGTATTCTTCTGATATATCAAGATAATCTTGCCAAATATGCCTACTTA
>NZ_JH165061.1:1318052-1327523 GCF_000227315.1 Peptoniphilus indolicus ATCC 29427 | reverse complement strand
GTATATCTATATTTAATAGGATAATAATATTAGCTGCTATGTGTTGATTTTTACATAAAATGAGAGGCTCGATTTTATGAGCCTCCCCAATGTTTGACATAGAGCCAAAAATAGAGCCTTTCAAAGGCTCTACTTAAGTAAATTATAATTCAGCAATTGCTTCTATTTCAAGAAGACCATTTTTAGGAAGTTTTCCAACTTCTACACAAGATCTTGCTGGTTTGTGGTCCCCGAAAAATTCAGTATAAACTTCATTTACTGCTGCAAAATCGGCTATGTTATCTAAAAAGATATTTACTTTTACAATTTTATCAACGCTTGAACCAGCTTCTTCAACAATAGCCTTTACATTATCTAAACTTTGTTGAGTAGCTTTTTTGATATCATCAGTTACTAATTCCCCAGTTTCTGGAACTAACGGAAGTTGTCCTGAAGTAAATACTAAATTACCAACTATCGTACCTTGTGAATATGGACCTACTGCTGCAGGTGCCTTTTCTGTTTGAATTATTTTCATATTTCCCCCTTGTCACTAAAATTGTCTCTATTAGACCAAAGTCTCTCAATATTATAGTATTCCCTTTCATCTTTATGGAATACATGTACTATTATATCATCAAAATCCAATAGAATCCATCTCATTGAATTTCGGCCTTCTTTATTAGTAGGTTCAAATCCAGCCTCTGCCATCTTTTCTTCAACTTCATCTGCTATAGCAGAAACTTGAGTTGATGAATTGCCACTAACTATGACAAAATATTCTGCAATACCTGACATCTCTTGAATATCCAAAACTTGAATATCCATGCCCTTTTTATCTTCACATGCGTTTTTTATAATCTCAAGTTTTTTATTTACCATTTACTCTCCTTGCTTTAAATCCAATTCTCTAAGCAATTTATCCGTCGCCTTTTCATCTAGAAAAAAATAAGAAATCTTATTCTTGTATCCAGCTCTACCAGGTAAAGTATGCTTTTCTATATTTTCCATTCTAAACCCACCAACATTCTTTCCAAGCTTCATAACAGTTGAAAAAGGCATATTGGTATCAGTATATTGCTCATACGCCTGCAGTAAAAGTGGTGCCTTAAGCCAAGTTTTAGGCTCCTTCAACTTCGACAAAAAAGCTCCGGCAAATTGTTGCTGAGCTTCAACCCTACCTAAATCTTGATTGACATAGCCCTTTCTAAATCTTAAAAACTGTATAGCCTCTTCGCCATTTAAAGTTTGGACACCCTTTTTAAGATCTATATGTAGAGGAGGATCAGAATACTCATCATTATATTTCATATCCATAGGAACGTCCACTTCCACTCCATCAACTACATCAGTTACCTTTTTTACAAAGCCGTAGTCCACTACAACATAATTCTTTATATTTGTTCCCAGCGTATCATTAATAGTCTTTAAAGTCAACTCAGGACCACCAAAATTGAAAGAATGATTTAATTTTTGTCTTCCATGTCCCTCAATCTTAGCATAAGTATCACGCGGCACAGAAATTATATCAGTCTTTCCAGTCCCGGTATCAATACTTACAATCATCATAGTATCTGAACGTGTGCCATTTTCAATATTCTTAACGTCCTTTACGTCCACTCCCATAACTATAAAAGTTTCTCTTTTAGTACTATCATTAAACACTTCATTAAAGAAATCACTAGGATTTTCAATATGGTTTTTTAATAAAAAATATCCTATAGACCCTACAAACACTACAATAAGAATTAATAATGTAGCAAAAAACGCCTTAAAAAACCTTCCCATTCTTCATCTCCAATAAATAATTTCTGGCATCAAAAGTATATCTCGCAATATAATTCATATCTTTTGCCAAAAATAAAATTGTATTATTTAAACTTTCAAGCATAGCTAAATCAATGTCCTCATAACTCAACTTACGAGCCCTCTCAACACCATTAAAGTTTCTCATAGGCTCTATATAATCAGCCAAGTATATAACCTTGTCCAACATAGTCATGTTAGCTCTGCCAGTAGTATGAAATCTTATAGCATTTAAAATTTCTTCATCATCTATTCCGTATCTTTGCTTCGCTATTTCAGCGCCCAAAAAAGAATGAATTATCTGTGGTGAAAAATGCATATCATGAGTGAGCTCAAGATTATATTCCCTGCATTTTTCTAGTAGCAAACTCAAATTTCTTATCTTTGCACAGTCGTGAAAAAGGCCCGCTATCTTAGCTTTTTCAATATCAACACCATATCTATTAGCAAGTTTTTGAGCTTCATCTGCCACTCTTAAAGTGTGTTCAAATCTCTTTTCTCCTATTAAGAAGATTATTTCCTCTCTATATTTTTCTATCACTTGTACAATTCCTTCTCTTTTATAAAATCTATAACAACATCTGGAATGAGATACTTAACTGATTTATCCTTAGAAATTCTATTTCTCAAATCAGTAGACGAAATTTCATAAAGCGGAGTTTCAATTATGTGAATCTTGGCATCATACTTTTGCTTTAAATACTTCAGCTCAAGAGCCAAAATTTGAGTAGACACATATTCAGGTCTAATAGCACAAATAAACTCAACCTTTTTAAATAAAAGATCTATCTTTTTCCAGGTCTTTAATTGAAAAAGAGTGTCTGAACCAATTATAAAATAAAATTTTCCGTCAAGCTTACCTTCTAAATTAGAAATAGTGTCCACAGTGTAGCTTATGTCACTATTTTTCACTTCAATATCTGAAATAGAAAAATACTCATTTTCCTGAACTGCCAACTCAACCATCTCATATCTAAGACTTGCATCAGTAGTTTTCTTATGAGGTGGATTTCCAGTTGGAACAAAAATTATCTCATCAAGTTCCATGTCCACTCTAATATATTCACTTATCATCAAATGTCCAAGATGAATAGGATTGAAAGTCCCACCCATTATGCCATACTTTTTCATTATTTAAACCTTACAGCTCTATTTTTTTATTTTCCTTAGATTCTCTATAAATAGTAAGTTTATTTCCTATTTGTTGTACAAACTCAGCATTTGTAGCATCTAATATCTCTTCTACAATCTCTCTTGCTTCTACAGGTGAATTCTTTAGAACAGTTATCTTGACCAACTCATGGTCTTCCAAACTCTTATCTATTTGAGATAGCACTCCATCTCCAATACCACCTTTGCCAACTTGAATCAATGGATTTAAAGTGTTGGCAATTGACTTTAAATATGATCTTTGCTTTCCTGTTAACATTTTACTCCTATTCAAAGAACTCAAACTCGTAGTCTCCGATAAACACTGAGTCACCTTCTCCTACGCCAAGTTCCTTAAGTTTTTCCACAACTCCGTTCTTTCTCAAATTCTCTTGGAAATAACGAAGTGAATCTCTATCTTCAAAATTAGTAGACCTCAACAATTTGTCAATATAAGGTCCATCTACAATAAACTCATCATTTTCTGTATATACCTTGATTCCATCTTCACGAACTTCCTCTTCAACGTGGATTTCGTCATAAGTTTCATATTCCTGCTCTTCAACACTTTGAAGTTCAGTATAAACAGCCTTCATGAGCTCATTTAAATTTTCAGTAGTGGCCGCTGAACCAGTAAATATCTTATAATTAGATAACTCTTTCTTTACCCTTTCAACATTCTCCTCACTCCCAGGTATATCAGTCTTATTTAAAAATATAACTTGCCTTTTTTGAGAAAGCCTTTCATTGTAATTCTTCAATTCCTCATTGATTTTGTAGAAATCCTCAATTGGGTCCCTACCCTCTTGTCCAGAAGCATCAATTACGTGAATCAAAACCTTGGTTCTCTCAACGTGTTTTAAAAATTCATCACCAAGGCCAATTCCCTCACTTGCTCCCTCAATAAGACCAGGAATATCTGCAAGCACAAAACTCATCTCATTTCCAAGACTTACAACACCAAGATTAGGCGTCAAAGTTGTGAAATGATAATTTGCAATCTTAGGCTTAGCCGCAGTTACAACAGAAAGCATAGTAGACTTACCAACATTAGGAAAACCTACAAGTCCTACATCCGCAAGCATCTTTAACTCAAGAATAACTTCCCTTTCTTGACCACGAGTACCAGCCTGTGCAAAAGAAGGTGCTTGTCTAGTAGAAGTAGTATACTTCGCATTTCCCTTTCCACCACGTCCACCTTTGCAGATGACAAACTCATCATCAACACTCTTTAAATCAACTATAACTCCGCCAGACTTAGCATCTTTTACAAGAGTTCCCACAGGAACACGCAACACTATATCTTCGCCGTCTTTGCCAAACTTTAGCTTGTTCATTCCATTTCCGCCACTCTCAGCCTTATAAACCCTTTTATATCTAAAATCCATAAGAGTATGCAAACCTGAATCAGTCTTTATGATAATATCTCCGCCACGTCCTCCGTTTCCACCTGCAGGACCGCCAGCCGGCTCATATTTTTCTCTTCTCCAAGCCACGGCTCCATCTCCGCCATGACCCGCTTGTAATTTTATCTCAGCTCTATCTATAAACATATTTCATCACTCTTTAATTATATCATTTAAATCCTGCCAAACTTATTAAAGTAAAGCTAAGATTTCTATAATATTTCTAAGAAAAAAAGCCGTAGGTTTCTACGACTTTTGTGTTTAAGCGTAAACGCTAACTATCTTTTTGTTACCTCTGCCCTTAGTTTCGAATTTAACTACTCCATCTGCAGTTGCAAACAGTGTATCATCGTTACCACGCATAACGTTTAGTCCCGGATGGAACTTAGTACCTCTTTGTCTTACAATAATGTTACCGCTAAGTACAGGTTGTCCGTCACTTCTCTTAACTCCAAGTCTCTTAGAATTAGAATCACGACCGTTCTTTGATGAACCTACACCCTTCTTAGAAGAGAATAACTGTAAATCAAACTTTATCATTATCCCACCTCCTGTGAGTTGTTATCTACTTTAAGCATCACATGCTCCGAGTAATTTTTTTCCAACAAGCTTAGTCCCTCAATTAAAAATAAGAAACTATCTTGTAACTTTATATAATCAGATTTATTTTTGAAAACTACCTTTAAATATCCCGAATCTTGTTCATCATAGATATCCCCTTCAGCAATACCCAAATTGTTTATTGCTTGAAAATAAAGTGTTTGAGTGAGAATTGAAACCCCTGCACACACAATATCATACTCAGAATCTCCATAATCAGCATGCCCCTTAGAGCTAAATCCGAAATATAAATCATCTTCCCTATAAAGAGTTACCTCAACCATTAGTTAATAGCACTGATTTCTACTAACGTGTATGGTTGTCTGTGTCCTCTTCTCTTTCTTTCGTTCTTCTTAGATTTGTATTTGAAAACAACAATTTTCTTATCCTTAGCTTGTGCAAGAACTTTAGCTTCTACTTTAGCTCCTTCAACATAAGGCTTACCAATCTTAGTAGATTCTCCACCAACTAAAAGGACTTTGTCAAAACTTATGTTAGAACCTTCTTCAACGTCTAACTTTTCAACCTTAACCTTGTCTCCAACTTTAACTTGGTATTGTTTACCACCTGTTTCGATTACTGCGTACACTGTAGCACCTCCTCATTTTCAAGACTCGCCTAATAGGTAATTAAATTTTAAACCTAGTTCGTGCGGTTACTCTTGGTATGTTAACACAAAGGCTTGTGTTTTGCAAGAAAAAAGCTATTAAAATTCACTTTTTTGAGCTATTTAATTCCTTAAAATTTTTATAACCTGAATAACTCAAATATATAAGAACCACAAACCCAAAAATTATTTGAGTACATCTACTGAATAAATTAGTAAAATAAAATACAAGACCTATCAATAAAATTATCAATCCAATAATAAAATCTTTCAATCCATATTCTCCTCATAAAGACTAGTACTCCACTTTATCTAAAATCCCTTTTAATTTTGATATTGTTAGTCCATAGTTTGTAACTGGGACTCTAGCGTTTTTTGCCTTTTCTATTCGATTCATTACCCTCGCTCTATTAAACATACAACTTCCACACATAATTATCAAGTCATAATCTAGTTCTTTCGGGAAATCTAGTCCTCTTGAAAAATCTATTTGCATATCTCCATACTTTGCTCTTAGCATCTTTGGAATTTTAATTCTCCCTATGTCTTCTTCAAGTGGAGCGTGTGTACAAGCTTCTGAAATTAAAATTTTAGAGTTTTCATCTAACTTATCTATTTTTTCTGCGCCTTTTACAAGTTCTGTTATATCACCCTTGGCTCTTGCCATTAGTATAGAAAATGAAGTTATCTTAGAGTTTTTAGGTTTTAGTTTATATACCTCTGCAAAGACTTGCGAATCTGTTATTATCATATCCGGCTCGTGTTTTAAAAGGTTTAAAGTCCTCTCTAAATCATCTGTTTTACAAGAAAAAACAGAACATCCTAAATCTAGAAGGGATCTAATAGCTTGAACCTGTGGCAAAATCAATCTGCCCTTAGGGGCTTGCAAGTCTTGTGGCATTACCAACACAACAGTTTCTCCACCTACTAAAAGTCCTTCTAGCAATGGCCTTTCGCCTATCAATTCTTTTGCGACTTCTCTTATCTTTGCTAAAATTTCTTCTTTGACAAATTTGGTGTATCCTTTTTTTTCTGAGCCGGAGTTATTTATCTTTATAAGAGGTTTTTTTATGCTCTTTAATATTTCCAAAAGTTCATCATTAGTCTGATTCCTTTCAATATATATTAAAATATCACACTCTTCTAATACTTTTTTTGTACGCTCGACTCTCTTTTCTCCAAGTTCTGAATAGTCGTCGAATCCCGCGGTATCTATTAGCGTTGTAGCACCAACGCCTTGAATCTCCATCGGTTTATAAACCGGATCTGTAGTAGTTCCTGAAACACTCGACACGAGTGATGTTTCCTGCCCTGTCAACAAATTTACCAATGTCGATTTTCCTGCATTTGTGCTTCCAAAAATCCCTATATGAATTCTGTTTCCCTTTGGAACTTTAATTCCTTTAGAATCTAAAATCTCTTTCTCCACTTTTTATTTTCTCCAAGTATTCTTTAGTTCTCTCTCTAACTTTTTCATTCTTTATTACTCTCAAATTTTCTTCTATTATTCTATTTCCCTCTTCAAGAGTCTTTTCATTTCCATAGTCGCACATATATTCTTCAAGGGTTATCAATGCATTTGGATGGCAACAGTTCACGATTTGTCCGCTCTTTAAAAGACTCATAAATCTATCTCCTGTCCTTCCTTCTCTGTAACAAGCTGTACAAAAACTTGGTATGTGTCCAAGTTCTAAAAGCCAGTTAACTACTTCTTGCAATGACCTTCTATCTGATACATCAAATTGTGCCGACTCAGATTCTATATCTTTTATATATCCTCCGACAGCTGTTCTTGAGCCCCCCGATATTTGACTTACCCCAAGGTCAAGAGCCTTTCTTCTCATTTCCATAGATTCTCTTGTGGAGATTATCATTCCTGTGTATGGAACTGCTATTCTAATGAGGGCTATTAATTTTTCAAATGTTTCATCGTCTAATGCGTTTTTAAAATCTTCTGTATCTATGTCATCAGCCGGGCAAATTCTCGGCACTGAAATTGTGTGTGGACCGACTCCAAATGTGGCTTCTAAATGTTCTGCGTGCATTAATAGGCCTATGAGCTCATATTTATAGTTTTCAAGTCCGTATAGTACACCAATCCCAACATCATCTATTCCCGCTTCCATTGCTCTATCCATTGCTTCTGTATGGTATGCGTAGTTTGATTTTGGTCCTGTTGGATGAAGTGCTTCGTAATTTTCTTTGTTATATGTCTCTTGGAAAAGTATATACGTTCCTATTCCGGCTTCTTTTAATTTTTTATAGCTTTCAACGTCTGTAGCGGCTATGTTTACATTGATTCTTCTGATTGAACCATTTTTATGCTTTGTATCGTAAATTGTCTTTATACTTTCCAACACATAATCTAACGGATTGTTTACTGGGTCTTCCCCCAGCTCAACTGCTATTCTCTTATGTCCCATATCTTGCAACGCGATTACTTCTTGTCTTATCTCTTCTTGTGTAAGTTTTATTCTTGGAATACTCTTATTTTTGCTATGATAAGGGCAGTACACACAACCATTCACACAATAGTTTGATAAATAAAGTGGTGCAAAGAGTACGATTCTATTTCCATAAAACTTTTCTTTTATCTCTCTTGCTATGGACTTCATCTCTTCTATGATTTTTTCATCTTCACAGTTTAATAAAATAGCAGCTTCTCTATGTGCAAGTCCCTTTAAACTTCTGGCTTTTTCTAAAAGTTGTCTATGTAATTCATAGTTATCTTTATTTTTTTCCCCGTATTTTAATGATTCTAAAATTTCATCATTATCTATAAATTCAGTAGCTAACTTACTTTTTACGTTGTACATCTTTAAAATCTCCTCTATTCATAACAATATGGTAACCTAATTCCCCAAACATATTTTTCAATTCTTCTAAATTCTCTGCCGCTTCTATTTTGAAACAAGCTTTATCTTTGTACAATGCATAATCTTTTCTTCTGTAAGTTGGTGTCATATTCGGCATATATACATTCGCCGCGTATTCTATCGCCTTATCTCTCCACTCTTTTGACAGTGTCGCAAGTGAAGTCGTAGCCGGTATATTTGCCCTTGGGAACATAATTCTCAAAATGCATAGTAAAAACACCGTAAGTTCCACCGACCCACTATCTTCATTTTCAAATGGTGTCCCTTTAGCCGGTATAAAAGGTCCTATCCCAACCATTTCAGGATTTAACTCCGATAGATAGACTAAGTCCTCTGCTATGTTTGATACTGTCTGCCCTGGTGACCCAACCATAATTCCTGAGCCTGTTTGAAACCCAAGCTTTTTTAAATTACTTAAAGCTTGTAACCTATGCTCTTGGCTCATAGATTTTGGATGGAGTTTATAGTAATGTTCTTGATTTTTGGTTTCGTGTCTCAATAGAAATCTATCAGCTCCCGCCAATCTATATTTCTCCAAAACATCAAATTCTTTTTCGCCAACTGACAGAGTTATCGCCGTTTCAGGATTGATTTTTTTAATCTCTCTAATTATCTCTATCAGTTCTTCATCTTTAAAACCTTTATCTTCTCCACCTTGTAATACAAAAGTTTTAAATCCTATTTCCGTTCCGAGCTTCACACTCTCTAATATTTCTTCTCTAGAAAGTCTGTATCTATTTACATCACGATTTGAAGCTCTTATTCCACAGTAGTAGCAATCATTTTTGCAACAATTTGAAATTTCTATAAGCCCTCTAACATATATTTCTTTATTGAAAAATCTTTTTGTAATTGCTTTTGCCGAAAGATATACTTCATCTAATATCATATCTCTATTTTCTATTAGCAATTCAAATTCTTCTAGTTTTAAGTTTCTCGTCTTTAACAATTTATCAAAAACTAGATAAATATCATTTTTAAAAATCTTTTTATCCATCTTAATATCCTCACAAACTAAGAAAATTATAGCACAAAACAACAGTATTAA
>NZ_JH165061.1:1310777-1317898 GCF_000227315.1 Peptoniphilus indolicus ATCC 29427 | reverse complement strand
ATTTAAATAAATTGGTTTGCATTAAAATTAAAATTATTTTATGTCTTTAAATGGCTTGAATTTTAAATTTTCTAAACTTATAAAAATTCTCTCTAAATATTTCAAAGCAACTAAAAACAGTATACTTTTATTTGCTTTTTACAAATTTTATTCTTTGTGTTTTTATACTTTGGGTATATTAAAATCATAAAGGAGTTGCTTATGAAAGAAGTTTTTAAAAATATATATACGTTTGAAGTTACTTTGCCTAAAAGCCCTTTAAAGGCTATAAATTCTTATGTCATCAAGGGAGTAGACAGAAATTTATTGGTTGACACTGGATATAACAAACCTGAATCAAAGACCGATTTATTAGACGGCCTTAGCGAGCTTGGACTTGAGATAAAAGATGTGGACTTGGTTATCACTCATCTACACGCCGACCACAGTGGACTTGTAAATTTATTCAGTGATTCCAATTGCAAAATATATGCAAGTAAAGTTGATGGAAAATTTATAAATTCAATGAGTAATGACACTTATTGGAATATGATGGATGGTTTTAAACATCTATATGGTGTCGATGAAGATGAAATGACCATAGCTGACAACCCAGGTTATAATTTTAAACTCGACCATCCTGTTGAATTTATTGAACTCAAATTTGGAGACACTTTAAAAATTGATGATTATGAATTTGAAGTTTTGAATTTGAAAGGTCATACCCCCGGGCACATAGGACTTTATGATAAAAATCACAAAATATTATTTGGTGCCGATACCGTTCTAGACCCGATAACACCAAATATAACTTTTTGGGGTTTTGAATATCCTGATATTCTTGGAACTTATTTTAAAACTCTCTCTAAGTTGAATAAAATGGATTTAAAATATATCTTTTCTTCTCATAGAAGAATAATAGACAACCATAAAGAACGAATCGAAGAATTATTTATCCATCACAAAAACAGATTGCAAGAGATTTTAGATGTAATGGATAATGAAAAAGAATACACTATTAAAGACCTTTCTTCTATGATTACTTGGAAGATAAGGGCTGATAATTGGAATGAGTTTCCAAAGCCACAAAAGTGGTTTGCAACCGGAGAAACCATGTCACACGCTGAGCACTTATTATACACAGGTAATTTGAGTATGGAAAACAAAAATGGAATTTTATACTTTAAAAAATTAAAAAATACTATTGAAAATATATTTCCGAAAAACTAATATTTAAACATATTGAGAAACCCCTTAATTCTTTTGTGAACAAGGGGATTTTTTATCCAATTATTAAATTTTCCAAGACCTCATTTGGTGGAACTATTGGATATACATCAAAGTCTTTGTCTATATTACATTGAACAAATAACGGTTCATTTGTGTCGGCTTCTTTTAAGATTCTCTGTAACTCATTTAAATTTTCCACTTCATAGCTTTTTATACTAAATGACTCGCACAATTTTAGATAGTCTATGTTAAATGATATATCCGTTTCTGAATATCTTTCGTTAGAAAAAAGTTTTTGCCACTGTCTAACCATACCCAGTGAATGATTATTAAACAACAAAATTACAATCGGTAGATTATAATCTCTTACTGTTGCCAACTCATTTAAATTCATTCTAAAACTTCCATCTCCTGTCACAAGGACTACTCTCTTGTTTGGATTTCCAACTGCTGAGCCTATTGCTGCTCCAAGTCCAAAGCCCATAGTTCCAAGTCCGCCTGATGTTACAAAGTTTCTACCTTGTTTGAATTTCCAGTGTTGTGCTGTCCACATCTGATGTTGTCCTACATCTGTTGTCACTATTGTACCATTTTTATCTTCCAAAACTTCATTGGCAACTCTTAGAATATTTTGAGGGTGGAATAAATTTTCATCTAATTTATCTGTGTTCTTATATGAATTTATTTCATCTCTCCACTCGCTATGTTCCATTGGCTCCATAGTTTCAACTAATTTTTTCAAAACTTCTCTACTATATCCCAAGACTTTCAAATACGGTGTGATGTTTTTTCCAAGTTCACTCTTGTCTATTTCTATGTGAACTATCTTTGCATTCGCAGCAAAGGCACTGCAAACTCCCGTACCTCTGTCGCTAAATCTCGTGCCTATTGCAATAACTAAATCAGCTTTTGAAATTGCAAAGTTTGCCTCTCTAAATCCATGCATTCCCATAAGTCCAAGTGACAATTCTTCATTTCTATCTATGCTTCCCAATCCCATTAATGTATTTAAAACTGGAATGTCCATTTTTTTTGCAAACTCAACTAATTCATTGATTGAGTCTTGAGTTTTTATCCCTCCGCCGGCATATATCACCGGCCTTTTTGACTCTCTTATAAGTTCTACAAGTTCATCTACATCAGTTTCTTCAGTTTTTTCAACAAATTCTTCTGCGATTTCTTCTTTTAGATTTTGAAATGGTTCAAAGTCTATTTCTTCTACAAATAGGTTTTTAGGTATGTCTATTAACACAGGTCCTTTTCTACCGCTTTGCGCAATTTTAAATGCTTCTTTTATGGTAGGCACTATGTCTTTAGTATCTCTCAATAGATAGCTGTGTTTTGTAACTGAAAGTGTCATTCCAGTTATGTCTATCTCTTGGAAAGAATCTTTTCCAAGCATTGAAGTTGGAACTTGACCTGTTATTATTACCATTGGAGTTGAATCCATATATGCTGTAGCTATTCCCGTTATTGCATTTGTCGCCCCAGGACCTGATGTAGTTATACATACTCCCGTTTTGCCGGTACTTCTTGCATATCCATCAGCTGCGTGCACAAGTCCTTGTTCGTGAGAAGTTCTAATGTGTAAAAAATCTTTTTTATAATCGTATAAAGCGTCATACAGAGGGATTACTGCTCCTCCGGGATAACCAAACAAGGTATCTACTCCCTCTTTTTTTAAACACTCTAAAACTAATTCAGCTCCGTTCATAACCTACTCCTAACTGCAAATTGCTCCCTTATCTGCTGAAGATACCAACTTGACATACTTAGATAAATATCCATCAACTTGTTTTTTCAATGGCTCAAAGTTTTCTCTTCTCTTTGTGTATTCAACTTCGTCCATCACTACATCAAGTGTTGATTTTTCTAAATCAATTTTTATTGTATCTCCATCTTCAATTAAACCCATCATTCCACCTTCGTATGCTTCCGGTGAAATGTGTCCTATACAAAATCCTCTTGTGCCCCCTGAAAATCTTCCGTCTGTCAAAAGGCATACATCTTTATCTAAATTCATTCCTGAAAGCGCGGCAGTAGGCGTTAGCATTTCTCTCATACCCGGCCCACCTTTTGGACCTTCGTATCTTATAACAACAACATCTCCTGCAACTATCTTTCCTGAAAGGATTGCACTCACTGCTTCATCTTCTGAGTTATATACTTTAGCACTTCCCTCAAAAACTTTTACGCTCGCATCAACTGCCGATTTTTTTATAACGGCCCCGTCTGGAGCTAAATTTCCTCTTAAAACTTTTATTCCACCTTCATTTGAATATGGGTTTGTGAAATCCCTAATCACTTCACTATTTTTCTTTTCGACTAATGTGCTTCTCATATCTGTTCCGTACACTGTCTTTGTGTCTAAATTTATTAAATCCATCTTGCTGAGTTCGTTCATTACAGCTTTTACACCGCCTGAAAGGTGCAAATCTTCCATATAGTGATTTCCAGCCGGACTTAGTTTACACAAATTTGGTGTCTTTGAGCTGATTTCATTTATTAAATCTAAATTTATATCAACTCCTGCTTCGTGTGCTATTGCTGTTAAATGCAATACTGTATTCGTTGAACAACCAAGCGCCATATCCACTGTCAAGGCATTGTGGAACGCTTTTTTTGTCATTATATCTCTTGGTTTTAAATCTTTTTTAAGTAGTTCCATAATCTTCATTCCGGCGTATTTTGCAAGTCTTTTTCTATCTGCATAAACTGCCGGTATTGAAGCATTTCCATTGAGTGCCATTCCAAGAGCCTCTGTCATACAGTTCATTGAATTTGCAGTGAACATTCCTGAACACGAGCCACAAGTTGGACAAGCTGACTCTTCCAAACATTTTAAATCATCACAATTCATTTTATTGTTAGCAACTTTCCCAACAGCTTCAAAAACTGTAGTTATATCGGCATTTTCTCCATTGAATTTACCTGCCAACATTGGACCTCCACTTATAATTATTGATGGAATATTAACTCTTGCGGCCGCCATCAACATGGCTGGAACAACTTTATCACAACTTGGTATCAATACAAGAGCATCAAGTGAATGAGCTCTTGCCATTATTTCTATACTGTCGCAAATAACTTCTCTGCTCACAAGAGAATACTTCATTCCTTCGTGATTCATAGATATCCCATCGCAAACAGCTATTGCCGGAAATTCAAGTGGGGTGCCACCTTCTGCTAGTACACCTCTTTTGACAGCTTCAGATATTTCTCTTAGTCCAACGTGTCCCGGAACAATTTCATTAAATGAATTCACTATTCCGACAAATGGCTTTGAAATTTCTTCATCAGTAAGACCCGTTGCTTTTAATAATGCTCTGTGAGGGGCTTTGGTAAGTCCTGACTTAGCTAATTCACTTTTCATTTTCAATCCCCTTAATTCTTTAAAAAGCTCATCATGCTTCTTAGATTTTTACCAACTTCTGTAACTTCACTATTCTTTGCATCTTCTCTATACTTATTGAAGTTCACTCTGCCATTTTCATTTTCTGCAATCCATTCTTTTGCAAATTTTCCACTTTGTATATCACTTAAAACTTCTTTCATTGAGTTTTTTACGTGATCATCTATAATTCTTCCACCAGAAACATAATCTCCATATTCAGCTGTGTCACTTATGCTGTATCTCATCCCTTCAAATCCGCCGGCATAGAGTAAATCTACGACCAATTTCATTTCATGAAGACATTCAAAATATGCTACTTCCTTTTGATATCCAGCTGCAACAAGAATTTCAAAACCAGCTTTCATCAAAGCATTAACCCCACCACACAAGACCGCTTGTTCTCCAAATAAATCTGTTTCAGTTTCCTCTTTAAAACTTGTTTCAAGCACACCTGCTCTTGTCGCTCCAATTCCTTTTGCATATTGTAAAACTAAACTCTCAGCATCCCCTGTGTAATTATTTTCAACTGCGAACACAGCCGGAACACCGCTGTTATCAACAAACACTCTTCTAACTAAATGCCCCGGTCCTTTAGGCGCTACCATAATAACATTGACATTCGTAGGAGGTTTTATTTGTCCAAAGTGAATATTGAATCCATGTGCAAACACCAAAGTTTGACCTTCTCTCAAATTAGGTTCAATTTCATTTTCATATACCTTTTTTTGTTTTTCATCAGGGATTAGCATAACCAAAACATCAGCTTGCTTAGTTGCGTCTGCAACGCTAAGTACATCAAAGCCATCTGCCTTTGCAACTTCAGCAGACTTGCTTCCTTCATATAGTGCTATTACAACATCACAGCCACTATCTCTTAAATTTTGAGCATGAGCATGACCTTGGCTACCATAACCAACCACTGCCACTTTCTTGCTCTTTAACGAATCTAAATTTACATCCTTATCATAATACATCTTTGCCATTTTATTCCTCCTACTAAAAATTTATCCTACTACAACTCTTACATTTCCAACATCACATAACTTTTGCATATGATTTAGCACAGATTGAGAAGAAGTTTCCTGTTCATTCAAAACTATCACCATCTCATTACAATCAGTCGACATACTTAGTGATTTAAGCTTTAACTCTCTTCGTCTGAGTGTCATTGCGATTCTCAAAAAAGAATCCATACCTTGTAATAAATTTGCATAAACTTTTGTTTCCATAACTTTCTCCTCCTAAATCCTAAAATAAAAAAATCTTCCGTCTTTCCACATTTGTGAAGAGACGAAAGATATATAAACTATTTTCCGCGGTACCACTCTTCTTCATCTTTAAAATGATGCTCTCAATTCAACAATGAATATCTCTATAACGGGAGATCCCGACAATACTTACTCCTCTTTCAGTATCATTACTCAATGGCGATTTTCAATAAAACTTGTATTGTGTCTCGCACCAACCGACACATCTCTTTAAGACTCATTTTATTTACTCTTCCATATCAGTAAATATCAAATTATAAATTAAGGACATAAAAAAATCTTCCGTCCTTTCACATTTGTGAAGAGACGAAAGATATATAAACTATTTTCCGCGGTACCACTCTTCTTCATCTTTAAAATGATGCTCTCAATTCAACAATGAATATCTCTATAACGGGAGATCCCGACAATACTTACTCCTCTTTCAGTATCATTACTCAATGGCGATTTTCAATAAAACTTGTATTGTGTCTCGCACCAACCGACACATCTCTTTAAAACTCACTTTATCTACTCTTCCATATCAGTATTTTTTAACTTTTACTTATTATAAATGATGAAAAATATTTTTGCAACAGTTTTTAAATTAAATTTCCATTTTTATCTTTTACCGTTTGTATAAGCTCAATTTTATTTGAAGAATCTTTATCTCCTATGACCCTATATAGCTTAGGAATAACGTGTATATATCCATGCTCATCTTCCACTTCAAAATTAACTAGCACTCTATCATTCTTTAAAAATTTGTACTTTCTACTCTTTATATCTCCCCTCATATAGTTTGTTCCCTTATCAGTTGGTATAATTGAGTGCCTATATTTTTCTCTATCATTTACTAACAATACAAAATCAATTTTTTTCGGTATTTTTCTCCATTCACCTTGAAAAGTAGTATATATTCCACCATCAAAGTCCATTTCAAAAACATCACCTTTATCTTTTTCTTCAAAAAAACTATATTCCCATGGAACATTAATATAACATTCACCTAAAACAGTATTTAAAACACTTGCTTCATAATTCAGATTTTCTACCTCTTTAACAGACTCATTGTAAATACTAAGTAAACCTAATTTTAAATTGCTATTTATTGGTAAAACATCCCTATATATATAACTTCCATTTTCTAATTCAGTATTTTTTTCAATACCATTTACATTAATCAAAACTTTTGAATTATTAAAACTCCTTTTTAAAGTCAAACTAACTGTGCACTCTACTGTATTATTCTCTATGTTCAAATTATTGAA
>NZ_JH165061.1:1307626-1310727 GCF_000227315.1 Peptoniphilus indolicus ATCC 29427 | reverse complement strand
CAAATTATTGAATGAAATATCTTTTTTCATTAAAATTGATTTATTTCCTTCTTTTAATTGATGCAACTGCGATTGTATTTCGCTTAATCTAAGATTATTATTTACTATTTGGTCGTTCAATGAAATTATTTCATTCTTTAAATTTAAATATCCTCTATATAATAAAAAAACAATCAAAGCTATAAAGAAAATTTTAACTTTTTTTGCTCATAACTCCTCCACCAATTACAATATATATTATATTTTCTCTATATTTATTATACTAACGCAATACAAATAAAAATACAAACCTTATTCAGTTAAATTAGTTCATTTAAAACTTTGTTTAAGTCAACAAAAAAGGAGAAGAAATTTAATTCTCCCCCTCTATATCTTACTTAAAAGTTACTTCAAAATTGTACATAATAGAATCATCAATGATGTTTTTTGGAGTAGCTTTAACATAAAAACTCTTGCTGGAATATGTTTTTGGCATTTTTGCCAATATCTTTTCCCCTAGCTTTATATCCATCTGTTCGCCTAATATTGCTCCATAATTATCTAAAAAATAGATTGTTGCTTCTTTGTTAAATTCCGAGCTTTTTACCTCTATGTCTCTAATCAATTTAAACTCTGCTTTTGCAATAGGGTTAGGACATGCTACCCCCAATAGTTGACTTGATTCAACAACATATTCTCGATTTATAAAATTCCATCCAACAATCAATGTTCCAAGTAATGCAACGGCAATACTAATCAAAATTAATTTTGATTTTCTCTTTATAATACTCATCTAACAACACTCTCCTTATAGATATTACTTTAAACCATCAATGTTTTACGTTACCCAATTACTAAATTATATATACATTATATCACCGCAAAAAAAAAAAAAAAATAACTTTTTTAAAATTTCCAACAAAAAACCTACTATTCTAAATCACTCTTAAAACAGTAGGTTTGAAATCTTATTCAGTTATTGTTTTTTCTGCAATTTCTTTTTGTAAGTCAGCTATGAAATCTTCAACTTCAACGTCTTTGATTTCTTCTCCGTTTCTCTTTCTTACAGAAAGTTTTCCACTTTGAATTTCTTGTTCTCCAACTACAAGCATATAGTTAATTTTCTTAACTTGTGCTTCACGTATCTTGTAGCCTACCTTTTCTGCTCTTCCATCCAATTTAACTCTTAATCCGGCTGCTCTTAACTTATCAGCAACTTTGTTTGCACCTTCTGCAAATTTGTCTGATACAGGTATTACTGCAACTTGTACTGGAGCTAGCCATAGTGGGAATTTACCTGCAAAGTGTTCAATTAAAATTCCAAGGAATCTTTCTATTGAACCGAATAATGCTCTGTGTAGCATTACAGGTCTTGCCTTTTCTCCATTTTCATTTATATAAGTTAAGTCAAAGTTAATAGGCATTTGGAAATCAAGTTGGATTGTACCACATTGCCATGTTCTTCCAATTGCATCTTCAAGGTGGAAGTCAATCTTAGGACCGTAGAATGCACCGTCTCCTTCGTTTATAGTATATTCCATTCCTCTATCTTTCAAAGCTGCTTCAAGAGCTGCTTCTGCTTTGTTCCAAGACTCTATATCACCCATAAAGTCATCAGGTCTTGTTGAAAGCTCTACTGTGTATTTAAATCCAAAAGTTCCATATAATTTATCTGCTAAATCAATTAACTTAAAGACTTCTTCTTCGATTTGAGATGGCAGACAGTATACATGGGCATCATCTTGAGTAAATGTTCTTACTCTGAATAGTCCGTGTAGCGCTCCTGAAAGTTCATGTCTGTGTACTTGACCGTACTCTGCAAGTCTGATTGGAAGTTCTCTGTAAGAGTGTGGACTTGATGCATAAACTATTGTAGAACCTGGACAGTTCATAGGTTTTACTGCATAATCGCCACCATCTATTTTAGTAAAGTACATATTTTCTTTGTAGTGATCCCAATGTCCGCTCTTGTGCCACAATTCTTCATTTAGAATTATTGGAGTCAAAATTTCTCCATATCCATTTTGTAGAAGTTCATCTCTCCACCAGTTCAAAAGTATATTTCTAACTAACATTCCATTTGGGTGGAAAAATGGGAATCCTGGACCTTCTTCGTGCATTGTGAAAAGTTCAAGCTCTTTTCCAAGCTTTCTGTGATCTCTCTTTTCAGCTTCTTCCATTCTCTCAATGTATTCATCAAGTTGTTTTTTCTTTTCAAATGAAATACCATAAATTCTTTGAAGCATCTTATTGTTCTCGTCGCCTCTCCAGTATGCACCGGCAATTGAATTTAATTTTATAGCCTTGATATTCTTTACTGTATCAAGGTGTGGTCCTTTACATAGGTCGTAGAAATCTCCTATTTTGTAAAGAGTTATATTTTCATCTTCTAAGCCTTCAATTAATTCAAGTTTGTAATCTTGTCCAGCTTTTTCGAACATTTCAATTGCTTCTGCTCTTGGCAATGACAATTTTTCAACTTCGTAAGCTTCTTTTACAATCTTCTTCATTTCAGCTTCTATTTTTTCTAAATCTTCAGGTACAAATCTATGCTCAACATCTATATCATAGTAGAATCCATTGTCTATTGCAGGTCCTATTGCAAATTTTGAATCCGGATACAATCTTTGTATTGCATAAGCCATAACGTGAGAAGTTGTGTGCCAGAAAATTTGTTTTCCCTCTTTATCTTCAAATTTTACAACTTTAAAATCACAATCTTCATTTACAACTTCAAGTTTTCCTCTAACTTCGCCATTTACAACTGCACCAACTGCTGCTCTTTCAAGTCCTTCTGAAATATCAAGAATTAATTCTTTTACAGTTTTTTCTGAATCATATTTTCTTTCTGAACCATCTGGTAATCTTACTATCATTTTCTCCTCCAATATATTCCACAATATCTTAGTGGATACAGCGAAACCTAAACAATAAAAAAAGCCCAACATCCCAAAAGGACGTTAGACCGTGGTTCCACCTTAATTGCTCCTCAAAAGTCTTATCGCGACCTACACGCTTCGCATTACCGAAGTACTCAGGGTTAGTTTTCATATCGTTACTCAAAGCCTTTCACCAACCGGCTCCTCTCTAAAGAGATAGTTATACTACTCGTCCCTTCAACG
>NZ_JH165061.1:1292844-1307576 GCF_000227315.1 Peptoniphilus indolicus ATCC 29427 | reverse complement strand
AAAGCCTTTCACCAACCGGCTCCTCTCTAAAGAGATAGTTATACTACTCGTCCCTTCAACGTTGTAAGATATGATAGCACAACTTGGGAAAATAATCAATAATTTTATTTTCCTTAATTAAATTTATCTTTCATTAGTGATAAGTGTAAAATAAAAGCAAAATTTTTTAAAAATTTTTTAGGAGGAAAATTTATGAAAATTATCGCACATAACATGTTTAAGTGTAAAATTGTTGAAATTCAAAAGGGAGCAGTTAACGGAATCGTTAAAATCGACCTTGGAAATGATGTAGTAATCACTTCATCTATTACAAATACTGCTATTGAAGAACTTGGCCTTGAAGTTGGAAAAGAAGCAAGTGCGATTGTAAAAACAAGCAACGTAATGGTTGGTGTTGAATAATAAATTTATGGTGATGTTGCAGAATAGATGATTCTACTCTGCAACATCACCTAAATATTTTTACTTAACAATCAAAAACTTTATTCTTGAGCTGTTATAACTGCGCTTGCCAAAACTTCGGATGCTGTTTTTATTCCACTATCTGCTGCATGATAATATGAATGGTGTAGTGCTTGATTTTCTGCGCCAACTATTCCACTTCCAAACCAATACATAAATGACGGAACGTTTTGCATTATAATTGCAAAGTCTTCACTAGCCATTGTCGGTTTTATATCAATTATATCTTCTCTTCCAACTATTTTCCCAGCAGCTTTAACGGCTAAATTATACATTTCTCCTGAATTGAACGTTAGAGGGATATCTTCATAGTATGTAATTTTATAATCACATTCATAGGCGGAACAAGTGTCTTTTACAATTCTCTCCATTCTCTCTTTGGCTCTTGTCATAGCTTCACTACTCAACGAACGAATTGTAGCTGTCATTATTGTATTATCTACAACTAAATTTTCTTTACTCCCGCCGTTTACATAATTTATAGAAAATACAACTTGTTCAAAAGGGTCTATATTTCTACTCAAAACAGTTTGTAAAGACATTATCACAGCTGAGGTACAAACTATTGGGTCAATATTTAAATGAGGCATTGAACCGTGTCCTCCTCTTCCAATAATTTCTATTTCAAAATTTGTCTTTGCTGACATAAGTGCTCCATTTTTGCAAATTACTTTTCCTGCCGGTACTAAAGGCCAATTGTGTAGACCGAAGAACATATCCGGTTTTGTAATTTCTAAAAGTCCTGCTTCTAACATTTCTTTTGCACCAGTGGTAGTCTCTTCAGCTTTTTGGAAAAGTAAAATAGTATTTCCTTGCATTTTACTTCTCAATTTACTTAAAATGATTGCCGCTCCAAGTAGCGAAGCAGTATGAAAATCATGACCACAAGCATGCATTACTCCATCAACTTTTGACTTATACTCCCAATTATACTTTTCTGTTTGGCTGATTGCATCTATATCACATCTAATCCCTATGGTCTTCCCCTCTTTAGCTCCTTTTATTTTAGCAACCACTCCCGTTTCAACGTCAAGTGGAATTATCTCAACTCCATCAATTGTACTCAAAAATTCTTTTATATTTTTTGTAGTGTTGAACTCCATATTAGAAAGTTCTGGATATTCGTGCATATAGTGTCTAAATTCTAAAATTTTGTTTTCTTCTTCTCTTGTAAGTTCTATATTCATTTCTTCCTCTATAAAAAAGAGCCTGAAATAAATCAGACTCTAAATCTAAATCTCAATAATACTTCCTATATCGATTATATTACTTTCTGTTAAAAACTCAAAATTTTCATTATTAGCTTCTAAAAATTTTATAATTTTATCTTTTGATGAATGCCCTTCTAATACACCTGTAAAAAACAATCTATCTCCTACTAAACCTGTCGCACCGCCAATAAAACCATATTCAAAATTTCTAAGCTCGATTTGTTTGTGCTCAATCAACAATATATTTGAAATATTTTTTAATTTTTCATAAATTCCAACGTCTGAAGTTATTAGACACCTTTTACCAACTGCAAGATTGCATTTTGTATAGCCTTGTTTCACATCTATTAATTTAAATCCCCTATTCTTATAGAAATTTAAAATCTCTTTGTCTGTAAACTTTAAGTTGTGTATAAAAAAATCTCTATACACTGCAAAATTTAACTTTACATGGTTTGGATATGGGCTTTCAATATTTTCAATTGGAATTATTTTTTTGTTCTTAAAAATATTTGAATAGTACTCTATATTTTGTGAATCCACAGCAATGGTTTCTTCGTCCAACTTTCTTATTAGAATGTCAGGGTGTGCATCTATCCCCTCATATATTTTTGAATTCGGAAGTGTGGTTACAACTTCACCATAATTTTTTAATTTATTCTTAATTGTTTCGTTTGTATAGTAATCTACAACTATCATTTATCTCATCATCTCATACATCAATATTGAGCCCGCTACGTTTACATTCAACGATTCAATGTTTTGAGTTTTTATATATATTTTTCTGTCGGCCAAACTTGAAATTTCTTTTGAAACTCCCTTTGCTTCATTCCCCAAAACTAATACAGTATCTTTTTTAAATTCAAAGTCTTTGGATATTTCTCCACCGTTTACATCTGTGACTATAATTTCAAAAAATTTTTCTCTGAGTTTTAAAACTTCTGCTTTATCTTTTAAAATGTGAATTTCGGTTCTAAAGATGGATGCCATTGTTGAGCGAATGAGTTTTGGATTGTAGAGTTCAACACACTCCGGTGTCATAATAAGCTTAACTCCAAAACCGTCTGCACTTCTTATTATTCCACCAACGTTTCCAGGATCTCTCACATCGTCAAGCAATATATATTTTCCATCTCTTATACTTTCTATTCCCCTACTGTGAATTTGTTCAAAATATGCTATCACACCTTGGGAATTAACTGTATCTGAAAGGCCTTTAAATATTTTATCTGCTATTATATAAATTTCAGCTTTTATATTTAACTCCAAAAGCTCTGAAAATTTAGATTCGCTCACAGCTATAAATTTTGGAATTTTATATTGAAGAGCTTCATTTAAAACAACGAAGCCCTCTATATAAAATAAATTCTCTTTATCTCTGTATTTTTTTTGTTGTAGTGATTTTAAATATTTATAAATTTTATTTTCTTTGCTATTTATATTTATCATATTTTATTCAACTTCTCTATTGAAACTCTCAACAAATCCTTGTTCTTGTCATATTTTTGAATTGTATCTAACAAAAATTCTGTAAGCTCTTGTGTTGATTCACTACTCATAGCTCTTCTAACCGCCCAGTTAAATTCCATTTCTTCTTCATTCAATAGTAGCTCTTCTTTTCTCGTACCTGATTTAAAGATGTCAATTGCAGGGAAAATTCTCTTTTCAGACAGCTTTCTATCTAAATGGACTTCCATATTTCCAGTTCCTTTAAACTCTTCAAATATTACATCGTCCATTCTTGAGCCTGTATCTACTAGAGCAGTCGCCAATATTGTAAGCGAACCACCCTCTTCAATATTTCTTGCAGCGCCAAAAAATCTCTTAGGTTTGTGTAGAGAAAGCGGGTCAAGTCCACCGGATAGTGTCTTTCCACTTGCCGGAGTTATTAAGTTATAGGCTCTTGTAAGTCTTGTAAGTGAGTCGAGCAAAATTATTACATCTTTTTTCTGCTCTGCTAATCTCTTAGCCCTCTCTATTGCAGCTTCAGCAACCTTCGTATGATTTTTAGGTTGTTCGTCAAATGTAGAATATATTACTTCTCCTTTTACAGACCTCATCATATCTGTAACTTCTTCCGGTCTTTCATCTATTAGTAAAACCATCAAATGTGCTTCAGGATAATTTTTAGAAATTGAGTGTGCTATTTTTTTCAACAATGTAGTCTTACCACTCTTTGGTTGAGATACTATAAGCCCTCTCTGTCCTTTTCCTATTGGCGCTATCAAATCAATCATTCTTGTTGCAGTATCTTTTGAATCGCTTTCAAGAATGTATCTTTGGTTTGGATAAATCGGAGTTAAGTTGTCAAAATAAGGTCTTTTTACAATCTTGTTAGGCTCTATTCCATTTACTGATTTAATATATATTAGTGCATTATACGATTCCCCTTCTTTATCAGGTCTTGGCACCCCTACTATTTCATCCCCGTTTCTAAGTTTAAATCTTCTAATTTGACTTGGAGAAACGTATATATCTCCCTCTCCAGGAATATAATTATTTACTCTTAAAAACCCATATCCGTCTTGATATAAATCTAGGATACCGCTCACATAATTTATATCTTCCATATCTTCGATTATCTCTGTAGCATTGTCTGATAAGTCAGAAACATCTATAGTCTCTTTCTCATTAGTATCTTCTGAAATAAAATCTTCACAAAATTCATTAAATTCTTCTACATCTTGGTCTGATTGGATGTTTAAAATTTTATCTACTATTTCTTGTTTTTTTAATGTATATGATTTTTCTACTCCAAGTTCATCTGCCATTTCTCGAAGTTTTATAAGTGTCATGGAATTAAGTTTGGACCTGTTTATATCTTGATCTGATAAGTTAACTTGAGTTTCTAATATGGTTTTAATCAATTCTTCTTTCTTTAATTTATATGAGCTCTGTACACCCATATCTGTGGCTATTTTTCTTAAATCCACTAAAGATAACTTTTCTAAAAATTCTTCGTCATAGCTATCTATTATTGGCTTTTTACCACTTACTATATAATTATAATAGTCTCCACGGGTTAAAGACTTATGGTCTATTAGCCCCATGGAAACTGCTATATTTCTCAAATCTTCTATAGTTTTATTGTTTAATACTTCGCTATTGAAACTATTATTAGGCAATTTTCCCTCCAAATTATTGAGCATATTCAGGTTTTTGAGACAGTTTATGTTGTGATTTTACGTATCTTGCTGTACCGCTTGGAAGTCTAAGCACTAATGTTTCAGTAGTTGCAACATCTTTTGAAATGAATTTAACTGCATCTAAAAGTTCCCCTTTTGAAACTCCAGTTGCTGAGAATACAACTTCATCTCCCTTTACTAAATCATCTATTGTATAAATTTTATTTAAATCAGCATTTAAAGTTTTACATCTTTCAACTTGCTCTTCATCTGATGGCGCAAGTCTTCCTTGAAAATCTCCACCAAGACACTTGATTGCCGCTGCCGCTATTACTCCTTCAGGTGCTCCACCTATTCCAAGTAATAAGTCAACCCCTGAATCTTCAAAACAAGTTTCAACTGCAGTTATGATATCTCCTTCTGAGAAAGATTTTATCTTTGCACCAAGTGCTCTAACTTCATCTACTATTTTTTGATGACGTTCTCTATCTAATATTGCAACTGTTATGTCTTCAATATTTTTATCTAATGCTTTAGCTACTCTCTTTATGTTTTCAGTTGGAGAATCATTTAAATTGATACAGCCTTTAGCTTTTGGACCACATGCTATTTTATCCATATATACATCTGGTGCAAATAATAGACATCCTCTTGGTGCCATTGCTATTACAGCTATTGCATTGTTCATCCCCTTTGAAACTGCTGTTGTTCCGTCAACTGGGTCCACTGCAATATCAACCTTATCTGCATTTAATTTGCCTTCGCCAATTTTTTCACCTATGTAAAGCATAGGTGCTTCGTCCATTTCTCCTTCTCCGATTACAACTTCTGCATCAACTTCGATTTGGTCAAGCATTCTTCTCATAGCATCTACAGCTGCTCCGTCAGCTCCGTTTTTATCTCCTTTACCAAGCCATTTTGCCGCATTTATTGCCGCCGCTTCTGTAACTCTTGCTAAATTAAGCGCTAAATTTCTATTCATTAAAATTCTCCTTTTGTCTCAACTGTTTTAAAATCTTCTAAAAACTTCTCTATTCCTGAATTAGTTAAAGGATGTGAAAGCATTTGTTTGAAAACTTTGTAAGGTATTGTTGCAATATCTGCTCCAGCCTTCATACACTCTAAGACGTGGCCTGTGTGTCTTACTGAAGCTGCAATAACTTCTGTTTCAATACCATAAATATTAAAAATTACAGCTAAATCTCTGATAAGCTCCATTCCGTCTTGTCCTATATCATCAAGTCTGCCTATAAACGGACTTACATAGCTAGCACCGGCTCTTGCTGCCAGAAGTGCTTGATTAGCAGAAAATATCAAAGTTACATTTGTCTTTATACCTTCTTTAGATAATACTTTAACTGCTTTTAATCCTTCATCTGTCATTGGAATCTTAATTACAATATTGTCTGAAATCTTTACAAGTTCCATAGCTTGAGCAACCATAGTCTCTGCATCAAGGGCTGTTACTTCTGCAGAAATTGGTCCATCTACTATTTCAGTGATCTCTTTGACAACATCTTCAAAAACTTTTCCCTCTTTTGCTATTAAACTTGGGTTTGTAGTTACTCCTGAAACAACTCCCCATGAATTAATTTCTCTTATTTCTTCTACATCTGCAGTATCGATAAAAAATTTCATATATTTCTCCTCTCTAATAGCACAACACTTTGCGCCGCTATTCCTTCTTTTCTTCCTTCAAATCCCAATTTTTCAGTTGTTGTGGCTTTTACGGACACATTATCCACATCTGTCTTCAAAATTTTCGCCAATATAGTTCTAATAGCTTCTATATGATTTTTTAACTTAGGTTCTTCGCAAATAACTATAGAATCTAAATTCCCTATCATATAACCTTTAGATTCCATAACTTCAACAACTCTTTCTAGTAGGATTTTAGAATCTATATCTTTGTATGCCATGTCATTGTCAGGAAATAATTTGCCAATATCTCCCAAGGCAAGAGCTCCCAAAATTGCATCCATTATCGCATGTATCAAAACATCTGCATCTGAATGTCCCAAAAGTCCCTTTTCATATTCTATTTTCAGACCGCCAAGGAACAAATCCCTTCCTTCAACTAATTTGTGTACATCATACCCTATGCCTATCTTCATATGTCACTTCCTATTAATGCTTCAGCTAAAATCAAGTCTTCTGGAGTAGTTATCTTTAAGTTACCATAGTCATTCCAAACCAATTTAACTTTTCTTCCGGTTTTTTCCACCAAAGAACAATCATCCGTTCCATAATAGCCTTCTTGATAAGCTTGATTATAAGCACTCATCAAAACTTCTTTAAAAAACACCTGTGGAGTTTGCACTGCCCAAAGTTCATTTCTATTTGGAGTGTAGTCTACAGTTTTACCATTGTGAGAAATTTTTATAGTGTCTTTAACTGTATTTGCAAGAGTTGCAGCTCCTGTTTCAAAAGCCGCTTCTATAACTTCATCTATCTTAGATGGTTTAACTAGAGGCCTTGCTCCATCGTGTGTCAAAACTATTTTTGTATTATCTGGAATTTGTAAAAGACCATTGTAAATTGAATCCTGTCTTTCCGTTCCACCGTATACTATATTATAAGGTATATTTATTTTTAAGGTTTCCAATATGCCATTCAAATAGTTCAAGTCTGTATCCTTTATTATAATTGTCAAATGATCAATATATTTTGACTCCAATATCTTTTTTAATGTATGAGATAATATCTTATCCCCGCTTATTTCTAAAAACTGTTTATTTAAATCAGTTTTCATCCTTCTACCCATTCCAGCTGCTGCCACCATAGCGCTCACATATTGCCCATTTATCATCAGTCCAACACTCCCAGTGAATAATTTATTATATCTCCAGCTATAGGGGCTGCTATTTCTCCTCCAAATTTTTCAACGTTTTGAATAATTACTGCCACCGCAACTTCAGGGTCTTTTGCAGGTGCATATCCTACAAACCAAGCATTATACTTATCTGCATCCTTAGATATCTGCGCTGTCCCAGTCTTCCCTGCAACTTGAGCTCTTCTTATTTTGGCAGTTTTCCCAGAACCACTTCGCACTACATTCACCATCATATCACCTATCTGTTTCGCAACTTCCGGAGATACTGCTTCTGATAAAACTTGTGGTTCTCTTGTAAATATATTAGAACCTTCAGGTGATTTTATATTACTTACCAAGTATGGAGCCATCATCTTTCCCTCATTAGCTATTGCAGATGCTACCATACACATTTCTAATGGCGTAGTTAGAATATCTGCCTGCCCTATACCGGCACTCGCCAAAGCATGTTGATCCCAATTTGAGGAATTGAACGAAGATTTTGCAAGATAAGTTGTCTTTGTATTTAAATCAAAGTCCACTTTTTTATTCATCATAAATCTCTCTGCAACTTCTACAAATTTATCTTTTCCAACTTCTGCAACTTTATTTGCAAAATAAGTATTTACAGAATGAGTAAATGCTTTATTTAAATTAAGATCTCCATACTCTTTTCCACCTGCATTTTTTATTGCACGGCCCAAAATTTCTTCTTCTCCAGTATCTTTATACTTTTGGTCTATTCCAGATTCTATTATTGCTGCAGTAGATATTATCTTAAAAATAGAACCCGGAGCATATCCCCCTTGAATTGCATTATTAAAAAACGCACCATTATTTCGCTCAACTATGGCGCTATAATCAGAATCTATGTTTTGAATATTAAAGTCCGGATAAGACACCATTCCTAAAATTTCTCCAGTTTTCGGATTCATAACAACAGCTGCACCCTTTTCTCCACTTTCAGCTAATTTATCTCTTATATACTGTTGTATTTTAGTGCTTGTTGTCAATGTCAAATCATTTCCAACATCAGAATCTACTTTATTATTAAAGAATGCACGGATTGACTTCAATGTACCGGAACCTTCAATTCCCAAAAGTTGTTTACTATATGAGGCCTCTAACCCGGAACTGCCCTTAGTCTTACTTGAATACCCAACTACATGTGCATAGGCCCTTGGATGAGGATAAACTCTAGTATATTTATACTTTTCTCCTTCGGTTTGGGCTAGTACTTCTCCATTCCTATCTACTATAGTCCCTCGCTTCAAAGCCGCAACTTTAATTGCATCGCGTCTATTTGCAGGATGTTTTACAATTTCTTTAGCATCAAATATTGTAAAATAACTCAAATAAAATATCAAACCTAAGAACATTATAATAAGCCCCACAAGGACCACTAACATTCTCCTATTTTCTTTTATATTCATCTCTATCCCTCGTACTTATACGACATATCTTCACTTGTTACCTGTAGAACCCCAAGAGCTATGAAACTTGAAAGCATTGAAGAACCGCCATAAGATACAAACGGCAATGTCAAACCTGTCATAGGTATAAGTTTTATTACTCCGCCTATGTTTAAAAAGCATTGTACTGCAAATAAAATTCCAATGCCTATTGCAAGTATTCTGTAAAATTTAAATTCTTGTCTTATGCTTATTTTTACAGCTCTATATGCAAGCAATAAAAACAACATTATAATTCCAATTCCGGCAAATATTCCCATCTCTTCACATATAACCGGGAATATAAAATCCGAACTTCCAACCGGAACCAACTTAGGATAACCTAAACCAATTCCCTTACCAAAGAATCCCCCTTCAGCAATAGCAAATAGAGATTGAACTATTTGAGCTGAGCTCTTATATATGGTCTCAGGATTCCATGGATCTAACCAAATTCCTATTCTAACTCTCACATGTCTAAACAAAAAGTATCCTACAACACTACCCACTATAACTAAAAGAATATTTAACAAAATCATCTTTCTATCCTCTTCATATATAAATTGTATGCCTGAAAAAATTGAAAGAAATATCGCTGCTGTTCCCAAGTCCTTTTGTATAAAAAGTAGGCCTATTAAAAAATACACTACTCCCATCAACACAACAGATTTATACTTAAATTTCTTTGGTATTTTGTATTGATACTCTGTATAATAAGATGCTATTAAAAATACCAATACTATTTTTGTAAGCTCTGTAGGCTGTAATAAAACACTTTCACTAAGCTTTATCCAGTTTTTTGAACCCCCTCTTTCAACTCCAAACACCAAAGTTATAAAGAATAAAAATAAAGATATAGCCCCATAAAAATACGTCCAATTTTCTATTTTTCTAAGCGCTCTCATCACAAAATAAGTTATATAAAAAACTAATATACCAACTAATGCCCATACTAACTGTCTAAGTCCTAAATCAGGATTTAATCTGTATATGGTCAAAATTCCTATGGTTAAGAGCATGGAAACAATGAGGAAAATATAATTGTCCCCAGTTGATATCCTACCTAATATGAAATTTGAAATATAAACTACTGAAATTAGCCCAAAAAATAATATTACTATATATTTATCTACATGTTGGTTATTAAAAAGAAAAGCAATAACACTGCTAAAATTTCAAATACTAGGAGTAGATTTCTTGGTTGATCAGATCTAAAAACTTTACTAATCATCTTCTACCCCCTGTCATCCACGAATAAAAGTTGTATGAATCCAACACCAATTTTATCCCCGTTTCTCAATTCTATTATATCGTGAACTTCCTCACCATTTAAAAAAGTGCCATTTGCAGAATTTAAATCTTCTAAGAAATAAACCCCATCTTCTTCCCTAATTTCAATATGTTCTTTTGAAACAAATTTATCTTTTATAGCAATATCACACTTTGAAGATCTTCCTATAACTGTAATACCCTTTAAAACGTAAAATTCATCCATTTTAAAATCTAAAGAATCTAATCGATTTACAACTTTTAAATAAGCTGCATCCATATAAGACCCTTTCATATCCATTTTTTTATATCCATGTATATAAGTCTTATAATACTTAATAAAAATAAATATATTATAACTATGAATACATATCTTAAACCTTGTGAGATTATTTCAAACATTGTGCACCTCTATAAATTTCTATTAAATATAATATCATAAATGGAAATACTTTAAAACTATAACAATATTAATTAAAATCAAGCTTTTACCACTCAAAAATGTTAAAATTTAATTAGGTGATAAAATGATTATTGAAAAAATTGTATTTCTAAATAAAATAAAAAATATGCCATATTTTTTTAGCAATGGGACTAGTGTAGAAGTCGTTGAAGATACACTGGTCAAATTTAATTTATACAAAGGCATGGAAATAGAAGATGATGAAATTTCAAATATAAGAAAACAAAATCAAAAATTTGAAGCAGCAAATTCTGTATTTAGATATATACAAAATAAAAAAACAGTTAGAGAAGTTAAAGACTATCTCTCGAAAAAAGGTTATGATGAAGATATTGTTGAACTCACTTCCAATTATTTAATTGAAAAAGGCTATATTGATGATAAAAAATATGCCTCTGCTTTTGTTCACGACAAGCTCAAAATTAATAAATACGGTAGAAATAAAATCAAAAATCATTTATTAATGCATGGAATAGATAAAGATCTTGCCGAAATAGCCGTTCTTGATTTAGACGAAGATATTGAATTTGAAAATTTAAAACTCCATGCTCAAAAAAAATTCAATACTTTAAAAAAAGACCACAACACAAAATCAAAATTGATAAACCACCTTATTTATAAGGGGTATCAATACGATATGATAAAAGAAATTTTAAAAGAGTTTGACTTTAAATATGATAGATAAAAAATATTATGTATACCTATTAAAGTGTAGAGATGATTCTCTCTATTGTGGATACACTATAAACTTAGAAAAAAGAGTCGCTACTCACAACAATAAAACCGGAGCAAAATACACTCGTGCTAGAACCCCTGTAGAGTCAGTGTATTATGAAATTTTTAACACCAAGAGTGAAAGCTTTAAAAAGAGAATGTGCTATAAAAAATTTAAGTAGGGATAAAAAAATTCTTTTAATAAAAAACTTTAAACCTTCAAAATAAAAAACTCCTGAAATTTTATCAGGAGTTTAATTTATCTTCCGTTTTGTATTATTCCAAAAATCAGGGCAACTAAAAGCGAAATAACGCCACTTGAACACCCTATTAAAAATATCGCTATCGAATTTACATTAGCTGGATTGAATAAATCATTTATTACAGAAAATAATACAAATATTCCTATTGTAATTAAAAAAATACCAGGTAAATACTTTGCAAACTTAAGCCTTTTAGCTACAACACTAATAGCAATTGTAACTGCTATAGTGATGACTATTGCATAAATCGAAAGCATTATAAATTCTGTATTTCCCCCAACAAGCTCCATAATTTTGGACATCTTACACCTCTAATTTGTATTTAATCTTTTTCTAACTTCAATTGAGTTATTTCCTACATATCTTTCAATCTGAACAATTTCAGAACCTTGTGGTATTTCTATAGAATATATTTTTTTCGAACCCAATTCTGCATTAACTATATTATAAATGTTCAAAGTACTATTTTCCATAGTTACAATAAATCTATTGTTAGATGAGATGACAGCATCTCTTAAATCAGGTAAATATGTTTTGATATTTTCAAACGGCATATTGAGCTCTGCTGTATGATCAAGAATTCTATTTATATCTACTCCCAAATCAAACCACACATCTTCTTTGTCTGAATCTCTATACGACATAAGACCAAATACAATAAACTTTCCATCTTTTCTCTTTATTCCAAAATTAACATCGTTTATATATCCTTCTTCACCGTATTTTAATGCTTGCTTTTTAAAAATTTTATCTCCATCATCAATTAATTTTGAAAAGGGAATAGCTCTATCTTTTTCAATATCAGCCGTATACTTAAAAACCAAACTATTTCTACCATCTATAGTCTCTTGCCTCAAGCTTAAATAGTCATCTGAAACATACATTATTTCATTAATTTCAGAATTTGAATCTATATTTTCTTTTTTTTCTTCTCCACTTTCGTTTATAAGTGTAACTTGTTTATTATTTTCATCTATGGATAATAACCCTTTATCAGTCGGAATTTTTAAACCTTTTGATTCTTCGACAGATTCTAAATCATCATTGTTGAATTTCAAATAAAAACTCCTGTACTTTATATTGTTTTCATTTTTATATTTTATTCCCAATAAAATACCATTATCTTTTGAATTTGCGTCAAGTTGTTCTTTTAAGTTTATAAGTTTTGATTCCCCTCTACTTTTTATACTTTCAAATTCCTCTTCACTGATATCTTCAGATACTCTTGATAGTTGTAAAAATACTCCGTCTAAATACACGTAGCTTTCATTTTCTTCAACCTTCAAAATCTGATAAACCAAATCTTTTGAGTTATATAAGTTGACAATAGTTAGTTTTTCTTTGTCAATACCCAATGTACTTGGTTCAATTTGATATTTTCTTTCCAAAAATTTCTCTGTATTTACCACCTTAGACCTTATTGAAGGATTTTCAAAATAATATCCATCTATTATAAAACCCCTATTGGAAAAATATACATCTGAGCCTATTTTATCTTTGTAATCAAAATATTCTCTATCATTTTTTATAAATATGACTTTTGTAACAGTCCAACTTCCATTTATTGGAGTTTTATTGATCTTTGGCTCAGTTATATTTCTCATATTAGTGTTTATAAAAGAGCATCCTGTAAGAGTCGTAATCATAAACAAAAATATTAAAATTTTAATTCTCTTCTTCATCTTTTTGTACCTTTACTATAGGAAGAGTTACCTTTACAGTAGTTCCAATATTTTTTTCAGAATATATATTTAACTCTCCTTGATGTAGATTGGCAATTTCATCAGCTATTGAAAGGCCTATCCCACTGTGACTTTTTGAATGTTTTCCCTTATAAAACTTTTCTTTTACATGTTGAATTTCGTCCTTATCTATTCCCTGTCCATTGTCTGTTATCAAAATTACTATAACATCTTCTAATACGTTTGACGTCAATCTAACAAACCCATCAGTTGCTGTAAATTTAATAGCATTATCTAATAAATTTATAAGTAATTGCCTTATCCTATTTTCATCTCCTATTAAAATTGCTTTCTCAGGGTCTATATTCGACTGAAATTCAATCTTATTAAGTTCTGCTCTAGGCCTCATTTGTTTTGCTATGTCATTTAGCACATCAGTAATATTCAAAGAGTCTTTTTCTAATTGTATTCTTCCTGAAATAAATCTGGAGAAGTCCAAAAGTTCTTCAACCATCTTAGACAATCTATCAGTTTCATTTTCTATTATATTCAAACCATCATTTATAAGAGTTCTCTCATCTTCTCTTGCACTTTTTAAAACTACAGCCCAACCTTTTATTGAAGTCAACGGTGTTCTAAGTTCATGTGATATTGATGATATAAAGTCATTTTTTATCTGTTCTCTCTTAATTATTTCTTCAGCCATGGAGTTTAACGTACTACCAATCTGACCAAACTCGTCCGGAGTATTTAACTCAGACCTAATTTTATATTGTCCATCTGCCATCTTCGTTGCAACAGAAATCAATTCTTTCATTGGCTTTACTATTGAGTTTGCCAAAATCAAACTCATTATAGTAGTTATTACAACCACAATAAGTCCTAAGCCGAGTATTCCAAGAGAAGTTTTTAATATTTCCTTATTAGGTTCTTCCAAAGAGCTTATAAATCTCAAATAACCTATGTCCATTCCAGCTGAATTTCTCAATTTTCCAGTCAATGCCATTACATTGTCATTTGTATAATTGTTTGAACCTATATAAGTTATTTTCGTTCCATTTTCAGCTGCTTTTACATCATAAGTAATAATTTTATCAGTTGGCATTGCCCCTATCGAATCATAGATTACATATTTGTCATTATTTAAAATCTGTACTTCTGAATTCGTATTAGCCCATAACATTTCTGTATCTTCTAAAATCAAATCTTCCAATGTCCTATCAGAATAAAATTTTTCAAATGAATCAATGGATAAATTGAGCCTCGAAGAAAGTTCATTT
>NZ_JH165061.1:1279871-1292794 GCF_000227315.1 Peptoniphilus indolicus ATCC 29427 | reverse complement strand
AAATAAGCTTATTATAGCTATTGTTAGTATAATAATAAACAGGAAATTTCTTACAAGTTTTTTCCCTATTGAATACTTCAACTTACACCCCTGACCATCTATACCCTATTCCCCAAACTGTTTCTATATACACAGGTTTGGCAGCATTTTTTTCAATTTTGGAACGTAACCTTCTAATATTTACATCGACAATTTTAGAATCTCCGATAAATTCCTCTCCCCAAACCATTTTCAAAATTTCATCTCTCTTTAAAGCTTTACCCGGGTTTCCCATAAATATTTTCATTATTTGATACTCTGTTGGAGTTAAAATCAATTCAATATTATCTTTATAAAATCTTCTTGAATAAGTATCAAGTTTGAATGGGCCATCAATCATCATACTTTTTTCTGTATCTTCTATTTCAAGTCTTCTCTCTAAAGATTTTATTCTAAGTGTCAGTTCTGTAGGATTGAATGGCTTTGTCATATAATCATCTGTACCATACTGCAAACCCATTATCTTATCATAATCTTCAGCTTTAGCTGTTAGCATTATTATCCCAAGATCTGGAAATTCTTCTCTTAGCGTTTGGCATACTTCAAATCCGTCTATTCCTGGAAGCATAACGTCCAGAACAACAATTTCCGGCTTTACTTTCCTTGCTATACTTATTCCATCTTCTCCAGTTCCAGCTTCATATACATCATAAAACTCTCTTTCCAAGTTTATTTTAACAAATTTTCTAATGGATTCTTCATCCTCTACTAAAAGTATTTTCGTCATATTATACCTTCTTAAAAAATTCCCTTCTTTTTTATTTCAATTTTCACGGTTTTAGGATTCATTCTTTCTACTTTAAATTGTTCAGGAGATTCTATTTTAGGTGTTAATTCATAAACCCCCACTCCTAAATCCTTTAAGTTTAAAATTACTTTTACATCTTCTTTTTTTATATTTAAATCTTCTAAAACATTTTTTTGAACAAACTCAATGTTCAAACTGTCTATATCTGATATTACTTCTCTATCTTTTAAATTTTCAAATATTATATCTTCTTTAGAGAAATTAATACTAGTTTTCTTAGGTGTCAAATCTTCTGAAGACGCCACAATTTTTATATCTTTGTCTACAAGCCCAACTCCATCAGGGAGCACAAGTCCAACTTCAACTCTATTACCTACCAATCTTTTTACATCTACCGGTTGTGTAGTAAGTTCAGTTATGCCATTTATTACAGCTGAATTCCCCCTAATCATTACAGAACTTGGTTCTATAGAAAATGCTTGAGTGTCCATACCTTCTGGAATTTTACCTACAATATTTAATCTTATTGGAACAGTCATAGTCTTAAGCACTGGTACTTCAATATCTATTGAGCTTGGCGTTATAGATACATTTTCTATTTCTACTCCATCTTTATCGTAAGCTAATATTTCACCTGTTTTTACACCGCTATTAGACATACCTGTAACATCAACTTCAGAAACAATTTTTTCTATTCCATGAACTACACTTGAAGGACCTTTTACTTCAACTTTTTCCGAAGGCTTTATATTCCCAAGAACATATCCTTCTTCTAAATCTCCAATAGCCGATATAAATGCTTCCATTTTTTCATTTATAACTTCGTCTATCTTCACTGTAACTCTTGACGGATCCTTAGATACTACTCTAATTCCACTACTACTAGTATCCAAACTTACCTTTATCGGTATACTGCTTTCACCTTCTGAATATCCTGAAAGATTAACTGAAGCTGAAATATTTTCTCTATTCATTCTGCTTATTTCAGAAGTTTTCCCTGAAATAGAAACATCCGTTCTCAACTTCATATTTGAGACTATCGCTAAATTATGTTCTTTTATTTCAGCTAAATTTTCAAAACGCACATCTATATCTTTATAAGTTACAGTCCTCTCTGGATCTACTTCACTTCTAACATATGACCATAAAAAAAAGTGAAAATATTATAGATATAAATTTAAACATAGTATTTTTACTCATTTTTCGCATTTCTTTCACCGCCAAATTTCCATTTAAATAAAGCATTTTGATTTACTAATGATGGATTATATATCTTATTTAAAATTGTTTCCAATGTTTCTAAATCCAAATACCTTGAAATCTTACCTTTTTCAGCCACAGATATAGACCCGGTTTCTTCACTCACCATTATACTTAAACAGTCTGATTTTTCACTTATGCCAATTCCTGCTCTATGTCTTGTTCCAAGCTCTTTAGATATATTGTCTGAGTCACTTAAAGGCAAGAAACAAGATGCCGCAACAATTCTATCTCCTTTTACTATAACAGCTCCATCATGAAGCGGGGTATTTGGGATAAAGATGTTTATAATCAAACTACTAGATACTAATCCGTCAACTTTAGTACCAGTTTCTACAATTTCATTTAATCCCGTTTGCCTTTCAATTATTATAAGTGCCCCTATTTTTTGACGTGCCAAAGAGCCTATAGCATCACATATTTCAGTAACTGTCTTAGGTATTACTACAACTTCTCTTGAGTTTCTAAACGAGCTTGAAGACCTTCCTATCAATTCAAGTCCCCTTCTAAGTTCAGGTTGGAACACAACTAAAATTGCAACTATTCCCCAAGTCATAACCTTATCCAACAGCCAATATATAGTGTAAAACTCTCCCCATTCACTAAGCTTAGTTAAAATTAAAATTACAATAATACCCTTTGCTAACTGTTCCGCACGTGTGCCTTGCCACAGCTTTAGACAATTATATGTTAGGACTGCAATTATAAAAATGTCTATTATATCTATTATTCGTATATAATTAAAAATTTCTTGTAAATTCATTTATATCTCCCGTTTAAATGTCACATCCGCTTGAATTATTATTGTTAAAAACAAACCAACAGCTATCAGTATATCTCCTACACTTATAATAGTTTTATACGGAAAAGGTAAATAAATTATATCCGAAAGCCAATACATTTTAGGGCTTCTAAAAAGTCCATGGCTTAAGCTCTTACCTTCCAGTATTATTTTAGCTCTATCAATTGGAATTTTATTTAAAAGTTCATACTTTACCGGCATCTTTTTATTAAGAATTATAGGAATTGAATTTAAAATAAAACCCATTCCTATAATATTCATGCCTTTATTTTGTAAATTTAATAAAAGTCCTATTCCCAATAATAAAAGGTATAGCACATGAATAAAACTGTAATAATTTGTAAACAAATGAGTTAAAATCCCAAAATCATATATAGTAAAAACTGTGAGCATAACATCTATTAGAACTCCTATAATCAAAATCCACAAATATTTTATATTTATAATGCTCAATTCAGTTTTTCCAAATATTTTTGCAATTATTATTCCAAAAATAAGTGCTAAAATAATCATCTTTATTCTCCTATAATATCATAATTAGCTATCTCTTATCAAAAAAGGATTTATCAATCAATTGACCTGATGATAAATCCTCTTCCTTCGTGTACTATTATTTTGCCTGTGTCACCTTTTAATTCGTTACTGACACCTCTAATTTCACTTGTCAAAATTTTTAATTCATCAGCTTCATATTCCATTCCATATGTAGAATAAATCATTTCCTCACTAATGGCTACAACACTTATATAAATATGTTCGTCTTTTTCAAAAAAATATTCACCCTTTTCAACATATTCTATTATATTGTTGTTGTCTACCATTATAGCTTTTGATTTGCCAAACAACTTTTGCAGCAAAAATATATTTGCCAACGTATGGTCTAATCTTGTGCCAGTAGCTCCGAATATCACTATCTCTTCAAATTCTCTTTCAAGTAATATCTCAATTGCAGCTTCTGTGTCTGTAAAATTTTTAACTGTGTTGTACACGTTCTTTTCTATATTATTATCTTCAATAAATTTTCGTCCTGTTTCATCTATGGAGTCAAAATCTCCAACTATTAAATTTGGTAAAACATTTAATTCGTAAAAATTTTTAATTCCACCATCACAACATACTATATATGAATCATTCAAATATTTTTTTAATATCTCTTCAGATACTTTATTTCCGGCGGATACAACTATTCCTCTCACTTTTCTATTTCCTTGAATGATTCTATTGCCTTCATTGGGTCTTCTGAACCAAAGATTGCTGAACCGGCTACCAATAAATCTGCTCCACTTTCATAAACTTTAAGAGCATTCTCTAATTTAACTCCGCCATCTACTTCAAGTATACACTCAGGATTTTCTCTGTCTATTATTTTTCTAACAGATGCTATCTTTTTATAAACTTGTTCTATAAATTTTTGTCCACCAAAGCCTGGATTCACGCTCATAATTAAAACTAAATCTAAATCTTTAATTGTATAGTCAAGTATACTTAAATCTTCTGCCGGATTTATAGCCATTCCTACTTTTACGCCTTTTTCTTTTACCAAATTTAAGGTTCTATTTAAATGTTTTGTAGTACTTGGATGAATTGTGATTATATCTGCCCCAGCCTTCACAAAATCATCTATATATCTTTCAGGCTGTTCTATCATCAAGTGCACATCAAAAGGTATATCTGTAATATTTCTAAGCTGAGATATTATATCCGATCCAAATGAAATGTTTGGCACATACATACCATCCATTACATCAAGATGTACATAATCTACTTTAGATTTATTCATTATTTCAAATTGTTCTCTTATTTTGGTAAAATCACATGCTAGTATTGATGGTGAAATCATGAGCGCTCCCTTTCTTTAAGTTCATTGTATATTTGTAAATAACTGTTATACCTAGATTCAGGTATTTCTCCTTCTTCAACTAATTTTTTTATTTTACATCCAGGTTCATTTATATGACAACAATCTTGAAATTTGCAATGTCTTCTATTTTTTTCAAACTCTCTAAAATGTTCTTTCAAGTCATCAGCTTTTACATCTAATTCAAAACTTGAAAATCCAGGAGTATCAAATACATATGTATCTTCATCTCCTGATATTATTTCAACGTGTCTCGTAGTGTGAGTCCCCCTCTTAGTTTTTTCTGAAACACTTCCTACTTGTACTTCTTTTTTTTAATATATGACTTATTACAGTAGATTTTCCAGCAGCAGATACACCTGATAAAGCTGTTGTCTTTCCTTTTAAATATTCTCTTAATAAATCAATTGTAAAAGTATATTTATAAGATATCAAGAAAGTTTTGAACCCGGCTTTTCTGTATATTTCAAAAAGGTACTCCCCCTCTGATTTATCTAAGTCATATTTATTGATTGCTACTAAAACTTCAACTTCTTCTTCATAAGAAGCAATTATTTTATCTACTAAATTTAAGTTATATACTGGTTCCTTTGTAGGTATAAGCACTAAAACCTGATCCACGTTTGCAACTTTTGGCCTCTTTAATATGTTTTTTCTAGGATATATCTTTTCAATATATCCTAGATTATTTTCCATTTTAAATTCAACTATATCCCCAACTAATGGTTTTTTATCTTCATTCCTAAAAAGTCCTCTAGCTCTAGTTTCATAAACAACTTCATCACTCATTACATAGTAAAATCCGCCCGTAAGTTTTACAATTTTACCCTTCATATTTCACCTATTCAAAAACAGTGTTTTTAATAACTTTCCCGTCAAGAACAATTTCAAATCTATCTCCCTTTTTAGCATACTCAATGTTTTGTACAAAATCTTCCTTTAAATTTTTAAAATCGGCAAGTACATATTGCTTTCCATTTTTAGTATATCTTGTTATTGTTAAACTATGAGTTTCACCATCATCAGGTATATCTACATTTATTTCAGAAGGCCCTGTAGTATGTTCTTCTCTAGTTTGTTTACTTGAACTTTCACTATCTATATTTTCATTAGAACTTTCATCTTGTCCTTTACTTACAAATAATTCTATAGTTGTACCTTTATTTGCTTCTCCCTTTGGATTATAATCTGACACTTCTCCAAACTCTACGCTTGATGAATTAACTTCTTCTATCTTAACTTCAAATCCCAAACTTCTCAATGTAAACTCAGCATCTTCAGCACTTAAGCCGGAGACCTTGGGAATATTTACAAGTTCCTTATCTTTGCCCGATGAAATATAAAGCTTTATCTTTGAACCAGCCGGGACATTTTCTCCACTAGCAGGTTCTTGTTTAAATATTTGACCTTCTTCGACTTCTGTCGATGGTAAATTCGTAATATCTCCCACTAAAAGTCCCGCTTGGTCTAATAATATTTTTGCTTGATCCAATGTCTTCCCTACAAGTCCAGGAGCCGAGACTTCTTGAGGTTTTACATTTACTTTAATAGTGACTTTGCTTCCCTTTTTTATCTGTTCTCCTGCCTTTGGATCCTGGTCTAATACTTCTCTATCTTTTACATTTGAATTTTCACCCTGGTCTTCTACAGCCTCTATATCAACTATAAACCCCAATGTTTCCAACTCTTCTTGTGCTATTTTATCATTCTTACCGATAAGTTCGGGTACTGTTATTAAATCTGCTTTTTGTGAAGATTTAAATGCATTTGGTCCAACAAATATTATTAAAAATACGAGTAAAACTGCACATATAATACCTAATATAACAGGTAGCGAAGATTTTTCTTTCTTTTTTGGTTCTCTGGGCTCTATTCTCTTTGCCTCACGGTTATAATTTTCAGGCCTGCGTAAAGCTTTCTTTGATGGCTCTCTGCCATTGTTTGAATATAAATTAGAAGTTCTTTCTGTTCTTGCTGTACTTGTATACATATTAGGATTAGTTTTTCCAAGTTGAATATTTTTTATATCATTCATCAATTCCGAAACATCTGAATATCTATCATCTGGGTATTTTTGTGTCATTTTTAAAACTATTGAATCAGTTTCTTTAGAAATTTCAGGAACCACAGTAGAAGGTATCGGCATATTCCCCTGAACTTGCATAAGAGCAACTGATACAGGATTATCCGCATCAAAAGGAACTCTTCCGGTTAGCATTTCAAACATTACAATTCCTAGAGAGTAAATATCTGATCTGTTATCTACTTTTGAGCCCCTTGCTTGTTCCGGTGAAAAATAGTGTACAGAACCCATTATTGCATTGGTTGCTGTTACAGTAGCATTATCAGCAACTCTTGCAATTCCAAAATCTGTAACTTTTACCCTGTGGTCTTTTGTCACCATTATATTTTGACTTTTTATATCTCTGTGAACTATTCCTTTATTATGAGCTACTTTAAGTGCTTCTGTAATTTGAGCTAAATAATTTAAAGCTCTTTTTTCAGGAATTTTACCATCATCAGCTATTAACTCTTTTAAAGTTTTTCCATCTATAAATTCCATCACTATATAGTGCACTTTTTCGCTATCAACTTCTTCAGTTCCAACGTCATAAATACTAACTATATTAGGATGAGAAATACTAGCAGCAGCTAAAGATTCTCTTTTAAATTTTCTTATAAAATTGTTATCGTCATTATATTGAGCTTTTAGCACTTTTATCGCTACTATTCTATCTAGCTTGTGGCAATGAGCTTTATAGACATCTCCCATACCACCTGTGCCAATTTTCTCCAATATTTCATATCTATTGCCAAGTATTTTCCCTATCATTTAAACACCTACTCAATTTCTATAATAATAAATGTAATATTATCCATTCCGCCTGCATCAAGAGCTTTACTTAAGAGATTATCTCCCCAATTTTTCATCTCAGAATTCTTTAAAACTTCTAATATTTCTTCATTTGAAACCATATTAGACAAACCATCTGAACACATAAGTATTTCTCCAGTTGCTAAATCAAAATTCTTAACTTCAGCATTCAAATCTTCAGCAGTTCCAATCGCCCTTGTTATAACATTTTTCTTAGGGTGTTGTTTTGCTTCTTCCTCTGTTATTTCTCCTATTTCTACTAAGTAATTTACAAAGGAATCATCTTTGGTTACTTGTTCAATTTCTTCGGCTATTTTATAAATTCTGCTATCTCCGACATTTGTATAGTAAAATTTACCTTGATATATATACCCTATGCTAATAGTTGTTCCCATTCCTCTTAAATTTAAATCTTCTAAGGATTTTTTGTAAACAACTTCATTAGCAATTTTAACTGCTTCTTTTATTTTGGTGACGAGCTCATCGGAAGTTTTAAATTCACCACTTAACTCTTCAACAACCGTTTCAACAGCCATCCTAGATGCCGTTTCTCCGGCTAAATGACCTCCCATTCCGTCTGCCAAAATAAATAAATTTCCATTCTCATATGGAACATAATAAAAATCTTCGTTTATTTCTCTAATGTTCCCCTTATGAGTTCTATGAACAAACTTCATTAATACCACCTTCATACTTCCTTCTCAGTTGTCCGCATGATGCACTTATATCTCTACCAAGTTCTCTTCTTACAGTTACTTCTGCTCCATAAGATATGAGTTTGTACTTAAACATATCTATTTCTTCAGCTGACGGTCTACCTTTATGATACTCTTCTATTGAATTCAAAGGAATTAAATTTATATGATATTTAAATCCCTTTAATAAATTAAATAGTTCGTAAGCATCTGATATAGACGAATTTTCTCCACTAATAAGTGTGTATTCAAAAGTTATTCTACTATTATTTTCATCTGAATAATACTTACAAGCCTCAATTAGGCTTTTTAAATTATACTTTCTATTTACCGGAAGCACTTTAGACCTCGTGTCATCATTTGGACTGTGTAAAGATATAGCCAATGTAATCGGTAAGTTTTCCTTTGCTAAATCATATATTCTATCCACTATGCCACAAGTTGAAATAGTCATATTTCTATAACTCATGTTGTGTCCTTCTTCTGAATGAAGAATTTTTAAAAATTTTAATGTATTTTCATAATTATCCAAAGGTTCTCCGCTTCCCATCAAAATTATATTGGAAACTCTTATTCCCAATTTATTTTCAACGCTATATACTTGTCTTAACATCTCTGCCGGAGTTAAATTTCTTATGAGTCCTGCCTTTGTTGAAGCGCAAAATACGCAACCCATTCTACACCCAACTTGAGTGGATATACATTGTGAATAGCCATGCTTATACTTCATCAAAACTCCTTCTACTAAATTTCCATCACTCAGCTTAAATAAATATTTTTTAGTATCATCTAGTTTAGAAGAAAATTCACATTCTATTTCTGCAATATCTAAACTTCCAATTTCCGATATAATATCTTTGGGTAGATTTGAATTTTCAATGTCTATTCTCTTGTTTTTATTAAAAAAAGTGTATAGTTGTTTTGCTCGAAACTTTGGATATTTTTTCTCAACTATCCAATCCTCAAGCTCTTTTAGTGTCATATTATTAATTTTCATTTATCTTTACCAATCTAGTGATAGCGAAACCATCTGTTCCTTGAACATTAGGATACAATTTTAAAGTTTCTCTATCCATTGTCTTAAGTACTTCAAAGTTTGGATTTTCTTTTAAAAATTCCAAGATAACATCTTCATTCTCTTCACTTGTGATAGTACAAGTTGAATATATTATCATACCTTTAATTTTAACATATCTTGCTGCATTTTTTAGTATATCACTTTGAATCTTTGATAAACCTTTAATATTTTCTAAACTTCTATTCCATTTTATTTCAGGTTTTCTTCTTATCAACCCCAAGCCTGAGCAAGGAGCATCTACAATAACTAAATCAAATTTGTTTTCTAAATTCTTATTATATATTGTAGCGTCATTTTTTATTATTCCATTCGTTCTAAGGTTTAATCTTATAAAATTTTCGCCTACAAGAGATACTTTCTTGTCTGATATATCACAAGAAACTATAGTAGCATTTGGATTCAAAAGTTTTGCATTTATAGATTTCCCACCCGGTGCTGAGCACAAATCTAAAATATCTTCCGCCTTATAATCTGATAGCTCAACAGCTAAAATTGATGCTTCATCCTGAACATAAAATTGTCCTTGTTTGAAATTTTTTGTATCTATGATACCGCTTGGATTTTCAATTGAAAGTCCATATTCTGACATCTTTGTCTTGTCTACTATATATCCTTGATTTTCCAAATCTTTTTTCAACGATTCTCTGTCTATTAGATTAGTATTTACCCTTATTGTAAAAGGTGGCTTTTCATTATTAGCCATTAAAAGAGATTTCACAAAAATTTCATCATATTCTTTTAATAAACTTTGAACATACTCTATCGGATGTGAGTAGAGTATAGAAAACTTCTCCGCCACATTTTCAATTTCCTCAGTATAAAATGCAGACTGTATTATCTTTTCTTTTGAGTTTGATATGTTTCTAAGTATCGCATTTGTAAATCCTATAGAGCCTTTATTGCCATATATTTTGGCAAGTTTTACAGATTCATCAACCACTGAATAATTCGGTACTTTGTCTAAAAATAAAATTTGATAAATTCCTATCATAAGAATATTTAAAATAGTCTTATGTATTTTTTTATTCTAATCTTTGAATTTTTCCTTATTACATATTCTAACAACAATCTATTTTTAACTACCCCTGTTGTTATTTGAGTTAATAAATTGTAATCTCTAATATCATCTCTAAAATTATATGCTATTAAAAGTTCTTCATTTAAAAAGGCCCCTTTATAAAGGACATTGTCAATTATAGAGAGCGCCTTTCTTCTAATATCTTTCATTATTCTATCTATCCCTCGAAATACTCAACAATCTCAACAGTTGAAGAACTGCCATAACTGTTGAAGCTACATAAGTAAGTGCAGCTGCACTTAAAACTTTTCTCGAACCGGCAAGAGCCTCTTGACTCATATAATTTTCTAATTCTATTTGTGCTCTTCTTGAAGCATCAAATTCAACAGGTAGTGTAATTATAGTGAATGCAACTGACGCAGCAAAAAATACTATTCCAACATTAACTAAAACTCTTGAAAAAATCATTCCCATGATTACCATATATATACCAAAATTTGAGCCTATATTAGCCATTGGAATTAAAACACTTCTAAGTTTTAAAGGAGAATATCCTTCTTGATGTTGTATGGCATGACCTACTTCATGTGCTGCAATTCCAAGAGATGCTATACTTTTTTTTGAATATACTCCATCAGATAGATTTAATTCTCTTGTCTGTGGATTATAATGATCCGTTAAATTCCCAGATACTCTATTTATTCTAACGTCGTATAATCCATGACTTTGTAATATACTCTTGGCAACTTCCGCTCCTGTCATTCCCGTTCCTGAATCAATTTTGGAATATTCAGAGTATGCTTTTTTAACTTTGTATTGAGCAAACAACGTAAGCAGTATCGCCGGCATTATATAAACTAAATAATTATATCCGTACAAAAAATCAACCTCCTAATACAATCCCTTTTTCAAGACTATTTCCCAACATAAAACTCTTTGAATCCATTCTCTTTTTATTTGGCATCTGAAGTTCTGTTATCCGTATTACTCCATCAATAGTCTTAACCTTTAAATCATCTAATAATTCTCCTGCTATTTTACCATATACATTTTCTGCCTTTTCCACTTTAAATATTTTTAATCTTTCTCCTTTGTATGTAGTAAAAGCTCCGCCTCTATCTACCATACCTCTAACTAATCTTTCAATTTGAAAAGTATTCATTGTGTTGAAGTCTATATTAGCTGTTTCTTTTGTTATCTTTTCTGCGTAAGTTGAAATTGACTCGTCTTGAGGAGTGTAATTTATATTTCCATTCTCCAAGTCTAATAAAAATTTTAAAATTAGTTTTGAACCCAACTTAGAAAGTTCCGCACTCAATTCTTCTGAATTCAAATTTTCTATAGACATAGATTCTGATAATGCAACATCACCTGTATCAAGACCCTTGTTCATTTTCATAATTGATATACCTGTTTCAATATCGCCATCAATTATAGCTCTATTTATAGGTGCTGCCCCTCTGAATCTTGGAAGTAACGAAGCGTGTATATTTATGCAACCATACTTTGGCATTTCAAGTATTTCTTTTCTAAGAATTTGTCCATACGCAACTACTACAAACACATCAGCCTCTACACTTCTCAACACTTCAATAGCTTCTTCACTGTTTATATCTTCAGGTTGATAAACTTTTAGTCCTAAATTTTCTGCACTTATCTTAACTTCGGGTGGTAATAGTTTTTTTCCTCTTCCTTTTTTTCTATCTTCTTGAGTTACAACTAACTTCACATCATGGTGTTTATTAATCGCCTCAAGAGGCATCACAGAGAATTCAGGTGTACCCATAAACACTATCTTCAAATTACTCTTCCTCACTTATATCTTCTAAATCATCTAAATCAAACATCTCTTCTGCTCTGTCAGAATATAAAATTCCATCTAAATGGTCTAGCTCGTGTTGTATCACTGTAGCTAAAAATTCACTTGCTATAATTTCATTTTTATTGCCATCTTCATCCATATACTCAAGTTCAAGTTCGCTATATCTCTTAACTTTCCCTTGTTTTTTTGGAATTGATAAACAACCTTCCATCCCAACTTGCTCTCCTTTAGAATTTTTTATAACTGGATTTATTAAAGTTAACCTATTTTCTTCCCTATCATCTATAACTACTATTCTCTTTAAAATTCCAACTTGAACAGCTGCTATCCCCACACCATTTTCGCGATACATTGTATCATACATATCGCTTATCAATTCTTTAACTTTTGGTGTTATTTCACTAACTTCCTTTGATTTTTTTCTCAAAATCGGATCTCCATCTATTCTAACATTTCTAATCGCCATTAAATCACCTCTTAAATTCTACATCTATATATATATTTAAACGTTCACTTTCATTTTTATGTTCATCTAATACCCTTTTTATCTGTTTAGATAACTCATCTACGCTTTCAGGTTCCACTTTTAAAGTAAATTTAACCTTGTGTACATTTTTAATTTTAGGCATTGATATTACTCTACTATATTGTACTTCATAACCGACTATTTTACTTCCTATATCCATTAAAATTTCATGAGCAAATTTTTCTAAACTTGGATTCACTTC
>NZ_JH165061.1:1243714-1279723 GCF_000227315.1 Peptoniphilus indolicus ATCC 29427 | reverse complement strand
TAAAAAATATATATTTATCATTTCAACAAACGGTGGATAATCATACAATTTTCTATTTTCTATTTCTTTCTTATAAAATTCTCCATAATCAGAACTTGCTGAATATTTTATAGAATAATTATCAGGTGAATAAGTCTGTACTACTACATATCCTTGATCTACTGACCTGCCTGCCCTACCTGCTACTTGCGTTAGAAGGTCAAATGTGCTTTCTTCAGCTTTATAATCTGAAATATGAAGTGATAAATCAGCAGCTATAACTCCAACAAGAGTTACATTTTCAAAATCCAATCCTTTAGCCAACATTTGAGTTCCTATGAGAATATCAGCTTCTCCATTCTTCATCATTTTATAAAAAGATTCATATGAATCCTTCTTAGTTGTTGTATCTCTATCCATTCTTATTATTTTTTTATCAGGAAAGAGCTTTTGACACTCTTCTTCAACTTTTTGCGTTCCTATTCCAAATTGCTTTATGTACTTACTTCCACAATTAGGGCAAACTTTTGGAACAGGCTTTGTTTCTCCACAATAATGACATCTCAATCTATTAATCGATTTATGATATGTCATTGAGATATCACAGTTATCACAATTTATTACATGTCCACAACTTCTGCAAGATATGAAGTGAGAAAAACCACGTCTGTTTAAAAATAGTATTGCCTGTTTGTTTTGATTCATTGTATTTTCAAGTTTCCTTTTAAGACTTTCACTAAAAATAGAAATATTTCCATTTAAAAGTTCTTCCCTCATATCTACTATTTCTATTTCAGGTAACTTTGCCCCTGTTACAGCTCTTTTATTCAAAGTTAGTAAATTATATTCGCCTTCTTTAGCTTTAAAATAACTTGTTACATCAGGAGTCGCACTTCCCAAAACAACTTTCCCTTTTAATAACTCCATTCTCTTCTTAGCTATTTCAATCGTGTCATATCTAAGAGAATTATGAAATCTGTAAGAGTTGTCGTGTTCTTCATCTATTATTATAAGCTTTAAATTTTCAAACGGAGCGAACACCGCTGACCTTGCACCAACAACTATATCAACTTCTGAATTCTTTATCTTACGCCACGCATCATATCTCTCCCCCCTTGATAATTTCGAATGAATGACTGCAACTCTATCTTTAAATCTACCTAAAAATCTTTCTATCATTTGAGGAGTCAGCCCTATTTCAGGCACTAACATAATGACTTGTCCATTTCTCTTTACAATATTCTCAGCTAATTTAAGATATACTTCAGTTTTCCCACTTCCTGTCATCCCATGTAGAAGAGATACAGTCTTATTAGTGCTTAAAACACCTTCCACGGCACTCAATTGCTCTATATTAAGTGTATGAGCTCTATAGTCCTTAAATTTTCTTAAATCTCTATATACTTCTCTATCAACTAGTCTTATTAAATTTTTACTCTGTAATGACTTTACTGGTGAATTTGAAATTTTCAAGTCAGCTAACAACTCAGATTGTTTTACACTTCCATTTTTAGATAGATATTTTATTACTGCAGATTGTTTGTCTGTGAGTTTGAAATTCTCATCAGATATTTTATCCAAGTAATCTTCTTCAAGCTCTATGAATATTTGAGTTTTAACTCCACTTTCAGTATCAACCAAGACTTCAGTTTTTATCTTTTTAAGTTCTATCATCGTAGAGATAAAATTTTTACTCTGATTTTCTAAATCATCTAATTTTAATATCTCTTCTTCAGATAAACCTTCTTTTGAGAGTATTTTAAATTTTGTCCTCACTGTTTTAAAATCTCCAGGAGGCATAATGGGAGCAAAACTTCGGTTAAAACTTGTTAGATATCTTTCATTCATATAGAACCCTAATTGAATCAAATCTTCCGTTAAAATTGGTTCATAATCGATTTGTCTTAATACCTTTTTTATTTTATATTCACTCTCACATGAATTTAAAACTTTTAAAACCATTGCAACTTTTGTTGAATTTCCTTGCCCAAATGGCACTAAAACTCTCATCCCCGGTTTTAAATCAAAATCAGTGGAGTATGTATACAAAATGTCTATTTTGGATATATTATTCTTTATGAAAACTTCTACAAATTTCATTTAAACCTCAACATCATAAAAAAAGCAAGAAATTATCTTGCTTTTAAAAATTCTAATACTTTGTCTAATATCACATGGGAAAGCTGCTCTTTAGGCATTGTTCCCGGCTCAGTAATATTTTTATTTCTATCGACTATTTTTACGGTATTTATATCTTTCTTAAAGCCCGCATTTTCTTGAGTTATATTATTTATAACAATCATATCAAAATTTTTAGACTCTAATTTTTTTAATCCATAGTTGAGTTCATCTCTTGACTCTGCTGCAAACCCAACTATAACTTGTTTCGTTTTTATCGCCCCGAAATGTTTCGCTATGTCAGTATTTGGAACAAGCTCTATTGAATTCATGTTCGCATCAGTTTTTTTCAACTTTTCTTGACTATAATTTTTAGGTTTAAAATCAGCCGGAGCTGCTGCTTTTATCAACACATCAGTTTTTTTAAAATATTCCTCTACTGCATTATACATATCTTGTGTACTAAGTACTGATACAAACTTATCAACATTAGGTATTGTTAAATTTGTAGGACCTGAAATCAAAGTTACATTGGCACCTCTTTTAGTGGCTGCCTTCGCCAATTCATATCCCATTTTCCCACTTGAATGATTTGATATAAATCTAACTGGGTCTATAGACTCTTGAGTTGGTCCTGCTGTAATGACAAAATTATATCCTTCTAAATCTTTCTCAGTTAAATGAAAATCTATCAAGTCTACAATTTGTGATGGTTCTAACATCTTCCCATCGCCAATATCATTGCATGCAAGCAAATCGTGTAGTGTCTGTGTTACAATTACTCCACGATTTTTTAATTTATTCATATTTTCAACATTTGCTACTGAATTTAACATATAAGTATTCATTGCTGGAACTATCATAATTTTTGATCTACTCGCACTTAGTACAGTAGTCAATAAATTATCTGCCATTCCCATAGCAAATTTTGCAATCGTGTTTGCACTTGCAGGAGCAACAACAATCATATCTGCCCATTTTGCCAAAGATATATGTTCTACATCCATATTTGATAATTGTTCAAACATCTTATAGTGCACAACATTATTTGACATTGTCTGAAAAGTTAGGGGAGTTACAAACTCTATGGCGGACTCCGTCATTACAACTTTTACATTAGCTCCATTTTTCTTTAATATGCTTACTATTTCTGGAGATTTATATGCTGCAATCCCTCCAGTCACACCTAATAATATATTTTTATCCTTGAGATCCAATTAAATCTTCTCCAGTTGTTTCAATTTCTATACTTGCTTCAACATCTGATTCATCATTATTCTTTAGACTATTTAACTTAGCCTCTCTTTGCGCTGCTATTTTTTGTGAATATTCTTTATCACTCATTGGTTTTCCAAATTTCACAGCACCATCTATAATTTCTTCTATTGCAATAGAAACCGGTTTTTCATGTTCAGTTTTTATTAGTGGTTCATTTCCATCCACTATTTTTCTAGACCTTTTAGAAACTAACATTACAAGTCCATATCTACTGCTTGATATTTTTCTTAATTCATTAAATGAAGGAATGTTCATTCCTTATTTCCTCCTCTTTCTGACATAACTTCCGCTTTAATATCTTTATGACGTTTTACCCTCAACTTTTCAGCTTCAATTATGTTTTCTATATCTTTTACTGCATTTTCAACTTTATTATTAACTACAAAATAGTCATATTCTCCAACAAAGTCAAGTTCTTTAAAAGCATTTTTAAAACGTGTATTAATTTCCTCTTCCGTTTCCGTATCTCTCTTTATAAGTCTAGACTTCAATTCATCCATTGTTGGTGGTAAAAGAAAAATAAATACAGCTTCCTTATATCTTTTCTTAATTTGTAGAGCTCCTTGAACATCTATTTCAAGTAATACAATTTCACCCTTTTCTATTTCATCAAATACAAACTTTTTTGGAGTTCCATAATAGTTGGTATGAACAAAGGCATATTCTAATAATTCATCTTGCTCAACCATGTTTTCAAATTCTTCAATTGTAGTGAAGAAATAATTTTCTCCATTTACTTCGTTAGGTCTAGGTGTCCTAGTAGTCACTGATGTTGAAAAAGATATCTTGTCATTTTTCTCCATTAAAGCTTGACTAACTGTTCCTTTACCACTACCTGAAGGACCTGATAATACTAATAAAAATCCTGCTGACAAAAGACCACTCCCCTCTATTCTATATTTTGAATTTGTTCTCTTAATTTCTCTACTTGTGATTTCATATCTACTACTAGACTTAAAATTTCAACATTTGTAGATTTAGACCCTATAGTATTAATTTCTCTATTAATCTCTTGAACTAAAAAGTCGAGTTTTCTACCCACCGGCTCATTAGATTCTATTATACTATCAAATTGTGAAAGATGTGAAAAAAGCCTTCCTATTTCTTCATCTATTGCTAACTTGTCCGCCATTATAGTTACTTCAGTAGTGAGCCTTTGAATGTCTAACTTTTCTTCACTTATGATAGATTTTATTTTATCTTCAATTTTCTTTAAGTTCTCTTCTATAACTTTAGGCGCTCTTTCTTCTGCATCACAAACCATTTTATAAAGGATAGATTTATCTTTTTTAAGTATCTCTTTTAAATTCTTTCCTTCTTCTTCTCTCATCTCTATCAAAGTATCTATTGCTATTTTGGTCGTTTCAAGAATAGATTCCTTGTAGAAAGTTGAGTCATTTTCAACTTGATGTACTTCAAGTACACCTTCTCTTAAATATAAATCACTAAGCCCAATAGGTTTTTGAATGTCAAATTCTTCACTTAGGGAACTTAAAGCACTATGATAGTTTCTTGCAAGTTCTAAGTTAGCCTTTACTTTCATGTTGTCAGAATTATATATATTTAAATTTATATAAACATCCAATTTCCCTCTTGAATTCTTTCTTTTATACTCTTCCTAACTGATTCTTCAAGATTAAATATAATTTTAGGAAGTCGTATATTTATATCAGTAAACCTACTATTCACCGACCTTATTTCAACTTTCAAATCGTAGTTTTCATTTTCAATTCTTCCAACTCCGTATCCGGTCATACTTCTCATAGTTCACCTCATTTTAACAATTATAACTCACATGAGACTTTTATGCCATATTAGTTATAAAGTTACAAAAAAATAAGAGAATCTCAAAGACCCTCTTACTTTTTTTAGCAACAAGACTTAGATTATTTAAAATTTAAATATGGGTCCTGCAAATAAGCAGAACTCAATATTTTATTTTACAACTATATTATATATTTTCTTAGGCACATAGATTTCTTTTATCACTTGTTTTCCTTCTATTTGTGTCTTATAGTTTTCATCTTCTTCAACTACTTTTTTTACTTCATCTTGAGTTGCATACTGAGTTATTTTTACAGTGTATCTAACTTTACCATTGAATTGAACAGGTATTTCTATTTCGTCATCAACGGTTTTAGATTTATCATATATAGGCCATTTACTCTCATTCAAATATCCGCCTAGTTTATTTGCACTCCATAACTCTTCAGTTATATGTGGCGCAACAGGATTTAACAACATTAAGAAAGTTCTAAAATCTTTTCTTGATATCTTACCAAAACTATTAAATTCATTAGTTAGACTCATAAGAGCCGCAATAGCAGTGTTTGCCTTTAGATGTTCATAGTCTTCTGATACTTTCTTAATCGTCTTATGAATTGACTTTTCAAGTTCAGGTGTGTATTCTTCTAAGTCTGTCAAAAGCTCTTGAAGATTCCAAACTCTTTCTAAAAATCTTCTAGAACCTTTTACCCCATTGTCTGACCAAGGTGCATTCTTTTCAAAGTCCCCTATGAACATCTCATAAGTTCTCAAAGTATCTGCGCCATATTGGTCAACTATCTCATCAGGATTTACTACATTTCCTCTTGATTTAGACATCTTTTCACCATTACCACCAAGAATCATACCATGAGATGTTCTCTTAGCATATGGTTCTTTAGTAGGTACAATTCCTAAATCATATAAGAATTTATGCCAGAATCTTGAATATAGTAAGTGTAGCGTTGTATGTTCCATTCCGCCATTATACCAATTAACTGGAGTCCAATATTTAAGAGCTTCAGGATCAGCCAATGATTTATCATTTTTAGGGTCTGTATATCTTAGATAGTACCAAGAAGATCCAGCCCATTGTGGCATAGTATCTGTTTCACGTTTTGCAGGTTTTCCACAATGCGGACAAGTAGTATTAACCCATGAATCTATGTTTGAAAGAGGGCTTTCTCCATCATCTGTCGGTTCATAGTTTTCTACTTCCGGTAAAAGTACAGGAAGTTCTTCTTCCGGAACTGGAACCCAACCACAATCTTCACAATAAACTAGAGGTATTGGTTCTCCCCAATAGCGTTGTCTTGAAAATACCCAATCTCTTAACTTATAATTTACTTTTCTATGTCCTATACCCTTATCTTCGACGTGTTTTAACATGGCTTCAATTGCTTCTTTTACATTTAAGCCATTCATAAAGCCTGAGTTAATCATAATTCCAGTGTTAGTATCTACGAAAGCTTCTTCTTCAATATTTCCACCTTCAATAACCGGAACTATTTCTAATCCGAATTTTTTAGCAAATTCAAAGTCACGTGTATCATGTGCAGGAACAGCCATTATAGCTCCGCTTCCATAAGTCATAAGCACGTAATCTGATATCCAAATAGGTATTTCTCTGTTTGAAATAGGATTTATAGCTTTTATTCCCTTTAATTCAACACCTGTTTTACCTTGGTTTAATTCACTTCTTTCAAAGTCAGATTTCTTTGAAACTTCTTCTTTATAAGCTTCTATTTCATCTATATTTTCTAATTTATCTTTGAACTCTTCAATTAATGGATGTTCTGGTGCAACAACCATATATGTTGCTCCAAAAATTGTATCAGGTCTTGTAGTGAATATTTCAAGTTCATAATTCAAATCTTTTAATGGGAATTTGATCTCAGCTCCTTCACTTCTACCAATCCAATTTTTTTGTTGAGTTTTCACTCTTTCAATGTAATCTACATCGTCTAAATCATTGATAAGTCTTTCAGCATATTCTGTGATTTTCAACATCCATTGGCTTTTTACTTTTCTTATTACTTCAGTTCCACATCTCTCACAATGTCCTCCGATAACTTCTTCGTTAGAAAGCCCTACTTTACATGACGGACACCAGTTTATAGGCATTTCATGTTTATAAGCAAGTCCTTTTTTGTATAATTGTAAGAATATCCATTGTGTCCATTTATAGTATTCTGGGTCAGTTGTGTTGATTTCTCTAGACCAATCAAATGAGAATCCTATAGATTTTAATTGTTGTTTAAATCTTGCAACATTATCAGCTGTAACTTTTGCTGGATGTATTTTATTCTTTATAGCATAGTTTTCTGTAGGAAGTCCAAATGCATCCCATCCCATTGGATAAAGTACATTATAACCTTCATATCTTCTCTTTCTTGCAACTATATCAAGTGCTGTGTAAGGTCTTGGATGTCCTACATGTAGTCCTTGTCCTGACGGATAAGGAAACTCTACCAATGCATAGAATGGTTCTTTATCATAGTCATTTTTTGTTACATAAGTATCATGTTCGTCCCAAAAATCTTGCCATTTCTTTTCAATATCTTTTGGATTATAAACTGACATATTTCCTCCTAAAATTCTGCTGTTCCTACCGTTCTTGGGAATGGTATGACATCTCTTATATTCTTAACTCCTGTTATATACATAACTGCTCTTTCAAATCCTAATCCGTATCCTGAGTGAGGCACTGAACCATATCTTCTAAGGTCTAGATACCAATAATAGTCTTCTAAATTCATTCCCAAAGATTTCATTTTTCCTTCTAGGACTTCTAACTTGTCCTCTCTTTGGCTTCCCCCGATTATTTCTCCAACTCCTGGAACTAATAAGTCCATTGCCGCTACTGTTTTCTTATCTTCATTTTCTTTCATATAGAAAGCTTTTATTTCCTTAGGGTAGTTTGTAACGAATACAGGCTTTTTATAAACTTCTTCTGTTAAATATCTTTCGTGTTCAGTTTGTAAATCAACGCCCCATTCAACAGGATATTTAAACTCAGTCTTTGAATTCTTAAGAACTTCTATAGCTTCTGTGTAAGTAACTCTACCAAAATCAGAGTTGACTACATTGTCCAGTCTTTCTAAAAGTCCCTTATCTACAAAACTATTAAAGAAATTCATTTCTTCTTCTGCATTTTCAAGAACATATTTTATTATATATTTAAGCATTTCTTCAGCGATATCCATATTTACGTTAATATCAGCAAATGCAATTTCCGGCTCAATCATCCAAAACTCTGCAGCGTGTCTTTGAGTATTTGAATTTTCGGCTCTAAATGTAGGCCCAAATGTATATACATTTCCAAAGGCTTCTGCAAAAACTTCTGCTTCAAGTTGACCTGATACAGTTAAATTAGTAGCTTTTGAAAAGAAATCTTCAGAAAAATCTACTTTACCTTCTTTCTTAGGAACATCATTTAAATCTAAAGTTGTAACTTGGAACATTTCTCCAGCGCCTTCTGCATCTGATGCAGTTATAATTGGTGTGTGAACGTACACAAATCCTCTGTCTTGGAAAAATTTATGAATTGCATATGCAATTATAGATCTAACTCTAAACACTGCATTGAATAAATTTGTTCTAGGTCTTAAATGTGCTTGAGTTCTCAAATATTCCACAGTGTGTCTTTTCTTTTGAAGTGGATAAGTTGGTTCGGATATACTAATAGGAGTAACTTTTTTAGCATGTACTTCTATACTTTGTTTTGACCCTGGGCTTTCAACTACAGTACCTTCTATTTTTAAGGAAGAGCTGATAGTATACTTTTCAATTTCTGAGAAGTTGTCCACTTCGTCACCATAAACTATTTGAAGGCTTGAAAAAGATGAGCCGTCATTCAGTTCTATAAAACCGAAATTTTTAGATGCTCTACTTGTCTTAATCCAACCTTCAATTACAATTTCTTTATTCAAATAATCTTTACTGTTTTTAAAACTTCTCTAACTGTTAATTTCATACTTCCTCCTATCGTAACAATGTATTTCATTATAGACAAATACCGTGATTTTGTCAATTTAAGGGCTATTTATAATGTCTGATTTTAGATAAAAATCTATTAAATTTTTCTTCATATCCATGCTCTGTTGGACGATAATAAATTTTATTAATCTCTTCTGGAAGATATCTTTGTTCAACATATCCATTAGGATAATTATGTGGATACATATATTTTTTGCTCTCATCTATATTTGGAGAATGTCTGTCTCTTAAATGCATAGGTACACTATAATTGCCCTTTTTCACATCTTCCAGCGCCTCATTTATTGCAAGATAAGCTGCATTCGACTTAGGCGCACAAGCAAGATAAGTTGTTACTTGAGCTAAATTTATTCTACATTCAGGCATTCCTATCACATTGACTGCATCAAAAGCTGCATTAGCTAAGACTAAACCCATTGGATCCGCATTAGATATATCTTCTGAAGCTAAGATAATAAGCCTTCTAGCTATAAATTTTGGGTCTTCTCCTGATTCAAGCATCTTTGCCAGATAAAATATAGCTGCATCTGGGTCTGAGCCTCTAACAGATTTTATAAATGCAGAAATTACATCATAGTGATTATTTCCATTTTTATCATAAACTAAGTTTTTCTTTTGAATACAGTTTTCAACATCCTCAACTGTTACATGAACTATTCCATCTACTGAATCAGTGGAAAATACAGCTATTTCTAAAGAATTAAGTGCAAGCCTTGCATCACCTGAGCAGACTTCAGCTAAAAACTTTATCGCTTCTTCATCTATTTCTAGATTAAGACCATTGAAAGCTTTTTCTTTTTTTAACGTCGCTCTTATCAACTCTTCGATTTCATCTACTGACAATGGATTTAAGTTCAAAATTTGACATCTGGATATCAAAGCTCTATTCACTTCAAAATATGGATTTTCTGTAGTTGCTCCTATTAGTGTTATTATTCCTTTCTCAACAAATGGTAGTAGCGCATCTTGCTGAGTTTTATTGAATCTGTGTATTTCATCTATAAATAATATAGAGTTAATGTTTTCAAATTTTAGAGAGTCTTCAGCTGTAGCCAAAGTTTCTCTCAATTCTTTCAAGTTTGAAGTAACTGCTGAAAGTCTCAAAAATTGTTTATTTGTAGTTATGGCTATAATTTCTGCAAGTGTTGTCTTGCCAACTCCTGGTGGCCCATAAAATATTATAGATGGAACTCTATCAGATTTTATTACTCTTTCAAGATATTTCCCCTTTCCAACTAAATGTTTTTGTCCTATAAAGTCTTTTAATCTTTTAGGTCTCATCTTTGAAGCTAAAGGTTGTTTATCTTCTAAATTGTTTTCTAAATTTAAACTAAATAAATCCATCACTTTCTATTCTTTATTATTTCCTCCAACTCAATAAAAAAGCTCTCAACATCTTTAAATTGTCTATATACAGATGCAAATCTTATATAGGAAACCTCATCTAAATCTTTTAGCTCTCTCATTACTAAATCACCTATTTCATTCGAAGTTATTTCTCCTTTAAATGAACTATTTACTTCTCTTTCAATGTTCCATGCTGCTTTTTCAATATCTTCTACAGAAACAGGCCTTTTTTCTACAGACTTAATCATTCCCTTTATTATTTTTGATACATCAAATGTTTCGCGAGTGCCATCTTTTTTAATTACCATAATAGGTGTTTCTTCTATTTTTTCATATGTTGTAAACCTATTTTTACACTTATTGCACTCTCTTCTTCTCCTTATTGCATTACCTTCATCTGTAGGCCTTGAATCTAAAACTTTTGAATCGCCATAACCGCAATGTGGACACTTCATAATTAACCTCCGAATTTATTTAAAAAAAGACCTCATCTAAGATGAGGTACTACTTTCTTATATTTCTTAAAAATGGTGGAATTTTAAGATCCCCACTATCTTTTTCACTAGCCTTTTCAGTTTCTCTTTTAAGCTCAGTTCTTGGAAATAAAGAAGATGTCTTTGGTTTTTCTTCTTTATATTGGTCAAACTCAGTAGCTATTACAGTAATCTTAACTGCATCTTTAAGTGTTTCATCAATTCCTGCACCAAAGATTATGTTAGCATCTTCATCTACGCAATCACGTATTAAGTCAGCTGCTTCATTAACTTCAAAAATTCCTAAATCATTACCTGCTGTAATGTTAAGAAGTACAGATTTTGCACCTTGAATTGAAGTTTCAAGAAGTGGCGAATTAATTGCCATCTTAGCAGCTTCTTGAGCTCTGTCGTCTCCTGAAGCAATACCAATACCCATATGGGCTACACCCTTATCATACATAATTGTCTTAACATCGGCAAAGTCTAAGTTAATTAGATTAGGTACTGAAATCAAATCAGATATACCTTGAATACCTTGTTTTAAGATATCATCTGCCATTTCAAATGCTTTTGAGAAGCTAGTCTTTTTATCTGAAATAGATAAAAGTCTATCGTTTGGAATAATTACAAGAGTATCTACAACTCCCTTAAGTGCATTAATTCCACGTTCTGCTGATTTTGCTCTCTTATGTCCTTCAAATGTAAATGGTTTTGTAACTACACCAACAGTTAAAAGACCCATTTCTTTTGCAACATCTGCAATTACAGGAGCAGCTCCTGTACCAGTTCCACCGCCCATTCCGGCAGTTATAAATACCATATCAGCTCCTTCTAAAGATTCTCTAATTTCATCTCTAGACTCTTCTGCAGCCGATTCTCCAACATCAGGGTTAGCTCCGGCTCCTAGTCCTTTTGTTAATTTTTCTCCAATTTGTATTTTATTTTCAGCTAATGCATTTTTTAAAGCTTGTCTATCAGTGTTAGCTACAATATATTCAACACCCTTTACTCCCGCATTAATCATACGGTTTACAGCGTTGTTTCCACCGCCGCCTACGCCCACAACTTTAATTTTTGCAAATTCGTCATGGTCCATATCGAAATCCAACATACACATCCTCCTATTAAAACGTCTTTATCATAAACTTATTTATATTTTATGAAATAATCTTCAAATAGTCAATATTTAGAGAAAATTATTGACTTTCATCTAAATTTTCTTCAATATTTTCTCTATTATGATCATCCACCATAACTATTGGATCTTCCTTGTCCAATTCAATTATTCTGGCATTTTTCCCAGTTGCTTCTATATCTTTTAAAATTTCTTCAAGCATTCTAAACTTGTAATCCAAATTTTCTAATTTCCCAATTACAATTTGAATACCATCTTTAGTAAACAACGAATAGGTCCCATTTAAATCTATATCTTCTATTTTTGAATAGACAGGTTGATTGACAAGTTCTTTAAAAAATTCAATTTTATTGTCATCTTCGTATATCTTTTCACCTAAATTTAATTTCTTTAAATTGTCTTTAATTTCTGGAACTTCAGCTTTGGAACTCTCTTTAGATATAATCTTCATATCTTCATCAAGCATATAGTATTCCAAAAAATTTTCTATTTGAAATTTAGGTATTCTTTCTTCAAGTTTGATAACAGCTTCTCTTTTAAAATTAAAACTAATTTTTGCAGATTTTACTAAAGGTATTTTTTCTAAATCCCTCTCTCTACTATTAGGCGAAACAGAAAAATAACTTTGTCCAACTTTTATTCCTGAAACTTTTATAACTTCTGTAGACTTTAGTCTTTCGGCGCCCTCTACTTTAACACTTATAACATTAAATACCCCAAATTTATTTAAAGTAAAAATTGCGATCAAAATTATAACTGAAAATAAAAAAAGTCTGTTCATAAATCTTTTTCGTTTTCTTCTATATTCATATTTTGCAAGTCTTACCTGTCTCTTCATATATTTTCGCTTCCCAATTAAATTAATTTAATCATTTCATCTACTAATTTAGTTACAGCACCTGAATTACCTAGTTTTTTAGAGTTTTCTGCCATTTCCTCTCTCTTTTGAGGATTGTTTAACAATTCATTTATAGAATTTAAAAGTTTATCCCCTGTTAATTCATCTTCCAAGATAACTAAGGAAGCCCCTGCATCTTTATAACTCATAGCATTGTGATATTGATGGTTCCCCGCAGTATATGCCTTTGGTATTAAAATACTAGCTCTACCAACTTGTGATATCTCAGCTAAAGCCATTGCCGAAGAACTTGTTATTATTAAATCACTTGCTAAAATATACTTTGAAATTTCATCTGAATAATTTAAAATTTCTGCATTTCTATTTTTTGTCACCTTTGATGCAAATTCATCATAATGTGGTTTACCTGTTATATGAACTAGCTTAAAATCCAATTCATTCTTTAAAATTTCAAGCATCGCATCATTAGTAGACTCTTGTCCACCACTACCACCAAAAGATAACACCAATTCTTCATCAGGTTTTAAATTCAATTCTTTTCTAGATTGTTCACGAGTTTTTAAAGTAAAGTCTTCTCTTACCGGATTCCCAGTTATTATTATATTTTTATTATCTATATATTTTTCAGCTTCTTTGAAACTTAAAGCCAAAAGAGAAGCTTTTCTCGCCAAAAATCTATTTGTCTTTCCAGGATAGGCATTTTGTTCCTGAATGACTGTCTTTATTCCCTTTTGTTGAGCTTTCATGACAACAGGAGCGCACACATACCCACCAGTTCCTATTACAATGTCGGGTTTAAAGTTCTTTATTATCTTCTCACACTCCCTCAAACCTCTTAAAAGATTAAATAGGGTAATTGCAGTTTTTATATTTACCTTTTTCCTAGGTAACCCCTCTATATGGACCCCTTTAAAATCAAGTCCCGCTTTTTTAGCAAGCTCTTCTTCAAGTCCTGCTATTTTCCCTACATATAGTATCTCACTTGAAGAGTCTCTTTTTTTATTTCTTCAGCTATGGCAAGTGCCGGATATATGTGACCTCCGGTTCCTCCTCCTGAAAGTATATATTTCAAAATTACACATCCTTTGATATTTTAAGTAAAAATCCAACTGCTACCATTGCCATTATAAGCGCTGTACCTCCATACGAAATAAAAGGTAGTGTTATCCCCGTTACCGGAAATATCCCAACTCCAACGCATATATTAATAATGGCTTGCATCCCGATATAAGATGTCAATCCAACAGCTACATATTTATCATAATTATTTTTTGTTCTACTTGCAATCCTTAATCCTCTATAAATAAATATAAAAATAAAGCTACTACAAATATACCACCTATCATACCAAATTCTTCACATATTACAGAAAAAATAAAGTCATTATGAGCTTCAGCTAAATTAAAATATTTTTGCCTTGAATGAAAATATCCAACTCCACCAATACCACCCATTGCAATTGCATACAATGATTGATTTATTTGGTAGTTTTGGTCCAAACTACCTTTGCTGCTATTTAAAAAACCTAAAATTCTTTCCAATCTATATGCATACTTAAATACCATTGGTATTAAAATAATAATTCCAATACCACATAAAGTTACAAATTGATGCATAGATATACCTGCAACTATATACATAAGCATCAATGTCGCTCCTATTACAAATCCTGTTGACAAGTCTTTTAACATTACCGGCAAAGTTGCAATTCCAATTATTGCTATGATTTTAAAGAATATTTCTTTTTTATATAGTTTATATCTATTCTCAGCCAATATCTTACCCATATATAATATCGAAGATATTTTTACAAAGTCTGATGGTTGTATTAATGGAAGAAAAGGTAAGTTAAGCCATCTGCCTGAACCACGGGAAGACTTTGTAAATTCAGGAATAAATAACATCAATACTAAAATTATTGTTCCACAAAAAAGTATAAAAGAATATCGCTTAAAAAATTTTCTTGGAAATTTATAAGCTACTAACATCCCAAAAAATCCCACTATCATAAAAGTGAAATATCTTTTCCCAAAATAAAGTCCATCTCCAAATGTTTTGGACCCCACCGGATATGATGCCGATATTACAGATATAATCCCAATTCCTATCAACAAAAGCGCCGTTATAAAAAGACCCAAGTCCAAAGACTTGAGAGCTTCTTTATATTTTTTCATTTAAATTCATCACCAACTCTTTAAAATGTTTGCCTCTTTCTTCATAAGAACTGTACATATCCCACGAGGCACAAGCCGGACTTAACAATACATTGTCTCCTATAACAGAAATGTCTTTAGATAGATTTAAGGCTTCTTCTAGATTATTTACAACTATACTTTCTATCCCTAATTTATCAGCAGTATTTTTTATATCATACTTGGTTTCACCTAATAATATTAAAGCTTTTAGTTTATCCTTTGCAATTTCAAGCAATTCTGTATAATCAGCATTTTTTTGATATCCACCTGCAATTAATAACAAGTTGTTTTCAAACGAGTCCACAGCTTTTATTGTTGATGCTGGATTCGTTCCTTTTGAATCATTAAAATACTTAACTCCATTTACTTCTTTTACAAATTCAAGTCTGTGTTCAACTCCGCCAAACTCACTAAGTGCTTTTTTTATAGATTCAGGTTTTACCTTTATAATTTTGGAAACACACACAGCAGCTAATACATTTTCTAAATTATGGTTTCCTAAAAGCTTTAAATCTCTTGTATCAAATACTATTTCTTCATCATCATCCCTAAAATAAATAAGTCCTTCTCTTATAAAAGCCCCCTTCAACCCTGAATCTTCTATTGAAAAATAATATATTTTTGCTTTTGAAGAGACTTTAGATAAAATTTCATCGGTATAATTTAAAACTGCAAAATCTTTCTCCGTTTGATTTTTTAATATATTTAACTTGGCATCTCTATAATTTTCAAAATTTCCATGCCAATCTAAATGGTCTGGAGTTATGTTTGTAATCACAGAAATTTTAGGTCTAAAAGTTTTCACATCATTTAATTGAAATGAACTAGCTTCTATAACCGCAAAATCGATTTTTTCGTCTACTACATCCATAACGCCAACACCTATGTTCCCAACCGCTTTGGCATTGTAATCTTGACTTAATATGCTAGATATCAAAGATGTTGTTGTGGTTTTGCCATTAGTCCCTGTTATAACTATTATATCTTTATGTGACATCTCATAAAACAACTCTAAATCTGTGATTATCTCTATACCATTATTTCTTGCCAAATTTAAAATTTCATTTGTTGGTTTAATACCTGGACTTTTTATAACTAATTCTATTTTGTCTTTTTCAAAAGATTCAAAAATTTCTCTATATCCTTTTAAATTTTCTTGGTTATCATCATGCACAAAGATATTTATATCTTTTTTTTTCAATTCATTATATATTGCCTTCCCGCTTATGCCCATTCCTAGTATTAATATATTTTTTTTCATTTATACCCTCATTAAAAAATCATAAAATATGAAATTACACATAAAAGTAATTCTACTGCACAGAATACTGCAACTACTTTTGTTTCTTTCCATACCAACTGTTCGAAGTGGTGATGTAATGGAGACATCAAAAATACTCTCTTTCCTCTTGTCTTAAATGAAACTACTTGAATTATTACAGAAAGAGTTTCTATAAAGTATATTCCACCTGCTATAGGTAAAATCAAAGGTAAGTTCAATAAAATTGCTATTGCACTTACAGCTCCGCCTAGAGCTAGCGAACCCGTATCCCCCATAAACACCTTCGCCGGATATTTATTGTAAAATAAAAATCCTACCAGTGCGCTTGCAAATATCAAACAAAACATGGCTATTCCCATATTTTGGAACTTATAAGCAACCACTCCAAAGAAAGTCATACAAATTATAGTAACTCCACTTGAAAGTCCATCAAGTCCATCTGTTAAATTAACTGAGTTAACAGTACCTACAACCACAAATATTATAAATGGTATATATAAAAATACAGGTAAATTTATTCTACTCATGCTTATTGGAATTATTATATCTGTAGAACCTGCTTCGCCACTATATTGATAAGCTAAAAGTACGCAAGCCACAAATATTTGCAAAAATAATTTTTGTTTTGCTGTAAGTCCTAAATTTCTTTTTTTTACAACTTTTATATAGTCATCTATAAACCCTACCGCACCAAAAGCCAATGTTGAGAATAAAATCATTAAAGAGTCTAGATTTAAATTTCTCGCCAGTACATTCACTATAATTATGGTGAATAAAAAAATCACCCCACCTATTGTAGGTGTTCCACTCTTTACCAAATGTGTTTGAGGTCCATCTTCTCTAATGGATTGACCTGCCTTTAAACTTCTTAAAATAGGTATTAAATAATACCCTAATATAAGAGAAATTACTATTGATATAGCTCCCCAAATTGGAAAAGCTGCTGCGACTGTAATACAAACTACTATCAGCCACATGTTATTTTTGATACTTTGCATTTAACTTACCTCACAGATTTATCTGTTTTATTATCTTTATTTTCAGATTTTTTTATCTTCTCTGAATCATTGGTCTTCTTAACTTTTGAATTTAATTTATCATCTTTTTCTTTAACACGATTTTTAATTTCTGTATCTTTGTTGCTTGTTTCTTTTAAGTTGGATGAAATTTCTTCATCTTTTAGTTTAGTGTCTATCTTTTCTTCGCTATTACTCATTTCAAATTCAATTTTACTATCAGTTTTTAACTTTGTTCCTGCAAATACTGATTGTCCTAAAACAACTCCAGTCCCTTTTATATTATATCTTACATCCATAGCTTTTAAAACTAACTCTATTTCTTCTTTGCTCTTACCTATTAAATCAGGCATATACTTTTCTTTGTCATTAGAAACATATAAATCTATGATAGTTCCTGGTTTTGCCAATGTTCCTGCCTTTGGTTCTTGTTTTAAAACTATACTTGCATCAAACAGAGAATTTTGATTAGTGTTGAATTTAAATCCTAAATCTACTAATTCTCTTCCAGCATCACTTACTAACATATTTTTTAAATTTGGAATCAATATAGGATCGTCTTTTTTATCTTTATTATCTATAGGTTGAGTCTTCTCTATCCCTAAATATTCTAAAGAATTTTTGAAAACTTCTTTAGCTGCCGGAGTGGCAACTGTTGCCGCAAAGAAATCCCCCTTAGGTTTTTGAACTATTACAAGAACTGTTATTTCAGGGTTATCTACTGGAGCAACTCCTATAAATGATGAAATGTATTCATCTTCATATCCTCCAGCTTTTGAAGGTATATATGCTGTACCGGTTTTACCACCAATTTTATAACCTTCTACCTTAGCCTTTTTACCAGTTCCATCTTCTACAACCTTATACATGATATCCAACATTGTCTTCGACGTCTCAGAAGATATTACCTTTCTCTTGGAAACAGAATCAAACTTCTTTAAAACATTTCTATTTCTATCTTCTAGTCTTTTTACAACTCTTGGAACTTTTAAATCTCCTCCATTTGCTATTGCAGATACAGAATTGATGAGTTGTATTGGAGTTATAGCTATACCATGCCCATAACTCATAGTTGCAAGTCTTATTTCTGAAATATCTTTATAATTATTTGGAATTGAGCCAACTGCTTCTGCAGGAAGGTCTATTCCTGTCTTTTCTCCAAATCCAAATGCTTTTATATACTTATAAAATTTTTCAGATCCTAATTCTTCTGCCATTTTCATAAGTGTAATATTGCATGATTCAACTACAGCTTGCTGCATTGTTTTAGTGCCGTTATTTTTTGAAGCGCATTTTATTACTTTATCAAAAAATTTAATCTGTCCAGGACAATAATATTCTTTTAATGGATATGTTGTAGCTTCTTCAAGTGCTGCTGCTGCAGTTATCAATTTAAATGTAGAACCCGGTTCATACTGAGAGCTCACATTGAAATTTGTCCAGTTTTTGTACCAAGCTACGACTTTTTCATCTTTAGTAAGCAAATCCCAATCCTTCTTTTGAGCATCTCCAACAGGAGATTTAGGGTTGTTCGCATCATAGCTTAGTGAAGATGCCATGGCAAGAATTTCGCCGGTCTTGGTACTCTGAACTATTATATTGACTTCTTCGGCATTATGCTTTATTCTCGATCTTTCAGCTGCTTCTTCAGCAAATTTTTGTATATTGTCATCTATTGTAAGAATTAAGTTTTGACCTTCTTTTGGAGCATAAGATTCTTCGTCTGTAAGTGGGATTTGCATACGAGTGTTAGCTTTTATAGAAATATTTTTCCCTGCTATTCCACTCATTATTCCATCATAACTAGATTCAAGACCGTATTGTCCATTTCCATCATCAGTTACAAACCCCAAAACTTTAGATAATATATTTCCATTAGGATAAAATCTCCTTGGCACATCATCTAAAGACAGTTTTTCTATCTTGAGTTCTCTTAATGCACTTGCTGTATCTCTATCTATATTAGACACAATTTGTACTACCTTATCTCCAACCATTTTTTTCTTTATTTCATCTTTAGGAACTTTCAGTACTTTTGAAATAGCCAAAGAATCTTCTTCAATTTTTTCTTTTTTCTTTTATTTCCTTATCTGAGTAAGTATCTCCTCTTTTAAAATCCATATTATAGTATACATTTGACTTGGTTATATTTACTACTAACTCTTTATTATTTCTGTCATAAATTATACCTCTGTCAGCCTGAACTATTTCTGTACTCGTTAGCTGATTTAATCCCTTTCTGGTTAGTTCTTCTCCTCTTACTATATTTATGTACAGAATTCTAATTATTATTATAAAAAAGAAAAGAGCCATCCCGAGAAAAATCAAACTTATCTTAAAATTCGCATTCTTTTGCGAACTATTTATCTCACGAGCTCTTTTTAAATTTACTTTCAATTATATTTCCCCCTAATCCTTAGTGAAGGATTTAAGCACCGATAAAATTGGACTCAAAAAAACATTATGATTCACATCCAACTGTCTTTTATTTTCGCTTATATCTACATAAACAATTTGGTCTTGCGATGGATATACCATTCCTAATTTATACATTGCTTCATCTTGTATTTCAGTAGAACTTTTTATACTCTTAACTTCTGCTTCCAAAGCTAATTTAGTCTTTTTCAAATCAGAAATTTCTTTTTCTTTTGCAATTATATCTTTATCTATGCTTGATAAATGAGAATATGCTATAGAAACCCCTAAGAACATTATAATAACAATAGCTATCGTCATATACAATGGTTTTGCCAAATTTTTTCTCTTTTTGACTTTTAATTGTCTGCTATTCAATTTTACTTGTCTAAATTTTCTTTGCTCAGACATCTATACAATACCTCTATATTTTTTCTGCCACCCTCAACTTAGCACTGTGGGCTCTATTATTTTCTTTCAATTCTTTTTCAGTAGCCACTACCGGTTTTCTCGTAATTATTTCAATATCTCTTTTTTTATCACAAATACATACAGGACTTTCGGGTGGACATATACAATCTAAAAATCTGTATTTAAAAGTTTCTTTTACAATTCTATCTTCAAGAGAATGGAAAGATATTATTGCTATTCTTCCATTCTTATTCAATCTGTTAATCATACTATCTAATGCACTTCTCAACACTCCAAGTTCATCATTTGTCTCAATTCTAAGAGCTTGAAAAGTCTTCTTTGCAGGATGGCCACCCTTTACTCTAAATTTTAAAGGTATCGCCTCTTTTATTACCTCAACTAATTCAAAAGTTGTATCTATTGACTTTATATTTCTTTTTTTAACTATATTATCCGCTATTTTAGATGCAAATCTTTCTTCAGAATAATCTTTTATTATATTAGTAAGTTCTTCTTTTGAATATTCATTTACAATTTCCCAAGCACTTAAATTAGATGTAGTATCCATTCTCATATCCAATCTAGCATCATAATTATAAGAAAAACCTCTACTGCCTTCATCAAATTGGTATGAAGAAACGCCTAAATCCAATAGAATTCCATCAACTTTATCTATGTTTAACTCATTTAAAATATCTTCAAAATTTTTATAATTGGAATGAAATAGTTTATAGTTTGAACCTATTCTACTAAGCACTGAATCAGCTTTTTTAAGTGCATTGGTATCTTGATCTATACCTATTAGTAGACCATCGTTTCCAATGCGTTTAAGAATTTCACATGAGTGCCCAGCTCCACCTATAGTGCCGTCCACATATATGCCACCTTCTCTTACATTCAAAAGATCTATCGTCTCATTTAATAAAACGGACTTGTGTGCAAATTCAACCATTTTAAATCCCCAATTCTTGCATTTTTTCAGCTATATCTTCATATGATAACCCAAGTGAATCATTGTAATTATCCCAATTTTCCGTACTCCATATTTCAACACGTGTACTTACTCCTATAATTACAACATCTTTTTCAATGCTAGCATGTTCTCGTAGTGACTGTGGTATTACAACTCTTCCTTGCTTGTCCAAAGACTCATCTATGGCACCAGAATAAAAAGTTCTCACAAAACTTCTAACATCTCTGTTTGTCAAAGGCAATTCTTTCAACTTATTTTCTATTTTTATCCACTCACTTTGAGGATAAATAAAGAGGCAGTTGTCCAATCCTTTGGTAATAATGAAATTGTCTTTTAATTCATCTCGGAACTTTGAAGGAATTATAACCCTTCCTTTTGTATCCAAGGTATGTCTGTATTCGCCTATTAACATTTCACACCATTATATACCACTTCAAACCACTATCTTCCACTTACCTCTATTCTACATCATTTTTTTGTTTATATCCATCTTATTTTATGCACAATAAAAAAAAGGCCTCAAGTCCTTTTTATTGACCTTTAGCCTTTTCATATGCTTAAAATTATTTATATTTTTTTGCCCTAAAATAAAAATTTGAACCTTTATTTAACTCTGACTCCACTCCATATTTATATTGATGTATTTCTAATATACTTTTTACAATATGAAGCCCTAAACCGGTTCCAACCCTTGGTCTAGTGTGATTATCTCTTATCCTATAAAATCTGTCCCAAATTAAATCTAAATTTTCTTTTGCTATTCCAACCCCATTATCTATGCAATTAAAAATAACTTCGTCATCTTCTTCAAAAATTTTGATTACAATTTTTTTGTCCTTTCTTGTATATTTTACAGCATTACTTATAAAATTATATATAACTTGTTCTATCCTTCTCTTATCCGCAAATATAGTACATTCTCCTTTAGATTCTATAGTTATTACATCTTCTGGGAGAGCAAATCTCTCTGCAACAATGTGAGATAATTTTATCAAATCAACCCTTTCCATTTTTATACTTTCTAGTGAAGATTCAATTTTAGATATATCCAACAAGTCATTTACCAACTGAGTTAATTTATCTGATTCTGAAATAATTATATCTATATGCTCATTTCTAAGCACTTCATTTCTTCCAGAAATATCTCTTATCATTTCAGCATAAGATTTTATTACAGTAAGTGGAGTCTTTAAATCGTGACTTACATTTGCTATTAAATCTTTTCTCATTTCAATCGTCTTAGTCAACTCATTAGTTGCATAATTTAGTGTTTTTGAAAGGTCGTTTATCTCTGTATAATAGCCATACTTAAAATTGACTTCATAGTTTCCCTTTCCAAGTTTTCTAGCTGTTTTTGACATTTCAACAAGCGGTCTTGATAACCTTTTTGAAATAAAATAAGATAGTATAACCGATAGTGCAAAAGATAATCCCAATACAATCAACAAAATATTTTTCAATATATCTACAGCTGAGTCTACCGGTTCCAAGTTTGTCTTAATAAGCATATAGTGGTCTTTGCCACTTTCTTTCCCTAAATATCCTCCATATACAATAGACGAATTCTCGAGGTATTTAAATTTTTTCAACGTTACCCTATACATTTTCTTTCCAGGTCCAACATTTTCAAAAAATTCTTCAAATCCTTTCTCATCTAACACCCTTGGGTTCATTATGACTTCCACCCAATTAAGAGGATAAACTAAATATCCTTCCTCGTCTATAACTTCTATATTCATCCCTTTGTTTTGTGAATAGTTTAAAATTATATTTTCAAAATTTTTATCTTTGAACTCGTTTTTTAATGTATCACCAGTCTTAGTTACCTCTCTAATTTTCATTGTTTCGTAAAACCTATTTAGAAAAACTATCTGGAATAACCAAAGAGCTAATAAAATAGAAGCTGCAAAAAGCATGAAATATTTCCAAAAATTGAACATCATACTCTTTTTATCTAAAACTTTATTATTCAAATTTCGACGTATCAAATTTATAGCCCATTCCTCTCACTGTGATGATAAATTTTCTGTACTCTTTTATTGAGTTTCTAAGCATTTTTATATGAGTATCTACCGTTCTATCATCTCCATAAAAATCATATCCCCATACTTTTGATAAGAGTTTATCTCTAGACAATGCTATGTTTTCATTAGCTGCTAAATAAACTAAAAGATCGTATTCCTTAGGTGTTAAATCAACTTTTTCTGAATTTACATATACATCTCTTCCGTCTAAATCAATTTTTAATCCTTCAAATTCCAAAGTTTCATTTTCAACAGTTTTTTGATGCCTTTTTACTATTACATTTAACCTCGCCATTAATTCTTTTGGGGAGAAAGGTTTTACAACATAATCATCAATACCTATTTCAAATCCAAATAACTTATCATATTCCTCTCCCCTTGCTGATAACATAAGCACCGGAATATCTGCTATTTTTCTTATTTCTTTATAACTCGAAAACCCGTCTAATTTAGGCATCATTATATCCATTACTATTACATCAAAGCTTTGTTCTTTGACTTTGTCAATAGCATCAAGACCATCTTCAGCCTCAATTACTGTATGGCCTTCAAATTCTGCATAAGTTCTTATAACTTCTCTTATCTTAGGTTCATCATCTACAACTAAAATTTTAAACATAGTATCTCCTTAGAGTTCACCCTTTAATCCAACTATCTCTGCTCTGTCTTTAAGTCCCTTAATAGTATGTTCAATTACATCATTTTTATCCATGCCAAGCATCTCACACCCATTAAGTATTACATCTCTATCGCAACCTGCGGCAAATTTTTTATCTTTGAATTTTTTGTTTACTGATTTTACATTTAAATCCAATACTGACTTAGAAGGGCGCAGTAAACAACAAGCGTTTATAATCCCCGTTAATTCATCTACTGTATAAATTGATTTTTCCATATTTGATTCCGGTTTAACATCTGTGCACATTCCATATCCATGTGACATAACTGCTCTTATTATATCTTCGTCTATATCATTTTCTTTTAAAATCTTTGGAGCTAATTTCAAATGTTCATCTGGATATTTATCGTAGTCTATATCGTGAAGAAGTCCAACTATTCCATATAGTTCCTCATCTTCTCCAAACATTTTTCCAAATTCAATCATTGCAGCTTCTACTTGTAGTGCATGCATTATCAATGCTTCAGATTCTGTATATTCTTTTAATAACTTAAATGCTTTTTCTCTTGTCGGTCTCATTTCTTTCACCTCTTATTATTAATTATACTATGAATTCTTAAAACTTTAAAAGATTTATACTTTGTTGTATTATAAACCTAAGAGGTGAATTATGAAAATAAAAAAGCTATAATTCCAGCGGCAGGTTTGGGAACTAGATTTCTACCTTTCACAAAAGCTGTTCCAAAGGAAATGTTGCCGATAATAGATACTCCAAATATAGAATACATAGTTCGTGAAGCTGTTGAAGCTGGTATAGAAGAGATTTTAATTATATTGGGAAGAAATAAAAATTCAATTGAAGACTATTTTGATTCAAATATCGAACTTGAAGAAAAACTTAAATCTACTAATAAAATTAATGAACTTGAACAAATAAATGAATTAAATTCTCTTGCTAAGATACACTTCATAAGACAGCATAAAGCTCTTGGACTTGGTCATGCTGTAAATTGCGCAAAATCTTTTGTTTCTGATGAGCCATTTTTATTACTCTTAGGAGATGAGATAATAGATTTAAATGACAATGCTTCAAAGGGATTAATTGAAATGTATAATAAAACAGGTTTAAGTGTAATAGGTTTATTTGAAGTCCCTAAGAATGATGTAAATAAATATGGTATTGTTAAACTTGTCAATGATGAAATCGTAGATATGGTTGAAAAACCTTCTATAGAATCCGCTCCATCAAACCTTGCAATAATAGGTAGATATGTTATAACCCCTAGAATATTTGATTTAATCTCAGAAACAAAACCAGGCTATGGCGGCGAAATTCAACTCACAGATGCACTTTTGAAACTATTAAAATATGAAAAGATAATGGGCCAAAAAATTACCGGAAAAAGATTTGATACTGGTTCAAAAATTGGCTATTTAAAAGCAACAGTTGAGTATGCATTAAAAGATAAGGATTTTGGTAAAGAATTTAAAGAATATCTAATCGATATTTTAAAAGAGTGTTAAACTAATTTAAATCAAATATAAAATAAAGGACACTTTAAAAGTAAAATTTAAAATGTCCTTTTTGTTTTATTTTGTATCATTTTTTTCATGTTTTGCTATAAAATTTGTTACCTCAGGCATTAACTCTTCGCTCATTATAGTTAAAAGAGCTTCCAGTTTTTTAGAATCTTCCTCGCTTATCCTCTCTTCTAGTCTGTCCATGACTATGTTTATATATTCCTCTTTCATTTCATAATAATCATAAAACTTTTGAGTTACTTCTAAATAAAATTCTCTCTTGTCTTCTTCAGATTGAATTTTTTTCAAATATCCCTTTTTAACTAAGGAAGCTATTTTATAAGCAATATTAGGATGAGACATTTCTAAAAACTCAGTTAAATCACTCACTCTTGGTCTTTTTAGTGCATGTATAACCTCAATTGTAAATGTTTCTGTAGCAGTTAATGTTGCTTCTCTATCCTGCAAATTTCGGAACATATTCTTATACAAATTCAACTTAAATTTATCATAAACTTCTGAAAATTTTTCATTTAACATAATAGCCTCCCTATATTTTAGGCAATTGCAAAAGAAATCTCACAACTCATAGCTTTCTCGCCATCTACAATTATGTATCCTTCTCCAAAGCCTACATTCCCTTTCTTATTTATTATTTTACAATGAATTTCTAATAAATCTCCAGGAACAATTTGCTTGTAAAACCTAGCTTTTTTTATTCCACCAAGAAAAGCGTTTTTCCCTGGTTCATTAATCAAAATAGCTACTGCTCCAACTTGAGCTACCGTTTCAACTTGCAATACCCCTGGCATCACTGCATAGTTTGGAAAATGCCCTTGAAAATATGGCTCATTCCCACTAACACACTTAATTCCTACAGCACTTTCGCCCTCTTCTAACTCAACTATTTTATCTACCATTAAAAAAGGTGCTCTATGTGGCAAAATATTTTTTACTTCTTCAAAATTTAGTTTCATTTTAATACCTCTTTATAACTAAAGTGGCGTTGTGTCCACCAAATCCCAAAGAATTTTTCAACATATATTTTGTTTCATACTCATTTATATCCGTTACAAAATTTAAATTACATTCAGGGTCTAAATTTTTGTAATTTACAAGAGGTGGAAGAATGTTTTCATTCATAGAAAAAATACTTATAGCTGTTTCAACTGCTCCAGAAGCTCCAAGTAAGTGTCCTATTTGAGATTTAGATGAAGAAACAAATACATCAGTGTCTTCGCCAAAAACCTTTTTTATAGCAGCAGTTTCATACTTGTCGTTCAAATCTGTTGAAGTGCCATGCGCATTTATATAATCAACATCTTTTTTATCTATGCCTGCTTCTCTAATTGCTCGTTCCATTGCCATAGCCGCATATTCTCCATTCGGAGCTGGAGACGTTATATGGTAAGCATCACAATTAGTGCTATATCCTACTATTTCAGCTAAAATATTTGCATTTCTCTTCTTAGCGTGCTCTAATTCTTCTAAAACTAATATTGCAGAACCTTCTCCCATTACAAAACCGCTTCTGTCTTTATCAAATGGTATAGAAGCCTTTTCACAGTCTTGTGATGTAGAAAGTGCTTTCATAGATGTAAAGCCACCTATTCCAAGTTCAGTTATACTCGCTTCACTTCCACCTGCAAATATAATATCTTCATACCCATCTTTTATATTTCTAAAAGCTTCTCCTATTGCATTAGTTGAACTTGCACATGCTGTAACAAAACATTGACATGAACCATGGGCGTGTATATCCATTGCAATGTTTGATGCAGTTAAATTTGAAATTGCCATTGGAATAAAATAAGGACTAACTTTATCAAATCCTCTCTTCATTCCTCTTTCGTGTTCTTTTTCTATAGTTCCCAAACCACCTATTCCGGAAGAAACATACACCCCCGCATTCATCTGCTCTACTTCTTCAACAGTTAATTTAGCATTTTCTAAAGCTCTTCTAGCTGCGACTATACCAAGTTGATTAACTCTGTCCAGCCTCTTTTGTTCTCTCTTATCAAAGTATTCATCTGCATTAAAATTTTTCAATTCCGCCGCAAGTTTTACCTCTCGCTCTATTGTATCATAATGTGTTATTTTATCTATACTACATATTTTATTTTTAACATTTTCTAAAACAGAAACTTGGTCATCTCCTATCGGACATAGAACCCCTATTCCCGTTACAACTACTCTTCTCATATTCCCATTCCCCCATCAACATTTATAACTTGACCGGTTATGTAATTTGCACTATCCGATACTAAAAAGCTGACTACACTTGCAATTTCTTCAGGCTGTCCAATTCTTCTAAGTGGTATTTCAGTAAGTATTTTCGCCTTTGTATCTTCTCCCAACTTATCTGTCATCTTAGTTTCAATAAATCCTGGAGCAATTGCATTTACTAACACGTTCTTAGAAGCTAACTCTTTAGCTGTTGACTTAGTGAGACCTATCATTGCAGCTTTTGCAGATGAATAATTAGCCTGTCCTACATTTCCATGAACTCCACTAATCGAAGTTATATTTATAATTCTTCCGAATTTTTTTCTTATCATTGATTTGCACAATAACTTAGTTAGATAAAATGCACTGTTCAAATTAGTTTCTATTACTTCAACAAAATCTTCTTCTGTCATTCGTATTATTAAATTGTCTTTAGTGATTCCTGCGTTATTTACCAACACAGCTATACTGCCAGCTATCTCTAAACATTTATCTACGATTTTTTTACAAATATCAAATTTAGATAAATCCCCTACTACTGTGAATACATCTTCTCCAAGTTCTGACTTTAGTTTTTCTAATTTTTCAACGTTTGAATTACCATGTATTATCAAAGAATAGCCTTTATTTTTTAACTCTCTTGCTATTGCACTTCCTATTCCACCTGTTGCGCCTGTTACAAGAGCAAATTTTTTATTCTCCATTTTTAAACCTCTCAATATAATTTATTATTTCATCGTCATTTTTTAACGTCTGTACATCTATTCCCTTAAATTCTTTTTTTACTATAGATGAAATTACACTTCCTGGACCTATTTCGATAAAAGTATCCACTCCATCATCAACCATATTTTTCAAAGTCTTATATAAAAGAACTGGTGATACTATTTGTTCGCACAACAAATCTACCATCTCTTCTCCGTTATATTTTTCACCACTCAAATTAGGATAGTAATCCATCTTTGGCTCGCTAAATTTAACATTTTTAAGAAACTGCTTATAATTTTTTGCCGCACTATACATAAAAGGAGTGTGAAATGCTCCACTAACTTTAAGTGGAATAGCTTTTATTCCATTTTCTTTTAATATTATCTGTAATTTTTGAATTCCAGTTTTTTCTCCTGATATAACAATTTGTTTAGAGCTATTTATGTTTGCTACATAGACTCTATCTTTTAACTCGTTATTATTTATAAAGTTTTTCAAATCATCTTCATTTGAATTCATCACAGCCAACATCCCACTCTCAACTTCATTAGAAGCCAAGTTCATTTCAAAGCCTCTAACTTTTACAAGTTCCAAAGCTGCTTTCTCATCAATCACTTCACTTAAAACCAATGCTCCATATTCTCCCAAACTAAGCCCGCAAGTTGCGCTGATATTTAAATTTTCTTTTATCAATTTAACTACACTTAGTTGAAACGCCAACATAATAGGTTGTAAATTGTCTGTCTTTGAAATAATTTCTATATCTCCGTTAAAAGAAATATCCGATAATTCTTTTCCCAAAATAGAATATATATTAGAAATTTCAGGATAGTTTTCTAATAACTTTTTTCCCATCCCACTATATTGAGACCCCTGTCCTCCAAATACTACTGCTACTTTACTCATCTTTCCCTCCAAGTATACTTGCTATATATTCTCTTACAGATGATATTTTTTTTATATTTTTAATATCTGTTCCACAAAAAAATAATCCTTCTTTAAAATCACCTTTAACCGCTCTAATTAAAGCCTCATTTATGCAATAAGGTGTACTTGCCGGTTCACACGTAGATATACAATTCACACAGTGCTTAGAAGGAAATCTATTTTTAACAGTATATTCAACAAATTCTGTACCAATAGCTCTAGCTGGAAGTCCAACTGGACTTTTTATTACTTCTACACCAACTTTGTTTTGATTATGTGAGTTCAATAAATTTTCTTTAGCTCTTCTATCTAACGAAGATTCTTCTGTAAACAAAAATCCAGTTCCTATTTGAACTCCGTCAGCACCTTCTTCAAGTGCTTTTTCAAAATGCTCTTTAGTTCCAAAGCCACCACCTATAAAAAGTGGTATATGTTCTTCAAATTGATTTTTTACTTTTAAAATTTCACTCAGTTCTTTAAATATATCTGTATTTAAATCTTCTACTTTAAACCCTAAGTGTCCTCCAGCTTCTGGCCCTTCAAAAACTATAAAATCAGGTTTTCTATTATATTTCTTCAGCCATTTTTTTATAATTATATTTAGAGCTCTTGCAGAAGATATAATCGGAGCTATTATTTTCTTATTGTCTATAAACTCAGGTAGTTCAAGAGGCAATCCCGCGCCAACTACTACACCATCAACTTCTGTTTCGTTTATAAACTTCAAATAATTTTCAAAGTTATTCACCACGTGCATTATGTTGACCATAATAATGCCCTTGCCATTTGCAATTTCTTTTGCTTTTTTTACTTCTCTTAAAAAACTTCTCTTGTTAGCTTCCATAGGATTTTTAAAAAAATCACTTTCCATATATCCGCAGTTAACGAAAGATATTGTTCCCATTCCACCTTCAGCAGCAACTGTCCCCGCTAACTCGCCCATTGAAATTCCTATGCCCATACCCCCTTGTACTATTGGTATGCTCATTAATTTATCTTTTATTTTAATAGACATTTCTTTGCCTCTTCATATTCGCTCATAAGCTTTTCAATTAAGTCCTTTGCCGGCATCAATTTATCATATTGCCCAACTGTGTATCCTGTCATTAAAGAACCCTCTTTTACATCTCCATCAACAACAGCTCTTCTAAGTCTTCCTACAGTAAATGTCTCTAATACGTCTATGTTAAATTCATTTTTTTCAAGTTGCTTATATTCTCTTGTCATATTATTTTTCAATAATCTCATTGGAAGTCCATTTATATGACCAACCGTAGTTACTTTCGATGAACTTGATTTTATAAGCGCTCTCTTATACTCTTCGTGAATTGGGCACTCCTCAGTAAATAAAAATGCCGTTCCTATTTGAACTCCTATCGCGCCTAAGATTTCAGCCGCAAGCATTTGCTTCCCGGAACCTATTCCCCCAGCCGCAATAATTGGAATATCAACCTCATCTTTTACTTGTGGAATAAGCACCATTGATGTCATCTCTCCAATATGACCGCCTGCTTCCATTCCTTCAGCTATAATTCCATTTAATCCAAACTTAGACAATCTCTTAGCTTGCACAGGAGAAGATATTACAGGTAAGACAGTTATTCCTTCCTTGTCAAAAGTTTCCATATATTTACTTGGACTTCCCGCCCCTATAGTTACAACTTTTACTTCGGACTCAACTATAATCTCTACCATTTCATCTATATCCGGTCTTAACATCATAAGATTTACTGCAAATGGTTTATCCGTTTTTGATTTGCATATTTCAATTTCCCTTCTAAGTATCTCAGGAGTCATACCACCTGAGCCTATAGTTCCCATCGCTCCTGAATTTGAAATACAAGCTGCAAATTCTCCAGTTGCAACATGCGCCATTCCACCTTGTAATATAGGATACTTTATATTTAATAACTTATTTATATTCAAATTACCACTCCATTAGCACTGAACAGATGCTAAGACCTGCTCCAAATGCTGAAAAAATTAACTTATCCCCATCTTTTAAACACTCTTTATTTTCAGATAGTAAAATTGGAACTGAAGCTGCCGAAGTATTTCCATACTCATTCACATTAACTTTAAATTTATCCATTCCCAAACTAAGTTTTTGTGAAACTTGCTCTAAAATTCTCTTGTTAGCTTGGTGCGCAAAAATATAATCAATATCTTTTTTTTCAATTTTTAACTTTTCAAATAGAGCCTCTATAGATCTTGGAACCTTATCAACTGCAAATCTATATACTTCTTTTCCTTGCATTTCAACGAAATTTCCTTTTTCCATAGCTAATGCATTTTCATTTCCATAAGTTTTTTCATCACTTACCCATAACTTATTATTTTTTTGAACAACTGCACCGGCGCAACCATCTCCAAATAACACAGCTGTAGTTCTGTCATTAAAGTCTAAAACACTTGATATTTTCTCAGCAGCTATTAAGAGCGCACATTCCCCATCTCTTAAAAATCTTTCTGCTAATACCATTGCCCCCACAAATCCTGTACAAGCCATATTGATATCTGCAGAAAGACAATCTTTATTCAAATTAAGTTTTTCATTTATAAACCCTGCCAACGAAGGTAAAATTCTCTCTGATGTAAAAGATGCAACTAAAACAAGTTTAATATTCTCTCTATCAAAATCTAATTTCTTAGCTAATTCAACAGCCATTTCAGCCACAGACATCTTTGTAAAATATCTTGACGATATTCCTGTCCTAGTCTTTATCCATTCATCAGAAGTATCTAAAATCTTTGTAAAATATTCATTTTCAACTTTATTTTCTAAATCTAATTTTTTTATATCTAAAAATTTTAGTCCCATCTTATCTCCCTATCATACGGAACTTTTCATAACGTTCTCTTTGTAAATTCTCAGCTGTCATAAAATTAGTTCTGCTGAGTTCTTCACTTATCAGCTTTTTAATTTGCATATAATCAGGCATATTATTTCTTTCTCGTACAATTTCATCAACTATTCCAAATTCATATAAATCTTTTGAAGTTATCTTCATAATCTCAGAAGCTTTATCTGCAAGAGCTGCGTTTTTCCATAGAATTGTGGCAAACCCTTCAGGTGATAAAATAGAATAAATTGCATTTTCAAACATATATATTTTATTTGCTACTGAAAGTGCAAGAGCCCCTCCTGAACCTCCTTCACCTATTACAAATGTAATTACGGGCACAGTGAGCGAAGCCATCAATTTAAGACTGCTTGCTATCGCTTCAAATTGTCCTCTTTCTTCAGCGTCAATCCCAGGATATGCTCCAGGAGTATCTACAAATGTAATTATAGGTCTTCTAAACTTCTCTGCTTGGCGCATAAGTCGCATACTTTTACGATAACCCTCCGGTAATGGCATACCAAAATTTCTTTTGACACCATCTTCCACACCATTTCCCTTTTCTATTCCAATAAATGTTATAGGAATATCTTCGAAACTACCAATGCCCCCTATAATAGAACGAGAATCTCCAAAACTACGGTCTCCTTTTAAATAGACTATATCTTCAAAAATATTTTCCACTAATTCTATAGTTCTAATTCTTTTATCGGACCTGGCATTTTTTTACAATTTCATATACGCTCATAACTAGCTCCTGTTTTTTCATGTAACTTTAAAATTTTATAAATTTCTTCTCTTTGTCTATCTCTTGGACAAATTAAATCTATAAAACCACATTCTTCAAGTTTTTCAGCTCTTTGAAAACCTTCAGGTAATTTTTGTCTAACAGTTTGCTCTATTACTCTTGGTCCAGCAAAACCTATCAATGCTTTTGGTTCAGCTATAATAATATCTCCTAAGCCTGCAAAACTTGCACTAACCCCTCCCATTGTTGGATTAGTGAGCACACTTATGTACAACAATCCCTCTTTTGAAAATTCATTTATAACGGCTGCTGTCTTTGCCATTTGCATAAGTGAAAAAATGCCTTCTTGCATTCTAGCTCCACCGCTTGACGAAAAAATTATTACAGGCAACTTTTCCGCCATTGCATATTCAAACATAGAAGTCAGTTCTTCTCCAACAAAAGTTCCTAAGCTTCCCATTAAATAATCCTGTTCAAGAACAGCTATGACAACTTTAATATTTTTAATAGTGCCTTTAGCTATAGAAATTGCTTCCTCTAAACCAGACTTATGTCTCTGTTCCTCTCTTAATTTATCGTAATCAGGAAAAGAAATAGGGTCTTTGTGTTTTGAATTGAATTTCAAATTTTCATATCCTTCATCAAAAAGATATTTAAATCTATCTTCACCCAATATCTTTAAATGATGACCACAATTTGGACACACATATAAGTTTGATTTTAAATCTTCAATTTCAATTATTTTTTTGCACTTTTTACAACCTTTGAATAAATCGGGAATTTCCTTAGCAACTTTTTTATCTTTTGAATGAGGAATCCTAACTTTTCTTACAATATCAAGCAGATTTTTCCTCTTACTTAAACTTCCCATCTACTCACCTTTTTCTATACTTCTCATTGCCTCAACTAATGACTCTTCTTTTTCCCTTAAATAGCCTGTATTAATTCTGCCTCTTATAAAATCTTTGTCGTGCAAAACAGCATATTGGAAACCTAAATTTGTTTTAACTCCATCAATTATGGTCTCTTCTATCGCTCTTCTCATTTTCTTTATAGTGCCTAGGCGTGTCTTATCTTTTACGATGAGTTTGGCAACCATTGGGTCATAAAAAGGTAAAATCTTAGCTCCCTTATATAGAGAAGATTCAAACCTTGTATCCATTCCCCCAGGCGGTAAATAGAAACTCACTTCTCCACATTGAGGTTGAAAACTATTTAAAGGATCTTGAGCATTAACTCTTATTTCTATTGAGTGTCCTTCTTTTTTTACATCACTCTGTTTGATAGAAAGTGGTAACCCAGATGCAATCTTTAATTGTTCCTTGACTATGTTAATTCCAGTTATCATCTCAGTAACTGCGTGTTCCACTTGAAGTCTTGTGTTCATTTCCATAAAATAAAATTTTTCATCTTTATCCACTATGAACTCTACAGTACCCGCTCCCTCATACTTGCAAGCCTTAGCACAATTCACAGCCGCCATTCTTATTCTTTCCAATAAATCTTCACTTAGAAATATACACGGTGCTTCTTCAAGTATTTTTTGATTGTTTCTCTGTAAACTACACTCTCTTTCAAAAAGATGCACTACATTTCCATATGAATCAGCAAGTATCTGCACTTCTATGTGTCTTGGATTTTCAATAAACTTTTCCATGTAAATAGTGTCATTTGAAAATGATGCTTGTGCTTCTCTCTTTGTCAATTCCCATGCAGAAACTAACTCTTCAATTTTAGAAACCTTTCTCATTCCCTTGCCTCCGCCACCAGCAGAAGCCTTGAGTAAAATTGGAAATCCTATTTTTTCGGCAGCATCAATTAAATCTTTTTCACTTTTTATTTCCTCATTAAACCCCGGAACAGTTGGAACTCCATTTGATATCATCAAATTTTTTGAAGATATCTTTTCTCCCATTGTCTTCATTACATTAGAACTTGGTCCAACTAATTTCAAGCCACATTTTTCAACTTTATCTGCAAAATCTCCCTTTTCAGATAAAAACCCGTATCCAGGATGTATTGAATCACATCCTGTTTCTAATGCAGCCATTAAAATATTAGACTCATTTAAGTATGAAGATTGACTCTTCCCCGCTCCAATGCATACAGCTTGGTCAGCTAAATAGACAGCTGGTTGCTCTTTATCTACATTTGAGTACACAACCACTGTTTCTATTCCCAACTCTCTACAATTTCTTAAAATATTTAGTGCAACTTCTCCACGATTTGCTATCAATAATTTTTTAAGCATTTATTTTCTCCAAGATAAAAAGTACTTGCTCAAATTCAACAAGTTCCTCATTCTTGCAACAAACTTTTTTTATAATTCCATCAAAAGGAGATTTAATTTCATTCATCATCTTCATAGATTCCAAAATACAAATTACATCTCCTTTTTTAACTTGCTTACCCTCAAATACGAAAGGTTTAGACTCAGGGTCTTTAGAAGAATAAAATACTCCCACCAAAGGTGATTTTATCTCTTCCCCTTTATTCTCTTTATCCATAACCTCAACAGTAGGTTCAACATTATTTACTCCGCTAACCTCAACTTGTTGAGATTCAAAATTTTCAGTCTTATAATATCTGAAATCTTCTTTTCTTAAACTCAAAGAATAATTCTCTATCTTCATTTCTAGAGAACTACTTTTTGAGTTATCAAACTCTTTTATTAAACTTTTAGTAAGTTCTAAGTACTTTTCCATTAGTTTTTACTGTTAATATACTTAAATACATCTCCAACAGTTATAAAATTTGCAAAATCCTCATCCGGAATTTCAACATTATAATTTTCTTCTATAGCCATTGAAAGTTCTACAGCGTCTAGAGAATCTAATCCAAGGTCATCTTGTAAATTAGCTTCCTCTGTTATTTGATCCATTTCAGTTCCAAAATTCTCACAAATTAAATTTTTTAATTCTTCAAAAGTCATTTTTATATCCCCCAAATTTATTTCATTTTTTTATGTAAGTAATTCTATTACACTATAATTGATATGTCAAATTTTTTAAATAGTTTTATTTTACAAAAAAAGACGATTTAATCGCCTTTAATAAAATACCTTTTAATTTCCAACTAAATACTGACTTAAAACTATTGCCAATATACTTAGCACTACACTTAAAGAAATGTATATGCCTCCAATT
>NZ_JH165061.1:1237319-1242348 GCF_000227315.1 Peptoniphilus indolicus ATCC 29427 | reverse complement strand
TAAAATTTACATTTAAATTTTATGATATAACTTTTTATAAATCTTAATATCGGTTTCTTGGGAGGTAGTTTTGAAATTATCATCATTTTTATATTTTGCAAACTTTGGTATAAATACGATACTTTTTAAAAAGAAAAACCCTATTCTTGGAACTATTATAATTACAGATAAATGTAACTTAAGTTGTAAACACTGTTCGGTTAATAATATAAGTTCCATAATCTATACATACTTTCAAATAAAAAATGAAATGCGTATCCTCTACAATTTAGGAGTTAGAATTTTATTTTTCTGTGGTGGAGAAACTTTTCTTTGGAAAGATTCCGGCAAAACTTTAAAAGATTTAGTGGTTGAAGCAAAGAATATGGGATTTTTAATTGTAAATGTTGTTACAAATGGTACTTATCCTATTGATTTACCAGAAGCTGATTTAATTCTCTTGAGTTTAGATGGCGATAGAGAAAGCCACAATACTATACGAGGAAATACATATGATTTAATTTTGGAAAATATAAAAAAATTCTACATCTGATAATATTTGCCTATATATGGCAATAAACAAAATAAATAAAAACTCAGTTAAAGATGTTTGTAATCTTTCTACAGACTATAAAAATATTAGAGCAGTTTCTTTCAATTTTCATACTCCATATCCTGACACTGCTCATTTAAAACTTTCAAAATCCGAAAAACTTGATGTTTCCAAGATTATTGCAAATGAAATCGACAATGGCAAACCTATATTTAATTTAAAATCTGCTCTTCCTTTTTTGGTTGAAAATAGTTTTCCAACGCCTTGTTATCAATGTGTTGTCATCGAAAACAATACTATTTCACCTTGTGGTAGATGCATTGAAATTTCAGGGTTATGTGAAGAATGTGGTTATTTTTTCGTTGCTGAATACACACTCTTGTTTAGTGGAAATGTAAAAATAATATTTGAAATGTTAAAAACGTATTTAAAATATATTTAAGGAGAAGATATGTTAACAAAGCTTGGAAAAATATGGCTTACTCGTTCTATTAAACCATTTATCTTTAATAGAGAATATGATAATTCTCTGTCCTATTTAAATTTAGATAATCTTGGACTTTATATTCACATACCTTTTTGTAGAAGCATTTGTGATTTTTGCCCATACTGTAAAACAATATATTCTAAAGAAAAATGTGATAAATACTTAGATTATCTTTTAAAGGAAATAGAACTCGTTGCAAACCAATCTCGTATAAAAAAAGAAATTACCACTCTCTACTTTGGCGGTGGAAGTCCTGCTCTTGCAATAGATAGATTAGATGAGATTCTCTACACGATTTCAAAATATTTTTATATTAAAGATGGAATTGGAATTGAACTACACTCCGAAGATGTGACTGTTGAGTGTTTAGAAAAATTAAAAAGTCTTGGAATAAATAAAATAAGCATTGGCATTCAGTCTTTTCAAAGTAAATTTCAAAATATTTTAGGTAGAAAATTTGTCAATTTACAATCCTTGTCTGATTCTCTTTCAAAAGTTAAATTTGAAACTGTATCAATGGATTTTATATTCGCCTTACCTAATCAAAACTATTTAGATTTAAAAAAATGATATAGATTTGGCATTTGATATTGGAGCAAATCACATAGCCCTGTATCCTTTTATAAACTTTAAATTCACCAAAAGTCCTATTAGTGCACTTAACACAAAAGAAAAAAGAAATTTATACTATTCGATAATCAAACATTGTACTGATAAAGGATATTCTCAAAATTCAATATGGACTTTTTCAAAAAATAATTCTATATATTCTTCTATGACTAGAGAAAACTATCTTGGCTTTGGTTGTTCAGCAACTACTTTATTAAAAGACCAATTTAAAATCAACACCTTCTCAATTGATGATTATATAGCTCGGATAGAAAATAAAGTACTCCCCACTTCTTTGACTACAAGATTTACTAAAAGACAGAGAATGTTATACTATCTTTTTTGGACAGCATACTCTACAAAGGTATCAGAAAAAGACTTCGAAAAATTTTTCAATTGCTCCTTAAAAAAATATTTTGGCTTGGAAATTAAAATAGCTAAATTATTGAAATTCATCGAAGAAAAAGATGGTGTCTATACCCTAACTCCTAAAGGCTCTTTCTATTTCCACTATTACGAAAATTTCTATACACTATCTTATATAGATAAAATGTGGGGAATTATGAAAGAAAATCCTTTCCCCCAAAAAATTGAACTTTAAAAAGGACAGATTTAAATCTGTCCCCTATTATTTTTAAAATACTAAAACTTCATATCCTTCTTCAACATATTTTGTTACCCCTGCGTGTCCATTCATATCTTGCATCAATTCTAATCCAGCTTTTTTATTATCTTCAAGCACCTCTAGAGTTTTAGAACAAGCATAGCAAACTCCAACAATTGTTCCATTTTCTTTCAAAGTTAAATACAATGGATTCTTTTCTTCTTCCAGTTCTTTAGGTAATGTTACAGATTGCCCTTCAAGTACAATCTTTACTTCATTTCCACTTTCTTTTAATTGTTTAGCATTCATTAGAGCGTGTAAGAAACACATCTTTTTGCCTTCCATAGTGTAGATTAAAAATTTTTTCATCATATCCCCCTCATAATTTAAATTCCCACATTAAAACGTTTAATTTATAACTTAAACTTCTTATACCCCAAATAACAAAGCTAACACCAAATTAGTGTTAGCCTATTAAAATCGTTATTAAATTTTCTGCCTCTTCCTTATTAAATGAATTTGATTATACTCTCTAAGATAGAAATAATATCCCCCACACAACAAATATAAAACACCTATAGCTCCAAGCGGTTTATTGAAATTTTCAAGTATTATATATCCTACAAATCCACCCACTATGAAAAATACTATGGATAAGATATAAAATTTAACTTTCCAAAATTCTGTTTCTCTACCTCTTATGTATGAGCCAAGCGCAAATCCCGCATCTGTTAAATAACCCGTGACATGACTTGTCCTTATAAGTGTGCCCTTATACTTTATAAACATCCCATTTTGCATACCTATTAAAAGAGAAATCAAAAACAACCTAGATGACTCAATATTTAAAAAATCTGTAAAAATTAAAGCACTTCCACCTACTATAAGTGAAATGCCATATCTCTTTTTGGGAATTCTAACTTTGTCATAGTATAAAATTCCGGATAGTGCAGAGCCTATAAAAAAACTTCCTAACAAAATAAATAATCTATATGGAATATCTAAATTTTCATACAAACTAATTGCTATTTCACTTGAATTCCCAGTATGGTGTGTTATTGGAGTGCCAAGCTCTTTTATCGCATACACATTTATCGCACCCGTAAGCATAGTCATCCAATAAATCCAAGTTACAAACCTATAATTAGCAATTTCATGCGCCTTAATTGCCTTTGACTTTTTGTTCATAAATCTCCCTTGTCGTATATATTCTAGAACAATTATACAATAAAAATTTAAGTTTTTTATTACAATTTAAAAAGAGTGGAAAATCAAATTCCCACTCTAATAAAATATTAAATTAACAACTTTCCATAGGATTTAAAAGTTGATAAAGTGTTTTTACATGCACTCCTGTTGCTCTTTCAGGAAGATATCCATTCGCTTTTGAAAGATATGCAGTTCCAGCTATATCCATGTGAACCCATGGAGTATTTCCATCTACAAAGCAGCCTACAAACTGCCCAGCAGTTATTGAGCCACCATAACGTCCTCCAGTATTCTTTAAATCTGCAACTTTTGATTCAAATAATTTTTTGTATGCTTCATCATTAGGTAGTTCCCAAATTTTTTCTCCAGCATTTTTAGCACTTTCTTTTAACTCAGCTAAAAATTCACTGTTATTTGTAAGCACACCAGTGTACTCTTCGCCCAAGGCAACCAAAACAGCTCCAGTAAGAGTCGCCAAATCGATTACTCTATCTACTTTCAGTTCACTTGTTGCAAAATAAACAGCATCAGCTAAAGTAAGTCTACCCTCAGCATCAGTGTTTCCTATTTCAATAGTCTTCCCAGCCATTGAAGAAATAATATCTCCAGCCTTATAAGCGTGACCTGAAATCATATTTTCACAAGCCGCAACGATTCCAACAACATTTACCTTAGCTTTTGACCTTGCAATTGCCATCATAGTACCTATTACCGTAGCCGCACCCCCCATATCTGAGTGCATACTTGCCATACTATCAGCCGGCTTTATACAATATCCACCACTATCATAAGTTATCCCTTTTCCTACAAGTCCTGTTCTAAACTTAGAGCTTCTATCTCCGTTGTATTCCATGACTATGAATCTTGGGTCGTTATCTGAGCCCATTGCAACAGACATAAATGCATCCATTCCCATGTTTTCGATTTCTTCTCTCTCATAAACAGTAACTTTTACTCCCAAAGGTTGTAAATTAGTTTTAACTGTTGTAGCTAAAAACTCAGGAGTCATTACATTTGCTGTTTCATTACAAAGCTCACGAGCAAAGAAAACCCCATTCATTTGATTTTCAATATACTTTAACCCTTCTTCTAGCTTTCCTTCAGGTCTTATAAAAGGTGTGTAATTTACTTCTAATTCAAAATCTTCTTCCTTAGATGATTTCTTTGTAAAATTATAACTTCCTTGACAAAGACCTTCATATATAGACATCATAGTTTTTCTATGACAAAGTCCAAAATCTTCCATTTCAAAAGAAACAATACTTTCTTTATTATTTTTCAATTCCTTATATAAATTAAAAGAAGCTAGCTTAATATTTTCTTCATTTAATTCACTCTTGTTGCCTAATCCAACTAAAAATGAACTTTCTCCTTCAATATTTGGAAAATATACAACTTCTCCTACTTTTCCTAAAAAACCATGTTCATTAGCCCACTTAACTAACCTGAAATCTTTTGCTTCATCAGAAAAAGTAAATATAACTTTTGCCCCACCTTTTTTGTCTAAATTAAATTTCATATTAATTCCTTTCTTGTACAATTATTCTTAAATTTATTATATCCCAACTCATTAAAGTTAAACAAACTA
>NZ_JH165061.1:1227517-1236157 GCF_000227315.1 Peptoniphilus indolicus ATCC 29427 | reverse complement strand
CCATCAGCTATATATAAATTATTAACTTTTTCAAATTCAGATTCTAATTTTTTTATTATTTCTTCATTTTTTATAGTCCAAACTCTATGAGTGACATCATCACTTGTTGTAAAGTTTATTTCCGGAACGCTTGAAACTATGCTTTCTAAAATTGAATTTATTTTTACCCTATCATCATAAATTAAAAAAATAGGTCCTGTATTTGAATCTAAAACATCTATGTGTTTAACCCTATCGTCTTCTTTGTCAGCTCTTGTCTTTTCATGTTTTTTTATAGTGCCATCTAAATAATCATCTATTGAAACACAACACACCAATCCAAGTTGTCTTCTTCCTTCGAATGTCAACTCATAAAGATATAGATTTGGCTTATCATCTTTGATTAAAATATTCTCTTTCATTTCATCAAAGTTTTGTTTTGCTCTATTGTAAACTTCTTGAGATTTCTCATCTGTTCCATCTGGTAATGTAGCTATAGGACTATCTACTTTTAAAAAACTATATTTTTCTTTTTCTATATCTCTTTTAGCTTCTTCTACACTATAAACGTCATATGGAAGTGCGGCAACTCTATCCGCTAATTCATTCATAGGTCGAACTGCACTAAATTTTCTAATTTGTACCATATAATTCTCCTACTTTATAAAACGAACTCTTACCACTCCATCAATAGCTTTTAACTTTTCTCTTAAATCCTCATTTACTTCACTGTCTATATCAATCATGGTATATGCCCAATTACCTTTATGACGATTTAAAAGATTTGCTATATTAATTCCCTCATTGGCCAGTATCGCACTTATTTGCCCTATCATATTTGGAATGTTCTTATGATTTACAGTAATTCTATTAACTGAATTACAAACTCCCATATCACAATCCGGAAAATTAACTGAATTTTTAATGTTTCCAAATAATAAATATTCAATCATCTCATTAACAACCATTATGGCAGAATTTTCTTCACTTTCTGGAGTTGAAGCTCCTAAATGAGGAATATTTATGGTGTTAGGTAATTCAAAGCTATCATTGTCCGGAAAATCGACCACATACTTAGCAACTTTTCCGCTCTCTAATGATTCTCTTAATGCTTCTATTTCTACCAAACCACCTCTGGCTATATTTATAATTCTTATCCCATCTTTTGCTATACTTAAAAGTTCTCTATTTACAAAATTTTCAGTCTCTTCTGTTTTTGGTATATGAATTGTAACATAATCACAATTTGTAAAAATATCTCTAACTTCTGTAACATAGTTTACTTTTGAATTTAGGTGTAGCGCATTTTTTAGTGAAATAAAAGGATCATGACCGTATACTTTCATGCCCATATTAATTCCCGTCTCAGCTACTAGCTGTCCCGTTGCACCAAGGCCTATAACACCTAATTTTTTTCCGTATAATTCAGGACCAACAAACTCTTTTTTCCCTGCTTCAACTAATTTTGGGATATCTTCTTTGCCTTTTAGAGTTTTAGTCCATTCTATTCCCTCTACTACTTTTCTTGATGCCAAAAGTAGTGCAGTAAGAGCAAGCTCTTTAACTGCGTTTGCGTTACCTCCCGGAGCATTGCAAACCACTATACCATTTTCAGAACACTTGTCTATTGGAATATTATTAACTCCCGCACCTGCTCTTCCAATGTATAAAGTGTTTGGTGAAAATTCGTAGTCATGCATTTCAGCACTTCTGACCAAAATTCCAACCGGTTCACTTTCGTCCTCTATCAAAAAATTATCTGCCAATAAATTTAATGCTTTTTTAGAAATATTATTTATTATTTTTACTGTATATTTTCCCATGTAGTCCCTCCCTTAGCGATTAGCAACTTCAAATTCTTTCATGAATTCAACCAATTTTTCTACACCTTCTACAGGCATAGCATTATATATACTTGCTCGCATTCCACCAACGGAACGGTGACCTTTTAAATTTTCAAAGCCTTTTTCTTTAGCTTCTTTTACGAATTTTAAATCTAAGTCTTTATTGCCCGTAACAAATACTACATTCATTAAAGAGCGATCTTTAGTTTCTATAGGATTTTGGAAAATCTTGCTGTTGTCTATAAAATCATAAATTAAGTTAGCCTTTTCTTTATTCCTCTTTTCCATCTCCTTTACCCCACCATTTTCTTTAACCCATTGTGCAACAAGTCCTGAAATATATATGTTATAACAAGGTGGTGTATTATACATTGAGTCCTTTTCTAAATGTGTTTGATAATTTAACATAGTTGGTGTAATTTCTTGAGCATTTCCAACCAAATCCTTTTTCACAATAACTAAAGTTACTCCACTTGGACCTATATTTTTTTGTGCTCCTGCAAACACCAAGTCAAATTTATTCATATCATACTCTTCGGATAAAATATTAGATGACATATCTGCCACAATAGGCAAACTAATCTTATCTACTATTTCGGGCCTAATTCTTGTACCGTATATTGTGTTGTTAGTGCAAATGTATATGAACTTTGCATCACTTCTTATTTCATCTTCTAGTATTTTTGGAATATAAGTAAAATTCTTATCACTTGATGACGCCAAAATTTTTACATCTGCATATCTTTTTGCTTCTTCATATGCTTTTTGGGCCCATGACCCTGTTATTAGATAATCTGCCTTTTCATTTTTATTTAGTAAATTTAAAGGCACCATAGCAAACTGAGTATGTCCTCCACCTTGTAAAAATAAAATTTCATACTTGTCATCCAATCCCAATAATTCTTTGAATGTACTCTTGGCATCTTCTTGTATTTGCTCGTAGGAGGATGTTCTATGACTCATTTCCATAACTGACATTCCACTACCTTTGTAATCTAACATTTCTTTTGCAGCTTTTTCTAGAACTTCTACAGGCAACATAGAAGGTCCAGCTGAAAAATTTAATATTCTACTCATAGTTATCCTCCTTAAAATAAATATTTATTGCAATAAACTTATCCCTCGTTTAAATGCTTAGTAAAAATTCTACTACTTTATTAATTAACGTGCAACAGTATTTTTTGCAGATAACGTTTTTATTTTAAATCCTAAATTGCAATATCAAATTGAACTATTTCTCCCAAAATATCAACTAACCCTAATTTATTTAGTTCTTTTATGAACACCTCTAGAGGCGTTCGGTAATTTAGGATTTTTCTTGGTAAATTGTTCATCCAGTTCATTATTTTTAAATAGTGGTCTTCATCGTAGTTTAATAAGGATTTTCCTTTTGGAAGGAATCTTCTTATTAGGCTATTATGTTTTTCGTTACTTCCTCTTTCTTGTGGGTTATTTGGATGGCAATAGTATATATCTCTAACTAAGCTATTTTCTAGTTTTGTTAAGTTAGCAAATTCTAATCCATTATCACTTGTTATGCTTTTGAATATTGCTGTGGAGTTTTCTAGTTTTGATAGTAATTTTTCTAATTTTTCATTAACTGATGATGAATTTTTTGTTGCAATTTTTAGTATTATTTCCATCCTTGTTTTTCTTTCTGTTTATAGTAATTAAAGCTGGTTCTTCTTTATTTTTCTTTGGTACTACTGTGTCTATTTCCCAATTGCCAAAGCTTGACCTTTCTTCTATTTCTAATGGTCTTTCTTCTATGCTTTTTCCAAGTTTTCTTTTACTTTTTATAGTTCTTTTAATAGATGTTTTTCTTCTTAATTTCAGGGGCAAGTCTATAGATTTTATTTTTAAAAGACCTAGGTCTACATAGTTATATAAGGTTCTTGTACAGAGCATTTCACCAGAAAAAAGTTTATGTCTCTTTGCATATCCACAAATTACATCTAAAGGCCATTTATCTTTGGTAAATTTAGTATGAACAAATTCTAAAAATTTACTACATTCCAAAGTTTTATATGGTTTCTTAGAATTTTTTCTATGTTTCTCATAGACTCTCTTTCTTGTATCGGGATAATATACTTCTACTTCTTTATCGTTTTTAATTTGGGGGACTGTTCCTCGTTTTAATTCATTTCTGATTGTATTTGAAGATCTATTGAGTTCTTTAGCTATCTTGTACGCAGAATAGCCTTTATTGTGTAAAAGCTGAATTTGTCTTCTTTCTAAATCATTTTAATGTTTATTTTTTCTTGAATTTGTTGTAGTATTATTATATTCCATAGTCATCACCTTTTGGTTTTTTGTTTTTGGTGAATCAATTATACCAAATGTGATTTACTATGGAATTTTTTTAGTTCATTTTCATTTTACAATTAACCTTTTAGATACGAAATATCATGCTGCTTCTATAGTTGTCAAACATATATGACAAGAAATCAATCTAATAAAATTTTTCAAAGGGCATACTTGTCTTCTAAAAACAATTCTATTTCTCAAGATGAAAAACGAAGCATACCTTGGCTGGCGTATGAATTGTTTATAATCTTATACAATCCCTTTGAAATAGTTCTCAACCATCTCATTTGGCGCCTTAAAACCTAGCACTCTTCTTGCTATATTATTTGTTCTTACTCTATATCTTTGAAAGGCTTTATACATGTCTTTTTCTCTTTTAAATCCTCTTTTTCTCTAAAATAATTCATTATATATCTCGTGGATTCTTTCCATTATTCCATTTTACCAAGGTCAATATGGTCCTATTCATACATATTCTACTCTATAAATATTCTAATACCTTTTAAAATTCTGATTTATTTTTGCCTCTTGTACACTTATAAATAATGTAATGCCAAAAGGAAAAAATAATATACCATCTGCTAATCTATTAGCATATATCTGTACATTTATCAGTAATTTCACCAATATAACATTTTCAGGAACATATTTAACATCTAATTGCCATTTTTTAACAAACTCTTTAGGTTTGTCTTAATACTTAAGGATATAATGCTTTTTTACTTTTTCATTATCTTTAAAAGATCTAAGCTTTCTTAATACGCCCAACAAGGAACGAGGATGTCTTTTATATCCTATCTTAAACTTAAGCTCTTCATACAGTTATATCATTGTAATACTACAAACAAATTCCAACTATTTATTATTTTATTTGCAATTTACATACATTGTATGTTAAAATAAATGAGTTATAAAACCCGACGGTATGGTCGAGGAATGAGAAACCTGAGGAGGTGCGATTATGTCAAAGAGATGTGAAATATGCGGAAAGACTAAATCATTTGGTAATACTATTTCTTTTTCTCACAAAAGAGGTAACAGAACTTGGTCTCCTAATATAAGAAGAGTTAGAGCACTTGTTAATGGTCAACCTAAGAAAATCAATGTTTGTACAAGATGTCTTAGATCTGGAAAAGTTGAAAGAGCCATTTAAAATTTCAGGACTGTTCTTGCAGTCCTTTCTATCTTCATTTATTTAAGTACTTAAGTACTAAGCCCAGATAGCTCAGTCGGTAGAGCAGAGGACTGAAAATCCTCGTGTCGCTGGTTCGATTCCGGCTCTGGGCACCAGAGATCTTGTTTAGGTCTTATATTCAATTAGCTAAAAACCCAATTCTTTTTGAGAATCGGGTTTATTTTTATATGCTATAAATTTTTTATTCCATACTTTCTAAAATACTTGTAAGTTCCTCTTTACTAAAGTTGTACTTGCTATTACAAAAATGGCACATTACTTCAGCTCTTCCATCCTCTTCTATGATTGCCTTTAATTCACCTTTTCCCAACGAAATTAAAGAATCTTCTACTTTTTCAAAAGAACAATCACAATTAAATCCTATTCCCTTCTTATCTAAAATTTTTATTTCAAAACCACTCATTACGGCCTCAACTATTTGTTCAGGAGTCATTCCCTCATCTAACATAGATGTTATTGATTTTATCTTAGAAATATTCTGTTCAATTTTTGATATACACTCATCATCAGCTCCAGGCATCAATTGTAGAATAAATCCTCCAGCAGCTTTTACTGAATAGTCCACATCTACAAGCACACCTAATGATACAACAGATGGTACTTGATCTGATCTATAGAAGTAATTTGCCAAATCCTCAGCTATCTCGCCACTTATAAGTTCAACTTTCCCAATATAAGGTTCTTTAAGTCCTTGGTCAGCAACAACTGTAAGAGTTCCTTTCCCCACAATTTTACCAACGTCTAATTTCCCATCAGATTCTCTTATGTCTGCATCAGCCATAGGATTGTTGACATATCCTTTTACAATTCCATTCGCCTTTGCAGTTACTACTATCTGCCCTATATCTCCATCACCCTTTATATTTAGAGTAAGTGTATCTGCTTCATTTTTTAAATTTTCAGACATCAATGCTGCTGCCGTTAAACTCCTACCCAATGCAGCAGTTGCCGTTTTTGAAGTATTGTGTATCTCTCTTGACTTTTCAACCATATTTTTAGAACTACAAGCAAAAATTCTAACTTGTGCGTCTTTATCAATTGCTCTTACTAAATAATCCATTTTACCTCCCAGCAACAAAAGTCAATCTGCTACATTTAGCTAAATCAACTCCATTGCTATAATTATCAAAAGTTTTTACATTATACCCTATTTCTTTTAATTTATCTATAATATAATCTGTTGAATATGCTTTTTGAATATGCTCTTCATAAAATCTATCATATAAATCGCCTACTTCTTTAAAAAAGTTGACAGAATAAGTATTTAAACATTCTTTTTCATCATAAAAATTTTCCCAAATATAAAATACTCCTTCATTTTCATCAACATATGTCTCTTTCATTGTTTCGAACTTATATATTGAATTCATATCAAAAATAAATAATCCACCCTCATTTAAATGCTCATAAACCCATTTAAATAATTTTTCTAGTTCTTCTTCTTTCAAAATATAATTTATGGAATCACAACTTGATACAACTAAGTCATATTTTCCATCGAACATTAAATTTTGCATATTTTGTTTGTAAAAATGAACACTCTTATTTACAAGCTTATTAGATGCAACGGCAAGCATCTCATCAGACAAGTCTATTGCGTCCACATCAAAGTCATTCACCAAAAATTCTGTTAAATTTCCTGTTCCACAGCCTAATTCTAAACACTTACCTTTAAGATTTCCATTTTGCCCAACCGTATCTTTTATAAACTTATAAACTTTTTCATAATCAAAATCCCACATTAATTCATCATACACAGCTGCAAAATCTTTATAATTATCCATTCATTACCTCATTATAAATATTCATTAATACTTCTCCAGAATTCTCTCTAAAAACAAACTTAGCTCTTCCATCTTCTGGAGTAGGAGTATTATTTATTATTATTAAATTCTCCACATATCTTGGCAAAAAATTTACAGGACTTACTGTCAAGCTCGAACCTATTACAATTAACAAGTCTGTATCCTGCAACTCATAAGTACCTTTTGTGTAATCATCTGGCATCATATCACCAAACATTACAACATTTGACCTAACTACTCCACCACATTTTTCACATTTTGGTGGAATTTCTCCGTCTTCAACTTTATCTTTCAAATAATTAAAGTAATACTTAGTGCCACATTTCATACAGTGCACTCCTCTAGTCTCGCCATGAACTTCATACACATTCTTGCTACCCGCTTCAAAATGTAGATTATCTATGTTTTGAGTTATTATTCCTGAAAGATATCCCGCTTCTTCAAGTTTTGCCAATGCAATATGACCATTGTTTGGTTTTCTGTCATTTAAATCTTTTAAAATTAAATATCCTTCAGAATAAAATCTTTCAGGGTCTCCAAGCATTGTATCAACAGAAAGAGCTCTTATAGGGTCGAATTTTTTATAATATCCACTACTTGACCTAAAATCAGGTATACCAGACTCCGTACTTATTCCAGCTCCTGTTAAAGCAAATACTTTCTTACTATTTTTTATAAGCTCAGCCGCCTTTTTAATATTTTCCATAACCTTAACTCCTTTTAATAAAAAACAACTTTATAATAAATAAAATACAAAATAAATAACGCTATTATCGGCACAAAATTAAAAAAGTCAAAAGTTTGAGCTGCTCTAATTCTCTGTCTTAGTCCATAAAATTCATCTTCCCTTTTCTTCTCAAAATACATTTTTCTATACATATTCTTTAAAATAAAAATTGATATTCCAGATAAGATAATCAATAAAGTTATTATATATAGTTGTAAAGAGCCTATATCGCGAGCCAGCGAAGTGCTTTGTAAATAGCTAAAGAGAGAGTCATTTATATATCTTGATGAGATTAGAGCTATGACATTATTTACAAAATGAGCAATCATACATGCAAAAATAGAACCTGTTAACTCTAAAAAATTACCAAACATTATTCCTAAAAGAAGCGGCGCTAAAAAATTTTGAATATCGAAATGAAATAGTGCAAAAACTAAAGCACTCATAAAAATCGCAAACCTTGGTCCGTAAATATCATATGAATTTATAAGAGCCCCTCTAAAAAATATTTCTTCACATATAGCCGGCACTAAACACATATAGAATAAATATCCACCTAAGTTCATATCCCTAGTTACTATATCCATAGAAAAATTATTTAACTCTGTTATATTAGAAAATATACTTAAAAATAATCCGTTTACTAATAAAATTATTGGATATGATAAAATTGTCATTAAAATGACTCTAAATATATTTTTTAAACTTATGTATTTAATTCTCAAAACATGAGTAAACTTTCCCGTACCTGCAATAAATAATGCTGGTATTAAAATTATAAAA
>NZ_JH165061.1:1224314-1227467 GCF_000227315.1 Peptoniphilus indolicus ATCC 29427 | reverse complement strand
TATAACATATCATCTCCAAATGACATAAACTCTTAATATTATAAAAAATAAAGGCTCACATAACGTGAACCTTTTAAACTAATGGTTTTAATTTTTCTATAAGCATTGGCACTACTTCAAATAAATCTCCAACTATTCCGTAGTGTGCTACATTAAATATTGCCGCATCTGGGTCATTGTTTATTGCAATGATTATATCTGAATCTTTCATACCTTGAACGTGTTGTACTGAACCTGATATCCCTATTGCTATATATAATCTTGGGTGAACTTTTCTACCGGACATACCTACATATCTATCAGCAGGAATCCACAATTGGTCTGAGATAGGTTTTGTACCTGTTGTAGCTGCACCTAATAGGTCTGCCAATTCATTTATTAAATGCCAATTTTTTGGTTCTTTAAGTCCAAGTCCTCCGGCAACTATTATCTTCGCATCTTCAAGAGATAAGTTGCTTGAACTTCTCTTAACATTTCCCAAAATTTCAGTTATCATATTTTCCATTTCAATATTTACATTGAAATTTATCACTTCGCCAGTTCTTTCTTCGTCAGCTTCTAATGCTTTGAAGACATCTTCTGCAACTGTACCCATTTGAGGGAAAGTATTTGTTCTGATATCTGAGTACAATTGTCCATCAAATGTCGGTCTTATCCATTTTATGTCATTTTTTTCATCATTCAACAAAATTTGTACACATTCTGCAATCAAACCTATTCTTCTCTTCGCTGCAATTCTTCCACCCAAATCTCTTAAGTTTTGGCTTGCCGGCATCATAACGGCAAACGGTCTAAATTCATCTAAAACTTCATTCAAAACTTTAACATAGCTAAGAGTTCTATATTCTTTTAAAGATTCATTTTCAACAACCACTACCTTATCTGCTCCATGAGCTATTAAATCTTTAGAATATTTTTCTACTTCAGCTCCGATGATTAGTGAGTATACTTCTTGTCCCAATTCATCTGCTATTTCTCTTGCCTTTGCCAAAATTTGGTAAGATGTCTTTGTAACTCCATCATTTACTTCAACAACTGTCAATATATTTTTATGTTCCATAATACTACCTACCTATAATTCCATCTGCTTTTAAAACTTCAACTAACTTATTTACTTGTTCTTCAATACTTCCTTCAAGTAATAATCCTGTTGCTCTATTTTGATGTGCAAATACTTCTTTTACAACAGTAGGTGAACCTGAAACTCCCAATTGTTCTTTATCTATTCCAACATCTTCGTCAGAAATTATCTTTATAAGCGAATCGCTTATACTTTCTATTTTTTCTTTGCTAACTTTTTTCACTTCATTAGCTTCTCTAACTACTGTAAATAAAACTGGAGTGCTAACTCTTTGTTTTTCAACACTTGATGATAGTTCTCTAAGAACTTCAAACTTTCCATCTTTATAACTTACATCTTTCAAATAAGTTGCTTGATTTATTCCTAAAAATTCAGCTACTTCAGGACCGACTTGCCCTGTATCTCCATCTACCGTTTGAGTCCCTGCAAGAATTACGTCAAATTCTCCTATATATTTTATAGCAGAAGAAAGCGCATAAGAAGTTGCAAGTGTATCTGATCCTCTAAAAGCCCCACCCGAAAGCACATACCCTCTATCCGCTCCCATAGCTATTGCTTCTTTTACCATATCTGCTGACCTTTCAGGACCCATTGTAAGAATTGTGATCCTTCCTCCTGTCTTCCTTTTTAATTGAATTGCCAAAGTCAGTGCATTTAAATCAGCAGGGTTTATTATCATTCTCATTCCATCTCTTAAAAGATTATGAGTTATCGGATCTAACTGTACTCTTGTAAACTTAGGTACGTGTTTCATCAACACAAGATATTCCATTTCGTCTCCCTTCAAAATTAAACGGGCTAATTTGCCCGTATATTTTAAATCTACTATTTTACAAAAAAATTAAATTCTAATTGGTAAAATTTTAACATATTAAATAATAATTTTCCCACATATCCATGATATAAAAATTGAAAATATAATTCAAATTAAACTTAATATGTAAACTCTTAAATTTAAGAGTTTACATATACAATAATATTCAAAAATAGCTTAAATCTTTTCAAAAATCGCCACTATTAAATCTTGAACTAACTTACTCTCAACCCCATAATATATTTCAGTTCCTTCTCTTCTGCTTGTCAATACTCTTGCTCTTTTCAATTTGCCTAAATGTGATGAAACTGTAGGTTGTGGTATTTCTAATATTGATTGTAATTGCGAAACATTTTTAGTCCCATTTTCTATCAAATACTTTACCACACATAATCTAATTGGATGCGCTAAAACTTTTAGCATTTCTGAGCGTTCTTCAAGTTGCCTATTATCGTAATCCATTTTTAATTACTCCTCCTGTACTTTTAACTTTCTAAAAATAATATATCCTTCTTTATAATCAACACCAAAAAATTTATTTTTAATTAAATTTTTAATCGTTTCAAAATCCTTTGGTTTTATAAACTTTTCCTCTTCTATAAATTCAAGTGGTCTATTTAAATTTTTATAAAAAATAAATCTAGTCCAGCCTTCCGGTCGATCTTCATCTGCATGTACATCAGCTAATTCTATCAATTGAAATCCACTTGTCAACACATTCCTAAAAGAAGGTTCGTTATCAGGTGAAACGGTTGACATAAATATGTCATACCCTTTTCCTTCTAAATAATTCATCATAAGTTCCCTACTCTTATTTTGAACACCTCTTCCTCTTGCGTCCTCATGAACCATAACTGCTTCCATTATAACTATTGGTTGATCTGGTATATTTAAATTTTTCACATACTTCGCTAAACTATCCTCTTTATTTGTAAATCTCATATACCTATAAGCAACTAATTCATCTTCTTTATACACCCCAATTAAAGATGTATTTCCAGAAGTCATCTCTTCCGTTGTATCTCTTATAAAAGTATCTTTGTTGTCAATCCTTGAATATATATCTTCAACTAATTCCATGATTTCTCTTGAATTACTCTTATCAATAACTTTATATACTAAATCTCCATCTCTGTATAATTCCATAGATAGTTCACCTCCAGGTAACTTATACCCTTATTCATATAAATGATTATCATAGAAAATACATATTTTATTGTTATTTAATTTTCTATCTATATAGTGTTGTATTAATACC
>NZ_JH165061.1:1217611-1224264 GCF_000227315.1 Peptoniphilus indolicus ATCC 29427 | reverse complement strand
GCACTACTTTTATTTTTCAAAGATTACTGTTCGTTAAATATTATTTTTTCAATTCGTATTTTCTATCCATTAATTCTTTTTCTTGCTCTTTTAATTCTAAAGATTCATATTCTATCCTTTCTTTTATTTCTTTAGACAAATTATTTTCACCAAAAGGGTACACCACAGTATTTTCTTTTTTTATATGTTCCCTTAAGAGATTTACATAGCTCATTGCATTAACTACTATCTGTAGAAGACTTAGTTTATCAAAATTATCCAAATAGGCATTTAAGTTTTCTTCGATTCCAAGGCAATAGCTTCTTCCAAATTGATGTTCAACTAACATCCCACTTCTAACTAATTTGCTCGCTGCAACTCCTAAATTTTCTTCCATATATTTAAAAAGTATATCTTCTTCTTTTTTATGGTGAACTCCATCAGCATATTCTCTTATAAATTGTATAGCCGCTCTAAAAAAATCTTCATCTATTATCTTGTCTTCAATTATCTTAAGACACTCTTCTTCTAATCTATTAGTGAACAATAATATTTCTTCATGTTCTTCTACTAAATAGTCTATAGCTTTCATTTTAACCCCTTATAAAATATATATTTTCTTCTTTTTCATATGAATATTTATTGTCTAATAACCCTCGTACAAATTCATCTCTCAAAAGCCAATATACATCAACGCCAGCATAATCATTCCATACACTTTTGTGAACGTCATTTGCTATCATAAATTCTATATCATCTGAATCCGACAAAACTCTTATTGAACCATCACAAGGCATACCATCTAAGAATTTTGATGTTATTAGTTTGTAGGCATCTATTTTTGAACCCGTGAAATTTTCAGCCTTCCCCTTTTCAAAAAACTTGATTTTTAAATCATCTATGCTATTTGTTTGCAAATATATTTCAACTGCCTTAGCAAATCTTTTTTCAACTAAATTAACTCTTTCCAAAAGCCAGCCATGTATATTTGAATTGTCTATTAACTCCGACAATTCACCTTTTTCCAAAGTTCCTATTTTATTTAATTCAGCTTCAACTTCATCTATGTTATTTAAATCTTTCACAACTTCTTCTGACAAACTCTCTGTGAAATTTATCTTTTCCCACATTAAATGATGAATAAACCCTAAAAATGCACTCATTATTTCACAGCTTCCAATTTCTTTACTATTTCATTTACATCATATCCATGGACCATAGCTGCTTCGCTCAAAGTTTCCATTTGTGAAGCCGGACAAGATATACAACCCATTCCCATTTCCATTAAAACTGAAATATATTTCGGATTTTCTCTTATTAAATCTCCAATAGTTGCGTTTGGATTTATTCCATTAGCTTTTTTTACAACTTTTTCTGAATCGTCTCCAAAGAATAAATTAATGTCTTCCTCAACAGTTTGATTACCTGCTATTCCAAAATTTTCAACCAAAACATCAACTACATTTGGCGATAAAAATGCCGGCAAGGTTGGTCCTAAGTGAATATTTTTAACTCCCAATGAAAGAAGTGCAAGTAAAACTATAACCGCTTTTTGCTCGTACCATGCTATGTTGTATATTATAGGCAAATCATTTATATTATCTAATTCAAAAACTTCTTTTAATTTCAACGCTATTAACGCAAGTGAATATGAGTCGTTGCACTGCCCTGCATCAAGTACTCTTGGAATTCCGGCTATATCTCCTAAATTTAATTTGTTGTATCTATACTTTGCACAACCAGCTGTCAAAATCACTGAATCATTTGGCAAAGATTTCGCAAATTCTGTATAGTAATCACGACCTTTGTGACGTCCATCACATCCGCCCATTACTACAAATTTCTTTATTGCACCACTCTTTACTGCCTCTACTATTTTATCAGCCAAGGCAAATACTTGGTTATGTGCAAATCCACCAACAATTTCTCCGGTTTCAATTTCAATTGGAGCTTTACATCTCTTTGCGTGTTCAATTATTTCAGAAAAATCTTTTTCTTCTCCTATTTTCCCTTCAATATGTTTACATCCTGGATATCCAGCTGCTCCGGTAGTATATATTCTATCTTTATAGCTTTCTTTAGGTGGAACTATACAATTTGTCGTAAACAAAACAGGTCCATTAAAAGTTTCAAACTCTTCTCTTTGTTTCCACCATGCGTTTCCATAGTTTCCTACAAAGTGTGAATACTTTTTAAATGCCGGATAATAATTTGCAGGTAACATTTCAGAGTGAGTATACACATCTACTCCAGTTCCCTCAGTTTGTTTCAAAAGCATTTCCATATCTCTTAAATCGTGTCCTGAGATTAGTATAGCCGGATTATTTCTAACTCCAATATTAACTTTTGTAATTTTAGGATTTCCATAAGCTGAAGTATTGGCTTCATCAAGAAGTGCCATACCTTTCACTCCGTACTCTCCCGTTTTTAAAACCAAATTCACTAATTCATCTAATGATAAATCTTTTTGAGTTTCCACCAAAGCTCTTTGAATAAATTCGTCTACTTCCTCACTATCTTTTAAAAGAGCATTTGCATGTTTTGAATATGCTGAAAGACCTTTTAGACCATATACAGTTAGCTCTCTCAAACTTCTTATATCTTCATTTTCTGTTGCCAAAACTCCAACTTCTGTGGCCTTTAGATATATCTTTTCTAAATCTTTTTCATTGTATAAAGCTGCCTCAAATAAATTTTCTTTATTTTTTATATTGTTAAGTAATCTTTCTTTTAATTCAATTGTATCTATTATTATCTTATCAAATGCTTTTTCATCAAAATTAGCATTTGTAATAGTTGTGAATAAATTGTATGAGATTACATGATTTAATTCCTTCTCTACATTGTGACCTTGCTCACGCATTTCAACCATCACTTGTGCAAGTCCCTTTGTAACCCAAATTAACATATCTTGTAAATTCGCAACAGTTGCAGTCTTACCACAAACTCCCACTTTAGTACAACCTTTATTTTGGTTTGTTTCTTGACATTGGTAACAAAACATTTTATTTTCCATCTTAATCCTCCAAATAAATCTTTAATATATCTTCTTCAAAATTGCTTTACCTTTTATCGTGATTACATGATATATTTTATTTCCAATGTCATCTGTAACATATGTTACGTCAAATTAAATTTTCTAATTTTTCTCTGTTAAAAATAATTTTATTCTTATCTATTTCTATTAAATTTTCCTTTTTCATATTCATAAGCTCTCTTGAAACTGATGGTCTTGGTACCCCCAAATAATTTCCCATTTCTTGTCTAGTTAGTGTCAATACTAGTTCATTTTCTTGCGAATGATTTAATATATACTTAATTAATTTTTCCCTTAAGGTTACTGCTCCCATCATTAAAAGTTTTTGATTTAAAAAGAAAGATTTGTTAGCCAAAATTTTTAACATATTATTTACTATTTTTAAATTTAAATCATTTAATTCTCCACTTACAATCAAAGATTTTTTTGGAATACAAAGTATTTTGCTATCTTCATTTACATAACTTGAATAATCATATCCTTCTGATTCTAAGTACATATACACTTCTCCGAATACAGTCCCTGTAGAGTTAAATACATTAACTATATTCTTCTTTCCATTTGAATCTATATTTTCAACCACTACACTTCCCTTTTCTATGATGAATGTATATTCCGGTATGTCTCCTTGATTAAAAATATATTCTCCACTTTTGAAATTCTTTATAAATGAATCTGAGTCTTTTAAAAATTTTTCTATTTCACTTTCACTCATATTAAAAAATAAATTACTTTTATTTGCCATAAATTTACCCCTAAGTTTATAATTTCTCTACATTATACCCTAATCCCTCAAAATCTGTTATAATAAAAAAATCAAGGAGGCAAAGATGAAAAATAGAAAAAAGGGCATAGGTATATCTGGCCTTATTAAAATATTTTTGATACTTTTGTTGATAGGACTGATTACTTTGGCAACACTTACGGGAGGTTATGTGCTTTCAGTATTAAAAGCTGCTCCTCAAATCGACCCAAGTAATTACAGGTCACTAATCAATGAAACTTCTCAAGTTTATTCAGACGATGGACAACTTGTTGAAACTTTAGTCAGCAGTGAATTTTCAGAATATGTAACGCTTGATAAGATTCCTGAACATTTACAAAAAGCTGTCATATCAGTTGAAGACGAAAGATTTTACGAACACAACGGTGTTGACTTCAAGAGAGTTGTCGGCGCTTTAGTACACGATTTAAAAACCAGATCTTTTGACCAAGGTGCATCAACTCTTACAATGCAACTTGCCAAGAATTTATACACATCTTCATCTAAAGATGTAAACAGAAAGCTTACAGATATATTTTACGCTTTTAACATAGAAACTCATCTTTCAAAAGATCAAATACTTGAAGCTTATTTAAATTCAGCAGGATTTTCTAAAGGTACAGTTGGAGTACAAGCTGCTTCTAAGACATTTTTTAATAAAGATGTTTCAGAATTGACATTGGCGGAATCATCTCTTCTTGCAGGTGTTACAAATAGACCTACTAAATACTCTCCATATAACAACGCTGCTTTAACACCAGAAGATAATATGGAAACTGTACAATTTGTACTGCTTCCTACAGCTAAAGACAAAGAAAATTCTAGTGAAACTGTTCAAATTGCTCAAACACTTTTTGACTTGGGTAGAATAGATAAATTTGATTTAAGCCAAGTTAAAAACAATGTGTACACTCCTATCAAGGCTGAATTCAATCCCGTGTCTAAACAAAGACAAGAGTTGATTTTAGACTTGATGTTAAAACAAGGATATATTAACCAAGATGAACACGACAGTGCTAAAGCTCAAGAAATTGAAATTAAAATTGGAAATAGAAGCCAAAAGGGTTTGAGTTCTTTCTTCGTTGACGAAGTAAAGAGAGAAGTTGTAAATATATTGGAATCACTTGGCTATTCAAGTGAAGATGCTCATGCAAAATTATATAACGGTGGATTTAACATAGTATCTTCTATGAATTTAGAATTACAAAAACACTTAGAAGAAGTTACTTCAAATGCTAAATATTATCCTGGAAATAGAACAGATGACAATGGAATACCTCAACCGCAAGTTTCAGCTGTACTTATGGACCAACACAATGGTCAAGTAAAAGCTCTAATCGGTGGACGTGGAATTTCAGGAGGACAAACTCTAAATCGTGCTGATGTTCCTCGTCAACCCGGTTCATCTATAAAACCTATTTCTGTATATATGACAGCGCTTGAAAATGGTTCAACTGCCGCAGATGTATACTTAGATGCTAAGATACCTCCAAAAGTCTTGGGCACAAGCCGTTGGAGCCCTTCAAACGTTGGTGGCTATGTAGGATGGACTACAATAAGAAACTTAATTAAAAGGTCTTCAAACGTTGGCGCAATATTAGTTGCAAGAGATATCGGCTCTGATTTAAATGCTCACACTAAGACAACTTACTCAAGAGCAGTTAACACAGATAAAGCATACAATATGATTATTGATAATCTAAAATCCATTGGTGTAAGTTCTGTTATAAGTCCTAAAGACAATCCTAAATACAATGATGCAAATGCTGCTGCACTTGCTCTTGGAGGTATGACTCATGGTATATCTCCTCTTGAAATGGCTGGAGCATATACTCCTCTTGCCAACGAAGGTATTTATCAAAAACCTACATTTGTAAATCAAATTACAAATTCACAAGGTGATGTTATCTACAAAAAGGACCCTGTGGGAACTCAAGTTATAAAACCTGGAACATCTTTTATACTTACAAATATATTACACGATGTAGTCACTCAAGGAACTGGTACAAATGCTAATTTCTCAGGAATGTATTTGGCCGGCAAAACAGGTACTACAAACGATAAAAAGGATGCTTGGTTTGTTGGGTACTCTCCTTATTATGTTTGTTCTGTATGGATTGGTAACGATAGACACGAAAGACTTCCATTCATGTCTTATGCCGCCGCTACTCTTTGGAAGGGCATAATGAAACCTATTCATGAGGATTTAGAAAACAAAGTCCCTGAACAACCAAATGACGTTGAAAAGAAATATGTAAGAGCCATTGGCAGAAGTGAGTATTTCTTAAAGGGAACTCAAGCTCACTATACTAACAAACTTGGTTGGTATGATAGTAGCGAAACTAAAAAAGAAAAGAAATCTGACGACGATAAAGATAAGAATAGTAAAAACGACAATAATAAATCAAAGAGTAAAAGTAAGTCAAAAGATAGAAGTAAAGATAATGAAAAATCAAAATCTCGTTCTTCTAAAAATAATGACTAATATATATTTTAAAAAGGACTCTTACAAAAGTCCCAAAATTAAAAAAACAAGGAGACTAAAAAATCCTTGGCTTTAATATAATGTATTTATTAAAAATAAAGGCTTTATAATATCTGTTGGAGAATAAAACTCTAACAGATATTTTTATGTAAAAGAAATTTCACCCACATACAATTAGTCTCAAACTTTAAATAAGAAATAAAAAATTGGAGGTGGATATAAGTACAAGGTAGTATTATAATAAATTTATTTGGTTTTAAAGATATAGTTTTTGCCACTTTCTAGAATTTTTTCAACTTTTTTAAAAGATCAATATTTGAATTAGCTTTTATTTAAGCCTTCAAAATTAAAACATCCACATTATTAGATTCTAACTTTAAGACCTTATT
>NZ_JH165061.1:1213101-1216254 GCF_000227315.1 Peptoniphilus indolicus ATCC 29427 | reverse complement strand
GAGAAAATTCTTTTTAGTCTCACCATATTGTAATACAGACTGTATGAATATCTTTTTAAAAGTCCTTAAGATTAAATCTCCATGGCTCATTTTTATTATTCTTTGCTAATATTTAATTTTTTTAATATCTTATACGCTATTAAACAGCAAAAAATATTTACGATTATACTAAGCATAATCTCAATTGCTGATGCCTCATATATTCCTGACAAAACAAACACAGATGATATTGGATACATAGCTCTTGCAACTTCTTTAGAGGCGAAGAAAATTCCTATAAAAGAGTATATTTCAGCGATAATCAGAGCTATCCAATAACTCCTTTTAACCAGTCCAACAAGTGCAATAATTGGAGATATTACCATAAAAACGCCTATCCCGGTTAATACATATACAACAAAATAGTGAACTACTTCACTTATATTTACAGCATCTAAATGTAGTGCAGTTTCTATAATTAAAGATACCATAAACAATATTAGATAAATAAAAATGCTACCCAATAGAGTAATTATCATTTTGGCAGTAATCATGTTCTTCTCATCTATCGGTATTAACTTCAATGATTTAAGTACATCTTCTTGTTTCTCGCGACAAATAATATATCCTCCAAATAATGCTATCAGACTTGGCAATACAAAATATGTTGTTAAGGAATGCACCTGTAAAATATACCATCCAAATGTATCTATATACTTTTTGCCACCAAATGAAAATCGTCCTTGAAAAAATACAATCCCTAATGTCATTATGAGTGCAAATACAATCAAAAACATCAATTTTGACCTGTGAAGCTTTTTATATTCAGCTAATAAAAGGGTCTTCATTTACCATCCTCTCCTTTTCAATAATAATTTTGTAAATATTGTAAATACAACTATCCATCCTCCTATACAAAGAAGAGAATAAACTATATTTATATCTTGATTTAATACTATTCCCGGAACATCTCTTAAAACAATTGCAGTAGAACTCGATAATGGATGCACATACATATTAACCATCAAAATTACAAACCCTGAAAAAGCATAAACAATCGTCAAGCAAACAGGTAGAATATATTTTTTTGTCAAAAATGCGACAGATAAAATAGGAAGCATAGAAACTGCTAAAAATCCACTAATCTCAAAACACTTTCTAATGAGAAAAGCAAACAAAGAATAATCTATCTCTATATGATGAATAATTTTCCCAAAAAGAATTGTAAATAAAATTGACAAACTCATAAATGCTAAACTATAAATAAGCACAATTACAAATTTGCTGACTAAAAGATTCATCTTTTGAATTGGAATAATCCATAACGATTTAAAAATATCATTCTCATGCTCTACGGACATGATCATTGTAGAAAATATTCCTAGTGTAATTGGCAAAATCAGCCATAAATTATAACTAAAGATTGCCCATTTAAAATATTTCATCGGATTATCTGAAAGGTCTATATTCCTAAAGTATACAGTGGCAAGCAATGGCATTAAGAGTGTTGCCGGAAACATCATCCAAACAATCTTTTTCCTTTTCAATTTAAGAAACTCTACTTTAACTAAATTAAGCAATTCCCTCTCCTCCGGTTATTTTCTTGAAGTAATCTTCTAAAGAATCATTGCATGTTTGTGATGAAATCACTGATATACCACTCATAACCAAAGACTTATTAACTTTAGCTATATCTGTTCCATGACTATATATCCTTATATGATTATTATCTTCAACTGAATAATTTGTTATTCCAAATTCCTTTTCCAAAATAATAGTAGCTTTTGATACGTCTGATACTTCCAACATAATATACTTTCTATTTTTCTTATTTAATTCTTCCATACTGTTTTCTTCTAACAAAACTCCTTTATCTATAATTCCCACTGTATCAGCAAGGAGTGTTATTTCAGATAGAATATGACTGGAAATTAAAATCGTCTTTCCTTTTTTTACACTTAAATCTTTTATAAAGCTTCTAACTTCTGCTATTCCTATTGGATCTAATCCATTTGTTGGTTCATCTAAGATTAAAACCTCAGGATCATGTAAAATTGCATTAGCTATTCCCAGTCTTTGTTTCATTCCTAAAGAATAATTCCCAAAAAGTTTTTTATCTTTATATGGCAGACCAACTACTTCTAAAGCATTTTTAACTGCATTAGGAAAAGCCGTTCCTCTTAACATTGCAAATATTTCCAAATTTTCTGTCCCCGTAAGGTTAGGATAAAATCCGGGTGTTTCAATAATTGCACCAATTCTTGGATAAATCTTTTTCTCGTTACCTTTTATGTTTTGATTGAAAACACTTACTTCACCATTCGAAATATCCGTAAGACCCAATATCATCTTCATAATGGTTGTTTTTCCTGCTCCATTTCGTCCTAATAAACCATAGATTGAACCTTTTTCAACATGCAAATTTACAGAATTTACAACCTTTTGTTGTCCATACACTTTTGTTAAATTCTTTGTTTCAATAATATAATTTTTCATCTTACTTTTCTCCTTAATAATTTTGTCTTTTAATTGATTTTATAGAAAGTATAAAAAACACTATTCCAATTGATAAAATAGATAGTAAGCAACTAAACGAGGAAACATTTAGTGAATATCCTCCAATACTATTTTCTACCATTTCTTTAGCAGCAGATGATACATTTTGATATATTCCTAATAAACTCGCAAGCGGATGTATATGAACTAATATCGAAGCTCCAAATATCCCAATTCCTAAATAAAGCAAGCACATAGAAATAGGTAAAACATAACTCTTAGAAAAAGTAGCAATATAAATCACCGGAAGCATTGCAATCGGAATTAATAAAGCTGCAACTACATATAATATTGCTGCCTCTTTTAATGTAACTAAATTAAAATCTATAAAACCTCCACTTATTACTGCACCAAATACAGATGATATATATGTTAATATCATTAAAAATATAGTTAATAACTCAATCAGAATAAATTTCACCAAAAATACTTTAAATCTGCTAACAGAAGTTATCAGTACATTCTTTAAAGTATCATTCTTTTTTTCATCGAAAAATAACATGGTCGAAATTATTCCAATTACGATTGGCAGGAACACAAAGGTTATATTCTTGAATGCCAAACAATATAAGTCTCCAAAGCTATCCATTATAGGACTTTCTCTTGAAATTGAAAATG
>NZ_JH165061.1:1205095-1212440 GCF_000227315.1 Peptoniphilus indolicus ATCC 29427 | reverse complement strand
ATTTCTCTTCCATTTTTTATTTCAGCTTTATTAAAAACATATTGCACCTCCTTACAATAAATATTGTAAATGATTAACCTTGCCATAATCTTGTGACACTCTTATTTTTATCTTGCTTAAATAAAAAAAGTCCCCGAAGAGACTTTCTAAATCAGCTATTTACATTTCAAACTCCACTTTAAAAACAGTTTTTATACCTGGCACACTACTTACGCTTATTTTAGCATTATTTACTCGCAATAATTCTTTGGCGATTGATAATCCAAGTCCTGAACCTTTTGTTAATCTTGAACTATCTGCCTGATACATTCTGTCAAATATATACGGTAAATCCTTTTCACTTATACCATCTCCATTATCTAAAATCGTCAAAATAACTTTTGTATCCGATTCTTCTAATTTCAAACGTACTCTATCACAATTACTATGAACAATAATATTGTTTATGATATTGTTTAAACTTCTAAAATAAGCATTTTCATCTATCCTTATGTTACATTCCTGTTCCGGAATTTCAATTTCATAACTTATATGTTTTTCTTCAAAAATAGGAATCCAATCACTTATCACATTTCTTGTTAATTCGTTCAAATCCTTATCCGCAAAAGAAAACTTCCATTCTCCCGAATCCAATTTTACCCAATCAAAAAGTTTCTCTACAAAATCCTTTAAGTAATTTGCTTTACTTAAAGAAACCTTTATATAGTCATCTTTTTCATCCCCTATAACAAGTCCTGCTTGCACTGCTTCCAAATATCCGACCATAGATGCTAAAGGAGTTTTTACATCATGAGATAAACTTGTCATAAGTGATTTATATGCCTGCTCCGACTGTTTTTGCTCTATTAGTTTATTTTGACTTTGTAGTGTTATCTCATTTATATCGTGGCAAATTTTTTCTGTAGTATCATTTTTCTTAATTAAAATTCTACGATTGTAATCACCATCTTTGATATCAACAAGTACCTCCCTAATCCTATCTATTTCCTTTTTTATATGCGTGATCTTTTTTACTAAATATAGGATCACACATAAAAGTATTAAGATTATGATGGTCTTTATGTCCATACATCACTCCTCCTTATTAAAGCGATAACCAACTCCTCTAACCGTCAAAATATAAGTCGGCTCTTCAGGGTTAGGTTCTATTTTTTTTCGGAGTTTACTTATAAAGGACATGATATTGCTATCATCAAAAAGATAATCTTCTTTCCATACATTTGTATATATCTGTTTTTTTGTAAAAATTCTTCCTTTATTAGATGCAAGAAAATATAGCAAGTCAAATTCTTTATTTGTCAATTCGATATTATTATTGTCTAATTTTACAGTTCTATTCTCTTTATCTATTTTCATATTTTTTATTATGATTTCATTAGAACGATTTATATTTTTTTGATTAAAGTCTGTGAATCTTCTAACCATAGCTTCAACTCTTGCTTTAAGTTCATTAATATTAAATGGCTTCGTTAGATAATCATCCGCACCTTGTTTAAGTCCATAAATTTTCGAATCATCATCAGACTTTGCGGTCAACATTAAAACCGGAACAGTATATTCTTCTCTTATCATCTCCAAAACTTGAAATCCGTCAAAATCGGGAAGCATAATGTCTAATAAAATCAAGCACAGATTATTTGAATTTCGAATTTTTTTGTATCCCTCCAGTCCATTATTGGCAATATCTACATAATATCCGTCTGTACTTAAACACTTTTTAATTAGATTACATAATACAACATCATCATCTATAATTATTATCTCTTTCATATTTCAAAACTCCATAATAGCAGGTCAGCTTAATTATCATAATTTATAAATATCTCCATTTATTTTAATGCTATCTTCATCAATCAAGAAATGTTCATCGGAAAAATTCTTCAATCTTTTGTGTTTTTCTTTCGAAGAAAAAAACTGAAATAAAATAATTATAATTTTCTATCCCAACAACAATTCCAACAAACGGTTTACTACTTGTTTCTATATGATGGATTGTAATAAACTTCTGGATCTATTTGATTTAGTTACTCAAGGTAATCGGGATTCACAGTATAAAATTCATATTTAATTACTTCTGTAATTTCCTTCTTCTAAAAAAACAGAGAGGTTTTATCCTCTCTACTTGCTTTAATGCTTCACTTTTGGGGTATATGTAGTGAGACACCCTCTTAATTTACTGAAAATATAACAAATACTTTTAGAAATGTCAAATCAATAAATTCCCCAATACTACTCTTTTTTATTTATATCATACCATCTCTAATGCTTTGAATACAGAATTATGTTTTAAATTGTCTGTTTAGATTTATCTTATCCATTTCAATGTCTTTTCTTTCATCTATCCTTTTATCTGCAAAGTGTATATCATAATTAATTACTAAAAATATAATAACGCCATACTTTCAATATTTTCTCTAAAGATATTTTTCATGCTTTTTATCTTACAATAGGCTTTGCATACTTCTTCAGTTTCAAGTATTTTACACGAATTACATACTTTATCTTTATTATTTATCACTTCATTGTTTAGCTATACATTTTTGCCTCCTGAATAAATATTTTATAAACTTTAATTAACATCTTGTTTGAATTTATAATTAGTAAATTTTATTTTTCTAACTAAAATAACCGCTAAAACAAATGATAAAACATCTGCCACCGGTTGTAGCAAATATATTCCAAATTCCCCAAACATATTTGACAAAATATATATCAATGGGATATAAAATATTCCCTGCCTTGAAATTGAAATGATTGATGCCCAAAAATATTGTCCTATATTCTGCATAAGCATACTACTTATTGCAAAGTATCCTAAAAGTGGCAATGTAATACATTGCATACGCAGTATCTCAGAACCGACTAAAATAACTTCATTATCATTTGACATAGCTTTAATAAGCGGTTCAGAAAAAACATATAACAAAATTGCCGACACGATTAAAAAAACTGTCCCAACTATTACTGAAATCTTAAAAGCTTTCTTAACTCTATCATATTGCTTTGCTCCGTAATTCATTGCACAGATAGGTTGAAATCCCTGTCCCCAACCTATCATTATCATATATGCCAATGCCACTATCCTTGAGCTTATTGTCAATGCTGCTATAACACTATCACCGTATTTTGCAGCTACAACATTAAGCAAAATCAGAGCTATGCTTGTAATAGATTGCCTTGAAAAATTAGGCATTCCTCCTGCCAAAATATGGTATACTCTTTCTTTATTCAGTTTTACTTTTTTTAAGTCAACAGCAATATTCCCATTTTTCTCTGATAAATTCGTTAATACGATGCACCCTGTAATTTGTCCTATCAAAGTTGCATATCCGGCCCCGATAAAGCCAAGTTTAAACCCAAACATCAATACAGGATCAAGAAGCATATTAACAGCCATTCCTACCAGTAATCCTATCATTGCGTCTTTTACATTCCCACAAAGTCTTAATTGATTGTAAAGCGTAATAGAATAAAGACCAAATGGAATGCTGATAATAATTACCTTTAGATACTCTACTGTAAAATTCAACAAGTTTTCAGAAGCATTTCCACCTATAAATCTTGACAGCGGTAAAATAAAAAACCATGATAAAACAGCTATCAAAATACCAATGACAATAGCAAAGAGTATTCCAATAGACGATATAATCTCTGCTTCCTTTTCTTCATTTTCTCCAATCTTTTTCGACATTATATTTCCACTTCCATACCCAAACCAAAATCCAATCGCTTGAATAAAACCCATAAAGCTAAACACAATGCCGATAGCAGCTGTCATGTATTTATTATTTAAAATACCGACAAAAAATGTATCAGTCAAATTATAAATTACCATGACGAGCATACCTATAATGGTAGGAATGGAAGTTTTTACCAATAATGGAAGAAGATCATCATTTAAAATAGCTTTTATTCTCAATTCCTTTTTATTATTTGAGTTCATGCTACAAACCTCTAACTACGCCCTTATTACCATCTACTTGAATCATATCTCCATCTTTATATTTTGTAGTAGCAAATCCTACCCCCAGCACCGCCGGAATATTAAACTCTCTTGCAACAATTGCAGCATGACTTAAAGCAGAACCTGTATCAGCTACAACTGCACTTGCCAGCTTAAATAACGGTGTCCACTCAGGATCGGTAAGATGGCAAACTAATATATCACCTTTTTTCATCTTATAAAATTCCTTCGGATTATTTATTATACACACTCTTCCGGCTACAATACCAGCACTTCCACTTACGCCCTTTAAAACATCCCCATTTGTTTCAAAAATTAACAACTTTGAGGCATCCCATACTTTTATTGCCAAAGGAAACTTTTCATTTCTCCTATTTATTTTTTCCTTATCCGATTCATTTAGACTACCCCTATTCATTGCTTCCAAGAGTTCTTTATAAAACAGATTGGCAATCCCAATTTCATAATCTTCAGTTCCAATAAGAATACAGTTGATTCTTTTAACACACTGTCTTACATAATAAAATAAGGTTTCCCAAATATATTGAGTTTCTTCACGAACTACATGAAAATATCTGAAATATTCTATTTGTTTTTCTATATCTTGAAACTTATGTCCATAAATTTCTTTTAGCCTTATCATTAATTCGGAAAAGTCTTTACTCTGTTTAATCTCATCACTACTTTCATCTGTGTTTAATATCGGTCTTAATATATTTATCAGCCTATCGGGATCTTCAATAAATGTTTTTGCAGATAAACAATAGCAATTATAATCAGATTTAAATCCGTTATCTCTCATAAACTTATCTGTTATATCTTTAAAATCATCATGGTTTTCATATAATTCTTTATAACTTTCTCCTGAAATAACATCTCTTTTTAAGGATTCGTTTTTTCTTATCTCACAAGCCATTTCATAAATATCATTTGTAACTGCTGATGTTTTGTTATCCAAATTCCAATAAAAATCAAATGAAGAATAGTTGGCATTTACTTTTTTGATTATTTTTGTAAATTTTTTATCGTTTAAAACTGATGGGAATAAAGCGTATTTGAATCTGTCATATGCTAATTTTTGTAAAAAAAATATAACTATCTTCTATAAAATTTTTGCATTCTTCCAATGTCATATTTTCAAAATTTAAACACTTAATTTTTTCTATTTTCGACTTATATATTCTCATAAAATCTTTGCACTTATGATAACAACTGTTAAAGTCTTTCATATTTCTTAAAATTTTAAAAAACTTAAATATATTTTTATTGATTCGTTTGCCTGTATCAGAAAAGGTTTGTATTCCATCATCATCTATAATCGGATTTCTTGGTAAAACAATTCCGACTTCCGATAAAATGTTAACTTTCTGATCATTAATTGCCGTAAAATAGTCGAAATCAAGCACTCTATATGCAAAAGGCATTTTTTCTAAAAGAAATGACATCATTTTTCGTGTACTTTTATTGATTTTTTTATCCTTTGTATATTTTTGGACCAAATTGTCTTCAGATAGACTATCTATAGAATGTTTCAATGTGGTAATAGCTCTTGCCTGTAAAATATATACTTCATCATCTTTAATTGCCCACTCAATATCCATTGGCATTTTATAATGTTTTTCAATATTCAAACAAGATTTTATCAGCTCTAATATTTCTTTATCATTTAATGCTCGTTTTTTTCTATCGTTATCACAAACCGCTACCTCTACCGTGTTTTTCTCTGCATATATAATCTGGGTTTCCTTGCTTCCAATAGCTACTTCAATAATTTCTCCATTTTTGTCAACAATATAGCTGTCTGCTGTAACTCTTCCGCTTACAACACTCTCTCCTAAACCATAACTTGCATTTATTAGCGTCTCATTTTCTTTTTTACTTACCGGATTCACAGTAAACAAAACTCCCGCTTTTTCGCTTTCTACCATCTCCTGAATAACAACGGCAATTGAAACGGAACTTTGGTCATAACCTTGGTGTAATCTATAGCTCACCGCTCTGTTTCCCCAAAGAGAAGCATAACAATTACGCACCCCATTTAATACACTTTCAATACCTTGCACATTTAAATAAGTTTCTTGTTGTCCTGCAAAACTTGCATCCGGTAAATCTTCCGCCGTTGCAGATGAACGCACGGCAACTCTTACATTATCTCCAAGACTAAAATATTTTTGTCTTATTGTATTCTCAAGTAATTTAGGAAATTTACCGGATTTTATCTTGTTTCTAAGATGTTCAGATATACTTAATAGAACTTTTTCATCATTTCCTGATTTCTTAATTTCATTTTCAATAAAAATATCAATACTGTTTTCCTTTAAAAAAATCTCTATAGCCATCCGATGTAATAACAAATCCACTCGGAACATTTATATTTGCAGAGGTCATTTCTCCAAGATTGGCCCCCTTTCCTCCGGCGAGTAAAACATCTTCCTTTTTTATCTCATCAAAATTTAGTATCATAACGGTCTCCCTTTTAAAACTATATTTCTATATACCTGTTAATAATACTCTCTATGTAAATATGTAACACTTCCTCAAAGGTATTTTCATTAAAATGAAAATAATTTGAACATAGAACAAAGCTTCCAACGAAAGCATTTGATAAGCCTTGCTTATCTACGCTTTTTACTACATTATTTTTGTACCAATAGTCTATTAACCCATCTACAAAATCTCCATAAAGATTTTCTACTCTGTTTACTTTCTTTAAATCTTGACTTGCAAATATTTTAAATGCCTCTTGATAAATAGGCTGTGTTTTAATTTTCATTGTCATATCTATGGCATACCTATAAATCACATCTAAAAGAAATTTCTTAGGATTTGTTAATGAATTTGAGAATTCTTTTTCTATGTCATTCAATTTCTGTATGGATCTATATGCCATTAAATCAATAATGAGAGATTCTTTGTCCTTCCAAAAACTATAGAAACTCCCTTGAGCTATCCCTACTCTTTTTGTCAGTTCTGAAATACTAAGTGATTTTTTTCCTTTTTCGTGAAACAAATCAAGAGCCGTTTCCATAATATCTTCTTTTATTTTAATCTTCTCTTCTTCTGTAAATGCCTTTGCCATCTAAGCCTCCAAATTTTATAAACAACTCTATGAATTTTTTATTTTTTATTCATATACATTATAACGTTGACAAGTTTAAATATCAATGAATATTTCATTTTATATTCATTGATATTTTTAAATTGTTATTAGCAAAATTTCCTACTCCAAAATTACTGATAATATTTCTATAGTCATCCACCTATAACACTCCTTTTCGTATTAGTGTTTTTAAATACTCTAAACTTTATACATTAAAATTTAGTTCTCTTTTAATTTAAATTCTATACTATACGAATTGTTTTTGAGAAAGCGTTTTAATC
>NZ_JH165061.1:1200626-1204263 GCF_000227315.1 Peptoniphilus indolicus ATCC 29427 | reverse complement strand
CTAATTTCAATCCTCTAGTGTGTACATTTCCCGTTACTTCATCTTCTTTGTTGTCTCTGTTCTTTTTAATATTTCTTCTATATCCATTGTAATCTCCTAAGTTATTTCAACCATATCCAATACAGAGTAGCTAAAATTAAAATCACTGCCGGCATTAAAGCTACTAAAAATTGAAATAAATAAAATTTTTGTCTATTAAATCTATATAATGTATAGCCTTGAGATGAGACAAATATCAGATACATTCCAAGAATAGATTCTCTCCAAACTACATCTTTTCCTCTTATAGCACATGAAACATAAATTAACACAAATACTAAAGACATCAAATTGAAACCTATTTTTAGACCTTGCATTGAATAACTTTCTTTTGCTTCATCAAAATTTTCATCTCTACTCTTTTTAAGTATTTCTTCTTTTAACATTTTAATACCTCCTGACAAGTTTACTTGGTAATTGAATTATATCCCCGCCAAGTTTACTTGTCAATGGGAATTTGCAAAATAAAAAGTGCTACTAAAAGCACTTTCTAATTTATTAAAATTTAAACTTCTAAAGGAATGTGTTTAAACTCATTTACATCAAACAATCCTTTGTCTGTCATCTTTATATCCGGTATAACCGGCAGAGCCATAAATCCAAGAGTCATAAATGGATCTATTCCATCTCCTACTCCAAGCTCTTTTGCCTTTTTTAGCAATTTTTTTATGTCTTCATGTACTTCTGTCATTGATTTGCTACTCATAATTCCTGCTATATCAAGTCTTAAAGAGCCTTCTAATTTTCCATTTGAAGATATTGCCATTCCACCGCTCATCTCATCTATTCTCTTTATTACGTTTAGCATATCTTCATCATTGTCTCCAATTACAACTAAATTATGGCTATCGTGTGCTATTGTGGTCCCAACAGCGGCATTTTTTATATCGTATCCCTTTATCAAGCCAATTGCTATTGTAGAATTTCCTGTGTGTCTTTCAATTACCACTATTTTTCTTATTCCGTCATCTGAGTATTCGAAGTATCCATCTTTTACATCTACATCACAGACAACTTTCTTTGTCAAAAGTGATTCTTTTTCCATTTCAATCACATGGACTCTGTTTGAATTCAATTTAAGTTTTAAATCTTCTAATTTAAAATCTTTTATTTTCATTTTTGAAAGTACTTTTGGAGAAAGTTTTGGAGAAAAATCTACTATTACTTTTCCGTCTTCTGCTACTTTCTTACCTCCAATGAAAACTGCTTTTGCGTTTATGTTATTCAAATCATCGAATAAAAAGAAATCTGCAACATACCCCGGTGCAATTGCCCCTGAATTTTCCATTTTGTAACACTGAGCCGGATTTAAAGTTGCCATTTTAATTGCATCTAAAGGTTCCATCCCCAATTTAATTGCTTTTCTCACATTGTTATCTACATTTCCATCTTTTAACAAGTCTTCCGGATGTCTATCATCTGTACAGAAGAAACAACGACTTATGTTATCTTTTGTAACTCCTTTTATCAGTGCTTCTAAATTTTTAGCAGCTGTACCTTCTCTTAATTGAATGTACATTCCACGGCGAATCTTTTCTTTCATTTCATCTACAGCTGAACACTCATGGTCTGTTAAAATTCCTGCTAATACATAATCATCCAACGCCTTCCCTGATAAAAGGGGAGCGTGTCCATCTATTACCTTATTGCTATTTTTAGCCAAGTCAATTTTTTCCAAGATGTCTTCTGCACGATTTACTGTTCCCACAAAATCCATCATCTCTCCTAACCCCAAAACTCTAGGGTCATTTATCATCTCTTTGTAATCGCAAGCTTTTAAAATAGCTCCGCTTGTTTCAAATGGTGTACATGGAACGCATGATGGCAACATTACATATACATGTGCCGGTAAATCTTTTGTCTCGTCTATTATGTATTCAAGTCCATCTAGCCCACACACATTCGCTATTTCATGCGGATCTGCTATTATAGTTGAAACTCCTCTTGCAACTAAACATTTTAAAAATTCAGCTGGAGATACCATTGAAGACTCAATGTGTACGTGTCCATCAGTCATAGTTGGTGATAGGTAGGCTCCTTTTGCATCTACAATCTCATCTGCATCTTCATAATCTCCAATACCAATAATTTTTCCATTCTTCACGGCTACATTTCCCTTGTAAATTTCATTTTGAAATACATCTATTACTCTGGCATCTTTTATTATCAAATCTGCTTTCATATCACTCTTTAACATTTCTCTCTCCTTATAAAAATAACATTTTAACTAAAGACAAAATTCCCATAGCATACATTGGTAAAGATATTTGTTTAAATTTACCAGTTATAATATTTAATACTACATAAGATAAAATTCCTATCATAATACCATCAGCAATACTGTAAGTAAGAGGAATTATGATAAAAGTTAAAAATGCAGGTATAGCTTCTGTTATATTATCAAAATCTATAGCTTTTACTGCACTTGTCATTGACAATCCAACTGTTACAAGAACCGGAGTTATAGCAGCGCTTGGTACTATTAAAAATAATGGGCTAAAAAATAATGCGAGTACAAACATTAATGCACTTGTTACCGCCATAAGTCCTGTTCGTCCTCCCTCTTCTATTCCGGCTGAAGTTTCTAATGTTGTTCCTACAACACTTGTTCCTAAACACCCCGCTACAATTGTTCCTAAAGAATCTACTAAAAAAGATTTATTCATATCTTTTGCTTCATTATTTTCATCTGTTAATCCAGCTTTTATTGAAAGACCTGTTACAGTCCCTATATTGTTAAAAATAGACATAAAAATGAAAACGAATACACATACGGCCATGTCTGTAGTAAAAATTTCTTCAGTTCCTACAAATTTAAAAGCTGTTGGCATAAAAGAAGGCGGCAAACTTACAATATTTTCCGGTAAAGATGTTATCCCTGTAATAACTGCTACTACCGTACTTCCTATTATTGTAATTAAAAAAGAACCTTTTATTTTAAAATAATTCATAGCAGAAAGTACAATAATCCCAAACAAAGCTAATAAAGCCTCAGGCTTTGTTATATCTCCTATTTTTAAAATAGCCCCCCCTGCTTCTACAATACCAGCATTCTTTAATCCTATAAATGTTACAAATAAACCGAGTCCAACAACCATTGCAATTTTTAAATTCATGGGTATTACATTACTTAATGTTATACGTATTTTAAAAATTGTAAGTATTGTTAAGATTATTCCGGCTATTAAAACTGATGTTAAAGCAAATTGCCAACTTTTTCCCATTCCAAATACAATTGAAAATACAAAAAATGAATCAAATCCCAATAGTGCACTAAAAACAAATGGTAAATTAGCATATAACCCAGCTATTAATGTTGCAAAAATAGTACTTATAATTGTTGCGGTAAACACAGCACCTCTTGGTATCCCTGTTTCACTTAAATTACCAGGTATAACAGCTAAAATATAAGCTATAGTCATAAATGTTGTAATTCCTGCAAAAACTTCAGTTTTTACAGAAGTATTCCTGCCCGATAAATTAAATACCCTTTCTAAAAAATCTGATTTTTTCATTAATAACCTCCATAATTAAATAAAACGATTTCTTTAAATAATATTTTATTACTTTTCATCTATTTTGTAAATAAATTATTTTT
>NZ_JH165061.1:1198863-1200241 GCF_000227315.1 Peptoniphilus indolicus ATCC 29427 | reverse complement strand
ATCGAGTATTAAATGTATACTATACTCTTTATATATTTCTTTATTTAACTTATTATTTGTTAATAAGTATGCTTATTTAAATTTTTAATTATAGTATCTAAAAATCGATTATTTTTAATTTTTATAAATTGCAACAATATGAATATAAAAAATTGGCACTATTTTTAAGAAAACAGAAACAAACAATCCAAATATCATGGGATTCATTAAAAATTTAATAATATAAAAACCCAGGAGATTTTTCCCGGGTTTGTCTTAATTCTGAACACTTACTTATCAGTGCTAAATTTTAAATTGCTCTAGGTATTATTATCACAATAAGTATTACTATAAAAAATATTATTGTATAAGCTAAATTTTGTTTTAATTCTTTTGTTGTCAAGTGAATTGTATCCTTGCCCATAAGTCTTGCTATACAAGTTGATATATATCCTATTATAGGCATTATTAAAAGCGCTCCTAGTGAAGTCACTCCCATATCTAATAATCTATAGAACGTAAGAATCATCAACATATTCAACAAAATATTAAGTGATAATACATTCTTTTTATCTAGCCAAATAAGTGCTAGGACTAAAAGTGTGGACACTATAAATATTATTCTAGCCAAATTATTCACTATAGTTATTCCGGATAGCTTAGCGTTATCTTTAAACTCTTGTGCATTTACTGTAAATCCTGAATCTGAAAAAGATATATTTTGTGCATCAGTGACTTTTTGTGAATTTGTAAACTTATCCACTTTAGCATTTGTCAAAAATACTGAAGTTCTGGATATAACATCCTCTTGTCTGTATTTTATGTCCATTGGCTCATAGTACAACGAGAAATTATAGCTTTCAACATTTGAATCAAGCTTAACTCTTATTTCAGATTTAGCTTTAAGATTAGTTTCTTTAGAATCAAGCGGAAGTTTTAATGACAATTTTTCATTAAACAGCATATTACTTATCTTATCATAATCACCTTTTAAATTAGCTACGCTATATTTTGCTTCTATCGGTGCTTCAAAGAATACTTGCCTTACCGGCGTTCCTAAAATTCTAAAATTAGATCCATCACCTATGTATGAAAATTCAACACCATACTTTATAAGTCTTCCACCATATCCATCAACTGGAGTTCTTGAAACCCTTAAGTTGGTGATATCAGATGGATTTTGAAATAGAATTCCTTGAAACTCTCTTGTAGAATTTTCATCCTGCTTCCATAAAATATCTGTTGAAAACTGTTTTGTTAATGTAGATAAAAAAAGAATGACAATAAAAATTCCAAATAGTATTACATTTTTCAACTTTCTATTCATTTTAACCTCCATATGTTTTAAGAAAACATTTTTCTAAGTACTATAATATCATATCACATCAAAATTATAAAT
>NZ_JH165061.1:1191108-1198813 GCF_000227315.1 Peptoniphilus indolicus ATCC 29427 | reverse complement strand
TTCATTATTATTCTTGCAGAGAATATAATATCCAATATCAACAATATAAAAAATATTTGTCTACTGCCAATACAGGTGACATAATAAATAATCCAACCATTACAAGCTCTTCTGAAGTAGCTATTTAAAATGGTGAGAATAAACATAATAAAATCAAGAAAAATCCTGATTATAAAGTTGTAACTGTACTTGTTTCAAGTAATGTTCTATCCATAGTCCCAACATAATCTGTTAAAAACATCTTACCTACATTTTGTAATTACCTTTTTTCATTCCCTTATTTAAAAATTATATATACATAGATATTAAACTTTTAATTTAACTCTATATTTTGTATCATAATCTAATATTGCAAAATTTACAATCTCTTTTAAAAATTCTTCAACTTGTTTTTCACTTCTGCCTATATAATTCACAGGATTTAGAATATTTTTAATGTCATCTTCTGTAATCGAAAAATCTTTGTCTTTTGCAAGTAGTTCTAATAAGTTATTATCTTTCCCTTCATCTTTTACTCTGCTCGCAGCTATCATGGAGTACTGTCTTATTTTTTCATGAAGTTCTTGTCTATTTCCACCTCTTTTTACAGCTTCCATCAATATATTTTCAGTTGCCATAAAAGGAAGTTCTCGTTCAACGTGTCTTTCTATAACTTTTTCATGCACTACAAGTCCACTTGTAACATTTATAGCTATATCTAAAATTGCATCTGTCGCCAAAAATCCTTCGGGAATTGAAAGTCTCTTATTTGCTGAATCGTCTAAAGTTCTTTCAAACCATTGTGTCGCTTCAACCATTGCAGGATTTTGTGCTATGTTTATCACATATTTTGACAATGATGCTATTCTCTCACTTCTCATTGGATTTCTCTTATATGCCATTGCAGAAGAACCTATTTGATTCTTCTCAAAAGGTTCTTCTACTTCTTTTAAATTTTGTAAAAGTCGTATATCATTAGTCATTTTATGAGCTGATTGAGCTATTTGTGATAGAGCTTGTAAAATTTGAAAATCTATTTTTCTTGTATAAGTCTGTCCTGAAACTGCAATTGCACTTGTAAATCCAAGTGAGTTCACTATTTTCTTTTCAAGTTCTTTAACTTTTTCGTGATCTCCATCAAATAATTCTAAGAACGAAGCTTGAGTCCCGGTTGTGCCCTTTACTCCTCTAAGTTTAAGATTTTCTATTCTATATTCAATTTCTTCTAAGTCAATTAAGAAATCTTGAATCCAAAGAGTTGCTCTCTTGCCCACTGTAACGAGCTGTGCCGGTTGGTAATGTGTATATCCTAATGTTGGCAAGCCTTTATATTTCTTTGCAAATTCAGATAGATTTTTTATCAATACAGCCAGTTTTTTAGCCACCAACTTTAAAGCTTTTCTCATAACTATTATATCTGTGTTGTCATTTACATAACAGCTTGTCGCACCAAGATGTATTATCCCCGCTGCACTCTTTGCCACGTCTCCATAAGCTTTTACGTGAGCCATTACATCGTGTCTAAGTTCTTTTTCATATTCAGCAGCTTTTTCAAAATCTATATTGTCTATATTTTCTTCTAATTCTTTAATTTGAGATGATGAGATATTTAATCCAAGTTCCATTTCAGCTTTGGCAAGTTCTGTCCACAAGATTCTAAATGTTTTAAATTTTTCCATATCTGAAAAAATATGACTCATTTCTCTACTTGCGTATCTTGTGTTTAAAGGGCTATTGTAAAGTTCTCTATCCATTATTTCTCCTTAAAATATTCTACTCCGGCTCTAAATATATTTTGATACTCTATGCCTTCTATATTTTTATACAAGTCACTATCAACTCTTTCAGAATGACCCATCTTTCCTAAGATTTTACCATCTTTAGAAATCAATGATTCTATATTTAAAACTGAACCGTTTGGACAATCTTCATACATTGCCACAACTTGCTCATTTTCAAATAAACTTCTCACACATTCTTCACTACCTACCAATCTACCTTCCCCATGTGAGATAGGAACTTTGTAAGATTTATTTTCTTCTAAAGTGCTCAACCAAGGTGAATTAGTAGTCAAAACTTTTGTATCTACCAGACAAGCTATATGTCTTCCAACAGTATTAAATGTCAATGTAGGGTCATCTTCTCCCAATTCTTTTATTTCTCCGTCAGGCAGCAACCCTGTTTTTATAAGAGCTTGGAATCCGTTGCATATTCCCAAAATCAAACCGTCATTTTCTTTTAGCATATACTCTATCGCTTCTTTTACTTTTGGCGACCTTATTACATTTGCTATGAACTTTCCTGATCCGTCCGGTTCATCTCCCATTGAAAATCCTCCAGGTATTGCTAAAATTTGAGCATTTCTAATCAATCTTGCAAATTCATCTATTGAGTCACTTATGTCTGAAGTATTTCTATTTCTAAATAAAAGTATGTCTACTTCTGCGCCTTCTTTTTCAAAGGCTTTCTTTGTATCCCATTCACTGTTTGTCCCTGGAAATGCTGGAATTACAACTTTTACTTTTCCTACTAGTCTATTTGATTTTAATCTTCTCTTTTCTACTTTTTTATTTACAATTTCTGTATTTAACTCTATTTTTGCCTTAGGCTTAAATATTTTATCTAAAGTATGAATGTAACTTTCTTCAAGTTCATTTGGCTCAAGTTCTATTCCATTTACAACTATTTTTTCAGAAAATTCACCTATATTCTTTATAAAATCTCTGTCTTCTAAATATTCAACTATAAAACTTCCATACCTTGGAGAATATAAATCGTCAAGTTCTATATCAAATCCAGTCTTATAAAGAGCTTGTTCATAAATTTGAGGAAGAGTCCCTTTAGCTGTTACAGCACTTATTGAGATAATATTTTTTCCAATATATCTTTATGAATTTTTTCAAAGTTTTCTTTTAGCTTCTCTAAATTCAATTTGAAGTTTTCATCGTATTCAATTTCAACTAATCCCAACTTACCTTTTTTCTTAAACTCAGGTGAAACTATATTTTCAACATCTTCTGTTGATACTGCAAATGAAATTAGCGTAGGAGGAACATTTATATCTTCAAAAGTACCACTCATTGAATCTTTTCCACCAATTGGAGGCGTTTCAAAAAATGCAGAACTTTCAAGTGCTCCAAGCAGTGATTTTAAAGGCTTAGACCAAGATTCTTCAGTGCTAAGTCTTTCATAAAACTCTTGAAAAGAAAGTCTTATATTTTCAACTGAGCTTCCAGTTGCAATCAATTTTGAAATTGATTCAATTACAGCATAGTAACCACCTAAGTATTGAGATTCTTCCGATAATTTTGGATTGCATCCGTAACTCATAAGTGACGCTGTCTTTACATCTCCATCAAATGATGGAATTTTAGCAGCCATAGCTTGTATTGGTACTGTTTGATTTTTTCCACCAAGCGGAGAAAGTATTGTTGCTCTTCCAACAGATTGGTCAAATAATTCAATCAAATTCTTTTTTGAAGTTATGTTTAAATCACTTAGATATTCTTTTAAATTTTTAGGATTTTTATCTTCAACCTTTAAAGAGTTCGGTATGCTTTCAGACTTAACTTTAACCTTTTGAGTTCTCTCCGCTCCGGTTGAATTGATGAATTCATAACTCATATCTGCTATAATTTGATCTTTATATAACATGACCATTCTTCTATCGTCCGTAACTGTCGCAACATGGGTAGCTTCCAAGTTTTCTTCTTCAGCAAGTTTTATAAAAGTTTCACTATCTTCTGGTGCAATCACAACTGCCATTCTCTCTTGTGATTCTGAAATGGCAATTTCTCTCGGTTTTAATCCTTCGTATTTTAGAGGTACTCTATCTAAATAAATTTCTATGCTATCTGAGAGTTCTCCAATTGCAACACTGACTCCGCCTGCTCCAAAATCATTACACTTTTTAATTAATTCAGCAGCTTCTCTTCTTCTGAAAAGCCTTTGTATTTTTCTCTCTTCTGGTGCGTTTCCCTTTTGTACTTGAGCTGACTCTGTCTTAATTGAAGATACAACGTGTGACTTAGACGAGCCCGTTGCTCCACCTATGCCGTCTCTACCGGTTCTTCCTCCCAATAGAATTACTAAGTCGCCTTTTACAGGTTCTATTCTCTTCACATTTTCTAAAGGTGCTGCGGCTATCACTGCCCCTGCTTCAAGTCTCTTAGCAACATATCCACTGTGGTACATTTCGTCTACATAACCTGTTGCTAAACCAATTTGATTGCCATATGATGAATAGCCCCTTGCCGCTTCTGTGGTTATCTTCTTTTGTGGCAACTTTCCTTCTAAAGTGTCTGCTACTGATGTAAATGGATCAGCTGCCCCACTTATTCTCATAGCTTGGTATACAAATGCCCTTCCACTTAGCGGGTCTCTTATAGCTCCCCCAAGACAAGTGCTTGCTCCACCTATTGGCTCTATTTCTGTTGGGTGGTTGTGAGTTTCATTTTTAAACATCAAAAGATAATCTCTTAATTCTTCTGTTCCGTCAACTTCAACCTTAACTTTTATCTTTATTGAACAAGCATTTATTTCCGAACTAACTTCAAGGTCTTCAAGTTTTCCATTTTTTCTTAAGTATTTTGCAAGTATGGTCCCAAAACTCATCAAGCTTATCGGCTTTTTAATATTCAATTCTTGACGTAATTTTAAATAGTGTTCAAAAGATTTTTTAATTTCTCTATCCAAATTAGTCTTTTCTTCAAAATCAATATCAAGTCCGGTATTAAATGTAGTATGCCTGCAATGGTCTGACCAATAAGTGTCTATAATCGACAATTCTGTTTCGTTTGGATTTCTATTTTCACTTCTAAAGTATTCTTGAAAAACTTTTAAATCTTCCAAGCTCATAGCTAAATTTTTATTTTTCAAAAATTCATCAAGTTCTACATCTGAGAAATTTATAAATCCATCATAAGTAATATTTTCAACACTAGCTTTAGAGTTTTCTTCTAAAGTTTGATATTCATAATCCAATTTTATGCTTTCAGAGTCTACAGGATTTACCAATATGCTTTCTATTCTCTCAAGTTCTTTTTCACTAACTCCTGTGAACTCATACACCTTAGTCACTTTCGCAATTATATTGTCATTTGTAAACAATGCTATTGTATCCAACAAACCCTGTTCCCTTTGGTCAAATTGCCCAGGAAGATATGAAACTCTTATAGCTTTATCAAAACTATTTTCTAAATCTTTTGCTCCATCTCCAACGTAAAGCTCATCTACAGGTTTTTCTGAGAGAATTGTATACAGTATTGAATTTAAAGTTTCTTCGTCTATTTTCAAATCATATCTTCTATAAATTCTCAACTTTTCTACTTGTATATTTAAAGAATTTCCAATTTCTTTTTTTAGGTCCTCAGACTCATAATCAAATTCATCTTTCTTTCTGACATAAATTATTTTTACATCTTCATTCATGATTTATATCCTCCTCAAATGAGTATCGGGTCAACGGGATAATCTCCGTTGAAACAAGCTTTACAAAATATATCTTTTTCTTTTAAACTTGCCTCTATCATTCCATCCATTGAGATAAAAGCTAAAGAGTCCGCTCCTATTTTTTTTCTAATTTCTTCAATAGAATAATTTGCTGCAATTAAATTCTTTCTCGACGGAGTGTCTATGCCATAGTAACAAGGGTACTCAACTGGTGGAGAAACTATTCTCATATGCACTTCCTTTGCTCCTGCTTCTTTCATTCTCTTGATTAAATTTGCTGAAGTAGTTCCCCTTACAATTGAATCGTCCACGACAACTATTCTCTTACCTTTTAGCACAGTTCCAAGTGGATTTAACTTCATCTTTACGCTTATTTCTCTTTCTTCATTTGTTGGCTTTATGAAAGTTCTCCCCATATATCTGTTCTTTACAAGTCCCTCTGCAAATGGAATTCCCGTTTCTTGAGCATATCCTATCGCTCCCGGAGTTCCGCTGTCAGGTACTGAAATTATCAAATCAGCTTCAACCGGTGCTTCTCTTGAGAGAATTTCCCCACATCGCCTTCTGAAATTGTATGAGTTTATATCATCAAGAGTTGCATCATCTCTTGCAAAATAAACATATTCAAAAATGCAGTGGTGTCTTTTATCTTTACTTTCATAGAATTTAGATTTTATTCCATTCTTATCAATTACGATTATTTCACCCGGTTCAACATCTCTCTTTTCAGATACCCCAATTATTTCAAGTGGTGCGTTTTCTGAGGCTATTATACATTCTCCATCTTCACCAACTCCAAGCACAAGAGGTCTAAATCCATTTGGATCTCTAAATGCAATCAGTTTATCCTCAAACATCATAACAATTGAATAAGCCCCTTGAATTATTCCCATTGTCTTTTTTATAGCTTCAATGATGTCATCTTTATAGTATCTTGATATCAAGAACAAGATTACTTCACTATCTATGGTAGTTTGGAACATCATTCCATCTTCTTCCAATCTTGTCTTTAAGATTTGATGATTTATTAAATTTCCATTATGTGCCAAACATATTTCCTTGCCCTTTGTAAATCCGATTAAAGGCTGTGTATTGTATTCAAATGAACCTCCTGCCGTAGAATATCTTACATGTCCTATTCCAATAGTCCCCGGCAACCTATTCAAAACTTCTTCACTGAAAATATCGTAAACCAGACCCATGCTCTTTTCTAAACGCATTTTTTCGCCATCAAATACACATAGTCCTGCTGATTCCTGTCCCCTATGTTGAAGTGAATTAAGTCCATAGAATAACTTCTTACTAACTTCTTTATTTGAATATATTCCTATTACTCCACACATTAGCCATTTATCCTATTCAAAACTTCTTTGTAACCTTCTATCAAATCTCCCAAATCTCTTCTGAAAATATCTTTGTCATATTTTTGATTAGTATCTTTATCCCACAATCTACAAGTGTCAGGGCTTATTTCATCTGCTAACAAAATATTTCCATTTCCATCTTTACCATATTCAATTTTAAAATCTACTAATTTTAAATTTATCTTTCCAAAGAAATCTTTTAATAAATCATTTATTTTTAAAGTTTCTCTCTTTAAATAGTCGTATTCTTCTTTTGTAATTATTCCTAATGCTATAGCATGGTCTTCAACCATCAAAGGGTCTCCCAAATCATCGTTTTTATATGACAATTCAAAAGTTGGAACTTCAAATACAATACCTTCATCAACTCCATATCTCTTTGCAAAAGAACCTGCTGAAATATTTCTTACAATAACTTCTAAAGGCATAATTTCAACTTTCTTAACCTTCATTTGTCTGTTGTCCATAGTTTCAACATAGTGAGTTTTAACCCCATTTTCTTCTAACATCTTAAATATCGCTGTTGTAATTGCAAGATTTAATTCGCCTTTGCCAAATATGTCGGCTCTTTTTTCTCCATTACCTGCCGTTGCAGTATCTTTATACTTGATAATGTACTCAGAATTATTTTCTGTACTATAAACTTCCTTAGCTTTGCCTTCATAAATTTTTTCCATATCATTTCTCCAAAAAAAATAGAGAATCGCACAACGATTCTCTTAGTTAGATATTTTTAGTTACAACTATAGCTTTCTTAGAAAAGTTTACACTATCTCCTAGGCTTGTTTTTAAATCATTTTGTAGAATATTGCTAACCAACATAAAAACATTATGAATATCAATTACAAACTTATTCGACATAGTGTTTTCTCCTTTTATCTATTACATCTTGTATTATAACATAGAATTTT
>NZ_JH165061.1:1188792-1190978 GCF_000227315.1 Peptoniphilus indolicus ATCC 29427 | reverse complement strand
CAATTCTAAAATTTATAATTTAAAAGACGCTATCTTTAAGTAGTTTCCTTCTTCATGAATATTTAAATTCCATTTTCCTTCCAAACTCTTTTCTCTTGCAAGCTCTTCAAAATAGAACATTATTACTCCGATATCTATTAAACTTCTCAAATCTTCATCCGATTTTACCATAAATATTTCTACTTCAGAGTCTTTTATAACAAATCTCCATGGTTGGAAATTCTTATGACTTGGAGCATATATAATTGTTGAGAATATATCTAATAGTCCTCTTTCTTCAAGCACTTCAGCTGAAATAGGATTTCCAATTTCACCATCAAAAACCATTTCTTTTACAGGGTTTCTTGAGCTTGTAGTTTCTTTGGAGAAAAATTTCTTTGCTTTTCCATATCCAAAACCTATAAGATAATTTATCTTATCTCCAGTTTCTCCAAATACACTCTTCATTGTGTCTTTATCTACTTCATCAACTGTAATCCAACAAGTATCTATATTTAAATCTACAATTTTAGTATTTAACTTTTCAAGAGCATAACCTATTTTTAATTTGTTTTCTAATGTCTCTTTTTCTGAAGATATACTCACATAGTGTGGAGATTCAATCATAACTCCGCCATATCCTGCCTTACCCTTTAACCCTTCAGAAACTATTGAACCATTTTCTAAAAGTTGAAACTTAAGAAGCTCATTTTCTTCTTTTGAAATTTGCTCTATTGCATCTTTTATAATTTCAAGTTCGTACTTATCTACCTTCATTGGTTTAAAATCCCTTACAGATTTTCTCTTTTGTAAAAAATTAGTTACTAACATTAGTTCCTCCTAAATAAATTTTCCTCTTAAATATGTAATAGCTACCTGATATATATGATCATGCACAATTACACTGGCAATTATTCCAATTATAACTCCTGCAAGCACATCTGTGGGGTAATGTACTCCTAAATATATCCTTGAAATTGCAATAAGCGTTGCAATTATTAATACAACTAATTTTATTGCCGGATAATTCAATGCAATAGTCACGCCAAGTGTAAAGGCTGCAGCTGAATGACCTGATGGAAATGAATAATCTGAAAGGTCAATTCCGTAAGTATTTAAATTTTCCAAAATCCAGTACGGTCTGTTTCTTGAAAAAATTCTCTTTAAAATCTGCACAAATAGTGTTGATACAATCAAACTCAAAATTATTTCTACAGATAATTCTCTAATTCTACCACCGATTAAAAACATTATGAGAGTAATCAATATCACACTCACTGCTCCGCCTAAATTCGTTATATGATAAAATAAAAAATTAGTGTATCTACTATTCATTTTTTGGTTTATCAACTTTATAAAAAAGTTGTCAAACATTTTAAATGGATTCTTCATAGGCACCTCTAATTAATTATATAACAACGCTTCATAATGTAAAAGTCTTTTTAAATATATTGACTATTCCTAAAATAATTAAATCTAAAACTACTCTCTTTAAATGTTTGAGAGTAGTTCTAAAGTTAGGAAATAAGTTTTATTTCAAATGGTCCAAAGTATATAAAACTTGTGCCACTTGAGCTCTTGTAAAGTTTGTCTTTGGGCTGAATTCTCCGGTTTCCATTCCTTTTAATATACCTTTGCTAGATAAATTCTTAACCGCCTCTTTTGCCCAATCTGATATCTTATCTTCATCTTTAAATTCAATATATGAGTTAGGTTTTAAATTCATACTTTTGAATTTCACAAAGTTATCTAAAATTAAAGCCATTTCTTCTCTATTCAAATCATCTTTAATTTCAAAATCTTCAAGTCCTTTTAATATATTGTTTTGGTTTGCCCAAGCTAAGTGTGTATTATAATATTCATTTGAATTTTCATCTTTTACACTTGCTATACGTCCAAGCACTGTTATAAATTCAGTTCCTTTTATTGGATTATCAGGACTAAAATTATTTTCATTTATGCCTTTAAAGTAACCTTTGCTAACTAAATAATTGACTTTGTCTTCTGCCCAATGCCCCTTTAGGTCATTAAATTTACTTTCTACAGTTGAAGTATTTGCTTTTGAAACGAATTTAGCTGATTTATCTTCTCTGCTACTTGAAATTGCACTCGGTTTTAATGAACTTACAACTCAAACCTCCATTCCACTTTTATGTAGTAATTTAATCGATAGAATGTTTTATAACTAACTCGAATAAATTGTACTA
>NZ_JH165061.1:1183487-1187942 GCF_000227315.1 Peptoniphilus indolicus ATCC 29427 | reverse complement strand
CTTCTCTTGGATTGGTTGAATATTTTAGAAAGAAATAAAAGTTGAATTTAACGTCAAGGGAAATAGATTGTAAATTTTTTAATCATTTTGTGGTTAGAGATGTACTCAACATAATAAAATTTAGTTATAATATGGATGATATAGATTTATTTTCAGAAATATATTACAAAATAAAAGGATATATCTCAAAAAACATATTTTATTTTTAAAAAGAGTTATTCAAAAATATTTTAAGGTCTTTAATAAATTATCCCGAGCTTCCTAGTTATTATAGAGATAACATATTCTCTCTTATGAATGACTTTAAAAAACTTAAATCTCTAAAGATTCATGAACAAATTGAATATGTGTTATACTCAATGGGGTATGATAATTATCTAAATGATTTTGCAAATAAGTTTGGATTCAGTTATTCTTCTTTGGCTGAATTTATTCACTATTTAAAATTTATAGCCGAAAGTTCTGATGATTTAGAAAGTCTTATAGGTCGGTTGAAACATTTAGAAGCTCTACTTTCAAAACCAACTATCAAAAAATCTAACTTAACACTTTCAACTATCCACTCTGTAAAAGGATTGGAGTTTGATTGTGTTTTTGTCGTTGATATAGTTGATGGAGTAATACCGTCTAATCAAAGCGATAATGAACTGGACTCAGAAGAGGAACGTAGATTATTTTATGTAGCAATGACTCGTGCTAAAGAATCTCTATTTCTTTTAGCTCCTAAAACTCATAATTCTAAACCTGCTATGAGTTCACCATTTATTAACGAAATTTCAAAATACTGAGGAGGTGTATCTTATGGAAATGGATATTGACATAGAAAAGGAAATTATCAAAAAAATAGAAGATATAGTTTCATATAATGATGTAGAAGGTGCTGTAAATTTGTGTAAAGAAGTCCACTATGTCGATATTTGTGAGGCACTTGATGAAATGGAAGATTATCAAGTAAAAGCCTTTATTAAGATGCTACCGTTTGAGGATGTCGCAGGGCTTTTAGAAAGTAGTTGGGATGATTTTCAATTACTTGTAACACCTTTTTTCACTAATGCAGAACTTATAAATATATTCTCTTACATGACTAATGCTGATGTAGCTGATTTATTGGGTTTTCTTTCTACTTCACGTAGAAAAGAACTTTTAAGATATATGAAAGATTCTGATTCTGATATTTTGAAGATGATACTTTCATTTGATGCAGAAAGTTGCGGTGGTATCATGACCACTGAGTTTATTGCATTAAAAGAAAATTTAACTGTTAGACAAGCAATTATAAAAATTAAAGAAATTGCCCCCATTACCGAAATAATAGACTATCTTTTGATAACTGATAAGCTCCATAAATTACAAGGCATTGTCGATTTAAGGCAACTGTTGGTAGCAGATGATACCACTCTATTAAAAGAATTACTTGAAGATTTTCCCTTCTATGTTTTTGCAACTGACGATCAAGAAGAAGCTTCAAATATGATTACAAAATACGATTTGGAAATTTTACCCGTAGTTAACCATAGTATGGCCGTTTTGGGTGTAATCACTGCCGATGACATAGTTTCTGTCATAGACCAAGAGTACACTGAAGATATCCTTGCTATGGGGGGTGTAAGCCAAGACGAAGAATTTGACTCTGAATTCTTTGAAAGTTTTAAAAACAGAATTCCCTGGCTTATTGTAAATTTATTTACAGCATTTTTGGCGGCTTCTGTAGTTGGGATGTTCTCAGATACCATTGAAGCAGTTGTAGCACTTTCAGCGGCAATGCCAATTGTTACCGGCATGGGTGGAAATGCTGGAAATCAAACTCTTGCAATTGTACTGACTTCTTTGGCAAGAGGTGATATGGACTTAATTAAGGATTGGCGTCTTATCTTTAAAGAGATAGGGTTAGGACTTTTAAACGGTGCCATAATAGGTGTAGGTGCCGGTGTAATATTGGCAATTATGTACTCAAATCCTTTCCTTGGCGTAATTATGTTTTTTTCAATGATTTTAAACATAATATTAGCCGGAATAACAGGATTTTTAATCCCTCTTATCTTAGATAAGGTAAATATTGACCCGGCTGTTGCCTCATCAATATTTTTAACAACTTTTACAGATACTTGTGGATTCTTTATATTCTTAGGTCTTGCGTCTGTATTCTTAAACAAATTAATATGAGATTAAAAAATTCCCCTTATCACAGGGGAATTTCTACTTTATAAGTTTTTCATATGCAAGTCTTGGAACTCCATTATATAGATAGACTTTTCCACATTTAGTGTATCCACTCTTAGCTAAAATCTTTTGCATAGATATATTATCTGAATGTGTGTCCACTCTAACCGACTCTTTTCCATTTTCTAATGCCAACTTTTCTATTTCATTGAACATTTTGTTCGTATAGCCTTTTCCACTTTTTGAAGACTTTGTAGTCACTCTGTGAATTGCATAGTAATTTTCATTTCCTATCCACTCTCCATCATAGATTTTATCATAATCTGAGTCGTGCTCCACGTGGAGCGCTGTTGAAACTATTTCTCCATCGTCTTCTAAGACATATATTGCACCTATGTTATCCATTGATGCCTTTGGTAAATTTACACCTTGCCATTGGTCTATCCCTCGCTCTTTTAAAAGCTCAGAACCAGCTTTATACATTTCATTTAATAAATCAATTTCATCAACTTTTGCTTTTCTATATTCCATAAACTCTCCTATGTTTAATTACTTCCTAATAACTATACAATGTCTTGATTAAAAAGTAAAATCTATGAATTCAAAGCTCTCATTGAATTAAAAATTGCAATTATCGTAACTCCTACATCTGCAAAAACTGCCGCCCACATACTTGCAACTCCAAAAAAACCAAGCACTAAAACTATAAATTTGACAATTAATGCAAAACTAATATTTTGTTTTACTATATTGTTTGTCTTGTTTGAAATTTTCATTCCCTTTAGTATCTTTGAAATCTCATCTGTCATTATAACTACATCTGCTGACTCTATTGCAATATCAGAGCCTATAGTTCCCATCGCCATTCCTATGTCTGCCCTTGCAAGCACCGGCGCATCATTTACTCCATCTCCAACAAATGCCACTTTACCTTTAGCATTCTTTATGCTATCTTCAAGAATTCTAACCTTATCAGCCGGTAACAATTCTCCGTGGAAATTTTCGATTCCAAGCTCTTCTGCAACTCTCTTTACATTTTTATTTTTATCTCCGGATAAAAGCGTAAGTTTTATTCCTTTCTTCTTTAAAGCTTTTAAATCCTCTAAAATATTATTCTTCAATGTATCTTCTACAACTACATATCCCAAGAGTTCATCTTCTCTAGCGACATATACAACCACGCCATTTTCTTCAAAATTTTCGTGTTCAATATTGTATTTCTTTAAAAGTTTGTCACTGCCAACTAAAACTCTTTTTTTATCATACTCATATTTAATCCCATAGCCCGCAATTTCATCTAGGTTTTCAATTTCCAATGTATCTCCCCTGTAATAAGAATTTATAGCTGTGGCTACAGGGTGATTTGAATTTCTCTCAGCAGAATATGCAAATTTTAAAACTTCATTTTCATCGACATTTATTCCAACAACTTTCACAACGCTAAATTTACCTTTAGTAAGAGTTCCTGTCTTATCGAAAAACAACTCTTTTATATCCGCTAGAGCTTCAAGATAATTTCCACCTTTTACAAAAATCCCCTCTCTTGACGCTGAACCTATTCCTGCAAAAACACCAAGCGGTACTGAAAGTACAAATGCACACGGACAAGAAACTACTAAAAATGTGCAGGCTCTAAATAGTGCATCTTTCCACTCCAATATTCCCGTTACCGGCGATAATGCCATTAGAGTAGCTATTCCTACGACCATTGGAGTATAAATTTTTGAAAATCTCGTAATCAATCTTTCAGTAGTACTCTTTCTTGCAGAAGCATTTTCTACCATATCAACTATTTTGGAAATTGTAGTGTTATCATAGTTTGAAGTCACTCTTATCTTCAATAGTGATGTAGTGTTTACACAACCTGACACAACAATATCACCCTCTTCTACAAACCTTGGTAAAGACTCTCCTGAAATCATAGATGTGTCAAGATTTGAACTCCCTTCTACAATTTTTCCATCTAAAGGAATTTTTTCACCCGGTTTTACAATTATAGAATCTCCAACAGTTATTTCTTCCGGTCTAACTTTTACAATATTTCCATTTACTTCAATGTTCGCATACTCAGGTTTTAATTCTAATGCTGATTTAATTGAATTTCTTGATTTATCCACTGCTCTATCTTGGAATAATTCACCCACATTGTAAAACAACATAACTGCTATCGCTTCAGGATATTCTCCTATAACAAGTGCTCCTAATGAAGCAACACTCATTAAAAATTCTTCATCTAGAAAATCTCCATTTTTTATTTTCTTTATTGCTGAAAAGATTACTTCATATCCGGCTAAT
>NZ_JH165061.1:1180320-1183035 GCF_000227315.1 Peptoniphilus indolicus ATCC 29427 | reverse complement strand
ACTTAGTATATTATATATACCTATTTTAATAAAAACTAAACAGTTTCAAAATATTATCTACTTTGAAACATATTTATTGCTTTCAATATAGAACCTATATAAGTAGTCTATTGCTTCTTCAGCATAATCTATACCAATTCTCTTTGAAGAAGTAATTTTAAATTCACTTTCTCCCTCTACGATATATAACTTTTCTCCAATAGTCATATCTAGTCCGTTATAAGTTAAATCAATTCCCATTGCCTTTGTAAGCTTTGCAGGTCCATTTGTTATATTTTTCTTCTGATAAGAATTCAATTCTGCGTAGTTTTTACCAAATCTTCTCATTGAAAAATTATCAAACTCAGAAATAGGTTCAACCGCTCTTATTAGAACAGCCTCTCCTATGGATTTCTCTCTGGTTACCACATTTAATAAATTGTGCATACCATATGTGAAATATACATATGCAAGTCCTGCGCTTCCATACATCACTTCTGTCCTTTGAGTTCTCCTCCCACCATAAGTATGAGCTGCTTTGTCTTCATATCCTAAATAAGCCTCAACTTCAACTATTTTGGCAATTAAAATATCATCATCTCTTTCACTGATTAAATATTTTCCAAGCAACTCTCTTGCAACCATTAGTGTGTCTCTCTGGTAAAAATTTCTTTTTAGTACATTATCAGTGTTGATTGTTGAGTGCCCATTCTTCATATTTATCTATTTCCGATTTTATTTTAGTCATAAGATAAGTGAACACACTTATATCATCTAACAGACCAATTCCAAGCACCATATCAGGTACTATGTCCATGGGATTTACTAAATATATAAGCGCTGCTATAACCATTATCATAGATTTTTTACTAACACCTTTATATCTTCCAGCTATAAAATCTTTAGTCAGATTTAATACAAGAACTAATTCTTTTTTAATTACTGACAAATTTTGATTGTTTTTAGATTTTTCAGTTGCATTTTTTACAAGCTTTACAAATCTGTTTTTGTCATTATATATAGCAGTAGATTTACCTTTTAGATTATTGAAAATCTTTGAAATATCTATAATATCAGCTCCTTTAAATCATCTGTATAACTATTACCCAATAAATTATAATCTTATAACTTTTTATACAAACTTTAAATTATAAATGATTTAGTCTATGCCAATATGCTTCTCATCTTCAAAGAAATCTATTGTTTCTTTTGCTATCACACCACTTAATGAAAAAATAGCAATCATATTTGGAATTGCCATAAGCCCATTAAAAATATCTGCTATAGTCCAAACTGCACTTACAGTCATATATGGTCCAATAAAAATTGCCAAAATATATAAATATCGATAGCTTATAATTACTTTATTATTGCCATGTGTTAAATATTCTAAGCATCTTTCGCTATAGTAATCCCAGCCAAGAATAGTTGTAAAAGCGAAGAAAATAAGGCACATTACTAAAACTACATTTGAAAAAACAGGTGAGAATGGTAATCCATTTTGGAATGCATAAGTTGTAATCTGAACACCTTCTATACCTTCAACTTGCCATGCCCCTGTTAATACAATAGCTAATCCTGTCATAGTGCATATACATATTGTGTCGATAAAAGTTCCAGTCATACTTACAAGTCCCTGACGAACCGGTTCATTTGTTTGCGCTGCTGCAGCTGCAATAGGTGCTGAACCTAGACCAGCTTCGTTTGAAAAAATACCTCTTGCAATACCCTTTTGCATTGCCACAATCATTGTTCCTATAACTCCTCCTGCTAATGCAGTTGGCTCAAAAGCTGACTTAACTATTAAAACAACTGCCGCAGGTATCTCTTTATAATTAAATATCATAAGTAAAATTGCAAAAACTATATATATTACAGCCATAAATGGAACTATAATTTGGCTGACATTTACTATACGCTTAAGTCCTCCAACCAATACCGCTGAAACACAAAAAGTTAAGATAAGTGACGAAATAACAACAGCTATAGAATACTTTCCAAGCCATGGCAAAGCTACAGTATGGATATAGTTAGGGTCAAATAATCCTTGAACAGCACTTGCAATCCCATTGACTTGACTAAAAGTACCTATCCCAAATAGTCCAACACACACTCCAAAAAATGCAAATGACTTCGCTAACCATTTCCATTTTTCTCCCATTCCCTTTTCTATATAGTAGAATGGCCCTCCTAAACTATGTCCGTCTTCTGCAACAGTTCTGTACTTAATTGCAAGCAATCCTTCTGCATACTTTGTAGCCATACCAAAAAATGCAGCAATTTCCATCCAAAATAAAGCTCCCGGTCCGCCTGTAGAAATAGCAGTTGCAACTCCTACAATATTTCCTGTCCCTATTGTTGCAGACAAAGCAGTACATAGTGCTGCAAAACTTGATACCTCACCTTTAGCTCCATCTTCATTGTGATACAGCCATTTTAAAGCCAATGGTAATTTGTGAATTTGTAGACCCTTTAACCTTAAAGTTAAAAATATACCACCGGATAAAATCAAAATCATCAGAGGAATTCCCCAAACAATATCGTTCACTCTTACCAAAAAATTATTAATCATATTCAACATCTTATAAGTCCTTTCTGCAGCAACAGATTGGAATTTATTTAGTTTATGGAAAAATAAATGGACTAAAAAACCGTAAATAAATGGTAAATTATTGCATTAAAACAAAAAAAGACCATAAAATACGGTCTCAAAGTCAAAATGGTTATGTGGATAAT
>NZ_JH165061.1:1170378-1179399 GCF_000227315.1 Peptoniphilus indolicus ATCC 29427 | reverse complement strand
CCGCATCTCTGTCCCTTTTGCCTGAGAGATTTCACAGTTTATAAGCTGTGTTGCACCTTCGGCATCTTACCTAAATCCATGGTAAGACTTCTCCAGAGTAATGATCCATTTACAGTTTTCATCTTAAAATAAGACACCTGAGAGTTTTACTCCTTCGGTAGGTTAAAAACCACTTTCCTGCAAACTTCATTTCATTGCTGCCCTTAAAGATTACACCCACACAAACTAAATGTCAATAAATTTTTCTAAAAATCCTCAAAAGTATACATTAAAAAAATAAAAAACATATCAATGACTTATTTCATCAATATGTTTTTACGTAATATTTATTATTTTATTTACTAACTATTAATTATAATTAGTTACTTTGTCATCCCCTTATGTTTTTTAATTATGCTAAGTTGTTATTTTTATTTTTGAATTGCGCTTGTTATGCTTGGTATTAATTGTTTCTTTCTTGACAATAATCCAGGAACTTTAAATGAATTTGAAGGAGAATTTACACCAAACACATTTTTTATGCTCTCTATATATTCTCCAACCACTATCACTTCAGAAATTTCTTTAAATATATCTGTGAGCATCATTACAAAAGTTGACTCTCCATTTGCAACTCTGACTTCTTCCATCTTTTCCTTTAGTCCTTCTTCTATACTATTTAGACTATCCAAATTCATAGTAAATATTTGACAAACACGTATATTTTCATCTTCTACCACAAATTTTTTCACATCGCCATTTACTAAATCAGACATTGATTTATTTTCAAGCTTAGTTCCCTCTCTGAACATCTCCATCGCAAACTCTTCATGGTCTATTCCTGTAACTTTTGAAAGTCTCTCCAGAATTCTCTTATCAGTTTCCGTAGCTGTTGGTGATTTAAACAAAAGTGTGTCAGAAATTATTGCTGCACTTAAAATTCCAGCTATCTCTCTTGAAGGCATAATTCCAGCTTCATAATACATCTCTGCTACAATTGTGCAAGTTGAACCCACAGGCTCATTTCTAAAATACACCGGCTCATCTGTCGCAATGTTTGCAACTCTATGATGGTCTATGATTTCTCTAATCACAGCTGAATCGATATCATCTATGGATTGATTTTTTTCATTGTGGTCAACTAAAATCAATTGTTTTTTATCGCTTGAAATAAGATGAAATCTTCCTATCGAACCTATAACCCTCTTCTTATTATCTAATACGGGATATGAGCGAAATCTACTCATCCCCATAATTTTCTTAGCTTCTTCAACGGTATCTTCCAAATCAAAAGTAACTAAGTCTTTGTTACTCATCACATGTGATATTGGCACAGCTTGTGGTAATAACCTACCAGCCATAAATGTATTATAATTAGTTGATATTATTGTTGTGCCAGTTAATTTTGCCTTTTCAACTACCTCATCATCTACTTTAAAGCCACCTGTGACAATTATCAGACTGACATCTCTGTCCATTGCATCTAATTGAGCATCTTTTCTGTCCCCAAGTATTATAATATCTCCCTTAGAGATTTTATCTCCTATATGCATTGGCGACATTGCATAAACGGTTATCTTGCCATCTATAGCTTTGAAAATTTCAGGTTGATATATAAATTTTCCAGCCAAAACTTCAATTATATTTTGATAAGAAGTGTTGCTTCTTCCCAAAATTGAATCGTCCCAAACGTCCATGTATGACATAGTTATATTCGATAAACTTGCAATTCCGACCAGTCTTTCGTCTTGGTCTGTTACCGGTAGTGAATTCACTCCGTTTTCTTGAATAAGTTGTAACGCCTTATATAGAGATATATTTTCCGAAACACAGTACGCCTTGTCCATTTCCAAATCTTTAACTTGAGCTTTTATACTGTCTTTTAGTCTTGGCGGTTTCACGCCAAAATAATCTAATACAAATTTAGTTTCTTGATTTAATTCACCAAGTCTTATAGCCTCAACATCAAATCCGGTCTTCTTTCTCTTTAATTCTGCATAAGCTATTGCAGCACATATTGAATCTGTATCGGGATTTTTATGCCCTGTAACATAATATTTGTCTTTCATAATTCTCCATTCTAATTTACAAATAAAATAGCCTACAACGTCTTTTTGCGTATGTAGGCCTCTTACTCTATTGTCAAATAACTATACAAAATAATATCACATTTGTCAATTATCAACTATTTTGTTCATTGTCCGGCAAAATAAATCTGTTATCTTTTTGTGTGTTTTCATCGTCTGAAATAGAATATTCATTAAATTTAACATCTATATCTACAGTCTTACCGTTTCTCAATATGTTTAACTTAGCTGTATCTCCAACTTTGTATTTATATAGAGTTGCCTTTAGTGAATCCACTCCTTCGATTTTTGTATCTCCTATTTTTAGTATTACATCGCTCTTTTGCAATCCTGAAGCTTCAGCAGGAGTTCCCTTCATAACGTCCATAATTAAAACACCTGAATCTAAGTTAGTATTTAAATTATAGTATCTCTTAGCCAATGTCATATCCATAGTTTGAACACCTAGAGATACAACTTTATAATCTCCTGTCTTTATTACTTCTTCCAATATTGTCTTTACGCTATTGATAGGAATTGCAAAACCAAGTCCTTCGGCTGTTGAAACTTTTACTGTATTTATCCCTATTACTCTTCCCTCTGAATCAAGTAACGGTCCACCTGAGTTACCACCATTTATTGAAGCGTCAGTTTGAATTAGACCATTCATATATCCTCCGCCTGAAACTTGACCAACATATCTATTTAAGCCTGATATTATACCTTGTGTAACACTTCTTTGGAATGCCAAATCAAGAGGATTTCCGATTGCAATTGCCGCTTGTCCAATTTTTAAATCATCTGAATTTCCAAGCTCAGCAGGAATAAGTTCTGTCTTTGGTTCAATTTTTACTATTGCTATATCTATAGTTGAGTCAACCCATACTGTCTTACCTTCAACTGTAGTTCCATCATACAATTGTACGCTCGGCTTTTCTATTGTTTGACCACTTAGTTTTACAACGTGTGCATTAGTTAGAATATATCCTTGTTTATCAACTACAATCCCTGAACCGGTTCCGCCAACTTGAGCTTGACCCATCCAAGTTTCAACTACACCCTTGGTTGTGATTCCAACTACTGATGGCATTGCCTTTTCAGCAACAGCTGAAGCAATTGTAGAAGAATCTTTAGCATTTATAACTATTTTTTTAGAATCTTGTTCTGAAATAGCAGGCATTGAAGCTTGTTCTCTCATCACCGCATAAGATATTGCAGAACCTATGATTCCACCTATAATTGCACATAGAAGAGCAATTACTACTATATTATTACTATTCTTTTTTTCTATTTCTCCTATTAGGATAGCTGTAATTATTTTCTTCCATATTTTCCCCCCTTGCTTTTAATTAATAATAATTATATTTTGTGAAGAACAGGTGAATAAAAAGTAACGAAATGTCAAAATAAAATACAATTTTTATTACTCATCACCATATAAAATTAAAATCTGTATGCACTGATTTACATTACAAGAGTAGCTATAAGTGGAACTACAAATATGCAAATCAACATACTAATGGTTATTATACCCGTAGCATACTCAACATCACCTTTAGCTTCATTTACTAAAATAGGAGTTACCGCCGCTCCAGCTGTGGACGATTGAACCATGTATATTTGATATTCCATTCCGGATATTCTCATTCCTAAAATACCCACTAACTTAGCCACTAAATACATTATCAATGGAGCTATCAAAAATCTTCCCAACAATCCAACAAATGTATCTCTGTCAAATTTTACACTTTTAAAATCTGACTTAGCTGATATTATACCTATGTATAACAAAGAAAGAGGAGTTACCATATTCCCTAGATAAGTTAAAGTTGAATTTATTGTTGCTGGAACTGGAATTTTAAATATCAAAAATATTGTCCCAAAAATAAATCCTGTAAATGGAATTGGTATTAACTTTTTCCACTGTATCTTAGAATTAACTTTCTTTTCCGGTGTGTCATTGGCGATTAGTATAACTCCTATTGTCCAAGTTGCAATTGTGTTGGTTATGTAATATATCAAAAAATAGGGAAGTCCTTTTTCTCCAAACAAAGCCATATTTAAAGGCAATCCTATAAATATTGTGTTTGAAATTGCAAACATATTTATAAAAGCTCCTCTTCTTCCAACCCTCACCTTTAAAAATTTTGAAAGTATATATCCTGTTACAAAACAAAGTATTACTGCCAACACTGTATAGATAAAACCATTTGATAAGTCTATTAAAAGTTCCACCGTCAGATATTTTAAAACTGATACAAAAACAGACGCTGGCAAGGCCACATTCATAATCAATTTAGATATGTTATTTGAAAATGAATTTTCAAACCAACCAAACTTCTGCATCAAATATCCTATAATAATTAAAAAAATTATTGGCATTATACTCACAACCGAAGTAAAAAAAGCTAACATTAAATTCCCTCTTTCATATTTTGTAACTGTACACTTTAAATTATACAATTCTTGACATAAAAAAAGAACTACTCGAACTATAAAGTTCGAATAGTCTATAATTAAAATCCATTTATTACATAACCATTTCTATCTCTCTTAGGACTTCTTGGCATCTCCCAAGAATTATGGTCTGTGTGTAAAAGCATATGAGCTTTATGGCTGTTTGGTTTATCAAAATAATTTTCATATAGAGATTTCACATCTTCGTTCTCATGAGAGTATCTCAACTCAGATTTTTTATCTAGGAAATATAAATTCTTTCCTCTTTCAAAGGCTAGCTCATCTCCGTCGTGTATAGGTTGACCTCCGCCTCCTACACATCCTCCGGGGCAAGCCATAACCTCCACAAAATCATATTTCTTTTCGCCACGTTCTATCTCTTCGATTAACTTCCTTGCATTTCCAAGTCCATTCACTGCCGCAACTCTCAACTCAACGCCATTTAAATTAAAACTTGCTTCACTCACTCCAGTGTCTTGAGATTCTGCCCTGACAACTTCAAAAGCATCAGGAGAACAGTTTTCACCCATAATAGTATAATATGCCGTTCTCAAAGCAGCTTCCATAACTCCCCCAGTTGCGCCAAATATCACACCGGCTCCTGAGCTCTTTTCAAAAAGCTTATCTGGTTCTATATCTTCAAGAGTGTTGGAATTTATGTGTGCCGCTCTTAACATCCTCACAAGTTCACGTGTTGTTATTACACAATCTGTATCGTGTCCGGCATATTCTTCATAAAATAGTTCCATTTCACTTTCGCCTTTTTTTGCCAAGCAAGGCATAACTGCTACAGAATATATATTTTCCGGCTTCTTTCCAATTTTTTCTGCAAAATATGTCTTCATAACTGAGCCGAACATTTGCATAGGAGATTTTGCAGTTGAAAGTTGAGGAACCAAGTGCGGAAATTGTCCCTTGATAAATCTCAGCCATCCCGGGCAGCAAGAGGTGAACATAGGTCTTTCATCTAATTCATTGTTGTTAAACCTATCTAAAAATTCATTTGCCTCTTCCATTATTGTCAAGTCAGCAGAATACGCTGTATCAAAAACATAATCTACACCTATTTTTTTAAGCGCATCAAAAATTTTATTTACAGTTGCCTCTTTGATCTCTAAACCAATTTCTTCACCCCAAGAAGTTCTAACAGCCGGTGCAACCTGAACTACGACAACTTTATCTTCAGACGCTATTGCTTCCCACAACTTACTCGTATCATCTCTTTCTTTTAATGCACCAACAGGACAATGTGTAATGCACTGTCCACACAATGAGCAGTCAGATTCAGCAATGGTTCTTGAGCCTGATATATTTACAGTAGTTCTTGCTCCTGTTCCCTCTAACTCCCAAATATTTAAACTCTGCATTTTATCACAAACTTGTATACAGCGCATACATTTTATACACTTTTTAGAATCTCTTATGAGCGGAAAAGAATTATCCCACGCTTGATGTTCTAAATTTTCTTCATACAAAACATCTTGTATATTTAAATCATTTGAAAGTTTTTGAAGTGAACAGTTTCCACTTCTCACACAAGTTGCGCACTTACAATCGTGTTGAGAAAGTATCATCTGTACTGTCCTCATCCTATCTAGCATTACTTTAGGACTGTTGGTAAATATAACCATATCTTCTTCAACTACATTGTTACAAGCTGTTATTAGTTTTCCCTTGCCTTCAACTTCAACTACACACACCCTACAAGCTGCTATTTCATTTAAATCTTTTAAATAACATAGATGTGGTATTTCTATTCCTTTGCTCTTTGCTGCTTGCATTATGGTAGTTCCCTCAGCAACTTCAATTTTTACATTATCAATAGTTAAATTTACCATATGCTTTCACGACCTCCCTTAAATATTCCAAAGCCGAAGTGATCACATCTCAAACATCTTGCCGCCTCTTGATGAGCCGCTTTTTCATTCATATTTAGCTCCACTCCATTAAAATCTAATACTCTCATACAAGCTTCTCTTTCCGGAAGTTCAACTCTTCCACAATAAGTCTTGTCTTCTATATTAGGCTCAGGTATATCTACACTACAAGTGATTTCATGATGATAGCCAAGATATTCATCTATGTTAGCTGCCATTACTTTCGCAGCTGCTATTGCCTTTATTACAGTTGCAGGCCCCGACGCACAGTCTCCACCGGCAAAGAGCCCAGGTATTCCTCTAAAACCTCCATTAGGTAGTGTGAATATCTTTCCCTTTTCGATAGGCACTCCCACATCTTCATAGTGTTCAGTTTCAATATTTTGTCCAATTGCTACTACCAACACTTCACAAGGAATGAACTGTTCTGCTTCTCCATTTGGAACAACTGACGCTCTACCACCTTTTATTTTAGATATCATCTGAGGTTCAACCCAAATACCCTTTAACTTCCCATCTTCTATCTCAAGTCTTGAAGGAGCTTTCAATGTCACCATTTCAACCCCTTCTGCTAAAGCACCTTCAATTTCATTAGGCAAAGCAGTCATATCTGCTATTCTTCTTCTATAAACACAACTAACTTTTGAAGCATTTAAACGCACCAAAGTTCTAACTGCGTCCATGGCAACATTTCCGCCGCCTATTACAGCTGCCCTCTTACCTGAAATGTCCGGCAATTTCCCCATACCAACATCTCGTAAAAATTTTACAGCTGAAACTATTCCCTCGCTCTTTTCTCCATCTAAGCCAAGTTTTTTATCAGTGGATGCCCCAACTGTTATAAGTACTGCGTCATAATCTCTTCTTAAATCATTTAAATCTATGTCTATACCAATTTTAAGTCCATATTTAACTTCAACACCAGTTTCAAGTATAGCTTCAATATCATCATCCAATCTCTCTTTTGGCAATCTGTAATTTGGAATACCATATCTAAGCATACCTCCCAAACCTGGAAGCATCTCAAATACAGTAGTTTGATGCCCCATCAACTGTAGATAATATGCTGTAGAAAGACCTGCCGGTCCACCTCCGACTATGGCAACTTTTTTACCAGTTGACTTTGCACACTTTTCAGTTGGAACCTTGCCCGCCATATCCGCAGCAAATCTTTTAAGCCCACGAATGTTCACTGAATCATCAACCATATTTCTTCTACATCTATCTTCACAAGGATGCTCACATATAAACCCACAAGTGGTTGGAAACGGATTGTCCTTTCTTATAAGTGCTATTGCATCAGCATATCTATGTTCTCTAATCAACGCTACATAACCAGGTATGTCCACGTTCGCCGGACATAATGCAACACATGGAACAGGTTGAGTAGTCATACATATACATCTTCCATTTATAACGTGCTCTTCATAGTCATCCCTACAGTTGACTATACTCCTATGTACCATATGAGCAGCTTCATATCCTATCGCACAGTCGGCAGTTTCAGAAATAGATTTTGCCGTCTCTTCAATTAAGTCCAATGTGCCCATATTAGCTTTTCCATTTAAAACATCAGTCAATAAATTTTTAAGTTGTTGAAGTCCTACCCTACAAGGAATACATTTGCCACATGTCTGTGCATGGCACATTTCTATAAAAGCTCTCGTAGTATCAACAGGGCATAATCCAGGTGGGCTGGATTCTATACGTTTTTTCAAATTTTCATAAATATCATCGATTACAATTTTAGCTCTACTCGGTGATTCTAATTCTAATCTGCTCACAAGCTCTCCCCCTAAAAATAATACCTACATATTATTTGATTCAATATATCTACTATAGATAATATTATATGATAATCGAACTTTATACAATAATTGTTATTTTTTGTTAAAGTTTGTTATTTTTTAGAAAATTTTCTAATCTTGTTGATAGATTTCAATTTATAGTTTTAAATAATTTATTTTTTAATACTAGTTCCAACCGTTATTCCTAACAACATTCCCAATGAGACAAATATACCTAAATTATCTTGACCAAGTAGAACCCCAATTGCAGTCCCAAAACACATTCCTAATGACATTCCTTCTGATAGATAGTTTTCATCTTCATTTTTATTGCTTCTTTTAGATTTATTCTTCACAAGATTAATAATATAAATTGTTGCGATTCCTACCAATATCACTGGCAAAATAATTCTTATAAGATACAATCTAAACTCACCTCTATATTTGGATTAAATTTAATATATTTATAAATTTCTCTAAAAACTTTAAATTTATCAATACTTATCTTCTTCATGTATACTCCACACTATATATTTTTTCAAATATATTTCTGAAGTTAATAAGTAATCTTTATTACCGTCACTAAATATATATCCACTTCCCATTTGTTCTTTAAACTTAATTCCCATATCATTCTCAAAATGTTTAAAAAGATATGAAACATCTCCATTTTTTGAGATTAGAATATTTTTGTCTAATTTTACATAAGGTTTTTCTTTTTTTATTTTTGATATTGCTATTAAGTATGGAATTGGATTTCCCTTTTGAAAAACTATATCTTTATTATGATAAATTATAAAACTACCTATACAAGTAAAAGCTATAGTAATTAAAATTAATTTTTTCACAATATTC
>NZ_JH165061.1:1162717-1170328 GCF_000227315.1 Peptoniphilus indolicus ATCC 29427 | reverse complement strand
AAATTTATTTTTATTAAGCTTATATTAAGTATATCATTTTAAAATATATATTTAATAAGAATTTCTCTTTAAAGACTAATTAAAAAACATAGCTGGCTTTCACCAACTATGCTTTATTTTGAAAATAATCACTATTCAATTACATTGTACTCTTTTAAAATCTGTTCCATCTCAGTTCCTGCCAACATAGCTTTTACTTTGTGACTTACTATCCACGGCAATTTAATTTCCGGTTTTTCTCCATCTAATAGACCAACCAATCCACTCAATAGATATCTGATGTCATATCTTGAAGCAAATACTTCGGGTACAGCTTTTTCAACTCCTGTTAAAATATAGACAGCTTCCATAGCAGTACGTCATGAATATTCAGTAGTAAAGATTGTATCTCTTCCCGGATTATCAGGAGTTTCTGCAAACTGACCTATGAATGCAAAGTTTACTCCATCTTTTGGAACTACATAAGGTCTGTCTCCAAATTTTCTCGGCATAAAATATGATGTTATAAATGGCATCATAACAGGCACTGCTGTACAAGTTTGAGCTATTTCATCTATCTTTTCTATAGGAACTCCTATGTGGTAAAGCCATTCTTTTGTAATTTCATTACCTGTGCAATCTCTCATCTTCTTCTTATATATAATCTCCGTCTTTGTCTGTAAACAATCCATAAACCCAAACTACTACATCATCTTTAGGTTGTGTAGGATATTGACCTTGTCTGTTTATAGTCCAACTCATCAACCATGATGAATCTCTTTCAGTTACAATACCACCTGTAACAGTTTTTCCAGTATATGGAGACCTCTTAGTTATCTTCTCGATATAAGGTGCTATTTTTCTATCGTGGCAAGTTACAGTACAAGATTCCCAATTTGTCTTTTCAAAATCAGTACTAAATACTTCCGGATTTCTAAATTCTTCGCATGACTAGCAATGTTATTCCAAAGTTCCCAACTGCTTCCAGGTTCTCTTATAAATGGTGCCGGAGTGTCGTCATCTCCATATCCGGAAGATTCTATAATTGAACCGTTAGTAATAAATACTAAATCATTTTCTGTAAGCTCTATAGATTTATCATTGCCTTTATTATCTTCGGCAACTATTTTTTTAGCGACTTTCTTATCTGTCAAAATTTCAAATTCAACATTTTTTACAGCTGTATTGTAATCGAATTGAACGCCTTTTTCCTTTAGCCATTTTATCATCGACTCTACAATTGAGATAAATTGGTCATGTCTTGTAAATTGTAGTGCTGATAAATTAGGTAATCCCTCTACGTGGTGAATGAAACGATTCATATAGAGTTTCATTTCTAAAGCACTGTGCCAATTTTCAAAAGCAAACATACTTCTCCAGAAAGTCCAAAAATCAGTTTTGAGCAGTTCAGGTGATAATACATCTTCTATTTTTAAATCTTGTAGTGCTTCGTTCGGCATGGACAAAAACATCACTATCTCTTTTACTAAATCTTGTCCTAAATTAAATTTAGCATTGTCCCATCTCTCTCCACACTTATGTGTGATACGACAATTGCTATAATTCGGATCATCTAAATATGTCTTCATAGTAGTAATAAAAAGTATTTCTGTTGATTTCACATATCTTTGCTATTTCACTCATTTTAACATCTTTTAATGTCTTCTTCCCGGCTAATTCCCAAAATACATCTCTAATCAATTCTTTTGTATATTGTTTTGCCATCAAATCATCTCTTTACATTTAAATTTTATAATGGTTTTTCGTGTATTATACTCTCCAAAATTTTAACCACATCTCTTACACAGCCTTCGCAACTTCTTAGAGGCTTTCCAGTTTCAATTCCCTTTAAATCTTTACACAAGACGGATTTATTTTTCTCTTTAAATTCATTCATTATCTTTCTGCTGTCTTTCATTGTCTCCCCCGGATTTTTATTGATTAAACCAATTATTACTTCAGCTCCTGAAATAGCTCCACAAGTTCCTTCCATTGTGCCATTTCCCGCTCCAAACCCTTGAGTTAAGTTATACATAGTCTCTTCATCTATGCCAACATAATCGCAATACGTACAAGCAATCGCCTGCGCACAATTATGCATATTGTGTTTTTTCTCTATAACTTTTTCTTCTCTGCTCACAAATTACCTCTATATCTAAACTAAATTAATTTTAAACTTACACTACTATTATAAACTATTTTCCATAAAAATAAAAAATCCATTGCTTTTACACAATGGACCTTTTCTACATCTTCACTACTTCTTTGGCTTTTGCCTCTATTTCATCTATTTCTATCTTATAAACTTTTGTAACTTTGAGAGACCTTTCTATTGCGTGGTCAAAGAACTCCATCATATCCGGTTCAAGCCTTTCGCATAGAATTTTCAAAGAATGTATCTTTTCTTTCTCATCCTCTACATTGTAAATTTTGCCTTCTACAATTGCACTCTTGTACTCAATTGTAAAAATTTTACCAGATGTGTTCCCACCATTTTTTATTATATCTCTCATACTTTGAGGAGTGTACTCTCTTGGAGTTTCAGATTGAGACACAAACACTATTCTCACTAAATCTCCATCTTCGATATAATCTACTTTTTGACCTTGCATAGCACAGTGAAAATAAAGAGTATTTTCATCTCTACTAAAAGTAAGTGGAAGAGAGTAACCATTTTTCTTTAAAGTCATTACTCCAAAATTTGTATTATCTATTACATTTAGTCCAAAATTTGTATCTTGTTCCCTATCTTTTCTCCTCATATATTACCTCATTATATATTCTTCATAAAAACTTCATAAGCTTTATAAGTCATATAAGCATCAGCTTTGGAAACCAATTCTATTGGAGCATGCATTGAAAGCATTCCAGTTCCCATATCTACAACTTGAGCACCTGACTCAGCTAATATATAGGCTATAGTTCCACCGCCCCCTTGGTCAACTTTTCCGAGTTCCCCTGTTTGCCAAATTATTCCATTTTCATTAAATACTTTTCTAATTTCATGTAAAAATTCTGCATTGGCATCATTAGATCCACCTTTACCGCGAGAACCTGTATACTTTGACATTGTTATACCGTATCCAAGCTTAGATGCGTTCTTTTCATCCATAACTTCTTTAAAAGCAGGGTCAATTGCCGCTGTTACATCCGCTGAAAGAACTTTTGAATTTGCAAGAGCTCTTCTAAGTTTTAAATCGTTGTAATCACCCATTTTATTTATGAGTTCAGCAACTGCATTTTCAAAAAATCTTGCGTGCATTCCTGTGTTCCCTACAGAACCTATCTCTTCTTTGTCTGCAAAAAGAGCAACTACAGTTTTATTAGGATTTTCAACCTCAAATATCGCCTCTAAATTTGCATAACTACAAACTCTGTCATCATGTCCGTGAGCTGCCACAAGCGACCTATCAAACCCAACATCCCTTGCCGGACTAGCCGGTACAATTTCAAGTTCAGAAACAATAAAATCTTCCTCAACCATTCCAAACTCTCTATTTAAATGTTCAAGTACAAGTTTCTTTATAGGATTTTCCTTTTCATCGCTTCCGTAAGTTGAATGTCCTACAACTACATTTAACTGTTCCCCCTCGATACCTTCGCTAAGTTTTTTAGTATTTTGGTTTTGACTTAAATGTGGCAATAAATCATTTATAAAAAATACAGGGTCATCAGCTTTTTCGCCAATTGCAATTTCCTTTTTTTCTCCGTCTTGAGTGATGATAACTCCGTGTAGTGCCAAAGGAATTGTAGGCCATTGATATTTCTTAACTCCACCATAGTAGTGAGTTTTAAATAAAGCTAAATCAGAATCTTCATAAAGAGGTCTTTGCTTTAAATCAAGTCTTGGACAATCGATATGAGAACCAACTATGTTCATACCATTTTCCAATTCTTCCTTACCTATTACAAACAAAACACATGACTTGTTGTGATTGTTTAAATAAATTTTATCCCCTGACTTTATATCTCTCTTCAAAGCTTCTTCTAAAGAAACATATCCTCTCTTTTCAGCTTCTTCAATTATGAATTTAGTAGCTTCCCTTTCCGTCTTTGACTTATCTAAAAAATTCTTATATCTATCTGAATATTCAAAAATTTCTTTGTATTGTTCCGGACTTATTGATTGCCACACTGACTTATTTTTTAATTCCATTTTATCCTCCTATTTAATCTATTACTTTAAATTATAAAGCTCTACAAATATTTGTAAAGCTTTGACACGACTTAAATTCTCTTGTATAATTTTAAATACCGTTGGGCAGAGAAATCTGTCTACTTCGCCAAGCTTTGTGGAGAGCTTGGCATTTTTTATACTATTTTCAACAAATCAGTTAAGTTGCTTATAGTGTATGTTGCAAACTTACCATTCATTGTACCTTTTCTGTCAAAATAACAACTGTCAATCCCAAAATTTTTAGCACCATTTATATCCGACTCTATTCTATCTCCAACCATCAACACATTCTTTAAATTTGCTCCATCAATATTTTCAAAACAACATTCAAAAAATCTCCTATCAGGTTTTTCAAAACCAATCCTTTCAGAAATAAAATGTCCATCGAATAAACTATATATTTTTGAATCAGTCATCCTTTTAATTTGAGTGCTATAAACTCCATTAGAAGCTGTATAAATTTTTTTACCCATTTTTTTCAAGTCTAATAACAATTCAAATGCACCGTCAATCAACTGACAATTTCTATCCAAATTACTTCTAAAAATCTTTTCTATTTTTTCAGAGTCTACTTGAATATTATAAAGTTTAAAAAATTCATCAAATCTCTTAGTCAAAATCTCGCCCTTGGACATATTTCCCTTTTCCAACTCGCCCCACATATACACGTTGATTTTTCTATACGCCTCTAAATTTTCCCTACTCTCACTCAACCCATTGAGTTTAAAAACATCTTTTAATGCATTTTCCTCAGCCATATCAAAATCAAAAATCGTATTATCTAAATCAAGTAAAATAATTTCGTACATATTACTCCTTAAAACTATCTGAATGCTCCTTGAAAAAATTATAATAAATCCTCACATTTTCAAGCTCAGTCCAATCCTTTACAGTTACAAAATCTCCATCCAAATCATAAATTTTGGCATACTTAAGCGACAAAATAAATGGAGAATGAGTTGCTATTATAAATTGACATTCAAAAAATCTGACACTATCCTCTAAAAATTTAATCAACTCAAGTTGCTTCTGAGGAGACAAACTGTTTTCAGGCTCATCCAATAAATAAAGAGCATTCTCCCTTATTCTATTTTGAAAATACATAAAAGCACTCTCTCCATTTGAATACTCTCGTGTATTATTTATCAGATTATTTCTCACATACTGAGACTGTGATACCTTTCGTGTCATATTTATTTTTTTCAGTTTTTCATAATCGTCCAACGACCTCAATTGAAAATCAGTATATTTATTTTCCAAATACTCCTCAAAAAGCTCTTCCCTTTTTGACGAAATTCCATTATTTATACTTCTCAAATCTAGCATAAAATTAAATACATCATCAGAAGTTATAGTTTCACTTGTCCTTGGAATCTTATTATCCAATTCATAATGGCACAGATTAATATAATCTTCAAAAAAATTGGACCTATTATATAAAGCATCTCTATTTAATTTTAATTTTTCAGATATAATATTCAAAATTGTAGACTTCCCAGAGCCATTTCCCCCATACAAGATAGTTATTGGTTCAAAAGCAAGATGAGTAAGCCTATTCTTTCTAAAAATTTGGAAAGGATAATATGTATCATGGCAAGTCCTTTTCAAAGTTCTAAAATAATATGCTTCAGCTTCCATCGTAGGAAATTTAAATTCCCTTAAATACAACACACTTTCCCTCCTTAAAACTAAATCTTATACCGATTATAAAATTAAAAATACTTTTTTCAAATGATGTAAATTAAAAAAGTCGGTTAACCCGACTCTTTCATAGTTATTTATTTACTTTAACAATTGGAATCCATAACTCCATCTTATAATTTTCTTCATCCATGTTACCCTCGCCATATACTTCAAAATCTGGATCTCCTGAATGCATATACCCATTTTGTGGGAAAAATACTTCCATGGCATATTTCCATCCATTATGAATACTTTCTGGTATCTTACCTTCTAAACTCAATATTGCGTATTCACTTTCTTCTATTTCCACAATCTCAAGCCCCATTTTATTTGCAACTTCTACATCTTTAACGTCATAACAAACCATATAATTAATATTATTACAGTCTTTTACATCATAACACATCCCATACATCTGTCCATTACCAAGATTTGCTAATTCATCATGTCTAAATTCAGAATAAAATTTTTCCCATAATTTTGAACATTCTGAAGTATCAATATTTGTTGATTTTATTCCTGCAACTTTGAAGCTTTTCTTTCTTTGTATACTTATATTCATATCCCTACCTCCACTTACAATTACAGATAACTGCACACAGGAAACAACATTAAAGTTTGCTCCCTTTCTCACTTCTATAGGAGAATTTCCATGAAATCTTTTAAACGCATTTGCAAAAGAATTTGAAGACTCATATCCATATTTTATTGCTATGTCTATTACTTTAATTTTAGTTTCTCTCAAATCAATAGCAGCTTTAGTTAATTTTCTATATCTGATGTATTCCGATAAAGTCATGTCTGTTAAAATAGAAAAAATCCTACTAAACATTGATAACGAATAACCAGAAAAATCTAAAATTTTTCTTTCTTCAATTTCTTCACACAAAACTTTCTCAATATAATTAATTGTACTATTAAAAGACTCAATAATATTATTCATAAATTCTCTCCTTTAAATAAAAGTATACTTATACATAAAATTTAATCCTCATAATTTATGCACAACTATAGTGGAATTATTCATTATAAAAATCTATAAAAATTTGAAAGCCTTCGTCTATCTTAGCTCTATAGACTATATTCCCGTTTAATTTGTTAACATTATCCTCAATGCCTTTCAATCCATTTCCTTTAAATATAAAATTACATCCTTTTCCATCATCTATAATTTCTATTCTAATACCATCTTTTATCCTAATAAAAATATTTATTTTACTTGACTGCCCATGTTTTATACTATTCGATATAGATTCCTTTATTATTCTATATACTAAACTCTGTTTATATCTATCTATCTCATTTAAATCTCCAACATAAGCTATATTAAGTTCTAAAATCCTTGTACTATTAATTTCTTCCACCAATTCATTTATCTTATCTTTTAAACTTTTAGAATCATCTTCATTAAGTGCATATACAGCATCTCTCAAACTATCCATACTTTTTTCTGCCAAATATTTAGATTTTTTCAATAAAACCTTACACATATTGATATCTTTATCCACAACCTTATTAGCAACATCTAGATTCATATTAAGTGCAACTAAGTTGTGTCCTAAAAAATCGTGTATTTCTCCAGCTATTCTATTCCTCTCTTCAAACAATGTAAGTTCCTTAACTTTTTTATTTATTTCTAAAATCTCTCCATATGCCTTTTCCAGTTCTATATTTAAATTTTTTATTCTCAATCTCTCAAATACAACTATTTTGTAAGAATATACTAGTAAACAAAAAAATATTAAATATATCATAAGCATTGAAACATCTAA
>NZ_JH165061.1:1142247-1160135 GCF_000227315.1 Peptoniphilus indolicus ATCC 29427 | reverse complement strand
TAAAATTTCTAAAGACTTTTTATTCTTCTATTATTTTTTTTAGCTTCTTTTGATAAGTCTGATTCTTCTATGTGGACTTCACCTTCAACCGGTTCTTGTTCACCGCTTATTATTTTTTCAAATTCATTTCTTGTAATTGTTTCTTTTTCAAGTAATGTATCTGAAACTTTTAATAGTTTAGCCATATTTTCAGAAAGTATCGCTTTACATTTAGCATATGCTTCATCAATCATTCTCTTAACTTCTTGGTCTATTGCATATGCTGTCTGTTCTGAATAATTTCTGCTTCTTCCCAAATCACGACCTATGAATACTTCTCCTTCATCTGTTGAAAGATTTATAGTACCTATTTTTTCACTCATACCATATTCTGTGACCATATCTCTTGCCATTTGAGTTGCTCTTTGAATATCGTTGTGAGCTCCGGTAGAAATGTCATCTAAGACAAGGTCTTCGGCAACTCTTCCACCCAGTAGTGTAACTATTTTATCTTCCATTTGACCTTTTGTCATAAAAGTCAATTCTTCTTCTGGTAGATATGAAGTAAATCCTCCTGCCATTCCACGAGGTATTATTGTAATCATATCGACAGGGTCTGTATTTTTTAATGACACAGATACAACTGCATGACCTGCTTCGTGAACTGCTGTAAGTTTTCTTTCTTTTTCTGTAACTACTTTAGATTTTTTAGCTGGACCTGCTTGAACTTTTATAGAGGCTTCATCGACATCTTCCATGCTGATTTTTATTTCGCCTCTTCTAGCTGCTAAAAGAGCTGCTTCATTCATAAGATTTTCAAGGTCTGCTGGAGTAAATCCTGGTGTTCTCTTTGCTATGGTCTTTAGATTTACATCTTCTGCAATTTTTTTATTCTTAGAGTGTATTTCTAATATTTGTTCTCTACCTTTTACATCAGGCTTTCCAACATAAACAGTTCTGTCAAATCTTCCTGGTCTCATTAGCGCCGGGTCAAGTATATCGGCACGGTTAGTCGCTGCCATAACTATTACGCCTTCATTTTCTCCAAAACCATCCATTTCAACTAACAACTGGTTTAATGTCTGTTCTCTTTCGTCATGTCCTCCACCTACTCCGGCTCCACGACGTCTTCCAACTGCATCTATTTCGTCTATAAATATTATGCAAGGTGCATTTTTCTTAGCTGATTCAAATAAATCTCTAACACGACTAGCTCCAACCCCTACAAACATTTCTACGAAGTCTGAACCACTCATTATAAAGAAAGGTACTTTAGCTTCTCCTGCAACTGCTCTTGAAAGATAAGTTTTACCGGTTCCCGGAGGTCCTACCATGAGAACGCCTTTTGGAATTCTAGCTCCCATCTCAACGAATTTTTTAGGACTTTTCAAAAAATCCACTATTTCAGATAGTTCTTCTTTTTCTTCTACTAGTCCTGCCACTTCGTTGAATGTTACCACCTTTTTATCTTCCGGTTTAATCATTCTAGCCTTACTCTTTCCAAAGCTTCCCATTTTAGAACCGCTACTTCCTTGAGTATGATTCATCATATAGTACCAAGCGCCTACAAATACTACAAGTATCAGTATTGTTGGTATCCATTCAACATAAAATGGTTTAACTTTAATTGGTTCTTGTGAAATATTTATATCACCTGTACTCACTTTAGGAGCTATATATTTCTCATATATATTTACTCTTGATTCACTTGGAAGATAAGTTATATATGCTTTTTCATTTTTTAATTTATATGTTACTTTTGAATCATCATAGTGTATATCTGTTACTTCATTTTTTTCAAGCGCTTGTACAAATTTAGTTGCTGAAACTTTATCTACCACTTCTTGCGGTGGAGTTATCATTCTAAAGCCAAATAAAACAAGTCCTATTAACATCAAATAGAGTAATATCCCACTTATTCTCTTATTCAATACATACCTCCTGTTTAAATATTTTCTTCAGAGTTATCATATATACCAATATATGGTAAATTTCTGTAATTTTGATTATAGTCCATACCAAATCCAACTACAAATTTATCTTCTATTTCAAATCCTATATATTTACACTCTATTTCTTTTAATCTTCTTGCAGGTTTTGAAAGCAATGTAACTATTTCAACAGACTTTGCGCCTCTTTGTTTTAAATTTTCAATAAGATATCCCATAGTATTCCCTGTATCTATGATATCTTCAACTATTAAAACATCCTTTCCAACCAGCTCAATTTCGACATCCTTTTTGATATTTACAGTCCCTGTGGACTCAGTTCCTTCATAGCTTGAAACTTGAATAAATTCCATGTAGACATTTTTATTAATTTTTCTAACTAGATCTGACATGAAAATAGTGGATCCTTTTAGAATACCAATCATCAAAATTTCACCATCATAATCCTTTTCTATTGCTTGTGCCAACTCAAGAATTCTATTTTGTATTTTATCTTCACTGATTAACACTTCTTTTATATTACCCAATTTATACCTCCAAACTTATACTAATTATCTTTTCAGTCCTACTTTCTATCTTGTATTTTTCATTCATTCTATACGGAGCAACCCAAATTATATTTTCATCATCAACTATTAGAGGCACAAAATCTCTTTTGTACTTAGGAACTCTATTATCTATTAAAAAATCTTTTATCTTTTTTGACCCTTTCATTCCTATTGGAGTAAATTTATCTCCATCTCTTTTATTTCTAATTCTCAATTGTCCTTTAATCTTTGAGGCGTCTACTTGAATTGAATTTTTACCCTTTTTAATGCCTTCTTCCACAATCAAAGTTCCTAATTTAGTTTTATTTATTCCAAATTTTAAAGTTTCATCGATCTTTTCAACTTCTTTTTTTAAAAATAAATATCCTTGAGAAATTTCAAAAATTAATTTATGCACTGTAATTGATGCAGAATCTTGCTTTATTAAATCAACTATATTTTCAATCTGTACTTTCCTAATACCCTCGATAAGATTTAACCTTCTAAGGTATTCTCTTATTATGATGCTTACTAAATATTCATCTTCATCTTTTAAAGGTTTAATATCTAATACATCTTCTTTCATATTATCCAAAAAATATCTATCAACTATTTTTTGAAAATATGTATTTTGTTTATGTGCTAAATCTTGTAACCTCAAAAGAGCTCCTTTAAAATTAGAATTCAAATTTTTTTCAATGTATGGAATTAATTCAAGTCTTAATTTATTTCGGGTGTATACAGCCATTGAGTTTGTTTCATCATCTACATGGTCTATTCCATTTTCTAAAAGATACTCTTCTATTTCCCTACGACTAATATTTAGCATTGGTCTATATAAATCTCCATTTACATACTCTATTGATTGTAACCCTTCTAAACCTGTCCCCCTAATTATTCTATACAGAATAGTTTCGGCTTGGTCATCTTGGTTATGAGCTGTAAATATTTTTGTGTTAAAAGTTCTAAAGAACTCATATCTTAAAAATCTTCCTGCTTCTTCTGAACTCATTTTATTTTCTTTAGCAAATTCATCCATGTTCACATCAATGGTTTCAAATTCGAGTTCTAATTTTTGAGCAATATTCCTTACAAAATCTTGATCTCTTTTTGCAGTTGCTCTTATCCCATGATTTACATGACAAACTTTAATTTTTATATTGAATTCTTCTCTTAACAAAAATAAATTGTAGAGTAAAAACATACTGTCTGCTCCACCTGAGCACGCAACTATGACTTCTTCTCCACCATCTATCATATTATATTTTTTTAAGTTTTCATAAAATGATTTATTATATTTCATATCAAAAAAATATGGCCATCTTTGATGGCCATTATCTACGAGATCTACCTGTTCCCATTTTGGCATTTTGTCTTGATCTTGCTTGTTCGTATTTTTCATTTGAATCTTTTAAAAACTTTGAAAGTTTATCTTCAAAAGAAGAGTCTTTTTCAGTTTTTTCAAAATCGACTACAGCCGGTTTAGAGGTCTTCGGAAGTGCTTGTTTTATCGAAAGATCAATTTTGCCATCTTCCATTGAAAGTATTTTAACTTTTACTGTTTGACCTTTCTCTAAATGGTCACTGACATTTTCAACGTATGAATCTGATATTTGGGATATATGTACTAACCCGCTTTGTTCTTCCGGTAAACTAATAAACGCACCAAATTTCATTACATTTGATACAACACCTTCTACTATTTGGCCTACAGTTAATGCCATTAAATAATTCCTCCTATGTTCTTCTGTTATTTTTTCTCGGCTTTTTCCTTATCAATATAAACTACCTCTCTAGGTTTAACCATCCCAAGTTCTTCTCTTGCAACTTTTTCAATAAACTCAAGAGAGCCTGATGATTTTTTTTCTTCTTCAAGATTTTTTATATCTGACTTTAAAGTTTTTATTTCCCTATTGTATTCCGCTAACTGAATATTTTTATCATGAGCTTTAGACATAGCTGTACTCATATTGTGTCCAGCATAAACCGCCGAAATAATTACGATAGCTATGTATATTTTAGGAATTCCTCTTCTTTTCATAAAATAGCCTCCAAAGTCATTATCACACCCGAAAGTAGTTTTTTCAAGGAGTTAGTCAATAATTTTATACAAACTATCAGCTTCGTCCTTTTTTACATGGTCTTTTATCTCTAAGACTTCTACTCTTCTTGTAGAATTGCCAAATTCTATTTCAATTAAATCTCCAACTTTAACTTCAGTTGATGGTTTTGCCACATTGTTATTCACTTTAATATGACCACCTTCAGCTGCTGTCTTAGCTACAGTTCTTCTAACTATAATTCTTGATATTTTTAAAAATTTATCTAATCTCATATTAAAAATGGGAGCTACTTATGCCCCCAATAGCTTATTTGCTTTTATTTACTGCTTCTTTTAATGCTTTACCTGATCTGAATACAGGGGCATTTGACTTAGGAATTTTGATAACTTCTTCAGGATTTCTTGGGTTTCTTCCTTCTCTTGCTTTTCTTTCTCTAACTTCGAAAGTTCCGAATCCTACTAATTGTACTTTTTCTCCATCTGTAAGAGCTTCTTGTACTGATTCTAAAAATGCGTTAAGAGCCATTTCAGCATCTTTTTTTGTTAAATTACTTTTTTCTGCTATGCTTGTTACTAATTCTGATTTGTTCACTATAAATCCTCCTTTATTAATTGCCGTTTCAGCCATGTTTTTTTGCTGTGCAATTACCTTATCTTCTAAGACTATCGTTATTATACCCTATCTTACCTAATCTTTCCACTTAAATTTATAAAAAAAGCCTAATTTTAGACATTTTTATTGTAAATTTTCTGTAAAATATCGTATATATAACTCTCTCCATTTGTGTCAACTGCAACTAATTCTTCTAAATCATTTTTTAAATTTTCAATTAATTCTTCCACATCCACATCTATTTTCTTATCTTCTTTTCTAAATTTATTTAATATATCTCCAAACCCAACTATATCTGATTTTGGAATATAGATTACACACTGATGATTATATTCTATTCTGTCCATTTCATATATGGATATATATTCTACAGTTTCATCTTCGAGTCCGGCATTTTTTATAAAGTAAACTTTGTATTCATCCCCGTATATTTCAGATAGAGACAATTTTAAGTCTACTGCTGTTCTCATGTTATAAACTTGAGTTATTGCTATATCAAGCTTAGTGTTTATGTTAAATGGAGTAAAATCATCTGCATCAAGTAACATAAAGCCTGTTGATGGGTCTCTTTTCACAGCATTTAAAATATGTTCTATAAAGCTCACTCCAGCCACCAAGTGAATATCAATTTTCTTTTCAATTAATTTTAAAACTGTTCTTTCTGCTATAAGTGGTGTCCCTGGTACAAAATAGTTTATATCTCTTTCTTTTGACTTTTCAATCAGTGTTTCTACTATTTTATCATAAACTTCTTCGAATGTTTCTTCGCTTTCGTATAGATAGTCAAATGTGTTGTATTTTACATTTAATTCAATAAATTTTTTAATTGCATCTACTTTTTCAGTTCTCAAATAATTTGGATTTTCATCTTTTATATATTCTAAAGCTTGTAAAGTGATGCCATATTGGTCTGTTGCTCCAAGTCCTATTATATTTATCATCTTATAAAAAAGGTGGCTTAAAGCCACCCCTCCTCTTTTCTAATTATTTGCTTTTTTCTTCTGTTTTTTCAGTATTTTTTGCATTCTTATTTTCTTTTGTATTTGAAGCTTTGTTTGCTTTAGCTTTTTCTTTTGTTTCTACTGTTGAATTTCCAACTTCATCTGCCGGTGTTTCTTTACTCTTGTCTTCTGCTTTTGTAGCTGCTGTTGGTAATTTAAATTCTTCAGGAATTTCGATGTCGTCTTTTACATTTACATATTTTTCTATTTTAGCTTCTTTTTTAAGATTATCAAGATGATCTTTATATTTTTGTTGAGTTACAGCACTTTCAATAATTTCTTTAACTTCTTCTAATTTCTTATTTTCAAATTTATTAAGTTTAATGATGTGGAAACCGAATTGAGATTCTACCGGGTCAGATATTTCTCCAACTTTAATAGATTTAACAACATCTTCAAATTCTTTTACCATCATTCCATTTGAAAATTCTCCAAGTTCTCCGCCTTTTTCAGCTGAACCTTTATCTGTTGATTTTTCTTTTGCAATTTGGGCAAAGTCCGCACCTTTAGATAGCTCTTTCTTGATTAAATTAGCTTCATTTACATCTTTAACAAGAATATGTGCTGCATCCGCTGTAAAGTATTCATCTTTATGTTCATCATAATATTTTTTAATTTCGTCTTCACTTGCCTTAAATTCTTTTTCTTTTACTTTATAGTATTGTTTCATTATATTTAAGTTAGTGAAGTATTTTCTGTAATACGCTTCATTTGAACCCATTTGCTTTAATTGTTCATTAAAAGCTTCTTGTCCACCCATTTGCTCTTTAACAGTATTTAATTCCTTGTCAATTTCTGCCTCTTCTGCTTTGATCCCTAATTTTTCAGCATCTTGTTTTAAAATTTCCATATCAATTAAGTCATTTAAAACAGATTCTTTAATAACTTGGTCCATAGTTTTTGATGGATCTTGAGGTGATTTTTCGGTTAAATAACTTTCACTTCCTGCTGACAGAGTATAATAATTTCTTTGGCTTGCATAGTTCTTTACAAATTCTTCTTGAGTTATATCCACTCCATTAACTGTAGCGGCAACTCCTTCTTTTTTAGGTGTTCCACAAGCTGTTGTAATAAGTAATGCTGAAAGTCCTACTCCCAACACAATTTTATTCATAGTATTTTTTAAATTCAAAACATTCATCCTCTCTTTTTCTATTTATTATACACTAAGAAGCCGTTGCATTGGTGTTAATTTTGTGTAACTTAACTATCCCAACAATTTTCAACAAATCTTGTAGTGGATATTTTAAACCTTTTATTATAAGTCCCGGCGAGGTTCCCAAGTCAAAAGTTATATTTCTAAACATATCTTGCAACACATTTATCAACTCTAAATTAGGTAAATTCTTAAGCCTTAAATCATATCTATCGCCGCTTTGCATGACTGATGTAATGCCTGATTCTCTAGCTTTATTTCTTATCAAGGAAATATCCATCAAATTAGAAACTTCTTCTGGTACATCTGAATACCTATCTATCAACTCATCTACTAAGTCTTGGTATTCAGTCTCACTATCAATCATAGCAATTTTTTTGTAAATTTCAAGTCTTTGTTCATTATCCATAATGTAGTTGTGTGGAATGAATGAATTTACTTTTATATCTACTTGTGTATCTTCAACTTCTTCGACTTCTTCTCCTCGCTTTTTAGCAACTGCTTCTTTCAAATATTTAATATATAAATCATATCCTATTGAATTTACATGACCCGATTGTCTTGAACCAAGTATGGAGCCTGAGCCTCTTATTTCAAGGTCTTTTAGAGCAAGTTTATATCCACTTCCAAATTCCGTAAACTCCTTTATAGATTTAAGTCTCTTAGTTGCAACTTCTGTAAGTGAAACATCTTTTTCATACGTAAAATATGCATATGCAATTCTGTTTGACCTACCTACTCTACCTCTCAATTGGTATAACTGAGATAGTCCCAATCGGTTTGCTTCAGTTACTATAATTGTATTTGCATTTTGAACATCCAATCCGGTTTCTATAATTGTCGATGCTATAAGAACATCATATTCTCCCTTAATAAAATCTACGAAAGTCTTCTCAAGTTCTCTCTCACTCATCTGCCCATGAGCCATTGTAAAACTCGCCTCAGGAACTAAATCTTTTAACTCTGCCATTTTGAGTTCCATTTCTTGAACTCTGTTGGTCACATAAAAAACTTGTCCGCCTCTTTCAATTTCCTTTATAATCGCCTCTCTAACCATAAGAGGATTGTGCTCTAACACATAAGTTTGAACTGGAAATCTCTCTTCCGGCGGTTCATCTATAACTGACATATCCCTTATGCCAATCATAGACATCTGCAATGTTCTTGGAATTGGAGTTGCTGTAAGGGTCAATGTGTCCACATTTTTTTTCAAAGTCTTTAACTTCTCTTTATGTCTTACTCCAAATCTCTGCTCTTCATCTATAATTAATAATCCCAAGTCCTTAAACTTTACATCTTCTGAAAGTAATCTATGAGTTCCAACAACTATATCCACGAATCCGTCCTTTAAATCTTCAAGATCTTTTTTAATCTGTGCTCTTGATCTAAATCTTGACAACAATGCTATCTTCACTGGAAAATCTCTAAACCTTTCTACGATTGTGTTATAGTGTTGCTCTGCAAGTATAGTTGTCGGCACCAAAAATGCAACTTGTTTTGAATCCATAATCGCCTTAAAAGCTGCTCTAAGTGCAACTTCTGTCTTTCCATATCCCACATCGGCGCACAACAATCTATCCATTGGTCTTTCAGACTCCATATCTTTTTTAATCTCTGCTATTGAGCTTGTTTGTCCTTCTGTTTCTTCATATATAAATGCATCTTCAAACTCGCTTTGCCATTGAGTGTCTTCACTAAACTTATATCCCTTAATTTTCTCTCTTGTAGCATATAAATTTATTAAATCATCTGCCAGATCTTCTATGTTTTTTCTTACTTTTTGCTTTGTACGACTCCATTCAACAGAGTTTAATTTATTTATTTTCGGTTTAGTACCGTCTCCAACAACATATTTATAGATTGAATCCAGATTTTCTATGGGAATAAATAGTTTGTCTTCGCCACGATATTCTAAAATCACATAGTCTTTTTGAGTTCCTTGTACTTCAAGTCTATCAGTGCCCATATACTTTCCGATACCATGGGCTTCATGTACTACATAATCTCCAACTTTTAAATCATCAAAATTTATCTTCTTGGCATTTTTATCTTTTTTGTGTTTTTTCTTATTTGAGCTGCCATAAATTTCTGAATAACTTAAAACGACATATTTAGAATCTACTATTTCAAAGCCTTCGTGAATACTTCCTTCTGTAACTACAATTTCAGAAGTTTTTATTTCAGTTTCAAAATCTTTATCAAACCTTGAATGTAAATCAAATTCTTCCAAAGTCGTAACAAATTTTTTAGCTTTAGTTTCACTACCCGCTAATATTATTACCTTATTGCCTCTATAAACATAATCTTTCAAATCATCGATGAATAATTTTATTTTTCCTCGATAGTTCGTAGATGATTTTATTTTTATATTAAAAGGCTTTCCAGTTTTAAAATATTTTTGAGAAACAGTCAGTGTGTTTAAAGTTATCAAATTTGAACTATTTAAAGTTTCAATCAAAAATGCTTCATCAAATTTTACATTCTCATGTGCTTTTAAAGCCTCTCCTCTTGCAATCAACTCAGACAAATTATCCAGGCTGTCCCTAGAACTTGCTTCAAAATGTTCAAAAGATATGTTTGGTTCTTCCATCAAAACAATTGGTTTTTCTACAAAATAATCAAGTACAGTTGATGTGTGTTCCGCTTCTAAAAAAGGTGTCGCCAAATCTATTATCGGTCCTATATCTCCTGTCTCAATTTTTTCTATAACTCGTTTAAATTTTTCTTCAAGCCTTTCCTTTTCTTTGCCTGTAAGCTTTGTCTTTTTTAACTCAGAATTTATTTTCTTTATAACTATTTCCTTCATCTCTGAAGTTAAAATCATTTCTTGAGCTGGCAGTACTTTTATATTTCCCAAAGTATCAATTGACCTTTGAGTAGATATATCAAAAGTTCTTATCGAATCTACTTCAATATCAAAAAGCTCTATTCTATATGGATTTTCAGAATATATGTCGATTATATTCCCCCTGATTGCAAATTGACCCTGAGCTTCTACTTGCGAATATCTCTCATAACCAAGTTGAATTAACTTTTCTTCGATATTTTCAATTATATTTTTACCTTGAATTATTTCGAATGAATAATTTTTAAAAATTTCAACTGGATTATATCTATCTGCCAATGCACCCAGAGTACAAACTAAAAAATCTACTTCTCCACTTGCCAACTTTGTCATGGTTTTTAATCTACTGTAAGTATTTTCTGCCGACTTAGAAAATTTATTATATAAAAATACTTCTCTTTCAGGAAAATATTCAGTTTTTTGACCAAGACTGTTCAAGTCTTCATATATTTTTCTGGCTTTTAAACCATCGTTAGCTACAATCACTAAGGGTCTATTTTCAAAAATTGCATATGCAAAATGAGAAGTTGCTGATGGAGTTACACCATAAATGTGTAAGGTATCCCCTCTCTCTATGCTACTCTGAATTTCTGAAAAATTGCTTAAATTTCTAAAACCGTATTTTAATAACAATATTTTCTCCTAGAATCTAATATAACAAGTAAAATCGGGAAGAGTGCTCCCCGATTAGTTAAACTTATTCATCGCAGCATCTGACCCGTTTTCAATAATTTCTACAACCGAATCAGCTGCTCTTTCTATAGCATTTTCTATCTTAGGGCCATCTGCCTTGCTAAATCCCCCAAGTACATATTCTGCTAAATCTATTTTATGTTCATTGTTTCCAACGCCTATCTTAATCCTCAAAAACTTATCGCTTTGTAACTGATATATAATTGACTTCAATCCATTATGCGTTCCAGCAGAGCCGCTTTTTTTTATTTTAAGAGTATATGGAGCTATATCTATGTCGTCAACTAAAATAATCACATCTTCAGGCTCAAGCTTATAAAAATTCATGGCATCTCTAATAGACTCTCCACTATTATTCATATAAGTTTGAGGTTTCAACAGTATTACTTTTTCATTATTTATTCGGACCTCTTCATAAAGTCCTTTAAATTTTATCTTTTTGACTTTCACATTGAGCTTTTCTGCTAATTTATCAATTGCCAAAAATCCAACGTTGTGTCTTGTGTACTCATAATTCTTGCCCGGATTGCCAAGGCCCGCTACTATATACAAATAATCACCTTATTCAAACATTTCACTTACTGAACTATTTGAGTTTATTCTTCTTATTGCAGCAGCAAATAAACTTGCAACAGACACTACATCAATTTTGTCAATTTTCTTTTCTTCAGGTAAGAAAATTGTATCCGATATAATAAATTTCTCCATAACACTACTTTCTAATCTTTCAGTTGCCGGTCCCGATAGTACCCCATGGGTTGCGCAACCATATACCTTCTTTGCCCCTTTTGCCTTCAAAGCTTCTGCTGCTTTACAAATAGTTCCAGCTGTATCGATTATATCGTCAACCAAAATACAATTTTTACCTTCAATATCCCCAATTATATTCATAACTTCTGATACATTTGGCTTTGGTCTTCTCTTTTCTATAATTGCGATAGGTAAATTTAATTGGTTGGCAAACTTTCTTGTTCTAGTTACCCCCCCCAAATCAGGAGACACAACTACAAAATTTTCTCCTTCAACTATATCTGTGAAATATTTTGCAAGAGTTGGGACAGCTGTCAAATGATCAACAGGAATATTAAAATAACCTTGAATTTGACCTGCGTGTAGGTCCATAGTAACTACCCTGTTTGCTCCGGCAACTGTTAAAAGGTCTGCAACTAATTTAGATGTGATTGGTTCACGAGCCTTAGTTTTACGGTCTTGTCTTGCATATCCATAGTATGGAAGCACAACATTTATATGCCCTGCTGAAGCTCTCTTAAGAGCGTCTACCATAATCAATGTTTCCATCAAATTCTTATTTACAGGATTTGAAGTTGATTGAATTACATAAACATCTCTTCCTCTAACTGTTTCTGCGATGTCTATTGCTATTTCACCATCAGAAAATGTCTTTACTTCACATTTTCCCATTTCCACTCCAAGTTCTCTGCAAATGTCCTCAACTAATTTTTTGTTTGAATTACCTGTAAATATTTGAATATCTCCTGAAACTGACATAACTACCTCCTGTTTAAACCTTTCTTTGTTACCCAACCTTTAATATCTCTTCTGTCTGCTCTCTCTATTGCCAATTGACCTTCGACAACATCTTTTGTTATTGTAGAACCAGCTGCTATATAGCCATTTTTTTCAACGTGAACTGGTGCAACTATATTGGAATTAGAACCTAAAAAAGCACCTTCGTCTATTTGACTTCTAAATTTGTTCTTTCCATCATAATTTACAAACACTACTCCACACCCAACATTTACATCTTCTGCCACATCAGCGTCTCCAATATATGCAAGATGTCCCGCTTTAGATCCGTCTCCAAAATTTGTATTTTTAACTTCTACAAAATTACCTATTTTAACTTTTTTGCCAACATTACTCTTAGGTCTTAAGTGTGCAAATGGTCCTATTGTAGTTCCATCTCCAACAACAGATTCCTCAATTAGTGCATTGTCTATAATAACTCCATTGCCTATTTTAGAATCTATAATTCTTGTATTTCCATAAATGGTGCAGTCTTCACCGATAACTGTATTGCCCTGTAAAATAGCTCCTGGATATATTTTGGTGTCACGTCCTATCTCAACTGTAGGTTCAATGATAATTGATTTGCTATCTATCATTGTTACACCTTTTTTCATATACTCAACATTAACTCTAGTTTGCATAATTTCATTTGCAATACACAAGCTATCTCTCGAATTTATCCCGAGAATTTCTGTATTATCCTTTAACTTATAGCCACCTATTCTCTTTTCACTTTCGAATAAATCTTTTACTACATCTGTTAAATATAATTCACCTTGAGAATTATCCGTATTTAGATTTTTTAAAGAATTTTTTAATTCTCTACCGTTAAACACAAAAATTCCGGAGTTTATTTCTCTAATAAGTTTTTCTTTTCCTCCGGCATCTTTTTCTTCAACTATCCTTGTAATCTGTGCATCTTCATTTCTAACTATTCTTCCATAGCCAAATGGATTTTGCATATCGGCTGTTAAAATTGTGCATGAAAAATTACCTCTTTCATGATACTCCATAAGTCCGTTTAAAGTATCAGCCTTAACAAGAGGTGTATCTCCGTTTAATATAAGTACTGTATCTTCATCTTCAAAATCTTCAATGGCTTGCATAACTGCAAATCCAGTCCCATAAGGCACATCATCTCCTATGGGCTGAGTTCTAAAAATCAATTCAGAATTTTCAAAACGTTTGACAATTTCTTCTTTGCCATGTCCCACTATAACACTTACTCTACTGACATCACTTTCTCTCGCAGCCTTAACGACATATCCAAGCATTGGTTCTCCCAGTATTTCATGAATTACTTTAGGTTTTTTTGATTTCATTCTTGATCCTTCGCCTGCCGCAAGGATTACAGAAACCTTCATTTTTTTACCACACCTTTACATTTTTCTAAAACTATTATACATATCAAATCGAGTTTACTCAACATTAAAACTTACTTTTTATAGTATTAAAATATTTTTATTAAAATTATTATAGATTTACAATTAAAAAATCCTCTTAAAATTTTTCATTTTAAAAGGATTTCTAAACTTATTTTTTATTTATTTCACTTTGCAATATTTCAATTGCCTTTTGTAATTGATTGTCTGTGTCTTTAAAATTAGGGCCTATTCCCTTAGTCTCTTTATTCAATTCAACTTCAACATCAGGTTCTACTCCTAATTTGTGAATTGATTTACCACTTGGTAAAAAGTATTCAGATGTAGTTAATTTTATTCCATCTCCGTTTGGAAATCTAACTGCAGTTTGAACAATTCCCTTACCAAATGTCTTTTTACCTACTATGGTAGCTCTTTTATAATCTTTAAGAGCTCCGCTTAGAAGCTCTGACGCAGATGCCGACCCCTCATTAACCAATACCACTAAAGGTGCACTGTAATGATTTTCGTCAGAGTCGAATTCAAAATCTCTCTTGCCATTTTTAGTTTCTGCATAGACTATATTACCCTTAGGTAAAAGTAAATCTGCTATCTCAGCTGCTGATGTAACTACACCACCTGGATTTCCTCTTAAGTCTAAAATCATTCCTTCTACATTTTTAGACTTAAATTCTTTTAAAGTCTTTTCAAAATCTTTAGAAGTCATCTCATCAAATTGTAATATATCTACATATCCTATATTGCCGATTAATTCTGAATTTACTGTATCAACTCTTATTTCATCACGTTTTATAGTCAAGTCTTCAGTTTCACCAGTTTTTCTTAAAAGAGTAATCTTTATTTCTGTCCCTTTTTTACCCTTCATAAGGTTAGACGCTTCTTGTAATTTATCCCCACTAAATTCTTGGTCTGCAACTTTTAATATTTTATCTCCTGCTTTTACACCGGCTACATCTGCTGGAGAGCCCTTTATTGGAGAAATTACAGTTATTAAATTATCCTCGCCTTTAGTTATGACCACGCCTATTCCGAAGAATTTTCCTGTTGTAAAGTCCATAAGTCTATCATATTCTTCTTTTGTATAATATTCTGAATATGGGTCATTCAATCCGGATACAACACCTTTTAATTCTCCTTCTAAAAGTTGTTTGTCTGTAACTTCATATAGATAATGTTTCCTTACAAAATCTTCTAATTGTGCAATCTGTGTATATTTATCTTTATCTACTTTAATGAATCCCCCTGCCCCTAAGACAAAGGTAAATATATGTGTAACTATTAATAATATTATACACACTAAAACTTTTAAGTATTTTTTCATTGTATCTACCTATATATAATTTAATGGGTTAACCGGCTGCCCTTCAACCCTTACTTCAAAATGTAAATGCGGTCCCGTAGATAGACCTGTTGAACCTACTAATGCTATTACATCTCCAGTACTAACTGTTTGCCCTGGCATAACTTTTAGTGCACTGTTATGCGCATATACGGTTACGATATCTCCATGATCCACCATTACAACATTACCATATCCATTCATAAATTTTGACATTATGACAGTACCTTTTCTAACTGCTATTACTGGTGTTCCACTTGAGGCCGGAATGTCTACTCCAGAATGGAATCTGCTAGTTCCTAAAATAGGGTGAATTCTGTAGCCAAAAGGAGATGAAATGCTATAGCATCCTGGAACTGGCCAAGATAAATTTGCTCCGTTTCTAGGTCCTAAATTTAAGTTCCTCAAATTTGCAGTTCTATTTATTCCAGCTTTTGCCTGTTGTGCTGCTAAAGCTTCTCTTTGTTTAGCAATTTTTATTTCATCTTGTAATTTTAGAATTTCTTTATCTAAGTTAGTCCATTCATTTTCAGCAATTTCATATTCTTTAGTATATGCTTGAACGTCAAGTTGAAGTTTATTCATATATTCTTGTTTCTTTTGATTTGCCGCAACGTATTGATTTTTTTCAGATTCTAATTTACTCTTTGAGGCTTCGATTTTTACTTTGTTATCTTCTAAAATCTTTTTTGTATTAGTTATCACATTGATTTTTTCTGAAATTTCATCAAGTAATTTTTTGTCTGAATCAGCTATGGACGAAATAATTTCATAATTTAAAAGCAATTCTTCAATATCACGTGAATTTAAAATTACTTCAATGTATTCTACTTTTCCATTCATATACATTGCCCTTACTCTCTCAGTAAATAATTTTTTACTCTTTTCTAAATCTTCTTGGGCTGTAACTAACTCTTTGCTCTTTCTATCTATGTCCTCTTTTAAAGCTGTAATTTCAGTTTCTAAAGCATAGATGCCATTTGATAAACCACTTATTTTTTTATCTATTTCTATAATTTCACCTTGCACAGTATTAACATTCTTTTGAACTTCATTTATACTGTTTTTGCTTTTTTTAAGTTGCTCTGAAATTTGTTGCTTTTGTTTTTGTATGTTAGTCTTTTGTTTCTCAAGTGAACTACTTGAAGCATATACACTACTACTTAATAAAACAGTAGCTGATATAATCGCCACTGATGTCCTCATATTTTTCATTAAAGTCTCCTCATACATTTAAATGTCTTTCAGTAGACACCAACGAACCTAAATAACCTATGCCTGCTCCAATACAGGCAAATATAATTGAAATATGCTTACCTATTATAGTAGGACTTACAAGCCCAACCTCAATTATATTTGTTATTTGTGCATTATGACCTGCATAGTAAAAACTGTACAAATGGTGAACAATAAAAAACGCCAACGCAGCGCCAACTAATCCAAATATTATTCCTTCTATTAAAAATGGACTTCTAATATACGAATCTGTCGCTCCTATATATTTCATTATATTTATCTCGTGGCTCCTATTAGAAACTGCTATTCTAATAGTATTATGGATAATTAAAACTGAAACAAACACTAATGCCAATACAATTGCTGCACCAACATACTTTACCATGTTTTCAAATTTATACATTTGTTCAATCAATTCGTACTGATAGTCAGCTCTCTCTACAATATTATGTCCTGTCATTTCTCTTGCAACTTCTGATGCAATTGTCAAATCATTTAAACTCACAATTAAAGATGCCGGAAGTGCATCTGGCGGCAATGAATCCATTACATAAGCCTTATCTCCCAAACGTTCTTTGAATTTTTCAACTGCTTTTTCCTTTGATATATATTGCACTTGAGTTACACGTTCATCTTTGCTCAATTTAGCTATCAGGTTATTTATGTCTGCTGCCGGCGCTTCATCTCTTATGAAAACCACAACTTTATCAAGTTCTTGACCTAAATTATAAACAGCGCTATTTATATTTAAAAGAAGTAACAATACAATTCCAAAAAGAGTCAACATAGCACCTATTGAAATAGTAGATGCAGTCGCCATACCAAAATTTCTTATTATTCCCTTTAAACTCTCTTTTAGGATATTTATGAATTGTCTAAATATTCTCATAATATCCTCCATTTTTAACGTCATTTACAACTTGACCATCTTTTAGAGTTATAACACGTTTTTTCATATTATTTACAATCTCAACTGCATGAGTCGCCATTATGATTGTAGTGCCTTGATTATTTATTTTCTCAAGAGTATTCATAACTTCCCAAGCAGTTTCTTGATCCAAATTACCTGTCGGCTCGTCACAGACAAGTATAGGCGCCTTATTTACTATAGCTCTTGCTATTGATACTCTTTGGTCTTGTCCACCTGACAATTCCGAAGGATAAGATTTCATTTTATCTTCCAAATTTACAAGTTCTAAAGCATGTTCCACTGCTATTTTTATATTCTTTTTACTTTCTCCTTGAACTTCAAGAGGATATGCCACATTTTCAAATACATTTTTTTTGGCCAAAAGTCTAAAATCTTGAAACACTACTGAAATATCTCTTCTGAGCTTAGGAACTTGACTGTTCTTTAACTTAGTTATATCAGTATTATTTATTATGATGTTCCCCCTTGTAACTTTTTCTTCTCTTATGAGTAGCTTTACAAGAGTTGATTTTCCAGCTCCACTTGGACCAACTAAAAAACAAAATCCCCTCTCGGAACAACCATGTTTATATTTGAAAGAGCCATAACTCCGTTACCATACTCTTTAAATACATTTTTAAATTCTATCATTGTTATTCCTTTCAT
>NZ_JH165061.1:1138671-1142197 GCF_000227315.1 Peptoniphilus indolicus ATCC 29427 | reverse complement strand
TATTACAAAACAGTAACAAATTACAACCTTTATCGATATTTTAATGGATTAAACTCATTTTTAACAGTAGAATAAATTATTTTTTATAAATTTTTATTGTTCTAAATTTATAAAAAACTGGAAATTCCATAAAATTCGTGTATAATGTTAATGTTGAGGTGATGAGAATGGATAAAATCCAAATGAGAAAAGAAAACTTAAGAAAAGAAAAAATCTTACGACCGATTATATTAATTCTGCATCGGCTCAAATTTTTACAAATTTAACCAACTCAGAATTATACAAAGATAGCCAACACATTTTTACATTTGTTAGCTATCAAAATGAAGTTGATACCCATCAGTTTATAAAACAAGCTCTAAAAGACGGAAAAAATATTTATGTGCCTGTAGTCGATAGAGAAACATTCACCATGGGCGTCTCCAAAATAGAAAATTTTGAAGATTTACAGCCTAATTATATGGGAATACTCGAGCCTTCTGAGAAAAACATTAACTTAGTAGATCCTGAAGTTTTAGATTTAGTTTTAACTCCAGGTCTTGCATTTGATCTTAATGGATATAGAATTGGTTATGGTGGAGGTTTTTATGATAAATTCTTCGCTATTCTCAAAACTAACCCAACTCGTCTAGGTATAGGTTATTCGTATATGTTATCTGACGAGCTTGACCACGATGACAATGACCAACAGTTACATCTATTTCTATCTGAAGATGGATTTACACCTGTAGGAGGAAATTAAATGGAAAGATATTTTGGTACTGTTGTTAGAGGAATTAGAACACCGATTGTAAAAGAAGGAGATAACCTTTCAGATATCGTATTTGATTCAGTTGTAAAAGCTGTAGAATCTCAAAACATTAAACTTGTAGATAAAGATGTAGTTGCAATTACTGAATCTCTACTTGCTAGAGCTCAAGGTAATTATGTGAGCACAGACAATATCGCTCAAGATGTTAGAGAAAAATTTGATGGCGAAATCGGATTAGTTTTTCCAATACTAAGCAGAAACAGATTTTCAACTCTTTTAAGAGGAATTGCAAAGAGTGGCAGAAAGCTTCACATATTGCTTTCTTATCCATCTGATGAAGTTGGAAATCACTTAATGGACGAAAAAGCCCTTTATGACAAACATATCAATCCTTACTCTGATGTATTAGAAGAAAGTGATTATAGAAAATTATTTGGAGAAGAAGTTAAACATGAATTCACTGGAATAGACTATGTTTCTCTTTATAAAGAAATTGCTCCAAATTCAGAAATTCACTTTTCTAATGACCCAAAGGCAATATTAAAATACACTAAAGATGTTTTAGTATGTTCTATCCACACTCGTGAACTTGTTAAACAAGAACTTAAAGATTCCGGTGCAAACCTAGTTTATGGTCTTGATGACATAATGAACGAATCTATTGACGGAAGTGGATACAACTCTGAATACGGTCTATTAGGTTCTAACCTTTCAGATGAAGAAACTGTTAAACTTTTCCCAAGAGATGCTCAACCATTCGTTGAGGAACTTCAAAAGAAATTTAACGAATACTCAGGTAACAACATTGAAGTGATGGTTTACGGAGATGGAGCATTCAAAGATCCAGTAGGTAAAATTTGGGAACTTGCAGACCCTGTTGTAAGTCCTGGACACACTAAAGGTCTCATCGGTACTCCAAACGAACTTAAAATTAAGTATATCGCTGATACAGAACTTAAAGGTCTTTCAGGCGAAGAAGCCTCTGAAGCTATGAGAGAAAAAATAAATAATAAAGATGCCAACTTAGTTGGTAAAAATGAAACTCTTGGTACTACTCCAAGAAGACTTACTGACTTACTTGGCTCTCTTTGCGACTTAACTTCAGGTTCTGGAGATAAGGGAACTCCTGTAATCTTAATCCAAGGTTACTTCGATAACTACGCAACTAAATAGAGTATATAATTATCAGCCTTCGGGCTGATTTTTTATTTTCTAAGTTTAAATATTTTCACAACATAAAAAAGATGAGGCATCTCACCTCATCTTATATCTCAATGTAACCCTGCTTTTTTAGCAACTATAGTTACATTATCTTTTAACGAATCATCAAAAACTACTTTAACATTTATACTATCATCAAAAGTCAGTAATTTTGATAATTTTATTTCCCTACTTTCTCCAGCTTTCATAGTAACGGAATCTGTAACTTCATTGTTCTTATTATCAGTAAATTTTATAGTTAAGTTTTCTCCATTTCCAGTAGTAGCTATATTTAAATGATTTAAATACATATTTCTAAAGGAACTTACATAGTTTCCATTCCTTTCAGCTACATAAATAGGATTATCTTTTCCAAAACTTTGAATATGTACTTCTTCTCTTGTGTAATTCATAAAAATTGCTGTAACTAAAACTACTGGCAATCCAAAAATATAATTTTTTTATAAACCTTTTTCAAGCTCATTACAATCCTCCTTTATAAAGATAACTAAATGAGACCGTCTATTATACTACTTATTTTACTCATAAACCATAAAATTAAACACATGTTTTGAAATTATAACAACATTATATATTATGTTTAAAAAAACTTGCCACATCATATAAAATCCAAGCCCATATACTATGGTAATTCCTAAGACATTATTTATTGATATTTTATTTTCATCTTTCAATAATTTAAAACTCCAAATAAAGCTGATTGTATAGCACACAATAAAAAGTGGATTAAATATATTATAAAGTCCATTTATTAAAGGATAAAGTAACAATATATAAACAATACTATTGACTATAACAAATAGCTTCTTTGATTTAATTCTTTCTTTTAGCATAGGATTCTCCAATTATACTTAAAACAATACTATTTTTAATGATATTATTACTAACTAATAAATCTAACCCCACCAACTATACATAACTTGACTTGTAGCATACTCTGTAAAATTAGAATCAAAATAAAAATTTAATACATTTTTTCTATAAATACTTCCCACTGATTTATGAGCATATATATCTTCTTTAAAATACAAAGTTTTTAAATTACCATAATTTGAACCAGGTAAGTTACTTAAAATTTTTCCAGCTATCCCTATAGCTATCCCTTGAGGTATACTAGAATAAACACTTGAAATTATCGCCCCTAAAACAATTGAAGTATATGTTGCTATTTCTCTTTCCAGATAAATATTCCTGGTTTTTGTGTCAATATAGTTTGTATAATCAGATGCTGTTCCAAAAGGACAAGTTTCTGTATACATCCAGCCTGTCCTAAGCATATTTTCATTTATATTATTATTTAAATTATTAGGAAATGTATTTTCAATTTATAGTAGCTTCATGTATTCCATTTACATAAATCTTATTTCCAATTCTATAACAATTTATTTCCTCTTTATCGGATTTAACTTCGTACCCTCCACCAATAGTAAATGATTGTGCTCTACTCATTTGTGGAACTGAAACAAATAACAATAAAAACTCAAGAATGTTGATATCGTCTTTTTCATTACAATCCTCCTTTTTTAAGTTAACATTTTACTATAACCTATCGCT
>NZ_JH165061.1:1133644-1137330 GCF_000227315.1 Peptoniphilus indolicus ATCC 29427 | reverse complement strand
ATTTATTTTTATATGACGATATAAATAAAATCTATTAAAAATAGATATAAAAAGGACTACCTAAGTAGCCCCTTTATAATTTATTTGCTTAACTTTGCTTTTAGTTCTCTATTTTTAGCCATAGATTCTAAAATTGCTTCTGCAAGAGATTCCATATCATTCTTATTAGCAACACTTAGAGAAGTATTTACGGTAACTCTATCGCCTAATACGTCAACAAGCTTTAGGTTTTCATTTACATAGTCTTCCATCTTGTCTCCAACTGTACAAGCCCAAGTACCATTTTCAATTATACCAACCGTTCTGTTTTGAACGTTAAGAGCTTCCAAGTCGTGGATAAAGTCTTTCATCTTAGGATAAATTCCCAAGTTATAAGTTACTGAAGCTAATACAAGATGAGAATATTTGAAAGTATCTGAAATCAAATCAGCTACATCTGTTGTAGACACATCGTGAAGTATAACTTTTGTCATTCCTCTTCTGCAGAGTTCTGATGCTAATGCTTGTGCAGTATATTCTGTGTGTCCATACATTGATGCATAAGCTATCATAACACCTTCTTCTTCAGGTTCATATCTTGACCAAGTATCATATTTGCCAATGATATATCCTAAATCTTCTCTCCAAACCGGCCCATGTAGAGAACAGATATATTTAATTGGTAAATCTGCCGCTTTCTTTAAAACATCTTGTACGAATGGACCATATTTTCCTACGATATTGCTGTAGTATTTTCTCATATAATCTAAATAGTCTCTATCGAAATCCAATTCATCTGCAAAAAGTTTACCATCTAGTGCACCAAAAGTACCAAAAGCATCTGCTGAGAATAGAACTCCATCAGTTAAGTCAAGAGATATTAGGACTTCCGGCCAGTGAACCATAGGAGCTTCTACGAAAGCATTAGTGTGTTTACCAAAGCTTAGAGTATCTCCTTCTTTAACTATAATTTGTTCATGTTCATCTTGTTTTGTATAGCCAAGTTGATTCATGATTTCAAAACCTTGTTCGCTTGAAACAATCTTTACATTTGGATATCTGTAGCAAATTTCTTCAATTGTTCCTGCGTGATCCGGTTCCATGTGGTGTATTACTAAATAATCTAAATCTCTTCCATCAAGAGTGTATTCAATGTTTTTTACAAACTCTTGTGCGAATTGCCAATCTACTGTATCGAAAAGAGCTGTCTTTTCATCTAATAATAGGTATGAGTTGTATGAAACTCCTTCTGGTATTGGAAAAATATTTTCAAATAAACTTGTTTTGTGGTCATTGACTCCCACCCAATATAAATCTTCTGTTACGTTTCTAACAGTGTACATATTTGCCTCCTAAATTTATAACTACTATTCTATTTCCCTAATCTTACACAAACTTTAAACTATTGTCTATCTTTAGGGAATTCTTCTTTTACAAATTGTGATTTTTCCTTTTGACACTTAGGGCAAATCCAATCTTCCGGAAGTTTTTCAAATGTTGTTCCCGGATCTATTTCTCCTTCTGGATCTCCAACATTAGGGTCATATTCATATCCACAACCTTGGCATACATATACACCGTAATTAGGAGCTAATTTTCTTGGTTTTGATCTTCTAACTTTTTTAAATTCAGGTGCTGGAGCTTTTTCTTCTGTTCCAAGAGCTTCAATTAGAAGTGGCATGATTTCAAACATATCCCCTACGATACCATAGTCAGCATTTTTAAATATAGGAGCTCCTGAGTTCTTGTTTATAGCAACTATTGTCGCTGCGTCTTTAATACCTTTTAAGTGTTGAGATGCTCCTGAAACTCCAAGTGCTACATAAAGATTGCCTTTGAATTTTTGTCCTGACATACCAACGTATCTTTCAAGCGGTACTAATTTAAGGTTTTCAGCAACAGGTCTTGAACTACCTAGTGCAGCTCCAAAAGCTTTTGCAGTTTGTCTTGCAAGTTCCATGTTTTCTTCACTACCTATTCCCTTACCAACTGAAACTACTCTTTCAGCATCGGCAATAGGTGTGTTGATATCTATACCTACGGAAAAATCATATCCGTCTTTCTTTAAGTTTTTTATAAGTTCATCTACAGCTTCTTTTGCAGTATCAGCTTTAATTATTTGACGTTTTCTTTCTCCAGTGATAGGACCTTCTTTTTTGCCTGGAGCTGTAGCTGCTCCTTTAGATTTTTTAGGCATTTTACCTACTAAACTAGCTGCGATAACAACTCTTTGAATTTCGTTAGTTCCTTCGTAGATTGTAGTAATCTTAGCATCTCTGTAGAATCTCTCTACTTCCATACCCTTTAGGTAACCTGAACCTCCGTGGATTTGAAGAGCATCATTTACAACTTCAAGAGCTATATCAGAAGCATACATCTTTGCCATAGCTGATTCAGTTCCATAAGGAACATGTAAAGTCTTCATTTCTGCTGCAGAATAAATTAAGAATCTTGCTGCTCTTAATTTAGTAGCCATATCAGCTAATTTAAATCCTATGCTTTGTTGTTGTGCTATAGGTTTTCCAAATTGAATTCTTTCTTTTGCATATTTAAGAGCGTGTTCATACGCACCTTGAGCTATTCCTAAAGCTTGAGCCGCTATACCAATACGTCCACCATCAAGTGTTTGCATAGCGATTCTAAAGCCTTGACCTTCTTGACCAAGTAAGTTTTCTTTAGGAACTTTTACATTGTCAAATATAAGTTCAGCAGTTTTAGATGATCTTATACCAAGCTTGTCATATGGATCTCCAAAAGAGAACCCTTCCCAACCTTTTTCTACGATAAATGCTGAAATACCTTTTGTTCCGATTCCTGGAGTAGTTACAGCAAATACAACATATGTGTCCGCTTCTGGAGCGTTTGTTATAAATATTTTGTTACCATTTAATATATAGTGGTCTCCGTCAAGTTCTGCTACAGTTTGAGTTCCACCAGCGTCAGAACCTGCTTCAGGTTCAGTTAAACCAAAAGCCCCTATGCTCTTACCTTCAGCCAATGGTATTAAGTATTTTTTCTTTTGTTCTTCTGTACCAAATGCTTCAATTGGATATGAACCAAGTGATGTATGAGCTGATAAAATTACACCCACCCCACCATCAACTCTTGATAACTCTTCAACAGCGATAGCATATGATATAGCATCTAAACCTGCTCCACCATACTCTTTTGCATAAGGGATTCCCATCCATCCACGTTCTCCCATTGCCTTTACAACATCATGCGGAAACTCATTGTTTTGATCTAATTGAAATGCTATCGGTTTAACTTCTGCTTCTGCGAACTCTCTTATAGCCTTACGGAGTTCCTCATGTTCTTTTGTAGTGCTATACAACATCGTTGTACCTCCTCTTTCCTACTAATTTCAAGAGAAATCTAAATCTCTCTTACTACATAATTTAAATCTCATCAGTTTCAGCTATTGCTGATTATTTATAACATTATCCCCGGCATAACCTATAGTAAAACTCATTTATATTTACTATTTATATTTCTATCTTGCTTTTATACATTTAAGTATTGATAAAAACTTTTTCCTACAAATAAATTCCACGCAATAAACTATACCATAATAGTGTTGTATATGCTAGTCTATTACATTACTTTTTTTGTAAATGTACCGTATCAAATTGTCTATTCATTAATACCCAATTAACAAAAAATAACATAGTTTTTGAAAATATTTTCAAAAACTATGCTTTAAATTT
>NZ_JH165061.1:1129067-1132964 GCF_000227315.1 Peptoniphilus indolicus ATCC 29427 | reverse complement strand
AAACTGTTAAAAATATTTATAAATAAAACAGTCCACAAACTAAAAAGTATAAACCCTTGAATTTTAATTAAATGTACTCCACTGATATCTATCTTACCTGCAAAGTTTAAATATGATATAGACAATAAAGTTGAAACTGCACTCATAACTATAGAAATAGGCAATATTCTTTTTATAAATATTTTAAACATATCCCATGTTGATGCCCCTGATATTTTACTTATATAAATATGCTTATCGTATTTTAATAACCCAATAAAAATCCCATATATTAATAACAAATATATAAAAGCTACACTTAGTACCATATATTGTACATATCTCTTGCTCTCTAACGTTTCAGATAATAAACTTAATATAGCCTTCGTATTCTTTGTTGATGTTTCTTTATATCCTAAATCTTTAAAATTCTTACTCACATTTTTGATTGTCTTTATATCATGTGAATCTATGTAAATTTTTGATATTTCTTCATCCATTGCAAATAGATTTTTAATAATTTGAAAATGTCCATCAGCTATAACTGAACTTCTATCAAACAAATTTATGAGTTCAAAATCATAACTAGCCTCTACTTCAGTCATAAATTTATTGTCAAAACCTTTTCTCTTAATATCTTCTATCGATACAATTGCAATTCCTACTTTGTTTTTATCTGCATAATCCTCACTTGAAAAGTACCTAAACCATTTCGGAATAACAAATTTAGTAGAAAGTATATAATAGTACATTTGAGGGTCATATACCCCCAAAACTATATTATCTTTTCCCTCTGCTATAACTCTTATATCATCATACATATTTAAAAAGTCAAAACTTTTCTTTTTGTATGGTAAATCTTCATCTTTAGTAAAAATTATATAATTTTCACTCATGTTATAAGGGAATTTCGCTTCATCATTTCCTACTATATAATTAAATGCCAATATAAATACACAATTAATTGTTATAAAAAATAAAATTAAAATTATATTTTTCTTTATAATATTCATTACTTCACTTCCCTTTTAATTAAATTTATTTTATTCAGATTATCACCTTTCTTTTACTATTACAATACAAAAAATCTCAAGCCTAAACTTGAGATTCTTATAAACTAAACTATTTATTTTTTTGCCACAGCAATTTTTATATTTTTTACCTGAACCACATGGACAAGGATCATTACGTCCTACTCTCTTATCTTTTCTAACATAAGGTTTTTTCTTTCCATCATCAGGATTTACTGTTTCTACTTCTTTTGCAACTCTTACTCTTTCAACTCTTTCAGGATTTACAACATGGTACAACATCTTAATTGTATCTTCCATGATTGATTCGTTCATTTCTTCAAACATATCAAATCCTTCTTGTCCGTATGCACGAACAGGATCTACTTGCCCTACTGCTCTTAAACCTATTCCCTTTCTGAGTTGATCCATTGCGTCAATGTGGTCCATCCACTTTTGATCGACATTTTGTAAAAGTACAACTCTTTCTATTTCTCTAAATTTCTCAGGTGTGAATTCATCTTCCTTGTCTTCATATTTATCAAGAGCAAGGTCTTTGAATAATTCTTTTAGAGAATCTACATTTGCTTCTTCTCCATCTAAGAAATTTTCTTCAAACCCAAATTGATTTATTCCATAGTTTCTAAGACCTTCCATATCAATATATTTTTGATTAGATTCGTTAGTCTTGTTGTAGAAGTCTACAGTTTTATCGATTAAGTCTTCAATCATAGAGATTATATATTCTCTTAGGTCTTCGCCTTCAAGAACTCTTTTTCTCTCTCCGTAAATTACTTCTCTTTGTTTGTTCATAACATCGTCATATTGAAGAACGTGTTTACGAATTGAGAAGTTATTACCTTCAACTTTTCTTTGGGCAGACTCAATAAGTCTTGTTAAAATTCCGGCTTCTATCGGTTCATCATCAGGAGTGTCCACCATTTCCATAGTTTGTTTAAATCTATCTCCGGCAAATAGACGAATTAAATCATCTTCACCTGAAATATAGAATCTTGTAGAGCCTTTATCTCCTTGTCTACCTGAACGACCTCTTAACTGATTGTCAATTCTTCGAGATTCATGACGCTCTGTACCGATTATTCTAAGTCCACCAACAGCTGTTACTTGTTCTGCTTCTTTATCTGTTTCAACTTTGTATTTAGCAACTAATTCTTGATAAGTCTTTCTTGCTTCTACAATTACTTCATCATCAGTTTCATTGTATGAATCCACTTCTTCAAGAACTGCTTCTTCGTATCCCTTTTTCTTCATCTCTTGTTTAGCCATGAATTCAGGGTTTCCTCCAAGCACGATGTCAGTACCACGGCCCGCCATATTTGTAGCTATTGTAACAGCTCCAAAACGACCTGCTTGTGCAACTATTTCAGATTCTTGTTCATGCTTTTTGGCATTCAATACGTTGTGTTTAATCCCTGCGTGTTTTAAATATTTTGAAAGTTCTTCAGATTTTTCAATTGAAATTGTACCAACAAGGACCGGTTGTCCAACTTCATGAGCTTCTTTAATTTCACGAGTTACGGCTCTGAATTTAGCTTCTTCAGTTTTGTAAATTGAGTCGTTGTTATCTACTCTCTGTATAGGTTTATTTGTTGGAATTTCAACAACGTCTATATTGTAGATGTCTCTGAATTCGCCTTCTTCTGTCATTGCAGTACCTGTCATACCTGCAAGTTTCTTATACATTCTAAAGTAATTTTGGAATGTTATTGTAGCTAAAGTTTTGCTCTCAGCCTTAACTTCAAGTCCTTCCTTGGCTTCAATTGCTTGGTGTAGACCTTCAGAATATCTTCTACCATACATCAAACGACCTGTAAACTCATCTACGATTATAATTTCGCCGTCATTTACTACATAGTCAATATCTCTTTTCATAGTTCCCTTAGCCTTTAGAGCTTGGTTTATGTGATGAGATAATTCCATATTTTCAAGGTCTGCTAAATTTTGAATTCCAAAGTATTTTTCAGCTTTTTCTATACCATGGTCAGTAAGAGTAGCTGTTTTATCCTTTTCACTAATTACAAAATCAACCGTTTCTTCATCAAATTTTCTATTAAATCTTTCAAAGTTTGATTCATCTTCTGTCTTTATTCTAAAACTCAATGTTTCTACGAAATCACGAGCTCTTGTATATAGTTCAGTTGATTCATCTCCCATACCTGAAATAATAAGTGGAGTTCTAGCTTCATCTATCAAAATTGAGTCGACCTCGTCAACTATACAATAGTTAAGCTCTCTTTGAACTCTCTCGTGTTTGTAGATGACCATATTATCTCTTAAGTAGTCAAATCCAAACTCGTTATTAGTTCCGTATGTTATGTCTGCTCCATAAGCAACTTGTCTTTCTTCCGGAGTCATATCGTGAATGATACATCCAACAGTAAGTCCTAGAAAATTGTATACTTTTCCCATCCATTGTTTATCACGGTTTGCTAGGTAATCATTTACTGTAACTACATGAACTCCATCTCCTGTGATTGCATTCAAATATGAAGGAAGTGTCGCTACTAAAGTCTTACCTTCCCCTGTTTTCATTTCTGCAATTCTGCCTTGATGAAGTATAATACCACCGATGACTTGCACACGGAAATGCTTCATTCCCAAAACTCTCCATGAAGCTTCTCTTACTACTGCAAATGCTTCTGGCAATAAGTCATCTAAACTTTCTCCATTTTTATATCTGTCTTTAAACTCTTGTGTTTTATTTTTTAATTCTTGATCAGTTAATTTCCCAATTTCTGATTCAAGATTCATAACCTTATCTACTATAGGCTCAATCTTTTTTAATTCTCTTGAGGAATAACTTCCAAAGATTTTTTCAAATAAACCCACTTAACCACCCTTTCTGTTAAGCCATTTTTATGCTAACCCTTATTATATACTTTATTTC
>NZ_JH165061.1:1119740-1129017 GCF_000227315.1 Peptoniphilus indolicus ATCC 29427 | reverse complement strand
TTATATAATTTAAAAAGACATAGCATATTTTACTACGTCACACGATTAACTACTATGTATAAACATAAGCTCTGTTATTTATTATAACAATATTTTCAAATTTTTAATAGTTTTTATCAAATATTAAATAAATAAATTTAATATTTTTTTGCAACTTAACAAACAAAAAACACAGTTTGTTTAGTACTGTGTTTTATAGGTTCATATCTTTTAATTTATTCAACTGCTCATCATCAATTCTATTTGTGAGTTCAGCTTTTTTCTTTAATACTTTTTGTTTTGTAGAAATTTTTTGTTTTGAAAGTTCTACCTCAACTTGAAATTCTCTAGCCGAAAGTCTAACCCCACCTCTTGATAATATAATCTGTTGTTCTATATTATCTGATGTGGCAACTCTTACACCCTTGACTCTTTTCATCTCTGATAATTGTCTTTCGATGTAGTGGTCCGCTGTCTCAAATTCTTTTGTGAATACAACTAAAATTCCTTTGTAATCATAAATAGCTCCAGCAGATTTTTTTACCATGTACGCATCAAACACAACTATTACTTTTTCATCAACTGTGTGAGCATATTCCGAAAGTACATCTGCAAGTTGTAGCCTCTGGTCTTCAAGCGGAATTGATTTATCAAAACTACCCCAAGCATTTATTATGTTGTACCCATCTACAAACAAATATTTTTCTGATTTCTTATAGTTTAGTCGCTTCATCTTGTTTTAAAACTTCTGCCATCAAAACAGATGCTGCACACGATGCGTTTAGAGAATTTATTGAGCCTATCATCGGTATTGTAAGCATTCCATCTACGTGTTTCTTCAAACCTTGAGACATTCCCTTGCCCTCATTGCCAATTATAAGAGCTATTTTCCCTTTTAAATTTACAGAGCTATAGTTCTCCCCTTGTAAATCAGTTCCATATATCCAGTATCCATTTTCCTTAAGCTTTTCTATAGTTTGTGTAAGGTTGACAACAATCGCCACTTTAAGTCTTTCTATTGCTCCGGCTGAAGTTTTATAAACTACATCATTTACGTAAGCTGAATTGTGTTTTGGAATTACAATTCCATTAAAACCAAAAGCTTCTGCACTTCTTGCTATAGCACCAAAATTGTGTGGGTCTTCTATCTTATCCAATATCAAAATCTTTTCTATTCCCAAATTTTGAATTTCTTCAATGCTTGAATATTCAAAGTCTGATACCAAAGCAACAACTCCTTGGTGGTTTGAGCCATTTGCATATTCATCTAATTTATTCTTGTTAACTTCTGTTATCAATACTCCGGCTGACTTAGCCATTCCAAATATTTTTTTGATAGAGCCTTCTCTATTGCCTTGTTGAATATATAGCTTGTCTACTTTCTCAGCTTTTAGCATTTCAATTACAGGGTTTCTTCCATATATATACTTCATAATTTCTCCTATCGAGCCAAAATTTATAGACTTCTGTAAAACTCTCTAACTTCTTTAGCTTTTCCACATGACATAGCTCCCTCTTGACAGCTTCCTGAAACACAACTTGGTCCAGCTAAACTAAATAGTGTCGGTGCTATTTCTTTACACTTTCTAAGCATTTCAGTTGCCAATTGACGAATTTCCCATTGAGCTCTATTACAGCATCTTAGTTCAAAGAAGTTTAAAAGAGTCCTTGCATTCATCGTAAATACAATCTTAGTTTCACAAGCATTTGGAAATACATATCTCGCATCTTCTATTGAAGCTTTTTCTATGGCACTCTTGTTGCCTTCTCCCTCTTTATCAGCAATCAAAATTTCTGTTATCTTTTTATAAGCTTCTTTTGAATTTTCCATTGCATCTATAAAAATCTTCTTAGCTTCTTCATTTTTTTCAATTTCAGGTGGGATAATATAGTTAAATTCATCAAGCCTAACGTATCTTTGCGATTGTTGTGAGAAAGATGCAATTCTGTGTCTTACTAATTGATGAGTCAAAGTTCTTGAAACTCCTTCAACTGCAAAAGTAAAACTTGCATGCTCAATAGGTGATGCGTGAGAAAAACTCATCAACATTTTCAAAAATTTCTGAGCATCTTCTTTTGTCATATTTTCAGATATTTCTTCCACTCCTACTTTTGAATAGCATAATTTTGCTGATTTTGCTATCAACTCCTCCGGATTTGGAGTGTGAGCTATAATCTCGACTTTCATATTCTACCCCTACTTTCTGTAATCATTTCAAACAACTCAAGTATTCTATCCGACTTATCCAATAAGTACAAATATCCAAATAGACATTCTAACCCCGTGGCATTTCTATAGTCAGAAACACTTTGATTTTTTGGTACTGTATGCGATTTAGCATTTCTGCCTCTTTTAAAGACACTCAACTCTTCTTCTGTTAAATTATCTAAAATATTTTCTATAGAATCTGACTGACTAGATGCCTTTACATAATTGATTGTCTCTATGTGTAATTTTTTGGATTTTTATTTTTATTTAAAATGGTAGTTCTAACCAACAATTCATAAACTGAATCGCCTAAAAAAGCTAGAGCAAGAGGAGAGAGTTCCCTAATAGAACTCTCATCATATCCTTTTGAAATTTTTAAAAACTTTAAGCTCTTTTCCATTTCGTTCCCGCTCTTGTATCTTCTATTACTACTCCCATATCAAGAAGTTCTTGTCTTATTTCATCCGCTCTGTTGAAATCTTTATTCTTTCTCGCTTGGACACGTTCTTCAATAAGTCTTTCAACTTCTATATCTGTCTCTTGGCTCATCTCTAAAATACCAAGAACTTTTGTAAGTTTTAAAAGTGTATCAAATGTTGATGAAACTATTTTTTTATTTGAGTTTTCATTAAGTCCCGTGTTGATTTTTTTAACTATGTTAAACACTGCTGTTATTGCATCTGCTGTGTTTATATCATTTTCCATTGAAGTCTCAAAGAATTTAACCTCTTCTTCAATTGAATTTAAAAATTCCCTATCTTTATCAGAAAGCTCAACTTCTTTTGTAACTTCAAGTAAATCAACTAATTTATCTCTTCCGTTATAGATTCTCTCAAGAGAATTCTTAGTTTGAACCATTACATCTCTTGAAAAGTTAATTGGACTTCTGTAGTGGCTTGACAATAAGAAAAATCTCAATACTTCTAAATCAAACTCCTCGGCAACTTCTCTAACTGTGAAGAAATTCCCCTTAGACTTACTCATTTTTTCATTATCCACTGTAATCATTCCATTGTGAAGCCAATAATTTGCAAAAGGTTTTTCGTTTAGTGTTTCTGATTGCGCTATTTCATTTTCATGGTGTGGGAATTGTAAATCTTCTCCCCCTGAATGGATATCTATTGTATCTCCAAGCAGAGATTTTGCCATTACAGAACACTCAATATGCCAGCCAGGTCTTCCCTCGGACCATGGAGATTCCCAATATGGTTCTCCCTCTTTCTTTTTCTTCCAAAGTGCAAAGTCTGCCGGATTTTCTTTTAGTGATGAAATATCAACTCTTGCCCCACTTATTAAATCCTCTAATTTTTTGTGAGATAACTTTCCATATTCAGTAAAAGATTCAACTTTAAAGTATACATCTCCGTCAGATTCATAAGCAGCTCCCTTTTCAACTAAACCTGCTATAAAGTCTATTATCTCTTGGATGTGTTCAGTAGCTCTTGGATTCATTGTATTGTAATCATAAAGATGTAATCCATTTGCATCTGTTTTAAATTCTTTTATAAATCTTTCAGCAACTTCTTTTACAGTTGTATCTTCTTGGTTAGCCTTATTTATAAGTTTGTCATCTATATCTGTAAAATTAACTACAAACTTAACATCATTTCCCTTATATATGAAATATCTTCTCAAAGTATCAAAAACACAAAGAGGTCTTGCGTTCCCAACGTGGATATAGTTGTAGACAGTAGGTCCACAATTGTACATCCTAACTTCACCCTCTACTACAGGATGAAATTCTTCCAGACTTCTGGATAAAGTATTGTATAATTTCATTTTTCCTCCTATGTGTCAATTATCTAAACTAATTGGAATCTTCTTTACCGAATCGAAAAACTTTTCATAATAATCTAACTTTATCATATCCCCATTTTCTATCAATTCAAAGATTTCTTCCAAAGTTACAATCTTAACTTCAGAAACTTCATCTTCTTGTAAAACTAAATCTTCCAATTTTATCTTCTTATCTATCAAATAGATATAAAATATTCCAAAACTCTCTACAATAATTCTCTTCAATCTTATCCTAGCATCTGAAATATCAATACCTATTTCTTCCCTTGCTTCTCTTATAAGCCCTTCCTTGGGCTCTTCTCCTGCAAGAACTGAACCGCCAACAGAACAATACCACATATCCCCAAAAAGTTTTTTATTTTTACTCCTCTTTTGAATCAAATAATGGTCTTCATCAACCCTAATCCAACCTTCAGAGACTAAGTGATATTCTCCATTTAGCATCTTGTCCCCACGTTTTATGACTCTATTTTTTCTTTTGCCGGATTTACTATATACATCCCAAAATTCAGCCATAAAATTTATTTTCTCACTTTAAGCAAGCTTTTATAAATCCATTAAATAGTGGATGAACCCTATTAGGTCTTGACTTAAATTCCGGATGGAATTGACATGCTATAAAAAATTTATTTTCCGGTATTTCTATGATTTCCACCAAATCTAAATCTTCATTTATTCCTGAGAATACAACTCCGGCGCGTCTTATCTCTCCTCTAAATGAGTTGTTAAATTCATATCTATGTCTGTGTCTTTCAACTATGTGTTCACTTTGATAAAGCGCTCTAGCTAGAGTGCCTTCTTCAACTGTACAATCATAATCTCCAAGTCTCAAAGTCCCTCCAATGTTTTCGACAGTCTTTTGATTTTCTAACAAATCTATAATAGGATAATTTGTATCCGGGTCTATTTCAGATGAATTAGCTCCTTTTAGTCCAAGTTTGTTTCTTGCAACATCTATGAGAACTATTTGCATACCATAGCAAATCCCAAAATAAGGTACATTATGCTCTCTTGCATATTTTGAAGTCAATATCATCCCTTCAGTTCCCCTACTTCCAAACCCTCCTGGTACAATAATGCCATCTATATCTGAAAATACTTCTTCAATATTTTCTTTTTCAAGATTTTCTGCATTAACCCATTTTATACAAACTTTTGCTCCATTTTCATATCCTGCATCTATAAGAGCTTGAGTTACTGATAGATATGCATCATGTAAATCTACATATTTACCAACTAAAGCAATCTTAACTTCTTCACTTGCTTTTTTAAATCTTTCAACCATTTCTTTCCATTGGTGTTTTGATTCTTCAGGTTCTATTTCAAGTTTTTCTATAATATAATTGTCAATTCCTTGTTCATGAAATACCATTGGAACTTCATAAATTAAATCTACTGTCTTTGACTCAACTATTGCTTCCTTTGGCACATCGCAGAATAGAGAAATCTTTTCTTTTACTTGTTCTGTGATTTCCACTCCACTTCTAACTACTATGATATCAGCTTTTATTCCATAGCTCATCAACACCTTATATGAATGTTGTGTCGGCTTAGTCTTCAATTCATCAGAACCGGGTATAGTAGGAACTAATACAGTGTGTACAAAAAGTACATCTTCAGGTTTGCTTTCAGCGTGAATTTGTCTTATTGCTTCTAAAAAAGGTAGAGACTCTATATCTCCAACAGTACCACCAATTTCAGTGATTACTACATCTGCTTGAGATTCTTTAGCTGCTTTATACACAGCATTTTTTATTTCATCAGTTATGTGAGGTATAACTTGTACTGTTGAACCGTTATAATCTCCTCTTCTTTCTTTTTCAATAACTTTTGAATAAACTTTACCTGTTGTTATAGACGCTCTCTTAGTCAACTCTTCATCAATAAATCTTTCATAGTGTCCTAAATCTAAATCAGTTTCCGCTCCATCTTTAGTTACAAACACTTCTCCATGTTGATAAGGACTCATTGTTCCCGGATCAATATTTATATAAGGGTCAAATTTTTGCATAAACACGCTCAGTCCTCTTTCTTTTAAAAGGCGACCTATACTTGCTGCAGATATTCCCTTTCCTATTCCAGATACAACTCCTCCTGTTACGAATATAAACTTTGACATTAATTCCTCCTAAACTAATGAATTAAACATTTCCCTATAAGTTGGTATATAATTAATCTTTTCTGAAATTCTAAGTTCCAATTCATCAATTATATTTCTAACTTTTTCTAATAACATTGTAGCATTTTTTTGTAATTCCTCGGTAGACTTAAAAATATCTTCATCGGTTTCAAGCCTATCGTGTAATTCAACCATTTCTTCTCTTAAATTATAAAGTTCAGTTATTGAGTCATTGAATAATTCAAGTTCAGCTCTTACAACAGGATTTTCTATTGTATCTAAATACTTCCCATATGCAACGGCTTGTTTCATCGCAACCGGAATAATTTGTTTTTGAATTACTTCTTGCATTGTTCTAAGCTCTAATAGATGAACTTGTTTTATTTCTTCATAAGCTATCTTGTAAATAGCCTCTAACTCAACTTTTGAAAAAATATCTTGCTTGTAGAATATTTCATAGCAGTTTTCATCTTTAACCGCCTTTAAAGCATCAAATAAAGTCTTATGATTTTTAAGACCTCTTCTGTTAGCTTCTTGAACCCACTCTTCAGAGTAATTGTCTTTATCATAAATTACTCCACTATATTTTTCCATTCTATCTCTTACAATATTATACACCGTTTCTTTTATGTCAACAGCATTCTTTAACTCTTCATACATTCTTTCAAGAGCATCAGACATTGCAGTGTTTATTACAATATTTAACTCAGCTGCTGATTTAGAACTGCCAAGCATCCTAAATTCAAATTTATTTCCAGTAAATGCAACAGAAGCAGTTCTGTTTCTATCTGCTTTATCACTTGGAACTTCCCCTAGAGTTTCAATTCTCATAGGTTCAAATTTAGTCTTTGGCTTGTAATTAGTATCACTTATTTTTCTAAATACATCTTCTAAATCTGTACCTAAAAACATAGAAACTATTGCAGGTGGGGCTTCATTCCCTCCTAATCTATGGTCATTTGATACATTTGATGAAGCTATTCTAAGAAGTGTTTGATTTCTGTGCACAACTTCTATGAGGGCACTTACAAAAACTAAGAACGGTAAATTTTCTTCAGGATTGTCCCCTGGGTCAAAACAATTTAATCCATAATTAGTAGCTATTGAGTAGTTATTATGCTTACCACTTCCGTTTACTCCCTTAAATGGCTTTTCATGTAGTAGACAAACCATATTGTGTTTTTTTGCAACCGACTTTAAAATATCCATACAAAGTTGATTGTCATCAACAGCTATATTTACATTTTCAAAAAGAATTGCAACTTCAAATTGTCCCGGAGCAACTTCGTTGTGCTCAGTCTTAGCGTAAATTCCCAAACTCCAAAGTTTCTCATCTACTTCACGATAAAATTTTTCAACTCTTTCAGGTATTATACCAAAATAATGGTCTTCAAGCTCTTGTGCCTTAGGTGGTCTTGCACCGAAAAGAGTTCTCCCAGTACATGCCAAATCAATTCTCTTATTATATAAATCTCTATCAATTAAGAAAAATTCTTGTTCGAGTCCAACCTTAACTCTCATTCTGTAAGTATGCTTTTTCTCTAAAATATTCATTATGTCAGAGCCAATTTTTGACAACCTATTTGTTGAAGACAATAGAGGTGCTCTAGTATCTAATTTTTCACCTGTAAAAGCAACAAAAACTGTTGGAATATACAACACATTATCTATAATAAAAGAGTTTGCAGTAACATCCCAATAAGTATATCCTCTCGCTTCAAATGTAGACCTTATACCTCCACTTGGAAAAGATGAAGCATCTGGCTCCCCTTTTATCAATTCTTTTCCTGAAAAACGCATAAGAGGTTCATTGTCAGTTCTATCTATAAAAGCCTCCATTTTTTTAGCAGTAAGACCATTTAATGGAAAAAACCAATGTGAATAATGTGTTGCATTATTTTCAATTGCCCATTCTTTCATAGCATGAGCTATGGCATCTGCTGTATCACGATCTAACTCAAGATTATTTCTAACTACTTCTTTCCACTTAATATAAACTGAATGAGGTAGTCTTTCTTTCATACGCGCCTTGTTAAACGTCATCTTCCCAAAATTTTCCATCTTGTTCCTCCACTATAATAAATTTTCCATAAAAAACAAAAAAATTGGCATACCCAATGCCAATATGAAAAAAAATATTACCCAAGACAAAATCTTGAGGTGTTTTCTTTTATTATATACTTTTCAGATTTATTTTATCAAATAGAATTTATCTTTTTATTCTTGCAATTTTATATTTTAAAACTATATTTTAAATTATATATAAATTTTTAAACGTTATAATTTGTTATCCATTAATTAGATTAATATTAGATTAAAACATTGCTCAGACTGTATACACTGTGTTAAACTTTCCTAAAAGGAGACTGTCATGCAAAAGATAATTCTAATGTTTCTATGCTTTATGTTTCCATTGTTTGGATTTATCTATTACATTTTTTCAAGCGAAGACTCAAATAGAAATTTGTATCTAAAAATAAGTTTTGTTTCACTTTTGTTGCGTTTTATATTAGCTATAATGTTACCTATTTTTGGACTTAGCCTTTCATTTATAATTTTAAATCTTGTACATAATTTTGGATATTAAAAATCAACCCAAACACAAGGGTTGATTTTACTTTTATATTAGAATTTTACTCCGTCCCATTTTTTCACATTATTGTTTTTATAGACAACTATATGATAATCAATTTGTGGATCTTCAACAGTTTCCCCTTCTGATTCAATTTCCCAATCTTCATATTCATCTAAATTTGGAAAATATTTTTCTACACGTTCAAATGCAGTGTGAGTTTTAGTTATAATCGCCTTCTCACAATAAGGCAAAAACATTTTATACACTTCAGCTCCACCAATGATTGCAAAATCATCAGGATTCATTTCAGAATATATCTCCATAGCTTTTTCAGGACTGTGTATCACTTCGTATCCTTCTGGATTTATATCACTTCTTGTCAAAATTACATTTCTTCTGCCAGGTAGTGGCTTTTTATCTGGAAGTGTTTCGTAAGTCTTTCTTCCCATTAAAATCAATTTACCCATAGTAGTTTCTTTAAAAAATTCTAAGTCACTTTTTAAATGCACCAACATATCATTGTCGGCACCTATTCCCCAATTTTCATCTACATTAACTATCGCAAACATATTTACTCCTTAACAAATTAAATTCTTAA